>JAYCWP010000001.1:0-1556 GCA_037257225.1 Lawsonibacter sp.
CCACAAAGCCGACTTATGTGAATACAGTATGGGGTTATGGATATAAGTGGGGCAGCTGAAACAGGGGCAGTCTAAAACGAGATGAATGCCCTGTAATTTGGGAGAGGAGGTGCTCGAATGGCGAAGAAGGCCGTTGTGACCGATAAAGTAAAGATCCGGGGTATCCGTCGTCGCTGGCTCATCAATAGCGTGGGTGTGGTTCTGCTGGTGCTGGCCCTGGCGCTGGGGACCTTTTCCACCGCCATGTGGAGCTACTACTACTCCAGTACCATGAACGACCTGAAACGGAGGGCGGCGGACGATGCGGGGGGATTTGCCTCCTTTACGCGCAGTCAATACTGGACCAATGCCCAGAATGCAGTGCAGAAGTTTGAGGATAAGACAAAATTGGAACTCCAGTTTCTGGATGTCACTGGGGCGGTGCAGTACTCTAGCAATGATCTGGCTGCCGGTACAACGCCGGGGACACAGGATATTCAGAGTGCGCTGAACTATCAGGAAGCTGTGGCCTGGAAAGGCACCGATCCCCATACTGGTGAGCGGGTGGTGGCAGCCTCCGCCCCTATTATCTACCATGGGCAGACGGTGGCAGTGGTGCGATATGTGACCTCTTTGGTGGCCATCGATTGGCAGTTTTTCCTGGCGATGGGTCTGGCCTGTTTGCTGGGAGCGGCTATCTTAGCCTTGGTCTACTTCTCGAATCTTTACTTTGTCCGCTCGATCGTAGAGCCTTTGGCCAGCATAACAGAGACTGCCCGGCTCATCGCCGATGGGAGCTATGGTGTGCAGATTGAGAAAAAATTTGATGACGAGGTGGGAGAACTGACCGATACGATCAACGATATGTCCCTGAAAATCAAGCAGTCGGAAAAGACTCAATCGGAGTTTATATCCTCCGTCTCCCACGAGCTTCGTACTCCGCTGACGGCTATCACCGGGTGGGCGGAGACCATCCAAGGCGGTGAATTGAAAGACCCACGTGATGTACGGAAGGGAATGGATATCATCGTTTCTGAGGCTCGGCGCCTGACCAACATGGTAGAAGAATTGTTAGAGTTTTCCCGCATTGAGGATGGCCGTTTTACTCTGTCGGTAGAGCCGCTGGATCTGAAGGCGGAACTGGAGGATGCAGTGTATACCTATCGGGAGTTTTTCCGGCGTGAGGGCATTGAACTGACCTATCAGGACTGTCCGGAGGAGATGCTGTCCATCAGCGGAGACCCGGAGCGGCTGCGTCAGGTGTTCTGCAATCTTTTGGACAATGCAGCCAAGCACGGCGGTTCCGGCAAGCGGATCGATGTATCCATTGCCCGGGAGGGAGAAGAGGCGGTGATCCGCATCCGGGATTACGGACCCGGTATCCCTGAGGAGGAACTGCCCCATGTGAAATATAAATTCTACAAGGGCAGTTCCAAAGCCCGCGGCTCCGGCATCGGTCTGGCGGTGTGTGAGGAAATCGTTACCCGACATGAGGGCAGGCTCGACATCGGAAATGCGCAAGGGGGCAGCTGAAACAGGGGCAGTCTAAAACGAGATGAATGCCCTGTAATTTGGGA
>JAYCWP010000002.1:0-12408 GCA_037257225.1 Lawsonibacter sp.
TTGTGCCCTTCTAGGGCTTACTCAAGCCCCCGGCTTAGCCGGGGGTCCTGACTTGTATGATGGCAGAGAGCCGGCATATCTTACAGCTTATCCCCATATAGTGTAGGGAAATGACCGGCTCGCGGGCCGAAGGAGGAGTTCAAGTGGAAGATCGCAAAATCTACGAGGAGATCGCGCTTCGGACCGAGGGCGACATCTACATCGGGGTGGTGGGTCCGGTGCGCACCGGAAAATCCACCTTTATCAAGCGGTTCATGGAGACCCTGGTCATCCCCAATATCGAAAATGTCTATCGCCGGGAGCGAGCTCGGGACGAGCTGCCCCAGAGTGGCTCGGGTCGCACCATTATGACGGCGGAACCCAAGTTCGTACCGGAGGAGGCAGTGTCTATCTCCATGGATGGCGGCGCAGCCTTCCAGGTGCGGCTTATCGACTGCGTGGGCTATATGGTTGACGGTGCAGTGGGACAGCTGGAGGGAGAAGAACAGCGGATGGTGACCACCCCCTGGTTTGATCGGGAGATTCCTATGTCCGAGGCTGCAGAGATTGGGACCCGGAAGGTGATTGCTGAGCACGCGACCATTGGAATGGTGATCACAACCGACGGATCTATCACGGATATCCCCCGGGAGGACTATGTGGAGGCAGAGGAGCGAGTGATTGCCGAGCTGAAGGAGCTGGGCAAGCCTTTCCTGGTGGTGCTCAACTCCGCATACCCCGACTCTGAGCGGGCCCGGGCCATCCGGTCAGACATCGCCCAGCGGCACCAGGTGGCCTGTGTTGCGGCCAACTGCCTGGAGTTGGGTGAAAAGGACATCAGCGGCCTGCTCAAGCAGGTGCTTTATGAGTTTCCCCTGAAAGAACTGGACCTGTTCCTTCCTCCCTGGGTGGACGCTCTTCCCCAGGAGCACCCCATCAAAGCCGCTCTGTATGGGGCTATCCGGCAGGGAGCGGGGCAGCTCCACCGGATCCGGGATGTGGAAGGGGCCATTGGAGCCATGCGGGAGTGCGAGCAGGTCAGCCAGGCCCGGGTAACCAACATCGACCTTGGCACTGGTCTGGCCGCCGCTGTACTGGAATTGCCCCGAGCTTTATTCTATGATACGCTGTCCCAGCAGTCAGGGTTCCAGATTGGAGATGACGGGGATCTGTTGGCTTTGCTCACCCAGCTGGCCCAGGTGAAGGCGGAGTATGACAAGGTGGCTGACGCGCTGAAGGAGGTGGAGGAGACCGGATACGGCATCGTGGTGCCTTCCATCGACTCCCTGGTGCTGGAGGAGCCGGAAATCGTCCGTCAGGGCGGACGGTACGGTGTGCGTTTGAAGGCCAGCGCACCCTCCATCCACATGATCCGGGCGGACATTGAGACAGAGGTGTCTCCCATCGTGGGCAGCGAGAAGCAGAGTGAGGAAATGATCCACTATCTGCTCCAGGAGTTTGAAGGGGATACAGCTAAGATATGGCAGTCCAACATTTTTGGAAAATCCTTCCATGAACTGGTAGGGGAGGATCTGAATGCCAAGGTCAAGCGGATGCCGGAAGATGCCCGTGAGAAGCTGAGGGAGACCCTTCAGCGGATCATCAACGAGGGCTCCGGCGGCCTCATTTGCATCATTCTGTGACAGTCTACAAGCGGCAGGCGGAGGTGGGAGTCCACCTTCACCTGCCGCCATTCTATGAGTTTTTGGAGGGGAGGGGCCCACCCGCCCGCTGGCGCAGAATGTTATTCCCCACCATCCAGTAGGGGAAGGGCTTGCCCCTCCCGTTGTTCGGTTCTGCTGTATTTTGCCTGACACCCCGTAAGAGCGGGACACTGGCCTGCCCGTTCCCCGTAGATCGTGACGCCCGTAGGGCGCGACGACTCGGCGCGCCGCGCCTCACAGGATTTCGCCCTGCGGGGCGACCTCCTTTGCCGCCGCGGGCAAAGGAACTAACCCCGCAAAGTAAAAACCCTCCCTCAAAATCCGGGGAACTGCGGTCGGGTGCAAGGAAAATTTTCCTCTGGGCACAGTGAGGCTGCCAACCTACGTTGCATTTTCCCCACTGCTTCGGTATAATATAAGTTGTTTGTTTATTTGGAAAGGAGGGCGCAGCCATGGAGAAGAAGATGGATCTGCCCCGACTGCTGGTGGCCGCTCCGGCCAGCGGCAGTGGTAAGACCACCGTGACCTGCGCCCTGTTGAGGGCCTTTCAACGCAGGGGACTGGCTCCTTGCGCTTTCAAGTGCGGGCCGGATTATATCGACCCGATGTTCCACCGGGAGGTGCTGGGTCTGCCCAGCCGGAATCTGGACCTGTTTTTCAGTGAGGATGAGCAGGTATGTGCCCTGCTGTCCTCGGCTGGACGTGGCCACGGCGTGGCGGTACTGGAGGGGGTCATGGGCTGTTACGATGGTGTGGGCGGCACGGAGCGGGCCAGCAGCTGGCATTTGGCCCGGGCCACTGGGACGCCCATCCTGCTGGTGGTGCGCCCACAAGGGACGGCCCTCACTCTGGCGGCTATGGTGCAGGGTTTGGCCCGATTCCGAAGTCCCGGCATGATCGGCGGGATTCTTTTGAATGGCTGCTCCCAGGGACTGGCGGAACTGCTTACCCCCATGCTCCAAAGGGAGACGGGGTTGCCGGTGCTGGGCTGGCTGCCACAGCTGACTGACTGCGCCATCGCAAGCAGGCACCTGGGTCTGCTCACGCCGGGGGAAGTCCAGGATCTGGAAGAGAAGGTAGACCAGCTAGCCAGCCAGCTGGAGGAGACGGTGGATCTGGAGGGCGTCCTGGCCCTGGCCCGCTCTGCCGCCTCTCTTCCGGCGGCTCCCTCCGTCGTCCCACCGGATTCGGCGGGCCCTGTGGTGGCGGTAGCCCGGGACCGGGCCTTCTGCTTCTATTATGAGGACAACCTGGATCTGCTGCGGCAGAACGGCCTGCATCTGGCGGAGTTCAGCCCTCTGGAGGACCGGGCGCTGCCCGCCGGGACCTGCGGCCTGTACCTGGGCGGGGGCTATCCGGAGCTTTGGGCGGAGCAACTCAGCCGGAACGACCCCATGCGCCAGGCGGTCCGGGAAGCCATCCGGGGAGGGATGCCCGCCCTGGCGGAGTGCGGCGGCTTCCTCTACCTCCAAAGCAGTCTGGAGGACCCGGAGGGGCGGGTATGGCCTATGGCGGGCGTTCTGGAGGGAGAGGGGACGCGCAGCCGGGAACGGCAGCCCTTTGGATACCTTACTCTGCGCCCGGAGGGGGACAACCCCTATCTGGTCCCCGGGGAGGAGATCGCTGGGCATGAGTTTCATCGCTGGGCCTGCACTCAGCCGGGGGATGCCTGCCGGGCCGTCCGGCCTACCGGAGGAGACCCAAGACCCTGTATAATCTGTAAAGGGAAAATGCTTGCTGGATTTCCCCACCTCTATCTCCCATCCAATCCCCGCTTTGCCGCCCGCTTTGCCGCCGCCTGCATCCAATATCAGAAGGAGACCACGCTATGAGAGATACATTCATCCAGGCACGTCTGGACAGGATTACCCCTCCAGACGGGGCGGCTATGGAGGCGGCCCGGCGGCATTGGGATGCCATCGCCAAGCCCCTCCACGGCTTGGGCCGTCTGGAGGACATGGTGGTTCGGATCGCCGGGGCGGCCGGGACACCGGAGGTGTGCTTGGAGCGGAAGGTGGTGGCGGTGTTCTGCGCCGACAACGGGGTGGTGGCCGAGGGAGTGACCCAGACCGGCCAGGAGGTTACCCTGGCAGTTGCCCGAAGCATGGCCGCCGGACAATCCTCTGTCTGCCGTATGGCCCGGGTGGCCGGAGCGGAGGTCATTCCGGTGGATGTGGGAATGCTGGCTCACGGAGCAGTTCCTGGTCTGCTGGATCGTGTGGTCATGAAAGGGGGAACCCGGAACATGACGAAGGGCCCCGCCATGGACCGACGTACCGGTGAGGCTGCTTTGCGGGTAGGGCTGGAGACGGCGGAGGAGCTGGCTGACCGGGGGATTCAACTGCTGGCCGCCGGAGAGATGGGCATTGGTAATACCACAACCACAGCGGCGGTGGCCGCCGCCCTTCTGGGGCGCTCTCCGGAGGAGACGGTGGGCCGCGGGGCCGGGTTATCGGACGATGGTCTGGTTCGTAAGCGCCGTGCGGTAGCCGCTGCCCTGGCGGTCAATCGACCGGACCCATTGGATCCTATGGATATTATCTGTAAAGTCGGAGGACTTGATATTGCGGCTATGACAGGGTTTTATCTGGGGTGTGCTGTTCGGAACCTGCCGGTTCTGCTGGATGGGGCCATCTCATGTGCCGCAGCCCTGTGTGCGGTGCGGCTGTGCCCCCAGGCGGAGAAGAGTCTGCTGGCCAGCCACCGTCCGGTGGAGCCCTGCGGCCAGCTGCTGCTGGAGGCTCTGGGGCTGGAGCCGGTGCTGGACGCCGGACTGCGCCTGGGGGAGGGCACCGGGGCGGTGGCGGCTATGCCCTTGCTGGACATGGCCCTGTCGGTGTATGGAGAGATGCACACCTTTGATGGGCTGGGCATCCCAGCCTATCGCTCCGATGGCCGGAGTCCAGAGGAGGGGAAACTGTGACCGCTCTGGTGTTGGGAGGATCGGCCAGCGGAAAGAGCGGCTGGGCCGAGGATTTAATCTGCGCTCTGCCCCGGACGGGTCCCATGATCTATCTGGCCACTATGGAACCCTGGGGAGGTGAGGCGGCGGCGCGCATCGGTCGTCACCAGATCCTCCGGTCTGGGAAGGGTTTTTCTTATACGGTGGAGCGCCCCCGAGATCTGGCAGGGTGGGATCCGCCGGCAGGGAGTGCTGTTTTACTGGAGGATCTTGGAAACCTGGTAGCCAATGAGCTGTTTTCAAGGGAGAACCCCGACCCGGAGGGGGCGTACCGCCGTATCCGGCAGGGGCTGGATGTTTTAATGGCGAGTGTGCAGCATCTGGTGGTGGTCAGCGGAGATCTGTTTCGGGACGGAGTGGACTATCCTACGGAAACCGGAGTTTATCTGGATCTGATGGCTCGCCTCCACCAGGATCTGGCCGCTCAGGCGAACCAGGTAATCGAACTGGTGTGCGGCCTGCCCGTTCGCTGGAAGGGAGGAGAGGTATGACTGTTCTGCGGGCCATAGGTATGGCATTTGCCCTGTACTCCCGCATCCCTGTGCCGCCCCTGGACTGGGAAAGCGGGGCCCGGCGGTATACGCTGTATGCCTTCCCTCTGGTAGGACTGGCGGTGGGCGGCGGACTGCTGCTGTGGACTTGTCTGGCGGGAGTCCTTGGACTGGGACAGCTGCTGTGGGCGGCGGGGATGACTGCCATCCCCTTGCTGATCACAGGAGGCATCCATCTGGACGGCTTCTGCGACGTGTGCGACGCTCTGGCCTCCCACCAGAGCCGGGAGCGGAAGCTGGAAATTATGGCAGACCCCCATGTGGGGGCCTTCGCGGTGCAGGGCTGCGGCCTGCTGCTGCTGCTCACCTTCGGCCTGTGGTGTCAGGCGGAGCGAGCAGATGAGGGGCTGTGGGCCGTCCTGCTCTTGGTCCCGGCGCTCAGCCGGGGGCTGTCCGCCTTTGCCGCCCTAACCTTGCCAAACGCTCGGGGCGGGGGCCTGCTGGCGGCGGTGACCGGGGAGCGTCGCCGGGGCCGCTGGCTGCCCCTGTGCATTTCTCTGCTGTGTGCTGCCGGGTTGGCTGCCCTGGAACCAGGGTACCTGTGGATCGGCGGGGCGGCCCTGCTGGCCCTGTGGTACTATATCCGGACGGCAAAGCGGGAGTTTGGCGGGACCACCGGAGATTTAGCCGGCTGGTTTTTACAACTATGTGAGCTGGCCTGTCTAATTGGGCTGGTATTGGCCCAGAGTTTGGAGGGAGTGCTGTGATCCTTGTGATTGGTGGGCGTGGGGCCGGAAAGAGGAGTTTTGTCATGGATGTCCTGGGATTTTCTCCCGAGCAGATATCTGAGGACGGCCCAGTGCTGTATGGCCTGGAGGAGATAGATCCCCTCCCGCCTCTGGAGGCACTGCTGGGCCGGGAGGTGGTGGTCTGCCGGGAGGTGGGCTGCGGCGTGGTCCCAATGGACCGGGGGGACCGGGATTGGAGGGAGGCGGTGGGCCGCTTGTGCTGTGACCTGGCACGAGAGGCAGAGGCCGTCTACCGCATCCAATGCGGACTAGCTATGCGTCTGAAATAGCAATCTGTGTAAAGTAAAAATGCTTGCGGGAGTTTCTGCCGAAAAGGAACTGGAAGCCTCGCCATCAGTAGAGAAAGACAGGAGCGGGAACGCTATGGAATTGCTTTTGCTCCGGCACAGCATCACGCCGGGGAATTTGAAACGACAGTATATCGGTGTCACCGACCAGCCTCTTGCCCCGGAGGGGGAGGAATTGGCCCGGAAGCGCCGGGAGGAGATGCCGGAGATCGGTGGGCTTTGGGTGTCCCCCATGCTCCGCTGCCGGCAGACGGCGGAGCTGCTGTTCCCAGGAGTGGAGC
This sequence comes from Lawsonibacter sp., assembly GCA_037257225.1. GTDB lineage: Bacteria > Bacillota > Clostridia > Oscillospirales > Oscillospiraceae > Lawsonibacter. The sequence goes on from JAYCWP010000002.1 coordinate 6,474, forward strand.
AGCGGCAGGTCCCACAGCTGCGGGAGTGTGACTTTGGGCGGTTTGAGAAAAAGACCTGGGAGGAGCTGAAGGACGATCCCCTATACCGGGCTTGGATGGGGGGTGACTTGACCATCGCCTTCCCTGGCGGGGAGACTATGCAGGGCTTTCTGGAACGGAGCCGCCGGGGGATAGAGGTTGTGGTTCAGGAGGCGGAGACCGCCGGAGTGGACAGGGGGGCCGTAGTGGCCCACGGAGGAACCTGGCTGGCGGTGATGTCTGCCTTTGGCCACCCGGAGCGTGAGATCTACCACTGGCAGCCGGAGAACTGCAGAGGCTGGCGGGTAGAGGTCCAGCGGGAGCAAATGGAACTGCGGGTGCTGGAGGCGTTATGATTTTGACAGCACATCTGACCACCGTTCTCCTGCCCGGGGTGGTTCTGGACTGGCTTCTGGGAGATCCACATTGGATGCCACACCCGGTACGGTGGATGGGACGGTCTATTGCCTGGCTGGAAGGAGTCTTGCGCCGTGTGCTCCCCAGAACTCCAGCAGGAGAGCGTTTGGCGGGAACGCTTCTGGCTATCCTGATCCCGGTGGTTTTTGGCGGAGGCAGTTGGTTTCTTCTGGAAGGATTGCGTGGGATGTCCTCTCAACTTGCTTGGATGGTGGAAGTCTGGTTTACCTATCAGCTGCTGGCCGCCAGAGCCCTTCAGAAGGAGAGTATGGCAGTGTGCCCCCCTCTGGCGGCGGGGGATCTGGAGGGAGCACGGGATGCGGTCTCACGCATCGTGGGCCGGGATACCCAGCAGTTGGATGAGGCAGGGGTGGTGAAGGCGGCCGTAGAGACGGTGGCGGAGAACACCTCCGATGGCGTGATTGCCCCGCTGCTTTTTCTGGCTCTAGGTGGATTGCCCCTAGGGATGGTCTATAAGGCGGTGAACACCATGGACTCTATGGTTGGCTACCGGAATGAGCGGTACCGCTGGTTTGGTACGGCGGCCGCCCGGCTGGACGATGTGCTTAACTGGATCCCTGCCCGGCTGTCCGGCCTGCTGATGTGTCTGGCTGCCGCCCTGCTGCCCGGCTGCTCCGGCCGGCGGGCGCTGAGGGTGTTTTTCCGAGACCGGAAAAAGCATAGTTCCCCCAACTCTGCCCACACAGAAGCGGCCTGCGCCGGGGCCTTGGGGGTCCGGCTGGCGGGAGATGCCTGGTATTTTGGGAAAAAGGTGTCCAAGCCCACCATTGGGGACAACCTCCGGCCGGTGGAACAGGCGGATGTCGCCCGGGCCTGTCGTTTGATGTATGTCACAGAGCTGCTGACTTTGGCGATGGTGCTGGGCGGTGGGATCCTGCTGTCGGCGTGATGGGGAGGGGCCTGCTCCCCAGGAGATTTTTGTAGGGGTTTCGTTCCGGAAAACAGCGGGCGGACCAGTGTCCCGCCCTGCGGGAACATCACAGAGAAGGACGGTGCGGCTATGACCCGCTTTGAACACGGAGGGGACACTTACGGCTGTCCCACCGATCTATTGGACTGTTCCATTAACTTGAACCCCATGGGGGTTCCTGGGCCTGTGCTGGAGGGAGCGCGCCGGGCGGTGCTGGACTGCGCACGTTATCCGGACCCGGCCTGCCGCGGTCTGCGCAGAGCCATTGCCCACCGGGACGGTGTGGAGGAGGGCCAGATCCTGTGCGGCAATGGGGCCTCCGATCTGATCTACCGCTTAGTATTGGCGCTCAAGCCAAGACAAGCACTTTTGCTTGCACCTACTTTTTCTGAGTACCGTCGGGCACTGGAGGGAGTGGGCTGTCAAATACGAGAGCACCAACTGGAACAGAGAGCAGGTTTCCTGCCAGGAGAGGACCTGCTGGCTGCTATCGTCCCTGGGATGGATCTAGTATTCCTGTGCGACCCCAACAACCCAACCGGACGGCTGATAGATGGGGCTTTGCTGGGTCGGGTTCTGGCCCGGTGCCGTGAGGTGGGAGCCTTTTTGGCGGTGGACCAGTGCTTTCTGGAGCTCACCGACGGCGATCCCTGCCGCCTGACGAAGGAGGTGTCCGGGGGCGGGCTGATGCTCCTCCGGGCGCTGACCAAAAGTTATGCACTGGCGGGCTTGCGCCTTGGATATGCTCTGTGCGGGGAGAAAACTCTGCTGGATCAGATGGAGGCAGCTGGGCCTCCCTGGGCAGTATCTATTCCGGCACAGGTGGCAGGTGAGATTGCTTTACAGCGATTCCCTCGCTGGCCGGCAGATAGCCTAAAAGCGATCCGCCATGGCCGAGAGCAGCTGGCATCTGGGCTGACTGCCCTGGGCCTCTGGGTGTGTCCGGGAGACGGGAATTTCCTCCTGTTCCAGGGGCCGGAGGATCTGGGGCGGCGACTGCTGGAGGGAGAACATATCCTGGTACGGGACTGCTCCAACTATTCCGGGCTGGGGCCTGGCTGGTTCCGGATCGGGGTCCGGACAGAGAAGGAGAACGAAAGATTGCTGGCCGCCGCAGCGCGGCAGCTGAGGAGGAACTGATATGGCGGCAAAGGCCATTATGATCCAAGGGACCATGTCCAATGCAGGAAAGAGCGTGCTGACAGCAGGGCTGTGCCGCATCTTCCGCCAGGACGGATATTCAGTGGCTCCCTTCAAAAGCCAGAATATGGCACTGAACAGCTTCGTCACCCGGGAGGGCCTGGAGATGGGCCGGGCCCAGGTGATGCAGGCAGAGGCCGCCGGGGTGGAGCCTAGCGTCCGGATGAACCCCATTCTGCTCAAGCCCAGCAGCGATATGGGCAGCCAGGTCATCGTCAACGGCGAGGTGCTGGGCGATATGCGGGCATCCGACTACTTCCGCCACAAAAAGGAGTTGATTCCCCAGATCCTGGCGGCCTATCGCTCCTTGTCGGAGGAGCACGACATTATCGTGCTGGAGGGAGCGGGCAGCCCGGCGGAGATTAACCTGAAGGCGGACGACATCGTGAACATGGGGATGGCCCGGCTGGCTAGGGCCCCAGTGCTGCTGGCGGGGGACATCGACCGGGGCGGGGTGTTTGCCTCTCTGTATGGGACGATGGCCCTTTTGGAGGCTGATGAGCGGGCTATGGTAAAGGGGACGGTTATCAACAAGTTCCGGGGGGATGCGGCTCTGCTGCGGCCTGGCCTGGATATGCTGGAGGAACTCACTCAGATCCCGGTGCTGGGGGTTGTCCCTTGGCTGGAACTGGATCTGGATGACGAGGACAGTCTTTCTCCACGGCTCTCTGCCGGCCGGAGGGAGGCCCCCCTGGACGTGGCGGTGATCCGCCTGCCCCACATCTCCAATTTTACCGACTTCAACGCCTTGGGACGGCATCCGGCGATAGGCCTGCGCTATACAGACCGGCCGGAGGACTTGGGGCAGCCCGACCTGGTGATCCTGCCGGGAACAAAAAGCACTCTGTCTGATCTGGCCTGGCTGCGGCGGCGCGGGCTGGACCGGGCAGTGCTGGCGCTGGCTGCGGCGGGGACTCCGGTGGCAGGGATCTGCGGCGGCTATCAGATGCTGGGACAGCGGGTGGACGACCCGGACGGAGTGGAGGGAGGCGGCTGCCAGGAAGGTCTGGGTCTTTTGCCTGTCTCCACACAGTTTTCCCGGGAAAAGACCCGCACCCGCCGCAGAGCGGCCTTTCCGGCCTGCTCCGGCCTGTTTGCTCCCCTGGCGGGCTGCCCCTTGGAGGGCTATGAGATCCACATGGGGGACAGCGGATCGGAGGGCCTGTTTTCCGTCCGAGAGAATGTGATGGGTACCTATCTCCACGGCTTTTTCGATGCACCGGAGCTCCGGGACCGGCTCGTCTCTCTGCTGCTGGCCCGAAAGGGGCTGGCCTGGACGGGAGAGGCCGGGCCGGAGGACGGACAGGCCTATCGTGAGGAACAGTACGACAAGCTGGCCGCCGCTTTACGGGACAGCTTGGACATGGAGGCGGTATACCGCATCCTGGAGCAGGGGTTGGACTAAGCCCCTACGCATCAGACAGATCAGAGAGGAGAGGAGCGTATGCTCTTTCATTGTACCAAGGGAAACTGCCACTTCTGGGGCGAGGGGGAGTCGATGCCGGATGCCTGCCCAAGGTGCGGCGGGGCACTGACTGAAGGGAGCCGGGAGAAGATGTCCGGAGATGACTGGTGTGCGCTAGGGGTATTCTGGATGGAGCAGACCGGGGCGGAGAATCAAGCGGTGTCCTGTTTCCGCCGGGCGGCCCGGTTGGGCAGCGGCTGGGGAACGTGCAACCTGGGCTTGTGCTTTGAGCAGGGGACCGGGGTGGAGGCCGATTCAAGACAGGCCTTCTGGCTCTATCAGCAGGCTGTGGAGATGGGAAGTCTGCCAGCCCTGTGCAATTTGGCAGTGTGTTACGAGGAAGGCATCGGAACTACATCCGATCCGCACCAAGCGGTGGAATTGTACCGCCGGGCTGCGGAGTATGGCTCTACCCGGGCCCAGCGCTTGCTGGCTCGCTGCTGTGACCGGGGGATCGGGATGGCTCAGCGGGACCCGGCCCAGGCGGTAAAGTGGCTGCGTATGGCGGCCCTGCAGGGAGACTCGGCCTGCCAGACCCTGCTGGCCAAACATTATGAGTTTGGTGATGGAGTGGATCAGGATCCCGAACTGGCGGTACGCTGGTACCGCCATGCGGCAGATGGGGATGAGCCGGAAGCTAAGTGCTGTTTGGGTTGGTTGATGGAGAACGGCAAGTGGATGGACGAGGAGCCGGAGGGAGCGGTGGAGCTCTATCGTCAGGCGGCAGAGGCGGGTTCTACCCGTGGTCTGCTGCTTCTAGCAGATTGTCTGCTCCGCGGAATCGGAACCCAGGCTGCTCCGGAGCTGGCAGTCCGATGCTATGAAAAAGGGGCAGAAGCAGGCAACGGAAGTGCTATGTGTAGTCTGGGCTGGTGCTATGAGAGTGGCAGCGGTGTGGAGCAGAGTTGGGATCAGGCTATCCGATGGTACCGCCAAGGCGCTGAGGCAGGGGATGGACAGGCTATGTGCAATCTGGCTTGGTGCTATGAGACCGGAAGCGGTGTGGAGCAGAGTTGGGAGGAGACAATCCACTGGTATCGCCGGGGCGCCGAAACAGGCAGCGGCCGGGCCATGTTTCACTTGGGATGGTGTTACGAAAAGGGACACGGCGTAGCGCGCGACTGTCTCAAGGCAGCAGAGTGGTACCGCCGTGGTGCCGAGGCGGGCAGCAGCGGCAGTATGAACAATCTGGCGGAGCTGTTGGCAAAGGGTGAGGATGTCCCACGGGATCTGGAACAAGCCATGGAGTGGTACCAGCGGGCGGCGGAGCAGGACAATCGATACGCTTGGTACAACTTGGGGTGGTATCATGAGCAGGCGGGGGAGATGGAACAGGCGCTGGAGTGTTTGCGGCGGGCCTGGGCACTGGGCGAGTCGGCCGCCTGCTGGGGGCTGGGCCGATTCTATGAGAACGGGATTGCTGTGGAACAGGATCCAAAACAGGCGTTTGAATACTACCAGAAGGGAGCGGAACTGGAAGATCTGAACAGTCTGTGCCGCCTGGCGCGATGCTATGCCCTGGGGATTGGGATCCAGAAGGACAGGGACAAGGCTTCTGAATTGGCCCAGGAGATCCTCTCACGAGACTGGGAGGAGACTGGTGAGCTGGAGGACTATGGAGCGCTGGCAGAGCTGGAGGCTCTGCGGGCGCTGTGGCAGGAGCTGGAGCCTAAATGAACCGTGGTGCCCTCGCCTGCTGGAAGCAAGAAACAAAAGAGGCTGTACCAAAGTGGAATAACCACTTTTGAGAAAGAACGCACGGAGCTTTGCTCACAGAGAACCTTTTTAACAAGATGAAGGGACCCGCCGGCGGCGGGTCCCTTTTGTATGCGTATTTGTGCCGAGAGGGGAGTGTGTGAAGAAAAGTCTGTAATTAAGATCTTCTATGATAATGACTGGGGTTG
>JAYCWP010000003.1:0-10124 GCA_037257225.1 Lawsonibacter sp.
GATATGGCGGACAATCGGGATCAGCGAATTGCACGGCGGAAATTCTATCTTAAGAACGGATTTAGCTCCGCTGACATTTTTATTTCTGGTGTCAGCGGCGATATGGAGATTATGAACCATGGCGGAATGGTTTCCAAAGAGGACTATATGAGTTTGCAGAAGTATGCCCTTGGAAATCTGTTTTTCAAATTATCCAAAATCAAAATCATAGATGGAACAGGATCATAATACTTGATGTGGAAGGGGGCAGGATCCATGAAAATTTGGAAATGGTGCGGGATAGCAACTGGTTGCATTGCAGTTATCATCGGTGCAGTATGGCTCTGCATAGGTAAGAAATTCTCCCTGCTCTATACTTCTCTGAACAGCTTTAAAGATGAAAATTTGGCGCATACCTTTCAGCATACTCCAGAAATACAGCCAACCGTCAAAATTGAAAAGAGTGATGATCCATTTCAATTTTTGAATGCGGATGACGCCTCGTTGGCAGAAGGGTTCTGGTTTGGAGGTAATTTCTACCCCACAGATTTCTTTATAGAACAGACTAAGACATTGGCTATGCTGGTTATAAAGGACGATGCCATCTGCTATGAGGAATACTTTTCCGGCGGGGATACCAGCACGGTTTTTTCCTCCAACTCTATGGGAAAATCCTTTGTATCTGCATTGATGGGAATTGCGATATCGGAAGGGGACATCAAGAGCGTTGATGACCCCTTGGGAAAGTATATTCCTGAGTTTGTTGGGACAGAGTTGGAGAGTATCCCAATTAAGGCCTGCCTGCAAATGGCGTCCGGCATCGACTTCAATGAGGATACTGATATGAGCGGGTATTCTCTGCGAACGCTGCTGGGAAAGCCGGCGATGAAGGTGATTGCCCAATATGGAGTACAGGAATCCCCATATACATACAGGCGGTATTTGAGTATCAATACCGAGATTTTGGGACAGATCATCAAAAATGCAACTGGTCAGGGTTTAGGGTCCTATATGGAGGAAAAGCTGTGGAAGAGGATCGGTGCGGAGCATGATGCATTTTGGACACTGAGCAGCGGAACAGAATTGGCAAACGGTGGTCTGAGTATTTCCTTGCGAGACTATGCCCGCTTTGCGAGACTATATTTGAATGAGGGAGTCTATCAAGATGAGCAGATCCTGTCCAAGGAGTGGGTGAGAGATAGCCTGGATATCAGTGCAGATTATTCAAAACCCGGGTCCAACCAGGATGGATACAACGCAATTGGCTATGGATATCAATGGTGGGTTCCAGAGGGAAATCAGGGTGAGTTCATGGCCATCGGTGTATATGGTCAGTTCATCTATGTGAATCCGACAAAACGGGTGATCATCGTCAAGGTCAATGCAGATCCGGAATTTATGGCAGAAAGCTATGAACTGAAGCATGTTGAATTCTTTCGGGCGATTGCGGACGGGCTGGATTAAATTGTGAGTGGATATATATGATATGTCAAACAGGAGCGCTGGTATCATAAAATATGATACCAGCGCTCCTGTTTGATATCTATAAGATTTAAAATGAATGGTTCTTGACCTGGAAGGTTTCAGTGCTATGTATCAATGACAGTTAACGGAAAGTTGCCTGGGAAATATCCAGGTCCTGATCGCAGCGGTTGTCAATGTCGGTGCCGTTCCCAGAGAACACACTGCCTGGAAACTTGAGAGAAACATCGGTGGGGACACTCTCCAGCAGGACTGCGGTGCCGTTGTTGATAAACTCATTGTCTGAGTAAGTGGTGTGGGAAACAGCATCATCTGTTGCGTTGAAGTGGAATCCTACCTGGTTATCCTCAAAACGACAGTTCATGCAGTTGACCCAAGTGCGGCCATAGGCCAGCACGCCGGTTTTCCAGCCGGATATTGTACAGTTTGTCAAGTGAAGCCGGGCGGAGGCAGATAGGCCGATACCGCTGCCGTCCCCGAGGAAATCCAGACTGTCAAAGTTGCAGATGAAGCCGCTGTCGGCAGTGACCTGGGTATTGCCGGTAAAGACGGTCCGCCCCTCCTGGCTGCCCAACAGGTTGAGCGAGCGGCCGTCTAGGAACAAATCTCCCTCATAGGTCACTGCTGGCAGATGGATATAGATGACAGTGCCATGAGGTACGGTGGCGCTGATATGGTCAACCAGAGTTTGCAACTCTTCCATGGTGTGCATGGGAGTGGCATCCGGATAGTAGTGGGCGGTAGGGATTTCCTCGATGAATAGATCGGTGTGCATCCGAAGGGTGTCGCCGTTTTTCATCTTCAAGGTCCAAGTCAGGCGGGCGTCACCGCTCTCCAGCCGGAAGTCGATCAGGGTGGTCAGGGCGCAGCCCGGGCGGGCGGCGTTGTATGCGGGCTCTGTATTCTTCCAGGGATGGCCGCTTTCCTGCTGGGGTTCAATGGCAACTGTGGCGCTTGTGATCTTCTCCCCCATGGCGTGGCTTACATTCTGTCCGGTCTTACTGTCGTAAAATGTGACGCACATAGGAAACCGGTACTCCTGCCCCGCTTCGGCGCGGTGAAGCACCTCCTTTGTGGGCTTATAGTAGCCGTCTGATTTCGCCACGATCACCTGGTAGGAGCCGTCCTCGACGCCGCCCTCCCCCTCCACGATCTGGGGGCGGGTAGAAAGCCAGATGCCCCCCGACAGTATGGCGGCGGCAGCCAGCAGAGATGCGAGATACAGGAACTTTTTCCGCAGGGGTCGGGGTGCTTTCCGCCGCGCCCGTGGGCGGATGCTGCGGGCGCAGTGAGGGCAGAAAGCTGCTCTGTCCGGAAGAGAAGAGCCGCAAAATGGGCAGAGAGTTTGCGGCTCTGGAATTGTGCTGGGATCTTTCATATCAAAATGCCTCCATCAGACGCAGAACATTTTTATACCGCTTGGCCGGATTGACACGGGTGCACCGCTCGACGATACGGCCCATCCGTCCAGATGCCATACAACGGGACGGATGCTCACCGGTGAGCATCACATTGATCAGGACCCCCAGGGAGTAGATGTCCGCCCGGGGATCAGATTGGGAGATGCCGTACTGCTCTGGTGCGGCAAAACCCACTGTACCCAGGACCTGGGTATCTGATTCCGAAGTTGGCTTGTGGATGCGGGCTGCATCAAAGTCGATGAGCACAGCATCCCGCCCCCGAAGGATGATATTTTCAGGTTTGATGTCCCGGTGGACGGCTCCCATGGAGTGGAGGACCCAGAGGGCCTGACAAACCTGAGTGACAATATCCCTGGTTTCCCAGACGGAGAACAGGGAGCCTTGGAGCAGATGTCCCAGGGTATCTCCCTCAATATACTCCTCCAGCACCAGTGTTTCGCCGTCCTGAGCAGCTACCTCATAGATGTCAGGCAGATTTGTACAGGAGATTTTCAGCAGCTGACAATAGACATCCGGGGAACCATGCAGTCTTCGGAGGATGAATCTCTTTCCGGTCTTTCGGTGACGGGGCAGACGGATGCTGCTTCGAGGACTCTCTTTGATGATATGTACCAAATCGTACTCCTGATGGAGAACATTGAGCAGCCAGTCGTAAAACATTTCCCAAAAACCTCAATACTATGCTGTCAGCATATTGTTTCATGTGCAGAAGTGTTATAAATTAAGTATATACTACCAGGACAAAAAGGACAACCCAGATTTTCCTGATTTTACTAATGCTGAGGAAAGGGGAGCGGAATCGTGAACGATAAATCGACTGACGATTTGCTTGGCGAACTGATGAGCAAACCAAATTTTGAAGCATATCTCCATGCAAATGAGCCCTTCTTTTCTGAGAAGGGGATAGCAGAACTTCTGGTACAACTTTATAAAACAAAGGAACTGACCAAAGCAGAACTTGCTCGACGGGCCTGCATCAGTGAGGTCTATCTGCATCAGGTATTTGCGGGACGGAGGAATCCATCGCGTGACCGTCTTTTGTGTATTTGTATCGGTTTGGGTACTACTCTGGATGAAACCCAGCGTATGCTGACACAAGGAGGATATGCCCTGTTATATCCTCGCACTAGGCGGGATGCTATCATCAGTTATGGCCTGGTCCACCAGACATCTCTGGGGGAAATCAATGATAAACTCTTCGCGGAGGGGGAGAAGACGTTATTTTAGAAAGATGCTTGACGGCATTTGCTGGAGCGACTTGCTGCTCTGCAAATAAAAAATGATGGTTACAGGAGGATAAAGAGATGAAACGATTGTTGTCATTGACACTGATGATGGTGATGGTATTTTCACTATCAGCCTGTGGAAAAAGTGACGCTGCCCAGAATGTAGATGATCAAATTTCCGCCATTGGTGAGGTAACACTGGACAGTGAGAGCAAAATCACTGAGGCAGAAAGTGCGCTGGCGGCTCTGTCCCAGGAGGACCGGGACCAGGTGGACGGCGCCGGGGAGCTGGCCGAGGCCCGCACCGCGTATGATGCGCTGGTCGTGGAGGAGACGATCAACGCCATCGGCACCGTGACATTGGACAGCGGCGATGCCATTTCTGCCGCCCGCGCCGCCTATGACAGCGCTTCCGCTGAGGTGCAGGCCGCCGTGTCCAACGCCGACCAACTGGCTGCCGCCGAAACGGCCATCAGCGATCTTCGGGTTCAGCAGGTTTCCGAGTTAATTGGTGCCATTGGTGAGGTGACACTAGAGGACGGTGAGACCATCCGAACGGCTCAAGATATGTTGGAAAAACTTTCGGATGAGGATGCTGCCAAGGTAGCCAACGCAGGGGAATTAGAAACAGCATCCAAGATGCTGGAGACAATACAAAAAGAACAGGCAGAGGGTCTGCTGAGTAAAATGCGTAAGGAAGAGGATAAGGTACAAGGCGTAAGCTTTTACTATCCTTCTGCATGGAAGTTCTATGCGGATGGCAGTTGGGTTGCGGATCAGAGGTGCTTCCTCCTTCCATATATCGGACGGGATTCCAATCGGATTTGGATGCGTATGGTATTTAACTATACTGGCGATGATTGGGTGTTTTTTGACCATATTACCGTTGTGGCTGATGGGGAACGTTTTAGTAAGAGTTTCAAGTATTTTGATATGGTTCACGATAATGGTGGTGGCGTTGTATGGGAATATATTGATGTCGAGGCATTTGATTCCGATCTTAAGATGCTGAGGGCAATTGCAAATTCTTCAGAAACCATTATCCGCTTTGAGGGGGATGATTATTTGCATGATCTTACGGTGAAGGACAGCGATAAAGCGGCGATCCGGGAAGCGCTGGCTGCCTACGAGGCTTTCAAGTGAAGCTAGATGAATGAAACTGGTACCCCACATATCATTCCGTGTAATAGACGGGGTGATATGTGGGGTATCGTTTACCAATGAATTAGTAGATGGGTTTTGAATCGTAAAAAATTGTAAAATCGTTGGCGCAGAAGGTATTTATACTTCAAACGCTCAGTCATTTCATATTTTTGGGAGTTCTGAAATCAGTCTTATTTTCCAAGTCAAAAATCCATTTCAAAACTTTTTAAGAAAGTATGTGGCCAGAATACAAATTTCGAACGGTATAAAGCAGTATTTCGCGCCTTGTTGCAGAAAAAATTTGGTGCTATAATATGGATAAGTTCGGAAAATACCTGTGACCGGCCGTTGGCAAGAACCTGGCGCACATCACGACGAAAGGTATGAAATGGGAAGAATTCCGTTTGACAATTCTGGTCGGGAGAAAGCAACTTTAAAAGACAGGAGAGTTCGATTCTTCTTCTGCCTTTTTATTTTTTATCGCTCTACGATGGAATGAGCGCAAGGATTCCAGGAAACCGGAGAAGGGAGTCGCACAGTGTTCCTCCAAGCACAGTGTCATTCTGAACGTTAACTGCTCAGAGGCAGGAAATTGTCTGACGTCTACACACAGCAGGACTGTCAGGAAGATCCAGTTCAGCTGCGGCAAATATCTCATGATTTTTAGGAAGGGGCATGACCATGAAATTCATCCATCTCTCTGACCTGCATATCGGTAAGCGGGTCAACGAGTTTCCGATGTTGGATGACCAGCGATATATTTTGGAAGAGATTCTGCGCATCATCGATGGAGAACAGCCAGATGCGCTCCTCATTGCCGGAGATATTTACGACCGTCCGGTACCGCCTGCCGAAGCGGTAAGCCTGCTGGACGACTTTCTGGTGCAGCTGTCCGAAAGAAACGTGCCTGTACTGATGATCAGCGGCAACCATGACTCCCCAGAGCGGCTGGCCTTTGCCGCCCGCCTAATGGAAAAAAGCGATATTCATATCACCTCGGTCTATGATGGTGCAGTGGAGGCCGTTACCCTTTCTGATGAATATGGCCCCGTGGATCTGTGGATGCTGCCCTTTGTGAAACCCGTCCATGTCCGCCGCTACTTTCCGGAGGAGCAAATCGAGTCTTACACCGAGGCCGTCGCCTGTGCCGTCCGGCACATGGACATCGACATGCTGCACCGTAATGTTCTGATCACCCATCAGTTTGTCACCGGTTCAGAGCGGTGCGAGTCGGAGGAGGTGTCCGTGGGCGGTACTGACAGTGTGGACAAGGCGGTATTTGAACCATTCGACTATGTGGCGCTGGGACATCTCCATGGTCCTCAGGCAGTGGATGGGAACCGGGTGCGCTATTGCGGTACCCCGCTGAAATACTCTTTTTCCGAAGTGAAGCACCAGAAGTCCGTTACCGTGGTGGAACTGGGCGCAAAGGGAAGTCTGACCCTCCGTACCGTGCCGCTCATCCCAAAGCGAGACCTGATCGAACTGCGTGGAACTTATCTGGAGGTCAGCGCGCTGAAGTTCTACCAGGACCTGGACCGGGATGCCTACATTCGGGTCACACTGACCGATGAGGAGGATGTGCCAGATGCCATCAGCAAGCTGCGGGTCATCTATCCTAACCTGATGCGACTGGATTATGACAACCGCCGAACTCGAGGCGGCATTCAGATGCTGGACGCTGTGAATGTGGAGCAACAGTCTCCGCTGGAACTGTTTGAGCGTTTTTACGAGCAGCAGAACAACGGCCCCATGTCTGACACGCAGCGGAACTATCTGATGGAAGCTATGGAGGATATCTGGGAGGGTGAAGTATGAGACCGATCCATTTGACGTTGTCCGCGTTCGGACCATATGCGGGCAAGACTGCGCTGGAATTGGATAAGCTGGGCGACCAGGGCCTGTATCTTATCACAGGCGACACTGGAGCGGGCAAGACCACGCTTTTTGATGCCATCGCGTACGCACTGTACGGAGAACCCAGCGGCGAGACACGGGAGCCGAATATGTTCCGCAGCAAATATGCGGAAGCGGAGACACCTACCTTTGTGGAACTTGAGTTTCAGTGTCGGGGCGAACACTATATCATCCGGCGCAATCCGGAGTATGAGCGCCCCGCCAAACGGGGCGGCGGTTTCACCACCCAAAAAGCGGATGCCGAGCTCCACTGCCCGGACGGGCGTATCATCACCAAGGTTCGGGAGGTCAACCAGACTGTGGAGGATATCCTCGGCATTGGGCGGGATCAGTTCACCCAGGTGGCTATGATCGCCCAAGGTGACTTTTTAAAGCTGCTTTTGGCCTCCACCGATCAGCGTATCGATATTTTCCGAAAAATTTTCAATACTTCCCGCTATCAGAGACTTCAGTATCGGCTGCGGGACGATGCTGCGGCTCTGAGCAAGGAGTGCGGCAAACTGCGGGACAGTATTCTGCAGTATGCAGATGGGATCGTCTGCCAAGAGGGGACTGTACCGGTCAGTGGGCTGCCGGTGGAGGAGATCAAAGTCCTGCTGGAGGGCCTATTGGAGGACGACAGGACGCATCAGGCAGCTCTGGTGTCAAAACGCTTAGACCTGGAGGAGGAAAACAGCATCCTAGCACAGAAGATCTCGAAAGGACGGACAGATCAGGAAAATCGGAAGGTGCTGGAGAAAACCCGGATGGAACTGGCTGCACTGATACCTGAGGTGGAGGCAGCGGAACAGACACTTGCAGAGCGGAAGGCTCAGGAGCCAGAGGCAGAAGACTTGAAAGCGCAGGCGGCCGCACTGCGTGAGCAGGTGCCCCAGTACGACGCCCTGGAACAGCTCCGTCAGGAACGGGCACGCTTGTCTGGACAGCTGGAGAGGCGCAAGAAGGATGCCGCCACCGCACAGGCGAAGCTCTCTGAACTGCAGGAGCAGTTGACCGCAGGAAAAGCGGAACTGCAGGAACTGAACACAGCAGATGTGGAGGCTGTAACCATTCAGCATGAGTTGGAAAAGCAGGAGGAACAGGAAGAGAAGCTGGCAGATTTGGCAATGGAATTGCGTGCGCTGGAGAAACTGGGAACGCAGTTCCGGGTTGCCTTTGGGACTATCAGACCGCTGCTGTACAGGCGAAGGCCTGTGAGGATGACTGGCGGGAGAAGAACAGTGCCTTCCTTGCGGGTCAGGCTGGACTGTTGGCCGAAAAACTCCAGACTGGTAGTCCATGCCCAGTATGCGGCTCGGTAGAGCATCCCGCTCCTGCCCCTCTGGCCCGGGATGTACCAAGTGAAGAGGAACTGGAGCAGGCGCAGGCCCATGCAGAGGATGCCCGCAGGGCGGAGCAGGAGGCCGGTCAGTCTGCCCGGGAACTGAAGGTCAGACGGGATGAGAATGAAGCGGCTCTTCTGGCCGCCGCAGAGTCGCTGTTGGGCCATGGGACCGTGGAATCGCTGCCTGCCGCCCTGACAAAAGCCCAGGAGGCTCTGAAAGATATTCTGGATAACCTTCGCTCGGCTTATAGCTCCGCACAGGAGCGGGCCAAGCGGGCAGAAGCACTGCGGGCAAGGATCCCGGAGGGCGAGGCATCTGTCCATCAGCAGGTGGAGGAACTCCAGACGGCCCAGACTGAAATTACCAAGCTGGAGATCCAGTCTCAGTCCATGACCGAGCAGATCGCCCAGCAGGGAGCGCAGCTGAAGTACAAGAACCGGCAGGCTGCTGAAAAAGCCATCGAGAACTGGAATGAGCAGGTGTCCATGTATCGGGAATTGCTGGCATCTGCAGAGCAGTCGGTCAAGAAGCTAACGCAGCAGCGCAGTACAGCTGAGGGGCGGATCAGGACCCTGTCCGAGCTGCTGGCCGGTGGGACTGGAACTGAGGAACTTGAGACTTTGGAGCGCCGGCAGACGGAACTGAAGGCGGAACTGACCGCTCTGAGTCAGGAAGAACAGGCGGTCCATACCCGCCTGGCACGCAACCAGGATGCGTTGGACGGTTTGAACCGACAGAGCAAGGCACTGGAGGACAAAGAGGCCAGGCTCATGTGGCTGCGCTCTCTTTCCAATACAGCCAATGGTACGATCACTGGCAGAGAGAAGATCATGCTGGAGACCTTCGCTCAGATGACCTACTTCGACCGTATCCTGATTCGGGCGAACACCCGCTTCATGATGATGTCCGGCGGACAGTACGAGCTGCGCCGCCGGGTGGAGGCGGACAACAACCGTAGCCAGAGCGGTCTGGAACTGGATGTCATTGATCATTACAATGGCTCACTCCGCAGCGTAAAGACCCTCTCCGGCGGCGAGTCTTTCAAGGCGTCTCTCTCCCTGGCGCTGGGACTGGCAGACGAGATACAATCTGCCGCAGGCGGCGTCCAGCTGGATACCATGTTTGTGGATGAGGGATTTGGCTCTTTGGACGAGGACTCCCTCCAGCAGGCCCTGCGGGTTCTCAGCGAACTGAGCGAGGGCCGCCGTCTGGTGGGCATCATTTCTCATGTGGGCGAATTGAAAGAGAAGATCGATAAGCAGATCGTGATCAAAAAAGACCGCGCAGGCGGCAGCCGCGCGGAAATTGTAGTGTGAATTGGGCAGCATATCTGCTATGATGCGCTCGACATCCTACAGTGCATACGAACCAAAGAGTGAGAGGCTTAAAACCTCTCACTCTTTTTGTATAGCAAAACCACTCGCTGGGCGAGTGGTTCAAAAAAAGGCTATTGCCGATGATGTAAAAATAAAAACTCCTTTTGCTATAATAAAGGTGCGGTCTGCCAACTGCATCTAAAAAGCAAAAGGAGGACATTCAGAATGAGCCTGAATGACATCAATAGTTTATCGCATACGAAAGTACAGTCTACAAGGGACTACACAGGGTAACGGTCTGACGGGAGGTGTGCC
>JAYCWP010000004.1:0-16207 GCA_037257225.1 Lawsonibacter sp.
GCACGACAGACTCTGACTCTGTTTGTGAGGGTTCGAATCCTTCTCCCGCTGCCAAGAAAAAGACACGACGATATGTCGTGTCTTTTTCTTTTACATACAGCATATCACTTTCGAAAAGAACTCCGGTAAAAGTAATAGGGCCAAGAAGAAATGTTGCCTGTTTTAGATAGAACACTGAATTTTTTCTCCAGCGCAAGTTGGTTTGAACAGAGAAAACAGCGCGGCGCACCTATTGTGGTGCGCCGCGCTGTTTTGTTGGTCATGAGTCGCCGGCTTCGGCCCAGATTGCTTGAGCGCCGGGCTGCTTGGAATCCAGAGTATCGCACTGAGACACTAACCGCTCCTCGGCCCTGGTTACGCCAGATGTATTCAAGGCTGTCAGAACTTCCGTTCGGATACCCTCCATCCAGATCCGGTCTATGCTGGTGTTCAGGGCCTCTAAAGTCAGTCCTGTACCAGGGTCGTCTCCGGTCAGCTGACCGGTGGATATAGCCAGCGACAGGCGGACGTCATAAGGTTCCAGGGCGGACGAAGCCTGAGCCAGGAACCCGGTTACTACAGTATCCAGTTCTCCCACTGGATACTGGTCCCCCGCCTGGATATTGCCCAGAGGACCATTCGACTGGGCAGGGTAGCCCCAGTGCTCCAGTACGATCTCATCAAAGCCCAGCTGGGCCAGGTCTACCATCAACTCAATCAGGTAGTTTTGCACCTCCTGATCTGCGGGGGAGGCCCAGTGCAGTCCGGAACTGTCTTTCCAGCGGTAGCCGCTGCTGGTGCGGATGGTGTGATCCATGTTGGAGCCCAGAGACTCGTCCTGGAAACAGGACAGCCGTGCAATGGTATATAGGTCGCCCTGATTCCAGGCGGACAACTGCCTGTTGACCTCCGGAACCTCTGCCCCAGGCAGCGCTGCACCGGCCAGAGGATGCTCAGACTGCCAGCCCAGCCGTCCCTTGGCGTCCTTCATTTCCACCACTACGCTATTGGCCTCTGCTTGTTCCGCCAGTGCAGCGGCGCTTCCATCCAGCAGGGCGGACAGTGGTACAGCTATCGCCGATGTGGACTTCTCGGGCCGAGGAGGCTCTACCGGATGAGATGTGTCCTCCTTTGGTTCCGGCTCCTCTACAACTGCGTCTACCTGACCTGGGTCAACTGGTTTTGGAGCTTCCTGCTGAAGGAAGGGGAGCGTCAGCCTGAGGCCGCCATCGGTATAGGCGAAATATTTCTGCCCCCACAGCAAAAAGGCTACAGCCAGAACAGCCAGAATGGCTAAAATCAGTGCAATGCGTTTCAGCCAATCCGTGACGGTCCTTTTCCCATGGTAGGAACGATAATCAAATTTGGTGCGTCGCATTCCTGTCCTCCTCTCTGAACTCCCACACAACGCTCATTTTATCCGTCTTGGCGGCATTTAGTCCGGGACGGAGTGTTTTTCGAGCGGCATACTTACCGCTCTTCAGCCAATCACCATTCCGCCGTCTACGGGAAGTACCTGTCCGGTGATAAAACTGGCGGCAGGAGAGGACAGAAAATACACAGCCTCTGCCACCTCTTCTGGCTGGCCAATGCGGCCCAGAGGGGTCTCATCTGCCAGGGCGGCCATATCCTCGGTGTTCAGGTGGCGGTTCATATCAGTGTCGATCACCCCAGGAGCCACACAGTTGACCCGGATGTGGGAGGGACCCAGCTCCTTGGCCATGGCTCGGGTTAGGCCGATGATTCCGGCCTTGGAGGCAGAATAGGCTGCCTCGCAGGAACCTCCGGTGATTCCCCACATGGAGGAGATGGTGACGATGCTCCCTGCTTGCCGGCGGACAAAATTCGGGATCGCTGCCCGCAGAACATGGAATACTCCATCCAGGTTGATGCCCATCAACTCCCGCCAGCCTTCTGTACTCAGGTCGGTAAGCAGCATTTGGGGTGCTGCGATGCCGGCGCTGCACACCAAAGCTTCCAGTCCACCCAGTGTGTGCTCTGCGGTTTCAATCAGGGCAGCTGCCTGATCCGGTTGGGAGACATCTCCCGAGATAGCTTCCGCACGGACGCCCCACTCCCTCAATTCTGCTGCAAGTTTCTCTGCCGCAGCTCGGGAGTGGCAGTAGTTCACCGCTACGTCCCAGCCTCCTTGAGCAAAGCGCCGGGCAGCGGCTGCGCCGATCCCCCTGGATGCCCCGGTGATCAGTACTGCTTGATGGCGGTGTTCTCTCTCCTCCATGGTGTCTCCTCCTGTTCAATGCGGTTTCTCCGGCATTTTCTGCCCACATTGTAACTGTTTTCTGCGTTTGGTGCAAGCCCTTGTCCGTGCGTTGTGGGGACCTTTTCCCGCTGTTCTGATTTCAGAAGCGAAAATTTACAATTTTTTAATAGAACGGCCACAGAATTTTTAAAATGTTTACGTGAATTTCTTGCTTTTTTTGCAAACGTACATATAATAGTATCGGGCTGTCAGGAATGGGGCCCTTCTCTATTTAAATTTAAGAATGATGCTGACGGGATCACGCTTGTCTGCATAAAATGCGGCAGCCGCCGCACATCACAGCATTTTGAGGTAATTTGTTATGAAACGGCTGCTTTTTGTATATAATCCTGCCTCTGGTAAGGGAGCGATCACCGGAAATGTGACCACCATCGTGGACACATTTACTAAGGCTGGATGGCTGGTCACCATCTACCCGACCCAGGGTTCTGGGGACGCCACACGGATTACTCGAGAACTGGCGTCTCAGTTTGACCGGGTGGTCTGCTGTGGTGGAGATGGAACTTTGAGTGAGACGGCTGCCGGACTGCTTGCACTCCCTCAGCCCCCCTTGCTGGGATATATTCCATCCGGCTCCACCAATGACTGCGCCGCGACCCTCCGTGTTCCACAGGGGTATAAGCAGGCGGCGGAGTTGGCCGCTGGTAATACACCGCCGCTGAAGTGGGATATCGGGACCCTTAACGACCGCCCTTTTGTCTATGTGGCTGCCTTTGGGGCATTTACTGAAGTGGCCTACGATACCCCTCAAGAGTTGAAAAACGCCTTCGGGCACCTGGCTTATATCATGGCGGGGATCGCGTCTTTGCCCTCTATCACCCCATACCATCTAAAATTGGAGTATGATGGCCATACCATTGAGGATGACTTTTTCTATGGCATGGTGTGCAACACCTACTCTGTAGGTGGACTTAAAAACCTGCCCACCGACCGTGTAGATCTGGACGATGGTTTATTTGAAGTCATCCTGGTGCGCAAGCCGATGAACATCTTCGATATTGGGGCTGGGCTTCAGGCTCTGCTCCGCCCTGGTGCGGTAGAAGAGAGCGGAGCCCTGCTCTCCTTCCATGCTGCCCACCTACGCTTCCTCAGTGAGAAGCCGATCCCTTGGACGATCGATGGGGAGTACGGCGGGAGCCAAGAGGTCAATGAAGTCCGGAATCATCGCCAGGCTCTGTCAATTATCGCTGGACCGGATATATCCAAATAAATGGACAGGAACTGCCGCAGAATGGGAACATTCTGCGGCATTTTTGCTGCGGAACGGAAGCTCTTCTATGGATGGCCAAAGGCCGGGGAGTGAAAAATTTGACTCATCTGAGATTTTTAGGATGTCTGATGGATATTCCTTTATGAAAGGCCTTTCAAAGCGAACCAAATAAGGAGGTGATCCGAGTTGACCGGAGAGGCATTTGCCCAAGCGGTCCATACTTATGGAGACACCGTCTACCGCGTCGCATCCTCTGAAGGAACTCGGGTGACGATCACGGTGGAGGGCAGTTCTGCAGAGTGGACGCTGACCACGACGGTGGAGACTGTGGACGGGATGATCTATACCTTTTCCAGCGATTCAGATGGAGACAGCAAGGCGTGTCTTGATGGAACGGAGGGGGAGACGGAGACTACCATCTCCGATCTTGATGGAGCGAGCTTTGCTGGGCTCCGTTCAGCTGAGGAACTGAGAGGCTGAGATCAACGAGGCGTGTGCCGGCGGCACACGCCTCAGCTTTTGACTGGAAAGGAGACAAAGCTGGCGGTTGTATTTTCTCCGCCGAGCCTCTATAATAGAGGCAGCAGATACCCGGCCGCGGCGCCGGGCAAAAGGAGGAAACTCATGGGAAAGAGAGGGTGGGTCTTGGGACTGGCAGCGCTGATGCTGCTTTCTGGGTGCGGCACATTTCCAGAGGAGGACGGAATGATAGAAGCCACTCTGGAGGAAACTGTGTCTACCCGGTGGTTCGACTGTACAGTGGAAAAGGCGGAGTCCCGGACATCCTATGAGGGCTACGCCGCCGCCAGTGGGAACAAGCTGGTGATCGTGGAATTGAAGCTGAAAAACACCTTTCACGAGCCGGTTTTTATGTATGACACAGATTTTCAACTATACTGGGGGGATTGCGGCCCGGATGAGTGGGCCATGCCGCTGGAACCTTACAGTGCAGATCAGCTGCCCCAGGAGTATGATTTAGAGGGTGGAAAATCCCTGGAGGGGCTGTTGTTATATGAAGTTCCCCAGGAGGAGACAGAGTTTACCCTGGCCTTTTTGGAACTGATTGAGAATGGGACTGAAGAGGGTGAAGAGGGCGATTTATTCCTGACCCGGTTTACGGTGGAATGATTGACAGGAAAGGATTCTGGGAGTGGCTTGCTTTTTTCTGTCAATCGAGGTATGATAGTTGCTGAAACAGAAGCCGCACAGGTGGCCCCAGAGCCGAAAAGTGCGGAGGAAGAGGAACTTGTCATGCGTTTATTTGATACCCATGCCCACTATGATTCTGGAGCCTTCAGCAGCGACCGATTGGAGACGCTGGCTGCCATGCCGGATCAGGGGGTGGAGTTGATCCTGAATCCGGGCTGTGACCTGGAGAGTTCCCGGACTGCAATCGACTTGGCGGAACAATTTCCTTTTGTCTACGCGGCTGTTGGAGTCCACCCTTCCGACTGCGGGGCGTGGGAGGACAGCTGGCTGGAGCAGCTGCGTATGCTGGCTGCCAATCCCAGGGTGCGGGCCATCGGAGAGATCGGCTTGGACTACTACTGGAAGGATAATCCACCCAAAGAACTTCAGCAGAAAGTGTTTGCCCAGCAGCTGGAACTGGCGGCGGATCTGGATCTGCCGGTCATTATCCATGACCGGGAGGCCCATCAGGACTGCCTGGAGATGGTACGGGCTCATCCGGAAGCGAAGGGTGTGTACCACTGTTACTCCGGGAGCCTGGAGGACGCAAAGGTATTGGTGAAGCTGGGCTGGATGCTGTCTTTTACCGGAGTTATCACCTATAAAAATGCCAGAAAAGCCCTGGAGGTCCTTGAGTGGCTGCCTATGGACCGAATCATGGTAGAGACTGACTCGCCCTATCTTACACCGGAGCCCTTCCGGGGCAGGCGAAACGACTCCGGCAAGGTCCATCTGGTGGCCGAGACCATCGCACGGGTGAAAGGCATGGATCCTGAAGAGGTCGCCAAGATCACACTGGAAAACGGAAAGCGGTTTTTCCGCATTGAAAATTGAAATTTGAACAAGGAGGCGGGATGGTATGACCATTACCTATGAATATGAGGGCGCGCTGTATGTGAACCTCACCAACAAATGCAACTGTAACTGTGAATTCTGCCTGCGCCACGGAAGAAAGGAGGGGTCCATTTATACGGAGGACTCACTCTGGCTGGAGCGGGAGCCCACCCGACAGGAGGCTCTGGACAGCTTTCTCGGCAGGGATGTGTGTTCTTATCGGGAGATTGTGTTCTGCGGCTATGGAGAGCCTACCTACCGTATTGAGGACATCCTCTGGTTGGTGGACCAGCTGAAAGAACGCTTCGGCGGGCAGTTGCCCCCGGTACGCATCAACACCAATGGCCATGCCAACCTGATCCATGGCCGGGATGTGATCCCGGAGCTGAAGGGCCGGATCGACACCCTCTCCATTTCTCTCAATGCCAACAACGCTGCGGACTATGCAGCACTGTGCCACCCGGTTCAGGGGGAGGCGGCCTATCAGGCCATGCTGGACTTCGCTAAAGAGGCCAAGGACTATGTCCCCCATGTGATCTTTACCGTGGTGGACAAGGGGACTGCCCCTGAGGAGATCGAGGAGAGCCGCCGCATTGCAGAGAGTTTGGGGGTCCATCTCCGGGTTCGGAGCTACATTGATTCCTGATTTAAGAAACGATAAAACCGCTCCCCTTGAGCGGACAGCAGAGAAGTGCTGTCTCCGCCCAAGGGGAGCGGTTTTTGAGTTTGGCTCACGTCCGGTCAGTCCTTCTGGTCAAACATAAAAAAGGTGTAGGTGCCTGTGGCCACCAAGGTATCTGCTTCGTTGCGCAGCTCTACTTGGATGACGGACAGGGTGTGTCCCTCCTTTTTTGGGACTGCCGTACAGGTGATCCGGTCCCCATCAGCCGGCCGCAGGAACTCCATGGTGCTGCTTGAGGTGACGCAGCTGCGTCCGCAAGCGCAGGCACAGCAGCCTGCTACTGTATCTGCCAGAGTGGCCAGCGCACCGCCGTGGACTTTCCCGTGTGGATTGATGCTGTCCGGCCCGACGGTCAGCACACCCTCCGCCCGGCCAGGCTCCACCTGAGTGACCTCTACGCCGCTCTCATAGGAGAATTGGTGTGGCCGGTTGATCAGCCCGCAGATCTGATGCCGCTCTGTTTGTCCGCTCATTTCTATCGTGCCTCCTGTGATACAAAGGTGGAATCCAGTGTACCACAGAGGATTATGTTCTGCAAGTAAGCGATGGAATGAACAAAGCAGCTCTTGAAGCAGAATTTTGGAGGAAAGAAACAGATATCTGCCCAACGATAGAAAATCGGCGGATGTCTGGCGATCCCCACTGATTTGGTGGAAAAATGTGCAAGAGAGTCGAAAAGTCCTGCATTTTGATTTACTGATAAAAGTTTACAATTTGTACAAACTGTAAAAAAAGTCAGAAAACAAGATTGAAGTGCATGGTTTTATCTGGATTTAAGAGAGAAAAGTCTGTTTTGAAAGAAGTGGAATGAAAATGAGAACGGTGGATGAGGAAAATTGCCTTGCATTTTAGGGCGATTTCGCCTACAATGGGGGCAAGCAATCCAAGGATTGTCTGCAATGTTTCAAATGTAGGGTGGTGAGTTGTCAATGGCAGTGGAAGCGATCCAACAGGTGACAGAGCTGGAGCAGACGGTGAAGCAGGAGAAAGAGGCTGCGGCGGCCGAAAGCAAGCAGCGCATCCTGGAGGCCCAGCGCTCCGCCCGCCGTCAGGTGGAGGAGTCCCGCCAGAACGCAGAGGCAGAGACCCGACAGATGATGGCGGAGGCGGAGCAGGAAGCGGCAAAATGGACCGCGTCTGTCCTGGAGCAGGCACGGCTGGACTGTGAGGAGAAAAAGCAGGAGGCCCGGAGCCAGCTGGATCAGGCGGTCGCTTTTCTGGTAGAAAAGGTTGTGAAAAGCTGATGGCGATTATCAAAATGAAGCGGCTGCACTTGCTGGCACTGCGAAGTGACCGGGAAGAGTTGCTGCACATGTTACAACGGCTTGGCTGTGTGGAAATCAGCGAGCCGGCGGAGGCGGGTAGCCGGTCCGATGCGCCCCCAGGAGGATGGAACGCGCTGCCGGTGGGCGTGGAGCTTCATGTGCCGGATGGCTCCGCCCTGAATCAGGCTCAGGAAGAGAAGCAGTCGGCGGAGCGGGCGCTGTCTGTTCTGGCCCGCTGTGGGGCCAAAGGCAGAGGAATGCTTACTCCGCAGCCCCAGCTGACTGAGGAGGAACTGTTTGAGCCAGCTGCCTGTGCCGCAGGGACACAGGCAGTGGAGGCGGTGCTTCAGAAGGACCGGGAGGTAGCCTTGCTCCAGGCAGAGCAGGGGAAACTGACCGCCCAAAAGGCGGCGCTGGCGCCGTGGTTGTCTCTTGATCTGCCGCTGGAGAGCGGTTCTACCCGTGATATGTTGGTACAGTTCGGCACCCTAACCGCCGCGCGCCCCCTAGAGGAGGCTCAGCTGGCGGTGGAGGAGGCCAGTGAATTGGCCCAGTTGATCCAAGCCAGCGCCAGTCGGGAAGTGCGCTACTGCCTGCTTGTCTGCCACAAGAGTGCGCAGGAAGCGGTTCTGGAGGCTCTGCGGAGCTTTGGCTGGTCTAGGGTCTCGTTGAATGGCTGGACCGGTACGGCCCGGGAAAACGATGAGCGGCTGGACCGGGAGTTGTCCGAAAATGCGGAGCGGCTGCGACAGGCGGAGAAGGATTTGGCCGGCATGACCAGTCTGGCAGAGAATATCCGGCAGGCATTTGACCGGGCATCGGTGCGCATTAACCGGGAGGAGAGCCGGGCCAGGCTCCGGGATACGGAGCAGACCTTCCTGCTCCAGGGGTGGATCCCAGCGGAGCGGTGGGAGGAGACAGAGCAGAAGCTATCCGCCTACCCCTGTGCCTGGCAGGTGGAGGACCCGGCGGAAGAGGAGTACCCTCAGGTTCCGGTGAGCCTGAAAAATAACTGGCTCACCCGCCCGCTGAACATGGTCACGGAGATGTATTCCCTGCCCGCCTACGGCACGGTGGACCCAAACCCCCTGATGGCCCCCTTCTTCATCCTGTTTTATGGTGTGATGATGGCCGACATGGGATACGGACTTTTGATGATGCTGGCCTCTGTGGTGGTGCTGACCAAAGCGCGCCCCCAGAAGGGGATGCACGACTTTTTTGCCCTGCTTGGCCTGTGTGGTGTGAGCACCTTCCTGATGGGGGCGCTGACCGGCGGCTTCTTCGGGGACTTCATCCCCCAGCTGCTGAAGCTGCTGGATCCGGAGAGTACATTCGTATGGTTCTGGCCGCCACTGTTCACCCCGCTGGACAACACCCTTCAGATCCTGATTGGCTCTATGGCACTGGGCATCGTCCAAATCGTTACGGGCATGGCGATTAGCTTTGTTCAAAAGATCCGAAATGGGAAGTGGATGGATGCAGTGTGGGAAGAGGTCACCTGGTGGCTGGTATTTGCCGGGATTGCCCTGGCGGCGCTGGGGATGACCCGCCTGGTTCTATATGTTGGTGTGGCCATGGTGTTTGCGGGACCGCTGATCACAGGGAAGGGCTTTGGAAAGATCACTGGGATTTTCGGATCCCTGTACAACCATGTGACTGGCTATTTTGGTGACATCCTGTCCTACTCCCGTTTGATGGCTCTGATGCTGGCCGGCTCGGTTATCGCCCAGGTGTTCAACACATTGGGAGCCATCCCCGGAAATGTGATTCTCTTTGTGGTGATCTCTATGGTGGGGAATGCCCTGAACTTCGCCCTGAACCTGTTGGGGTGTTATGTCCATGACCTGCGTCTCCAGTGTCTGGAGTATTTCGGAAAATTCTATGAGGACGGCGGGAAGCCCTTCCGTCCCCTGGATCTGAACACAAAATACTACAACGTGGTCAAATAAGAGGAGGAAACCATTATGTATGCGAATGATTTGACTCAAATGTTTGAACTTCAGCAGTCTGGTACCCTATTCGGCAGCTGGGGCGGTCTGGCACTGGCCCTTCTGGGTGCCGGCCTGGCTGCGGTGCTCAGCGGCATCGGCTCGGCCAAGGGCACCGGCATGGCAGGCGAGGCGGGCACCGGCCTTCTGTGTGAGGATCCCAGCAAGTTCGGCAAGGTCCTGATCCTTCAGGTCATCCCCGGCACCCAGGGCCTGTACGGCCTGGTGGTGTGGTTCTTCGCGATCTTCCGCATGGGCCTGCTGTCCGGCACCCTGCCCGTTCTGACCATTGCCCAGGGCTTCCAGTATTTTGCCGCCTGCCTGCCCATGGCGCTGGGCGGACTGTTCTCCGCCATGGCCCAGGGCCGCGTGGCCGCCGGATCCATCAACATCCTGGCAAAGAAGCCTGACCACTGGGCCAAGGGCATGGTGCTGTGCATCACCGTGGAGTTCTACGCCATTCTGTCCCTGCTGGCCTCCATGCTGATGATCATCAACATCAGCGGCTGAGGGAGCGGCGCGTATGGACGGAATTGAAAAAATCACCGCGCGCATCCGTGCAGATGCGGACGCAGAACTGGTCCAGCTGCGGGAACAGACCGAGGCCCAGATCCTGGAGATCCAGACCCAGTCCAAGGCCCAGGCGGATCAGGAACGGACTGCCATCCTAGCCAGGGGACGAAGAGCGGCGGAGGAGCGGCTGGAGCGGCTGAAGTCTGCGGCCCAGCTGGAACGGCGGAAACTGGAGTTGGCTGCCAAGCAGGAGGTACTGTCCGAGGCATTTGAGCAGGCGCTGGAGAAGCTGTGTGCCTTGCCGGAGGAGGAGTACATCCAGCTGCTGACCGGTATGGTGCTCCAAGCGGTATCCACCGGACGGGAACAGCTTGTGTTTTCGCCCAGAGACCGCAGCCGTATCGGGAAGCAGGTCGTTGTGGCTGCCAATGAGGCCCTGGTAAAAGAAGTGGCCCCGGAATTGCTCGATTCCCTAACAGATTCCCGGGTGGGGGCACTGCTGGGTAAGGTGGTCAACAGCGCTGCGGCCCAGATCACCGGTACTGGTTTGCTCTCTCTGTCCGAGGAGACCCGGCCCATCCGGGGCGGCTTCATCCTGGTGGACGGCCCGGTGGAAGTCAACTGCTCCTTTGAGACGCTGTTCCGCCTTCAGCGGGAGAAGCTGGAGAAGCAGGCGGCGGAGATCCTGTTTGGAAATTGAGAATGAGGAATTAGGGATTGGATGCCATTTGAGAATGTTGATGTGGCACAAGATTTCTGAGACCAGGCTGGTATGAGGAACGGATCAGGAGTTAGGAAAACTCCTAATTCCTCATCTAAGAAAGGGGGGCGTATGTTGTCCCGCAAAAAAGATACGGATTATTTGGCCCTCTCCGCTCGGATCCACGCCATGGAGGATCGGCTTCTGACCCGGGATCGGATGGATCGGATGATTGATGCCCGGGAGGAGAGTGAGGCCTTGAAGGTCCTCACGGAGTGTGGTTACGGCGGTGCGGAGGGCCTGCGAGCACAGGATGTGGAGCGGGTGCTGGCCGCCGCCCGGGCGGAGACCTTTCAGGAGCTGAGCGCGGCTGCCCCTGATCCACGGGTGGTGGATGTGTTCCGGCTGAAATACGACTATCACAATGCCAAGGTGTTGGTGAAGGCGGAGGCGATGGGGATCGACGCTGGACGGCTGTTGCTGGATGGTGGGCGTGTGACAGCCTCTGGGCTGGCTGAGGGCTACCAAAAGGAGCAGCTGAGCGGCCTGTCCCCCCGTTTTCAAAGCGCGATCCGGGAGGCTCGGGAGACTCTGGCGGCCTCCCATGATCCACAGCTGGCCGACTTGGCACTGGACCGGGCCTGCTATGAGGAGATGGCTCAGCTGGCCCAGGAGACCGGGAGCGGCTTTCTCCAGGGATATGTCCGCCTTGCGGTGGATGTGGCCAATCTGCGGGCTGCCGTCCGGGTGGCCCGGATGGGGAAGGGAAGCGAGTTTCTGTCCCAGGTGCTGCTGCCCGGCGGGAGCGTGTCACAGCAGACCCTGGCTGCGGCCAGGGGAGAGGAGCTGGACGCCCTCTTCCAGAATGGGGCGCTTGCCCAGGCCGCGGAGCTTGGGGCCAAGGCGGCCCGTCCGGCGGGCGGCTCCCTCACCGCCTTTGAGCGGGAGTGCGACAACGCCCTGACACGATATTTGGGGGACGCCCGGCGGGTGCCCTTCGGTGTGGAGACAGTCATCGCCTATCTGTACGCCAAGGAGGCGGAGCTGACGGCCATCCGCACCATCCTGGCCGGCCGGCGGGCCGGTCTGGACGGGGCCGTCATCCGGGAGCGCCTGCGGGAGACCTATGTATAGCGGAGGTGGATGGAGATGTATCGCATCGCAGTGATCGGAGACCCGGACAGCGTGCTGGGCTTCAAGGCCCTGGGGCTGGAGGTGTGTCCGGCGGAGGATGTGGAGCAGGCCCGGCAGGCCATTCACCGGATGGCCAAGGAGAACTATGCCATTCTGTACCTCACCGAGCAGCTGGCGGCCCAGCTGCAGCCTGAGATCGCCCGGTATCAGGACGCCCTGACCCCGGCCATCATCCTCATCCCCGGTAAGGAGGGCTCACTGGGCATCGGCATGGCCAATGTCACCAACGCCGTGGAGCGGGCAGTGGGTGCAGATATTTTATAAAAATTGACCCGAAAGAAGGTTATAAGCCTATGGGAAAGATCGTCAAGGTCTCCGGCCCTCTGGTGGTGGCCACAGGGATGGAGGAGGCCAACATGGCCGACGTGGTCCGTGTGGGCGAGCAGCGCCTGATCGGCGAGATCCTGAACATGACCGGGGACGCCGCCTCCATCCAGGTCTATGAGGAGACCTCTGGACTGGGCCCCGGCGCTGAGGTGGTCACCACCGGCGCGCCCCTGTCCGTGGAGCTGGGCCCCGGCCTGATCGAGAATATTTACGACGGGATCCAGCGTCCCCTGGAGGTCATCCGGGAGGTCAGCGGAAGCAACAGCCTCCCTCGGGGCGTGGAGGTACCCGCCCTGGACCGGGAGAAGAAGTGGGAGTTCACCCCAACGGTCCAGCCCGGGACCCGGGTGGTGGGTGGCGATGTGCTGGGTACGGTTCAGGAGACTGAGTCCATCCTCCACAAGATCATGCTGCCCCCCAGGATGAAGGGGACCATCGTGTCCATCCAGGGCGGCTCCTTTACCGTCACCGAGACGGTGGCCGTGCTGGAGCAGGAGGACGGCTCCCAGGTGGAGCTGCCCATGATGCAGAAGTGGCCTGTCCGTGTGGGCCGCCCCTATAAGCACAAGTATCCCCCCGTGGTGCCCCTCCAGTCCGGACAGCGGATCGTGGACACCTTCTTCCCCGTGGCCAAGGGGGGCACCGCCGCCATCCCCGGCCCCTTTGGTTCCGGCAAGACGGTGATGCAGCACGCCCTGGCCAAGTGGTCCGACGTGGACCTGGTGGTCTATATCGGCTGCGGCGAGCGGGGCAACGAGATGACCGACGTGCTCCGGGAGTTCCCCGAGCTGGTGGACCCCCGCACCGGCCAGTCGCTGATGAAGCGGACGGTGCTCATCGCTAACACCTCTGATATGCCGGTGGCCGCCCGTGAGGCGTCCATTTACACCGGCATCACGATTGCGGAATATTTCCGGGATATGGGCTACGCCGTGGCCGTCATCGCCGATTCCACCTCCCGCTGGGCTGAGGCCCTGCGCGAGATGTCCGGCCGTCTGGAGGAGATGCCCGGCGAGGAGGGCTATCCCGCCTACCTCAGCTCCCGCCTGGCCCAGTTCTATGAGCGGGCCGGCTCCGTGGCCTGCCTGGGCTCCGATGAGGACCGCCGGGGCAGTCTTACCGCTGTGGGTGCGGTGTCTCCTCCCGGCGGCGACCTGTCCGAGCCGGTCTCTCAGGCCACCATGCGTATCGTGAAGGTGTTCTGGGCCCTGGACTCCTCTCTGGCCTACCGCCGCCACTTCCCGGCCATCAACTGGCTCAACTCCTACTCCCTCTACCTGGACTCCCTGAAGCCCTGGTATGACGAGCATCTGGGCAAGGCCTTTCTTCAGAACCGGGAATGGGCCATGGCCGTGCTTCAGGAGGAGGCCAGCCTGAATGAGATCGTCCAGCTGGTGGGCAAGGACTCCCTTTCTGCCAAAGATCAGATCACTCTGGAGACCGCCAAGATGATCCGGGAGGACTTTTTGCAGCAGAATTCCTTCGTGGACATCGATTCCTACTCAGAATATGACCGGCAGGCCCGGATGCTGACCTTGATCCGAGAGTATGATGAACATTGCCGAGAGGCTGCGGAACGGGGCGGAGATCTGGCTCAGATGTTCTCTATCCCTGCCCGGGAGAAGATTGGCCGAGCAAAATCGGTCCCTGCAAACCAGTATTTGGATAATTATGCCAATATTATGGTGGAGATGGATGAAGAGATCAACGCCATTGCGGAGAAGGGAGAGGAAGAACTGTGATCCGGGAATATAAGACGATCCAGGAGATCTCCGGTCCGCTGATGGTGGTGGATCATGTTCAGGGTGTCACTTATGATGAATTGGGCGAGATCGAGCTGACAGACGGCACTGTCCGGCGCTGCCAGGTGCTGGAGGTCAACGGCGACTCCGCCGTGGTCCAGCTATTTGAAAATTCCGCCGGCATCAATTTGGCCGAGTCCAAGATCCGCTTTCTGGGGCATCCCCTTCAGTTGGGCGTTTCGGAGGATATGCTGGGCCGGGTATTCAACGGCATGGGCCAGCCTATCGACGGCGGCCCCGCCATCCTGGCGGACGAATACCGGGACATCAACGGTCTGGCTATGAACCCCGCCGCCCGGAACTACCCCAACGAGTTCATTCAGACGGGGATCTCCACCATCGACGGACTGAACACTCTGGTCCGCGGGCAGAAGCTGCCCATCTTCTCTGGCTCCGGTCTGCCTCATGCGGCGCTGGCTGCCCAAATCGCCCGCCAGGCCAAGGTTCTGGACGGCGAATCCAACTTCGCCGTGGTCTTTGCGGCCATTGGCATCACCTTTGAGGAGTCGGAGTTTTTCGTCAGTGAGTTCAAGCGCACCGGCGCCATCGACCGCACGGTCCTGTTCACGAATCTGGCCAATGATCCTGCCGTGGAGCGTATCGCCACTCCCCGGATGGCCCTCACCGCCGCGGAGTACTTGGCCTTTGAGAAGGGAATGCACGTGCTGGTCATTATGACCGACATCACCAACTATGCCGAGGCTCTTCGGGAGATCTCCGCCGCCAAGAAGGAGGTCCCGGGCCGCCGCGGCTACCCCGGCTATCTGTATACCAACCTGGCCACTCTGTACGAGCGGGCGGGCCGTCAAATGGGCCGGGAAGGCTCCATTACCCTCATCCCAATCCTGACCATGCCAGAGGATGACAAGACCCACCCCATCCCCGACCTGACCGGCTATATCACCGAGGGGCAGATCATCCTCTCCAGAGAGCTGTATCGGAAGGGGATCAACCCGCCAGTGGACGTGCTGCCTTCCCTGTCCCGCCTGAAGGACAAGGGCACCGGCGCCGGCAAGACCCGGGAGGACCACTCCGGCACCATGAACCAGCTTTTTGCCGCCTATGCCACTGGCAAGGAGAACAAGGAACTCATGTCCATTCTAGGTGAGGCCGCCCTCAGCCCAACAGACCTGCTGTACGCCAAGTTTGCCGACGAGTTTGAAAAGCGCTATGTCTCCCAGGGGACGGACGAGAACCGTTCCATTGAAGAGACCCTGGACCTGGGCTGGGAACTGCTGTCCATTCTGCCCCGGAGCGAACTGAAGCGCATCAAGCCGGAGTATATCGACAAGTACCTGCCCAAGAAGGAGGGCTGAGTCTGGCCATACCTGCTGCGGCAGGCACTCCGGCCGGAAAGAGGTGAACCAAATTGCCAAGCACGACTGTCAATCCGACCCGTCAGGAACTGACCCGGCTGAAAAACCGGCTCAGGACTTCCATGCGGGGCCACAAGCTGCTGAAGGATAAGCGGGATGAACTCATGAAGCAGTTCATGGACGTGGTACGGGAAAACCGGGCGCTCCGGAAGCGGGTGGAGGAGGGCTTGATGCGGGCCCACGGCTCCTTTACCGTGGCGGCGGCCCTCATGTCCCCAGAGATGCTGGAACAGTCTCTGCTCTATCCCAAGCAGTCTGTGGAGCTGGATATGACCTTCCAGAATGTCATGTCGGTGGATGTCCCACGCTATCATTTCAAGACCAAGAGTCAG
The DNA here is from genome assembly GCA_037257225.1 of Lawsonibacter sp. Lineage (GTDB taxonomy): Bacteria > Bacillota > Clostridia > Oscillospirales > Oscillospiraceae > Lawsonibacter. The sequence continues at coordinate 15,672 of JAYCWP010000004.1, forward strand.
GATCCGGGGGAGGTCTACCCCTACGGCTTTGCCCAGACCAGCGGTGAGCTGGACGATGCAGTGGATGCTATGTCCCAGGTCTTTACAGATATGCTCAAGCTGGCCGAGGTGGAAAAGACTAGCCAGCTTCTGGCTCAGGAGATCGAAAAGACCCGCCGCCGGGTCAATGCCCTGGAGTATGTGAAGATCCCTCAGATGCAGGAGAATATCAAGTATATCACCATGAAACTGGATGAGAACGAGCGGGCCAATACCATTCGTTTGATGAAGGTGAAGGATATGCTGCTGAAAGAGAGCATCCAGGAGCGTCGTGAGAAGAATGCCAAAGAGATCCAAGCGTTTAGAGACTGACAAATGTTTGACACGGCCCCTGGAGAGATCCGGGGGCCGTGTTCTGCTTATTTTTTGGAGAAGCAGGGGGAAGGTCGCTTGACTTTTTCAATGTGTGATGGTTATATAGAGCTATAATAAGAATTATTCTTGATAAGGTACAATAAGTTTCGCAAATTGAAAAGTATATAAAAGGAGACATGGTT
>JAYCWP010000005.1:0-3258 GCA_037257225.1 Lawsonibacter sp.
TTCCAAAGCAGCGGGAAGACCGTCACAGGCAAGATGAATGACCGGTGTTTCCAGCAGACAGTGGCTCAGCGACATTTCTCCCGCCAAAGCCGCCGCCCCTGCGGCGCCGGTCAATCCCAGCAGTCGAAGCACATTGTTCATAAGGTCACCCCAAACAAGCGCTGGAAGTTGCCTCCAAAGATCTTCACCCGCTGGGCTTCGGTAAGGGGCAGGCGGAGGAACCGCTCCAGCTCCTCTTCATGGTCCCACATGGGAAAGTCAGTGCCGAACAGAAAGCGATCCTCCCCAAGTTCTTCGATCAGTTCCATGGCCCGCTCCACAGGCAGGGTGAACAGGCTGCTGCTGGTGTCAAACCAGACATTGGGGCAGTCCTTGTACAGGTCACAGTCCTGCCAGCGGCTGTAGCCCCCGAAATGAGCGGCAATGCAGGTCAGCTCGGGAATTTCCCTGGCTACCCGTACCAAACGGGTGGGAGCGGAGTAATCGTACCGGTTGTCCCCGGTATGGAACAGCACCGGCAGACCTGCCCGGGCCAGCAGACGATACATATGGATCGCGGCGGGATCGTCAATGTTAAACTGCTGAAAATCGGGATGAAGCTTGATGCCGTGAAGCCCCAATTCCTTTACCCGCTGGATTTCCCCTTCAATATCCTCATAATCGGGATGAAGAGTGGCCAGTCCCACGAACTCCGGATGGGCAAGGCAGGCTTCATGGATAAAATCGTTGATGGAGGTGACCTGACCAGGACGGGTGGCAGTGCTGCATACCAGGTATTTTCGCACGCCGATACGGCTTCCGGAGGCCAGCAGCGCCTCAGGAGAACCCCGGTGACACATGGGGATATGATAAAAGCTTCCAATGGAAGCGACAGCCTTCTCGGCAATTTTGGACGGGAAAATGTGGGTATGAGCATCAGCAATGAGATAAGGCGCGGTCAACAGTGATTCCTCCTTGGAGGGGCAATGGTCCCCGGAAAATAGATAACTGAAAGCAAGCAGCAGCCGCCTCAGTTTAATACGGATTATTGTAGCACAAATCAAGGCGGGGGAAAAGGGACGAGGCGGCTTTGAAAGAAGATTTTTATAGGGATTTTCCTGATTTAAAACGAAAATCTGTGCCTGTTTTCGCAGCTGATGAAAAAAAGAGCAAAGAGGACAAATCCAAAAGGGGCAGATGGAAGAAACTGCTTTGTATTTCAGACGGATTGTGCTACAATATCCCCAGTGGAACGGAAGGAAGCAGGCGGAAGGAAGCCGCGCTGCGCCTGTCCCTTACAGGGGAGAAGCCTTCCAGGCTCCGATTTTTCCGTAAAGGGTGAAGAAGATGAAGATCAAGGATTTTGGCGTTGAGATGTGGATGAACCAATATGAAACCAGCTGCCGCTATAATTTGGCGGAGACCTGCGTGGCCTCTTTGACGGTGCAGGAGCTGCTGGAGATGACCGGCGACCCCCAGGGGGTTCAGGACCAGATTTTAAAGATGCGGCTGACTTATGGGGACATTGAGGGAAGCGACCGGCTGCGCAACGCCATTGCCAGCCTCTACCGCACCGCGAAAAAGGAAAATATCGCCATTACCCATGGGGCCATCGGCGCAAATGCCATTTTGATGCTTACCCTGGTGGAACCGGGGGACCATGTGATTTCGGTGCTGCCTACCTACCAACAGCTGTATTCCATCCCGGAATCCATCGGAGCAAAGGTGGATATCCTGCGTCTGCGCCCGGAAAACGGATATCTGCCGGACCTCCAGGAGCTGCGGAAGCTGGCGGAAGGCGGAGTGAAGCTGATTTGCATCAATAACCCCAACAATCCCACCGGTGCTGTGATGGATGAGGCTTATCTCCGTCAGATCGTGGATATCGCCCGGGAGCATGACGCCTGGCTGCTGTGCGACGAGGTATACCGGGGACTGGTCCATGAGGGAGAGCCCTTCACCGCTTCCGTGTTTGATCTGTATCCCAAAGCGGTATCCACCGGCAGCTTGTCCAAGACCTATTCCCTGGCGGGCCTGCGGATGGGTTGGGTAGCGGCTCCGGTGGAGCTGGTGGAGAAGATCGCCCACCAGCGGGATTACCATATCATCAGCTGCGGCATGATCAACGATCTGCTGGCAGCTCTGGCCCTGGAGAACCGGGACAAAATCGTGGAGCGAAACCTGGGCATCCTGCGGCATAATAAGGAATTTCTCACCAAGTGGGTGGAGAATGAGCCCCACATCACCTGGATGATTCCCCAGGGTGGTACCACCGCTTTGCTGTGCTATGACATGGACCTGCCCTCAGAGGAATTCTGCCGCCGCCTCCAGGAGGAAACCGGCGTGATGCTGCTGCCGGGAGCGGTGATGGAGATGGAGCACACCCTTCGTATCGGCTACGGCAATACCCCGGAAATCATCGAAGCAGGTTTGGTGGAGATGGGCAAGTGGCTGCGTCAGTTCGACTGAACTGGAAACTCCATAAATTGAAATAATTCGACAAAATATTACTGAGTGTATATTTCGGAGGGAGGGGAGCTTCTTTGAACGATTTGGATGTGATGAAACGGGCTAAAATGTATCTGGATCAGCTTTCCCAGGGGATAGACCCCATCACCGGCAGTTCCCTGTCCCGGGAGGACCCTTTGGGCGGGGAACGGCTGAAAAAATGCTTTGCCTACACTGCCGGAGTGTTGGAACGGGTCATCCGCAACGGCGGCGTGGTAAGCGGCGGTCACAGCGGTCCCGCACCCTTCGCCCTCACCCCGGAAGAAAAAGCGGCGGTGGTCCTCTTTCCGGAGCCGGTGAACATTTCCACTTTGGTCAGGAGCCTCAACGAGGCTTCGGGGGCGGTGACGGAAGGCCGGATGAAAAAGCTCTCCTACCAGCCCCTTCTCCGGTGGCTGCTGGCCCAGGGATACTTGAAGGATCAGGAAGGAGCAGCCGGCAAGAAAAACCGCCTCATCACCGCTCTGGGGGCCCAGCTGGGTCTGCGGCGGGAGGAGCGGACCAACCAGCAGGGGATCACCTATTCCATCATTCTCTACAGCCACGCCGCCCAGCAGCTGATGTTGGACCGGCTGGAAGAAATACTGGCGGAGGATTAAAAGGAAAAACGGTCCGCCGGAAAATCCCCTTTGTTTGTTCAGGAGCGGATTGGCTTGGGCATCATATATATTGTTTGCAAGGAAGATAAAGGAGCGATCAAATGAAAGTATTTTGTGTTGTGGGCGTCCGCCGGTCCGGCAAGACCACCACGATTACCAGTCTCATTCAAGA
>JAYCWP010000006.1:0-8820 GCA_037257225.1 Lawsonibacter sp.
AGCTTCGATATGTTACCACGCCTATTCTCGATTGTCAAGCACTTTTTTCGATTTTCTCCACTTTTTCTTTCTCCCTTTTCCCACTTGCTGAATTACCCCCCCACTTGCCCGCTGTCTTGCTTTTTGATATAGTAGGTCCAGCCCTAAACTAGAATCGACACACTAACAAACTCAAAGGAGTGCTCTACTATGCATATCCCCGCCTGTGAAACGAGTGAACTGGAGTTGATCCGTTTCGACCATGCTCTCGAGGAAGCGAATCAGCCTTCCCCGTCTTATGATACAGAACGCTGGCTCTATGTCCCGAATGTCTACTCAGAATACCGATATATTTTGGGTACTCGGGGAACCCATCCTTTAATTTGTATAGGCATCAATCCTTCCACAGCTGCCCCAGATAATCTGGATAACACTTTAAAATCTGTGGAACGCATTGCCTTGTTCAATGGTTTCGACAGCTTTATGATGTTCAACGTCTATGCCCAGCGTGCCACCGATCCGGATGATATGGAGCTCACCTATAATGCCCAGCTCCATCAGGAAAATTTGAATGCCTTTGATTACGCCCTCTCTTTAGATCGAAGCGGGGCCCCCGCCATCTGGGCCGCCTGGGGAACCATCATTGAAAAGCGGCCATATCTGCCCCAGTGTGTACAGGATCTGATTCAGGTGGGAAACGCCCGTCACGCAGTCTGGTACTCCGCAGGGAAGCGCTCTAAAAAGGGACATCCCCATCACCCTCTCTACCTGCGTCGCGACAGCACTCTGGACCCCTTTGATGCACAATCTTATATCACACAGCTTTTATCCGGCCACGAAATCACCTGATTCCGTTCAAGACGATTCTCGGTCACCTTTTGTGGTAACATCATAGCCCGCCGCCTGCAGAATACAGGCGGCGGGCACTTCTCTGTTTATCTTCAACTTCAAACATCCAATAGATATAGGCAGCACTTCTATCTTATATCATATCAAATGAAATGCTCCTCAAGCATTCGCCCGATCCTGTTGGATCAGCAGCTTTAGTGCCTCCACTCCAACTTGGATCGCAGCGGAAGTATCATGGGATTCTTTCTGATCCAGACCCACGCGCTCCCTCTCTTGGTTCCAAATCACATGGAACACCGATCCACACCGGACGCCCCGTGCGGCAGCCACGGTAAACAAGGCCGCAGATTCCATCTCGCTGGCCAATACACCCAACCGCTTCCACGCTTCCCATTTCTGCTCCAGCTCATAAGATACCGGCATCCGGCCAGGGGAATGTTGTCCATAGAAGGAGTCCTTGCACTGAACCACCCCAGCTTTCCATGACTTTCCCAGATGCTCCGCAGCCGCAGTCAGCGCAGCGAGCACCTGATAGTCCGGCACGGCTGGATATTCAATGGGTGCATATTCTCGGCTTGTGCCTTCCATCCGAACCGCTCCAGTGGCCACTACCACATCACCGCTCTGTACTTCCAGCTTGATCCCGCCGCAGGTTCCTACCCTCACAAAGGTATGCACCCCTAAATTGCACAATTCTTCCATAGCGATGGATGCGGAGGGCCCACCAATCCCAGTGGACACTACGCTGACCAATTCCCCCAACAATGTTCCTGTATAGGTCACATATTCCCGGTTGGTCTGTACATGAACCGGATCATCAAAGTACTGAGCAATCGCCTGACACCGGCCCGGATCCCCAGGCAGGATACAGTACTTGCCCACCTGGCCTGGACCGCACTGGATATGAAACTGTACCTCGCGTTCCTGCATAACATCCGCCTCCTGATTCATCGGTCTGGATACATCTCATGTTCTGCCAGTTCTGCTTTTTATTATATCCCATCTATCTTTTCTCCGCAAGCAGGGAGCCTCCCCAGCTCCATGCTGCCGAGTGCGGAACTACGTCTGCTAAAATTATTTTTCTATCCCTCACATTCTCCGGCATGGTACAAACCGGTTCTTTATGCGGGAGCGGCTTTCTCAGGTTCCACTGCAGAATGATTTTCTGCTTTTTTCCCCTTTCTCTTGCGGCCTGTTCTGTTTTGTGTTATTCTTAAGGTAGGTAATTTTCAAATTCAATCCTGTTGGGAAACATAAGGGGGAATTTCCGTGTCTGGGGACCAAATATGGCCCATCTTGCTTGGAGTCAGTGTACTGCTCAATCTGCTGCTTCTGCTCTACCGCCCCATCCTGGCTTGGCTGCATCGAGACAAGGGTGAGGAATTGGCCGATGAAATCATGGCCATGGTGGAAGAGGGCGAGGAGTCCGGCGCCATTGAACAAAACGAAAAGGAACTCATTGAGAACATTTTCGAGTTCAACAGTATGACGGCGGACGATGTAATGATCCACCGCACCGATATGGTCACACTGCCCCTCAGTGCAGATGACGACACCATTCTTGACACCATCCAATCCTCTGGTCTGTCCCGTTTCCCGGTATACAACGAAGACATCGACGATGTGGTTGGCATCCTGTCCACCCGGGACTATCTGCTCAATAGCCGTCAGGCTCAGCCACTTCCCCTGGAGAAGCTGCTGCGTCCTGCCTATTTTGTTCCAGAGTCTGTGCGGGCTGATGTGCTGTTCCGGGATATGCAGAACCGGAAGATCCACATGGCTCTGGTGGTGGACGAGTACGGCGGCACCGGCGGCCTGCTCACTCTGGAGGACCTGTTGGAGGAGCTGGTGGGCAAGATTTATGACGAATTTGACCCCCAGGAGGAGCAGGACATCATCCAGGTCAGCGACACCCAATGGCGGGTGTCCGGCTCTGCCGACCTGGAGGATCTGGCTGAGGCTATGGGTCTGGAGCTGCCGGAGGAGGAGCTGGAGGAGTTGGACTGCGACACTGTGGGCGGTCTGGTCTTTGCCCTGCTGCCTGTCATCCCGGATGACGGCAGCCGCCCGGTGGTAGAGGCCATGGGCCTCCGGATCCGTGTGGAGGAACTGTGGGACCGCAGGGTCGGGTGGGCCCTGGCCGAGAAAGCAGCACCCGCTGCCGAGGAAAACGACTGAATATCCGCAGGGATGGGGCCGCCCGCTGCACGGCCCCATCCTTTTTTCTGTGCGCCGGTCCCCATGACCCGCACCATCTCAACACGCCGCTTTGAGAACGGCTCACTCAGGAGGTCCTATGATCCAGGCCATTTTCTTTGACGTGGACGGAACGCTGGTCAGCTTCCGCACCCACACCATCCCCGCCTCCACCCTGGAGGCCCTCCACGCCCTGCGCGCCAAGGGGATCAAGCTGTTTCTGGCCACCGGCAGGCACCAGGCCATGCTCCGCTCTGTTCAGGAGCTCTTCCCCTTTGACGGCTGTGTGACCCTCAGCGGCCAGTACTGCTTTGTGGGCGACCAGGTGCTCCGCAGCAGTCCTATGCCGCCGGAGGCGGTGGAGGAACTGGTTTCTGCCGCAGAAGGAGACACCTTCTCCTCCATTTTTCTGGAGGGGGAAGATATTTATCTCAACTGCATCAACGACCTGACCCGCCAGTTCATCCAAGAACTGTACATTCCCATGCCTCCAGTACGGCCCGCCCGCTATGCCCTGGGGCGGGAGATCTATCAGGCAGTCACCTTCCTCAGCCGGGAGCAGGAACACCTTCTGCTGAACCGTGCTCCCCACCTCAAAACCACCCGCTGGCACCCCAACTTTCTGGATGTCATCCCGCCCACCGGTGGGAAGGATCTTGGGATGGATGCTATCTTGAATCACTTTCAGATTCCAGTGGAGAATTGTATGGCCTTTGGCGATGGGGAAAACGACCTGTCTATGCTGATCCACGCCGGCATCGGCGTGGCCATGGGCACCGCCAGCGACACAGTGAAGGCCCAGGCAGATTACACTGCCCCCTCGGTAGACGAGGATGGGGTTGCCCGCACCCTGTCCCACTTTGGTCTGCTCCCTTGAGCCTCCCCCGTGTCTTTATCGGTAAAAATTCACAAATTATGACTAGAATTCCCCGGGTGCCCGATGTACAATACAGACAGATAAGCTGTATCACAGTCTGACTGTTTGACAAGGAGGCATCGGATATGAAACTCACATTCTTCGGTGCGGCCCATGCGGTCACCGGCAGCTGCCACTGTCTGGAGGTCAACGGCAAAAAAATTCTCATCGACTGCGGCCTTCAGCAGGGCCGGGACGAACACGATGAAAACGCACTGGATTTCGCACCCAGCTACATCGACTATGTCATCGTGACCCATGCCCATATCGACCACTCCGGCCGGATTCCACTGCTGGTAAAGGAGGGCTTTCAGGGCCAGATCTTTGCTACCCGCCTGACCTGCCAGCTGATGTCCGTCATGCTGAGGGACTCTGCCTTCATTCAGGAGAGCGATGCGGAGTGGCAGAACCAGAAGGGCAAGCGCGCCGGCCGGCCGCCTGTGGAGCCTCTGTACACTGTGGCCGACGCCGATGCAGCTCTCCAGCAACTCTTCCCAGCAGAATATGGTCAGATCCTGGACCTGTGCGATGGCGTGCGTATCCGCTTCCGGGACGCGGGGCACCTACTGGGCTCCTCCATGGTGGAGATTTGGGCCACAGAGGGAGATGTCACCAAAAAGCTGGTCTTTTCCGGCGACCTGGGCAACATCGACCAGCCTATTATCCGCAATCCGGAACTTTTAGAGAATGCAGACTATGTCGTTATGGAGTCTACCTACGGCGATCGAAACCACGAAATCCCTGAGAGTTATGTAGAGTCCCTAGCCCAGCTCATTGACAACACCTTTGCCCGGGGCGGCAACGTCATTATCCCTTCCTTTGCCGTAGGCCGCACCCAAGAGCTGCTCTACTTTTTACGAGAAATCAAGCACCAGGGCCTGGTGAAGAGTTTTCCTTCCTTCCAGGTCTGTGTAGACAGTCCCTTGGCGGCAGAGGCCACCCGGATCTATTCCGGTGATCTGAGGGGCTATCTGGATGAGGAAGCGATTTCCGTCCTCCAGGGGGGAGAAAATCTGTTCACCTTCCCTGGCCTGACTCTGGTACAGTCCACCGACGAGTCCAAGGCTCTGAATATGGACAAAAGCTCTAAGGTCATCATCTCCGCCTCCGGAATGTGCGATGCCGGCCGGATCCGTCACCATCTGAAGCACAATCTCTGGCGGCAGGAGTGTTCTGTGGTCTTTGTAGGCTATCAGGCAGAGGGATCTCTGGGCCGCCGCCTGCTGGAGGGGGCTAAGTCCGTGAAGCTGTTTGGCGAGGAGATCGCCGTCAATGCCCATATTGTCAACTTCCAGGGGCTGTCCTCCCATGCCGACCGGGACCACCTGCTGGAGTGGATCCAGCACTTCTCCCCCACCCCCCAGCAGGTCTTTGTTGTCCACGGCGACAGTGAAGTCACCGAGCTGTTCGCCAGGGATTTGAACGAGCTGGGGATCACCGCCCACGCCCCTCTCTACGAGGAGGTCTACGACCTATCCTCCAACACCACGCTGGCCAAGGGCGTGGCGCTGGAACCCAAGAAAGTATCCGGCGGCGCGGCCACAGGTTCCCCCGCCTTTGTCCGGCTCCAAGATGTATCCCGCCAACTGGAGGCCCTGATCAGCCGCAGCCGCGGCCGCCCCAACAAGGATCTGGCCCGTCTGGCCGACCAGATCCGTCAGGTCATGGAAAATTGGGAAAACTGACCCCGCACACCACCATCAACACACCACAGGGAGGATATCACAATGCCTATGGAAGTCAATCGCCGGGAGTTAAAGGCCCGTGCCCGGGAGCGGATCCACGCGTCCCATCCCGCTTTCTGGAAAATCACACTGGTCTATCTCTTGCTGACCTCTGGCGTAGCTGCCGTAGCAGATCTGGCAGGGGCGGCCCGCATCGGGATCCCTCCGCTCCATCTGGATACCTTTGCCCTTTTCCTCTCTCTTCTGGTCTCTCTGTATACTACAGTGATGCGCCTGGGCCACCAGTGGTGGGCCCTACGAACCTATCGTCAACAGCCCACCGGATACAGCACCCTGATAGATGGCTTCTCCATGGCTGGCCGAGTGATCCTGATGAATGTCGTCATCTTTTTCTCCACCATGGGCTGGGCAATGATTTTCGCCCTTCCCTTCTCCCTGGTGCTGCTCCTGCTCTCCGGCCTGATATCTTCCAATAGTGGGATGCTGTTCCTCTATTTTATCGCTATGGGCGGTACTTTTCTCTATTCTTTGTGGATCAGCTACCGCTATGCTATGGCCCCCTACCTGCTCATCGATCACCCAGAGCAAGGGGCCACTGCCGCAGTCCGGGAGAGTGTAGCCATGATGCGCGGCTGGAAGTGGGAGTTCTGTAAGCTGGATCTGTCCTTCTTGGGCTGGCATCTGATCAACGCGCTGCTGTCCCTGGCCGTTACCCTAGCTTTCGCCCTTCCCATGCTCCCCGCCCTAATGAAGGCCGGTACTGACCTGGCTCAGCTCTTCATAACCCCGAGTATTGCCCTCCCCTGGACAGCAGTTCTCCTGTCCAGTTTGATCCAATTTCCTTTGTCCCTTTGGCTGGAGCCCTATCAAGCCGTGGCCTTCGCTGGCTTCTACCAGGCCCGGGTCATGCAAACAACCCAGGTTCCACCCGTGTGGGAGGCCGGTGATCCATACGACATCTCCTGAAAATCTGGTTAAAAAATGCCCGCAGCTTACAGAGCTGCGGGCATTTTCACGTCCTAAATCACAAAGGTCTGCTCCATCCCATGGACAAAGCGGTCCAACCGTGACTCGATCCCCGGTGCAGCCAGGGCCTCGCCAGGGGCGTTAGCCGTCTCCATCATGGCAAAGTTGGAGGGCAGGTAAAAGGATTTATTCATATTCAAGGCAGAAATCAGCTGACGGGCCACGGTATCACTGCCGGAATAGCCCGACACCACAAGGGCAAACACGGCCTTCTCATAAAAGCGGGTCTGTCGAAACAGTGCAGTAAGTCGGTTGATGAAGGCACTGAGGTTGGCGGAGAGCGCGTCATTGTAGTTGGGACACATCAAAATCAGAGCATCCGCCCGCCGTACAGCGGGATAGACCTCCTCCTGCATCACGCCGCCGTAGAAACAGCCCCCCCGCTCACCGAAATGGAGGCACATGGTATAAGGACAGCCGGAGCAGTCGGACAGAGTACCGTTACGCAATCCCACTTCCTCCACCTCCCACCGTGGTGAAAGGCGGGACTGCACCTGGGCCCATAGGGCCATAGTATTGGAGGTGTGGTGGCTGGAGGCGTGGAGTGCCAGAAGTCGGGGCCGCTCCCGGCCCGGGAAGATAAAGGTCAGCAGGCGCTCTGCCAGTTCACGAACCGCCTCCTGATAGGCCCCCATCAGATCTGTGGAGAGATTTTTAGCCTGGATTCGGAAATTGGACAAGAAACCGGTGGCCTCCACCAAGGGCCGGCCCACCAGGGCACACCCCGCGCCGTTCATAGCCAGAGCCAGTTCGGCGGCAGTAGACTTGGTGTACAGCTCCCCAGGCCCGTCCACAATCAATCCCCCGGTGCACCCCTCCAGTAACCCGGGCTCCAGACGCAGCCGGGCCAGCATTCGCTGGTACTCCGGATTCTGCCCCGCCCCGTCCAAAGCCAAGGCAAACAGGACCCGGTCTCCAGGCCTCAGGTCCAGCTCCTCAGCCCGGCGGAGCACCCGGACCTCCCGGCAGGCCAGCGCACAGTTCAGGACCTGATCCAGGCGGCTCTGCCGCTCCCGGTCCGCCAGAGGCGGCGCACATACGTTCAACACCATGGGATCACCTTCCTTATGTATTAGGAATGAGGAGTTAGGAATTGCCCCTGCCTCGCCTCCGATCCTGGAATTTGACCCAGAACCAGACCAACAGTTCCACCGCTCCCCATACCGCCAAGGCAGCCAGGAGTGCAGAGATCCAGACCGCCATTGGCTCGGGTGCCGGCCCTGATATTGCAAAACCGGGTGCCGGCCCGCAGGGACAGCCTCCTCGCCACAGCTGGAACAAAAAAGGCCAGGACCGGGGGGCACAAAGCGCATGATCTTCCTCAGCGCTCGTTTCATTGGACACTCCTCCCGCCTTCTGCTTCATCGGATCGTTCTGGAGTACTGTTACAGAATCTCCTTCAGATGCTCTGCCGCATCTCGGATGTGGCAGAAGAGGGGATCTGGGATCCGGGGCAGCAGTTCCGTCTCAATCCCGGCAGGGGTATAGCGATTCTTCACCCCCATATACACGCCGTCCAGGAACACGGAGCCGCAGTGCCACTTCCCCCGGAGGGTGAGCAGCAGTGACAGGGCCCCGGAGGACAGGGCGGGAGCCACATAGGGCTTGAAACCGATCTCCCGCATCTTCAGGTTGGCAGTGACTGTGAGGTGGGTCAGCTCCCGGGACAGTTCCTCGTCATAATGTTCAATAGAATTGGCGATGGTCAGGCCAGTGCCATGGGGACCGAAGGAGCGGCCTTCGCTGAGGAAGGAGGCAAACCGGCCGTCCCGCTTGGCAAAGTAGGCCGCCCGGGCATTCATCACCCCCAGGCCGAAGCCCTGGACCTGTTCGGGCCGCAGGCCCCTGCCATCCCACGCGCCGTTTTCATCTCGGTTGCTCTCCAGATAGGCGGTCTTGGCCAGGGGATCCACCGGGTCGGACACGGCGCACCACAGTCCATGGAAGCCCTGCTCTCTGGCCATGCGGGCATACTGTTTGACGATCTTTGCGTTGTTCTCAAGCTGATACATCCGCACATCTTTCACCTGGGAACCCACCGGCGGGATCCCACGGGAGGCTACAAACACGAACATATCACAGTCAAATAATGTCTCCGGACGGACTACATGGACCTCCGGGAAAGCATCGTATTCCCAGGGCAGACTGATCTGTCCCATCTCAAACTCC
>JAYCWP010000007.1:0-10157 GCA_037257225.1 Lawsonibacter sp.
TTCATTCATGCCAGGGCTGCAAACCAATTTGCGAAAAATTCTTGACACTACCTTTTCTGTAAGTTGTGTGGCTGATTGACACCAAATTTACACCAATTCAGCGCTGCATAAAAAGAAACAGCCCGATACTCAAATGAGTATCGGGCTGTTTTTTGTGTGGATTGTATGGATTTTTTCAGCCAGCGCTGACCGAATTCACAGGACAATCACATCATTCAACTTTGCTCCGGTTATTCACATCCCGGGAACTCAAGGTCACTAAGTGACCAGGTATTTAGCGTGGCACGAATTTCGTATAGCACCGAAAAAAGGTGCATTTGAATGTTATACTCCAGAGCGTCATCAATTTTCAATATGGTTTTGGTCTTTTCTAGACGATAGCGAATGGTATTGCTGTGCTGGAACAGAACGTCAGCAGTTTGTGAGATATTTTGATTGCACTTACTGTATGTCAGCACAGTTTCGAGCAGATTGGAATTATGGCTTTCATCATATTGTGAGAGACTATGTTCAATACGGTGGAAAAACTTTTCCATCCACGAGTGATGACGGAGTGGTGCCAGAAATGTGTAAATTCCACTTTGATTGAACTCCATGATTTGTTTTTGCTTGATCTCAGCTACCGCACAGGCATAGATGCTCTCTTGAATGCTGAATGGGAGTTGAGACAGATCGTCGCTGGGGCTGCTGAGTCCTATTCGGAAGTCGGTTCGCTTCAGATCCAATCCCTGAAGCAGTGCGAACAGACGTTTTTGAAGTTCGGTCAGATCTGCATTGGAAGAGAATATAACAAGGATCCCAAATGAATATTTCACCAGGGTATAGGCATCTTGCTCAGGACTGAGGGGGCCTTTCCTGATGTGTGTATATTCTTTATAATAGGCATCAACCTGAGAAGTTTTTTCGGACTCATCTCCGGAAATGGGGCGGCACAGACAGCAGATATGCTGGGTGCGAAAGAAAGGATTGATTGCTTTGATGAGAGATAGAGTCATTTCTGGGCTGTGCTGTGTCTGAAAAAGATTGTTGATGCGATGAACCATCCCCTCATTAAAATTGTTTGCCAAGAGTGCATTTTTAACATTGAAGATGATATCCTCAAAATTCACACCGGAAAACAGTAAAATCGGGATATGGTTTTGGTTGGCGTCTTGAATCAAATCGTCAGGAAGTTCTCTGAAATAAATATCTTTGATTGCAATCAGTGCAACTTTTTGGCCAATTAAAGCATGCAGGCACTCAATTCCAGCATCTATATTTTCTCTCGCATAGGAGAGAGTTGTAATCACAAACTCTCCGGGATTGAACTCGCTGCGGATCACTTCCTTACTTTCCCACTCGAAGATACCGACACCGCTGATCACATTATACAGGCCGCTTTTATCTGTCAAGAAGCGGAACCCAGAAAAGAGAGGTTGTGAGAGTATTTCCATTACAGTCAACATGGCTTTTCCTCCTTGATCATCCATTTCATTACACTGCTGTACATGAGCGATCTACAACAAGCTACAAGGAGTTTGCAGATATATAATGTAACATTATATCATATCGTATATGATAAATTCAATTTCAATTTATGACGTTGTTTGGTAAAGAAGAATAAGGAAGTGGCTGCGGTTGATTTACCACAGCCACTTGGTGTCTTTAGCGCTTCGGAAGCTGAAAACCTTCTTGCTGGAGGACATACCGTGCAATTTCATCATTGGTGGTGATCCAGGCGCCTCTGGATTTCATGTAGGAGATAAGTTCACCCAGCGCATTTACGCGACAGGCGCGGCCGATGAATTGAGGATGCAGAATAAAATCCATCACTCTGCCGCCTTCTTCGACCATACCATCAAACTCTTCGCGCCAGATCTCCATCTGTTGAGCAGCGGACTTTAGGCCGTACCGCACAGGAGGACTGTCAATGTAATAATCATAAGCGGTATCATCATAGAACGCATCGGCCATCAAATCTACCAGAGGAACCCGTTTTCCCTCGATCTCGATGATTTGCGGACCATCCCAGTGACCGCGGTAGGAGGTATAGTAATATCCTCGCTCCAGCATCAATTTCCCGAGTTCGTCTGTAAACTCTTCTTCCGTGGGACGGAATCCAGTCGGACGGACTTGACATACATCCCATAGGATCCGCTCCGCTTCCTCAAATACTGCGGCAGGATCCTCACCCATGCTGTCGAAGTGATGAAGGCCGTGATTGGCGATCTCATGTCCACGGGCTCGAATCTCTCGGATCACATCCGGATACACAGTGGCATTATATGCCGGGATAAAAAAGGTTGCCTTGATATTTTGAATATCCAACATATTCAGAATGCGGGGGATCCCCTGCTTGGCTCCGTATGTGCCTTTAGACATATGGACAAGATGCCCGGGGTCCATGCGGTTAGATTCTGACCAGTTGAGCTCTAAATCCACATCAAAGGCAAAAGAGACTGCCACACGTTTTCCGTTGGGCCACTCGATCATTTTGAATCACCGCCTTTCTCATAGTCCAACACATAGCGTGCTACTTCTTCACAGGTGGCGATCCAGGCTTTTTGCTGCTGCATGTACCCAATAAAATCGCCAAGCCGTTTGATACGTCCAGGACGACCTATGATGGCAGGATGCAGCTTCAGAACCATGATTTTATCTCCTTCTGCGGCGATACCATCAAATTCCTCTTTCAGCATCTGGATATATTCCTGATTCGTGTAGGTGACACGATGGCTGGGTTCCACAGCACAGGAATAATAATAATATGTATAGTCATCCAATACAACATCCGAAGGAAGCTCGACCAATGGGGCAACATCCGCACCACCCTGGTGGAGATAAGCAAAGTCACAATCCCGCAGGTTAGAACTATATAGGTAACCGCGTTTGCGCATCAGATCGTAGGCAGCAGGGTGGAGTGTGCTGTGCGGAGCGCGATGCCACACAGGACGACGTCCTGTGATTTTCTGGATGACAGCTTCGGCCTGTGCCATTTTATTTTCTTCGTCTTCAGGAGAATTGTCACGCTCCGGTTCGTGCATGATTCCATGATAGGCGATTTCGTGACCGCCGGCATGGATTGCACGGGCTGCTTCTGGGTACTGTTCCAATACATAACTGGGGGTGAAGAAGGTGCCCTTGACGCCATAGGTATCCAACATTTTGAGGCAGCGCCAAATTCCCTCATTTCCGCCATAACGGCCCTGATCACGCTCATCTGGCTCTTTTCCCTGACGGGCCAAGTTGGAGATACGCAGTGTTTCCGCTTCAAAATCAAAGGTCAGCATGACAGCTGCCCGACATCCATTGGGCCACTGAATACCAGGACCCGTAGATCTGCCATTGATTTCTACCTGCATAGGTTCCACTCCTCTCTCGAATTATGTGCCTTGATCGTTGACGATTACAGTTTGCCTTCCCTCATCAGCGCAGCATTGGTGCCGTTGACTTCCCAAAATGCCTTGGAGGCTCTGGCGGCCAGCTCGGGAACGCAAGCCTGGGCGTCTGCAATGATTGTTTCTTCGTCCATCGTCTGCAGCTTTCCGTTTTCCAGCAGGATTTGACCCTCTACACAAACCAAAGAAACTTCGTTGCCGCGGGCGCTGTAAACGAGGTTGGGGACGATGTTCCGCATAGGTTCGGTGTATACAGGCATCATGGTTGGGGCATGAAGATCCACAGCGATGAAATCAGCCCGCTTTCCAGGGCGAAGAGACCCAACCTTATCTTCAAGACCAAGTGCCTTCGCACCATCAATGGTTGCCATCCGCAAGGCACGCCAGGCGGGTACGCATTCAGGATCTTGGTATTTGATCTTATTGAAGAGAGCGGCCAATTTCATCTCATTGAACATATTGTGACAGTTATTTCCGGGGGCCTGGTCAGATCCCAAAGCGACAACTCCGCCCGCCTGCTGATAGACAAAAGAAGGAGGGACAATGCCGTCAATGATGCCAATGGAACCCGGACAAGCAATCATAGCAGCTCCACTGCGAGCCACCTGGCGAACCTCGTCATCGTTTGCATCAGACAGGTGGACTGCCAGCAGGTTTTTGTTCAGATATCATGATAACTATGGCCGTGCAGTTCTGTATGGTCTGAGTTTAGGACATACAAAGGGCCACATCATTCGGGCGTTTTTAGAAGCTCTTGCATGTAATATTACAAAAATTATTTCCTATGTAGAGCAGCTTACCGGTGTAGAGGTCACACAGGTTCGCTCTCTTGGAGGAGGCTCTCTCAGTCCTTTGTGGTGTCAAATCAAGGCGGATGTCATGGGACGAGAAGTAGTTACCATGAAGCAAACCCAGGATGCAGCCTGCCTTGGCGCCGCAATCATGGCTGGCTACGGATATGGTATTTGGGATTCCGTGGCAGACGCAGCGTCGAAGTTTGCGGAGATCGACCATGTGTATAAGCCGAATCCGGAGAATCGAGAGACAT
The DNA here is from genome assembly GCA_037257225.1 of Lawsonibacter sp. Taxonomy (GTDB): domain Bacteria; phylum Bacillota; class Clostridia; order Oscillospirales; family Oscillospiraceae; genus Lawsonibacter. Next base: position 4,426 of record JAYCWP010000007.1, read on the forward strand.
ATGACCTTCTGCTGAAGAAGTGGGACATTTTGATCGATGCACTGGAAGGCCATACGGAAGAGCTGGCGCGCACTAAGTAATGTGGCAGAATACCAACGGCTTTCTGTCGGTGAGCAGTGAGGGCGCATTGTGACCTTCCGCAAATGCTGAACGTAAAAGCAGACACACCAAACTGTAGGGGGAGTTATCTTGCGAAATAACATGACATTTTCCGTTCTGTGGGTCTCGGCCGGTATGGCGGGAATATGGGTGGTCTTAAAGGAGGGTCTGTATGATCCTTTGCGCTGGGTCGTGCTGCTTTTGGCAGTATTTCTGGTTCTCACAGCGTTGGTACCAATGATTCCTCGGGCGATACAAAGTTTTCCTGAACGCTTTGTTCCTGCCGTCCAATGGATCACCTGTGTGCTGTGGATGGGGCTGGGATTTACTATGGTAGCGTATTTTTTTGTAGAGAGACGGATGCCGTATCATGTGGAAGATAACTTCTCTGGCTTTATATTTGCGGTATTTGGCCTGATCTTGGTGGTATTGGCGCCGATCTTTACCTTGTATATCACAAAGTGGAAAGATAAGCCATCAGACAGTTGAGCGCAGAATCGTCAAAGAGGACGATAGATGCAACTACAGAAGGGCCAGATGCCCATTAAGAAAAAAGATAGGCTGACAGCTTTGATATGCTGTCAGCCTATCTTTTTTTCTTACGAAAGAAGATCAAGTACAAAGATGTTGCCTGCATAGGCGGATGCGGCGATTTAGTTGCTGGGCTGACGGAAGTCTGAGTGAGGTGACTGGTTAGGTGTGTATGTTCTTGCCCTTTCTTTCGTGATATGCTATACTCGGATTATTGCTTTTGCTGAAAAAACTTGAATATAAACAAAGTGCTTAGAGCGAATTGACGAGCAGAGGGGGGATTACGGTGAAGTTGGAGCTGACCCAGAAGCAGGAACTAAAACTGACACCGCAGATGCTCCAGTCTATGGAGATCCTGCAAATGAGCAATCAGGAACTGGAGGAGTATTTGCAGAAACTGGTTCAGGAAAACCCTGCCGCAGAGTTGTCCGATCCTGAGGAGCGGCCAGATGAAGGGGAGGAGTTGTGGCGCCGGATACAGTCAATGGCCGACCTGGACAACCAGAACCGGCAGTATGTCACAGCGGATCGGGAGGAACTGGACCCGCTGGCCCAGATCGGGACAGACGGCGGGCTGGAGGATACGTTGCTGCTCCACCTGTCCCGTCAGCTGGAGCGCAGCCAGGCCCCTACCCTGGTGCTACGGGGGGCGCAGTTCCTAGCGGCCTGTCTGGATGATGCCGGGTATCTCCGGGAGTCGGTGGGCAGCCTATCCCAGGCAGTCGGACTGCCGATTGCTGTGCTGGAGGAGGGGCTGAGGCTTCTCCAGACCCTAGATCCGGCGGGTGTAGGCGCACGAGACCTGTCCCAGTGCCTGGAACTCCAGCTCCGGCGCAGGGGGGAGACAGGAATCGCCCTGGCCATCGTCCAAAGGGGATTAGATCGGTTGGCACGGCGGCAGTATCGGGCCCTTGCCCAGGAACTGGGAGTCAGCCAGCGGGAGGTGCTTCGGGCAGAGGAACAGATCCGGGCACTGGAGCCCAGACCAGGGGCAGCCTTCGCAGCCAGGGAGGAGCCAGGCTATCTGGTCCCCGACCTGGTGGTACTTCAGGGGGAGAGCGGGCTGGAGGTCCATATACAGGAGAACCGCTTGCCGGGTATTCATCTCAGCAGCTATTACTGTGATATGTACCGGGATAATCCGGATCCGGAGGTGCGCCAGTATTTGAATGGAAAGATCCGACAGGCCCAGTGGACCATTCAGGCAGTGGAACAGCGCCGCACCACCCTGCTTCAGTGCGCCCAGGCGTTGGTACGGCGGCAACAGGCATTTTTCCAGAGTCCTAGGGGCAGTCTAAGTCCCCTGCGTTTGTCCGATGTAGCTGCCGAATTATCCATCCATGAGTCTACCGTGAGCCGTGCAGTGCGGGAAAAATATCTCCAATGCGCCCGGGGGATCTATCCTCTGAGTTTTTTCTTCGCGCGCGAAGTGGGGACGGGGGAGGGGCAGTCCGCCCATGAGATTAAAAATCAACTGCTTCGGATGATCCAGGAGGAGGACAAAAGCCACCCCTGCTCCGACCAGAAGCTGTGCCAACTGCTGTCAGAAGGTGGGTATACGATCTCCCGCCGTACTGTGGCTAAATACCGGGAGGAACTAGGGATTCCAAGTGCTGCTGGGCGGCGGGCGTGAACGGGGACCGCCGCCGGGATGTTGTGGCGTGAGCTTAAAAAATGTTGGAAAGGGGAGGAAAAATGCTGGTTTCCCTTGCAAAGGCTGGATGGATATGGTATATATGTATCGGGCAAAATTGAGGTTTTGTTCTGCTTGGCGCACAGCCCCATGGGGCTGTCTCTCTCCGTTCCGGAGAGAGATGGGCTTCTGTGAACTGGCAGGCAGACCAGATCAAATCATGTAAAGGAGTGCTAAGGTATGAAGAAAAAGCTTCTGGCAAGCATTCTGACAGTGTGTATGCTGTTTACGATGCTTCCCACTGCCGTGTTTGCGGCAGAGACAGAAGCGGAGCCCAGTGCGGAGCAGGCAGCTCCGGTTCTGGAGGATGCTGTGGCCCAGCCCGAGGGGGATGGGAATGGAGTAGATTCGGAGCAGGCCGCTGTGTCTGATGCGGTTGCAGAGGTCACGATCAAGGGAGAAGCCAAGACATACAGTTCTCTCCAAGAGGCCATGACCGCGGCGGCGGCGGCATCCAAAACTGCCAGCAATAAGGTCGAAGTGAAGCTGCTGGCCGATGTCGATTTGGATGGGACGGACTGGACAGCGGTGGATGTCGGAACGATCACCATTGACGGTCAGGGACATACCATCAGCAATTTGCAAGATTCTGACTACTACCTTACATCAGGTAATAGCCACTACGGAGCAGGTTTTATTTGGAAGGCATCCGGTGCCTTGACGATTAGAAATCTTACTTTTGATTGTGCAAGTATTTGTAAAGATGATCCGGATAATAATGTAATCGGTATCGTGGTCGGCTATACCTATGGAACGACTGTTTTTGACCATGTGAAGGTGACCAACAGCGAGGTATATGGCTTTGGAAAGGTCGGCGTCCTCCTGGGCATGGGCGCTGATCCTGGCGTCAAGGTGACCTTCAGCAACTGTGAGTCTACTGGGAATACCATTTACGCCAGGTACGATGCGGGCGGCCTTGCGGGCAACATTCAGAGAGCACAAAAGAATGGTGTCGCCGAAGCTGAGGCCAATGTTCAGATCACCGGCTGTGTGGTGGATCACAACACGTTTATATCCAGTGCGCCTTCAAGCACTGTGGAGCTGAATACGAAGGTCGCTGCGGACGACACGGCTGGAGACGCCCCCTGTGTGCTGACAGGAAAAACGATTTCAGGTCCCTTCTGGCTTGACAGTGGCTATTATTGGCCTGCTTACGCTGAGTATTATTGCAGCTATGGCTCCTCGAAGCACGACTGCAAACTGGAGAGCGGCGGGAATTTGGCCAACGGCGAGTATCTGGTCGGCCCTGTGGCTGAGATCAATGGCGTATCTTATGCCACTCTGGCTGATGCCATCAATGCCGCCAAGGACGGCGAGACGGTGAATATGCTGGCCAGTACAGTTTGTACTGAGAATACAGATCTTACTGAAGTGAAATCTGTCACAGTAGATTTTGCCCAGCACACATTTACGGGGGACAATAAGAATATTGCGATCCGGAGCAAAGCAAAGGGCGCTGGCTTACTGACCCTGATGAACGGTACGATCACCACTGGGGATGGTACCTTCTGTACGCTTGGCGCGGCTGATGGGTCAACAATCATTGCAAAGGACATGATCCTCAATAATAGCACCGCCTTTGGGGGAAGTGTAAAAGCTTTTCCTGGCGGTACGGTTGAATTAAGAGATTCACAGCTGAATTCTGTTAAGGGCGGCGGCGTAGCCGCAGCTGGCGGAACTGTAAATATTTACAACAGCAATATCGATCAGAAGGAATCCTATGATTGGAACAGTATGATTGCTGCGGCCAGCAACGGGACTGGCGTTGTCAATATTTATGGCGGTAAATTTACCTCGGAGAATTACGGCCTTTACATTTTTACCAGCGGCGGAACAATCAATGTGTACGATGGTACCTTTACCGTTACAGGTGACAAGCCTGTACTGAAGGCAGACCTGGATTTGGGGACATATCCGGATGCTGTGGCCGAAATCAATATCTCTGGCGGTACCTTCGTTGGCAGCATTGATATGGCTAAAAATGAGAATGTGCATCTGAACATCACCGGCGGCACCTTCTCTGTTGATCCCAATGCCTACTGCGCCACTGGCTATGCGGCCGCCCAGAATGAGAGCGGCCAGTGGGTCGTTGGTCCGAAGGAAGGCATGGAGGCTGACACCAGCATCTCCGGAAATACCGCCAGCGCCGAGGTGGGCGGCACCTTCTCCGGCACTGAAGATCTGGAACAGGACAATGTGGGTGCGTCCAACGGTACGTTGAGCATTGACGCCACTGTGACCGGGGGAGACACCGCCGTTACCAAAACGGAGGTGAGCATCGGGAACGAGGCGCTGACCAGCGTAAGCGGTGCGGCCAGCGTCAATTCCGTGGCCCTTAAGACCAATGTGGCTGACCTGACTGTGGATAAGGCGGCATGGAATGCCATTACCAACAATGCCAGCGGTGCAAGGGTAGAGCTGGTCATTGAGGAGAAGGCTGGCACTGACAGTGCTCCCCTGACCTATACAGTGACGGCCAAGGCCAATGGCAAGGATGTGTACGGTGCGGACAACGCCGCCGGCTCCATCAAAATCTCCGTGGCGTATGCCGGTGCTGTAGAGCCCAAGGTGTACTATGTCGGCCCCAACGGCCTGGAGGACATGAAGGCGGAGCTGAAGGATGGCATTCTCTCCTGGACTGCAAAGCATTTCTCTGACTATGTGGTCATCTCCGGTGAGAAGAAGATCCTGGTCAAGGAGAGCGATGGAAGCTTGGAGTACTATGGTACTCTGGCCGATGCCATCACCAATGCAGATAAGAATGCGGTCATCACCCTGTTGGGTGATATCCCCAACGCAGTTGGGATTGCAGTTCCCTCCGGCAAAGAATTTGTCCTGGATTTCAACCAGCATACCTACACCCTGGTTGGCCCTGGCCAAGGCTCTTCCGGCACTGAGACAAATGCCTTCCAGCTTTTGAAGGATTCTACGATCACATTTAAGAACGGCACCATCCGGATCGCTGAGGGTGCGAACAACATCAAGCGTATCATTCAGAACTATGCAAATCTGACCCTGGAAAATATGCAGATCTATACTGCTAACCAGGTGGGCGGCGAGGACTACGCGCTGAGCTTTAACAACGGTAATATCGTCTTTAAGGGCAATACCAGCGTGATTACTTCCAATGATAATGTGGTCGCCTTCGATGTCTGTAAGTTCAGCAGTTATCCCGGCGTTACGGTCACCTTTGATGAGACCTACACCGGAACCATCAACGGAAAAATCGTGTATGACAGCCCCAATGCAGATACCCACCAGCTGATTGTCAAGCCCAACCAGGGTATTCTGGGCGCCATCGAGAGCAGCACGACCCCTGGCGCTTCGGATGCGGCGAAAAACGGCGGCATCGCGGTCTCCGGCGGCAGCTTTACCGCACCTGTGGCTCCGGAGTACCTGGCCGATGGCC
>JAYCWP010000008.1:0-22316 GCA_037257225.1 Lawsonibacter sp.
GGCTGAAGCGCTGGATGAGAGGACGCCGGAAAGACCTTGGACTCTGCTGCTGGGGGAGCGGACTGTGCTGCGGCGGAGCGCTGTGGTTTCAGCTCCGGTACAGTGCGCATCTTGCGGAGATCGGCGATTGGTCTGCCTGGATGGATACCGCCGGGGCGGTGGCCGCCGTGTCCGGCTTCCTGCTGGTCACCACGGTGCTGGTGAACGGGGCGGCAGTGCTGCTGACCCGCCAGGAGGACGGTTGAAATGAGAAGCGGACGGGAAAAAGTCTGGAAACGGGCAGCCCTCCTGCTGGCCGCCGGGGCCGCGGCGGCGGGGGGCTGTGCCTGGGCGGTACAGGGGGAGCTGACCACCGCCTGGTATGAGGTCCCCCTCCCCGCAGGGCTGGAGGGACTGGACGGAGTGAAAATCGCCCAGATTTCCGACGTACACAGCGCAGATCTGGAGGGGCCGCTGCGGGCGGCCCTGGAGGAGGCGGCCCCGGATCTGATCGTGATGACCGGAGATCTGGTCAACCGGGAGGACCGGGACCTGAGCCGGGCGCTGTCCCTGGCCCGGATGGCGGCGGAGACCGCCCCGGCCTTTTTTGCCCCGGGCAACCATGAGGTGGACAACCCCTGCTGGCCGGAGCTGCGGGACGGGCTGGAGGAGGCCGGCGTGCAGGTGCTGGAGGACCGGGCGGTCCTGCGGAACTTCCGGGGGGAGGCGGTCAACCTGATGGGCCTGTGGGATGTGACCCACGACCCTCTGGGACGGGCACACGCCCGGGCGGCCCTGCCGGAGCGGATCCGGGCCTTGTGCCGGGCGGGGGCGCTGAACGTACTGCTGTCCCACCGGCCCAGCCTGCTGGAGGAATACAGGGCGGGGGGCGCCGATGTGGTGTTCTGCGGACACGCCCATGGGGGACAGGTGCGCCTGCCGCTTGCAGGTCCGGTGTTCGCCCCGGACGAGGGCCTGTTTCCCAAACACACCGCCGGGGTGTACCGGGCGGGAGAGACCCGGATGGTGGTCAGCAGGGGGCTGGGCAACGGGACCCCCTATCCCCGGCTGTGGAACGGGCCGGAGTTGGTGGTCGTGACCATGAAAGCTGCCGGGACATGAAGGGATGATCCCTGCTTGATAAGCTTAAGGCTATGATTGTTCCAAACTCCATTTCACATAAGCCCATTGTCTCTTCGCGGAGTCTACGAGATGTTCACTTACTGGGGTTCCGCACTCCTGATAGACATAGAAATCTTCGATAGACTCCGCTCCATCCGGAAGGTAATATTTTTTCCCGTTTATATCGGCAAATTCTTTCTCCTGGTCTGTTAATTCACCTGCGTAAGAGTACCCTTCCGGAAGTTCATTCACGATGTCCAATTCTTTGGCGAGATAGTTTTGACCGTCTAACACAATTTTGGGTGCGCCGGCATAAGGATGTTCCGTATTTGCATGATGGGCCGCTCTTGTTCCGCACCATACCAACGAAAGAGCACATACAGTACTCATCACAAATACAATTCGCTTCTTCATACACAACACCTCCATAGCTTCAAAATGGGTCCTTTTGATTCAATATATCACAGTTTTCAGCTTGGTTCAATGGATCGTGAAGCTGACAGAGCTGAAAATCAACAGCTCGAGGGCGGCGCCCGGTCCCGGCTTGTGCTTTGCGCAAAAATCCGCTATAATAGACAACAGAATAGACGGAAGAGGGGGGAGAGACCGTGCGCAGGCTGGCCATCTTCTCCTTTTCCTTTGGAACGGCGGCCCTGTGCGCCGCCCTGCTGCCCCTGGATGGAACGCTGTGGCTGCTTGGGGCGCTGGCCCTGGCGGCTGCCCTGCTCACCGGGCTCCCCCTTGGGAGCAAAAAAGCAAGGCTGGCGGCGCGGTGGGGAGCCATGGGCCTGGCGGCAGGGTTCCTCTGGACGGCGGGCTATACGGCCCTGTTCTGGCGGCCTGCCCAGGCGCTGGATGACCGGACCGTCCGCCTGTCCGGGACGGTGGCGGAGTGGCCCCAGGAGCGTGAGTACGGCTGGTCTGTGCTGGTGCGGATGGAGACGGAGGGGCCTGCGGTGCCAACCCTGCTGTTTGCCGACAGCCAGGCGGCTCAGCTGCGCCCCGGGGACCGGGTGGAGACCGTGGCCCACTGTACGCTGGCCGACCGGAGCCAGACGGGAGAGGAAATTACCTACTACACCGCCAAGGGGATCTTTCTCACAGCACAGGGATACGGCCTGCTGAGCTGGGAGCGGCCGACGGCCGTCCCGCTCTGGGACAGGCCTGCCCTGTGGTCCAGGGAACTGAAGGACAGCATCGACCGGAGCTTCCCCTGGGACGCGGCCCCGCTGGTGAAGGCGCTGGTCACAGGGAACCGGGACAGCCTCACCGATCCCTTTACCACCTCCCTCCAGCGCACCGGCCTGTCCCACACGGTGGCAGTGTCCGGGATGCACCTGGCTTTTCTGGCGGGGCTCGTCTCCCTTCTGCTGGGGGCGAGCCGGCGGCTCACCGCCCTGGTGCTCATCCCCATGTCCGCCCTGTTCTGTCTGGTGGCGGGGTGTACTCCGTCTGTGGTGCGGGCCGCCATTATGATCGTTCTGCTTCAGCTGGCGCCCCTCCTCCGCCGGGAGCGGGACGACTGTACCGCGCTGGGGACGGCGCTGCTCCTCCTGCTGCTGTGGAATCCCTATTCCGCCGCCCACATCGGGCTCCAGCTCTCCTTTGCCGCAGTGGCGGGCATCCTCCTGTGCGCCGACAAGGTGCAGCGGGGCCTGCTGGCACTGCTCCCCAAGCCGGGTGCGGGGAAGGGACTCCTTGCCCGAGCGGGGCGGCAGGTCCTGTATTTCACAGTCTCCACCTGTGGGGCCACTGTGGGGGCCTCACTGCTCACAACGCCCCTGGTGGCCCTGTACTTTGACGCGGTCCCGCTGATCTCCCCACTGTCCAACCTGCTGACCCTGTGGGCGGTGGGCCTCCTCTTCGGCGCGGGTCTGTGCCTGGGAACACTTGGGCTGCTCCTGCCCCGGCTGGCCGCTCTGGGGGCGGTCCCGGCGGCTCTGCTGGCCCGGTATTTGGATGGAGTGATCCAGTGGCTGGCGGGATTTCCCTTCTCCTCGGTGACCATGGGGCCGATGTACTACCGGGCCTGGATCGTGTTGGTCTATCTGCTGGCCCTGTCTGGCTTCCTTCTGCCGGGCAAAAAGCGGTGGACGGTCCCAGTCTGCTGCGGTATATCCACCCTTTGCCTAGCCATTTTGTTCAACAGCTGGGACTTCTGGCGGGGGCCGGGGTCGGTTACCGCCCTGGATGTGGGCCAGGGGGAGAGTATTCTGATCCGCAGCGGGGGCTTCCTCACCCTGGTAGACTGCGGTGGGAGCGGCTATGAGAACGCGGGGGACACTGCGGCCGGCTATCTGGAGGATTTCGGTGTCCGGCGGCTGGATCTGCTGGTGGTGACCCACTTCCATAACGACCACGCCAACGGGGCGGCACGCCTGCTGGAGCGGATGGAGGTGGGGCTGCTGGCCCTCCCCGATGTGGACCAGGAGAGCCCCATCCGTCAGGAGCTTCTGTCTATGGCGGAGCGTACAGGCACTGAGGTGCGCTTCATTCGGAGTGATACTACGCTGAAACTGAACGAAGAGCGGACGGTCCGCCTGTTTGCCCCACTGGGCGCGGGGGAGACCAACGAGGAGGGACTGAGCGTCCTGGTGTCCCAGGGAGATTTTGATACACTGATTACCGGTGATATGGGTAGGGATGTGGAGCGGGCTCTGCTGGCCCACACGGAGCTTCCGCAGGTGGAAGTGCTGGCAGTAGGTCACCATGGATCCCGAAATTCCACAGGACAAGAACTGCTGGAGCAAATCCGCCCAGAGATCGCTTTGATCTCCGTGGGAAAACACAATCGTTACGGACATCCGGACTTAGAGACAGTGGAACGCCTGCTGGAGGCTGGGACAGAGGTGTACCGGACCGACCTGCATGGGACGGTCACCGTCCGGTGGAACGAGACCTGATAGAATGAAAGGAGAGGGAGCCCATGGCCTTTCCCTTGACAGAGGAACAAAAGAGAATTGTGGATGACCGGGGCGGAGAACTGCTGGTCTCTGCCGCCGCCGGCTCGGGCAAGACCCGGGTACTGGTGGAGCGGCTTATGGACCGGGTGACCCGGGAAGGGCTGGATCTGGATCAGTTCCTAGTCATCACCTACACCAAGGCGGCCGCGGGGGAGTTGCGGGCCCGCATTGCCCAGGAACTATCCGCCCGGCTGGCGGAAGCACCAAATGACCGGCATCTTCGCCGACAGACTGCCCTGGTCTATCAGGCGCAAATCTCTACCATCCACTCCTTCTGTGCCGCTCTCCTCCGGGAGAGTGGGCACCTGCTGGATCTAGACCCTGACTTCCGCCTGTGTGACGAGGGGGAGGGCCATGTAATGATGGCACAGGTCCTGGAGGATGTGCTGGAGGAGCAGTACCAAGGCATCGACCCGAAGGGGGACTTTGCCATTCTGGTGGACACTCTCTCCGCCGGACGAGATGACAGACGCCTGGCTCAGATCGTACTGGATGTGTTTGGACGGATCCAGAGCCACCCGGAGCCGCTGCGCTGGCTGGAGGAGCAGAAGACGGCATGGGAGTTGGATGGGGTTTCCGATGTGGGCCAGACCCCCTGGGGGGGGCTTCTTCTGGAGGATGCTGCCCGACTGGGACGGGACTGTGTTCGTCGTCTGGAGCAAGCGGTGGGGCTGTGCGGAGAGGACGAGCTGCTGGAGCAGAACTATGCACCCTCCCTCAAGGCTACACTGGAGCAGGTGGAGGCCCTATGCGCCGCCGCGGACCGGCACAGCTGGGACCAGGTATATGCCTGCCTGCCTATCCCATTCCCGGCGGTGGGCCGGAAGCGGAAGCGGACCAGAGAGCTCAGCCCCATGGAGGAGGACCGGGCCCAGAGAGCCGTGGAGCGGGTGAAGGCTCTGAGGGATGGGGCGAAGGAACAGATGACGCGTCTGGTGGAGCAATTCGACGGGGATAGCAGCCAGCAGCTGGCCGATTTAACACAGGCCCGCCCGGCGGTACGGGGCTTGATGGATCTGGTGGCCAGGTTTCAGGAGGCGTATCAGAGTGAGAAGGCACGCCGGGGGGTGCTGGACTTCTCGGATCTGGAGCACTTTGCAGTGCGGCTGCTGCTGGACCCAGAGACCGGGCGGCCCACCCCCCTGGCAGTCAGCTGGTCGGCACGCTTTGCCGAAGTGATGGTGGACGAGTATCAGGACACCAACCAGGTGCAGAATGCCATTTTTACCGCCGTCTCTGACAGGGGACGAACGCTTTTCCAGGTGGGTGATGTGAAGCAGTCCATCTACCGCTTCCGTCTGGCTGACCCGACCATCTTTCTGGATAAATACCGCCGCTTCCGGGACGGGGAGGAGGCTGGGATGGGAGAGCCCCGCCGCCGGGTGCTCTCCCGGAACTTCCGCTCCCGCCGCCAGGTGCTGGAGGGCTGTAATGACCTGTTCAGGGCGGTGATGTCCCGGGAATTCGGAGAGGTGGACTACACCGATGACCAGGCCCTGGTCCCTGGTGCGACCTTCCCACAGGGAGAGGACAACGCCCTGGAACTGGATGTGCTGGACCTGTCCTTTTTGGGAGAGCAGGAGGAGGGGGAGCGGGAGGACAAGAACCGCCTGGAGGCTCAGTGGGCAGCCCGGCGGATCCGGGCTCTGCTGGATCGGCCACTGATGGTGAAGGACGGGGAGGAAATGAGACCCCTGCGTCCATCTGATGTAATGATCCTGCTGCGCAGCCCGGGCGTAGTGCTGCACCATTATCTCCGGGCACTGAGTGAGGAGGGGATCCCCTGGTCCGCAGACGGTGGCGGGGATCTTTTTGACACCACAGAGGTGAATGTAGCTTTGGCGCTGCTTCAGATTGTGGATAACCCTAGGCAGGATGTGCCGCTGATCGCTGTGCTGCGCTCGCCGGTGTTTGGATTTGATGGGGATAAGCTGGCCTTCCTCCGGGCGGGAGCCAAGGGTGACTTTTATACCGCAGTGACCGAAGCGGCCAAACGGGGTGACCAGGCGTGCCGAGACTTCCTGACCCAGCTGGAGGAGCTGCGCTTTGGCGCAGGTGAGCGCACCTGCCGGCAGCTGATTTGGCACATCTATGAAAAGACCAATCTGCTGGGCCTTTTTGGAGCTATGCCCGGTGGACAGGAGCGTCAGGATAACCTGCTGGCTTTGTACGCTTTGGCTGGGCAGCTGGAGGACAGCGGCTGCCGATCCCTCTTTCAGTTCCTGCTCCGTCTGGAGCGGATGCGTCAGACAGGGACTAAGCTGCCCTCTGCCAGTTCTGGACGAGAGGGAGAGGGGGTCTCCATCCTGTCTATCCACCGCTCCAAGGGGCTGGAAAAGCCAGTGGTACTGGTGTGCGGCCTGTCCCGGCGGCTGAACCGGGAGGATCTGATGCGCCCGGTGCTCTTCCACCCGGTACTGGGGGTTGGACCAAAGGGACTGGACCGAGAGCGGATGGTGGAGTATCCCACCCTGGCCCGACGGGCGGTGTCCCGGCAGCTGGAAAGGGAGATGATGGCGGAGGAGCTGCGGCTGCTTTATGTGGCCATGACTCGGGCACAGGAGAAGCTGATCCTGGCGGTGGCGCTGACAGAGGGGGGACGTGCTCTGGAACGCTTGGCTCAGGAGGCTTCCGTTCCCATCCCAGCTGCTGTGCTGGAGCGGCAGCAGAGTGTGGGCGGCTGGGTGCTCCTTCACGCCCTGACCAGACCGGAGGCGGAGGAGCTGCGGGCTTTGGCCGGCGGACCAGACCGGACCGCAGAGGGCTTGGGCCCAGCTTGGGATATCCGCTGGGTGCAGGGAGATGAGCTGGACGCTGGGACAGAAGAGCGTCCTGGCCGCTTTGCGGATCTGACGCAGCAGGGTGAAGAGGCGGAGGATCTGACTGCTGCCCTGACCTGGACCTATCCCCATGAGGCGGCGGTGTCCATGCCGTCCAAGCTGACTGCCACCCAGCTGAAGGGGCGTGTTTTGGATCAAGAGGCCGCTCAGGAAGGGGCAGAGTTGGGCAGCAGACAGGGAAAACGGAAGCCGGAGGGCCTTTCCCGGCCGGACTTCATGGTGCGGGAGCGGGGACTGACCGCTGCCCAGCGGGGAACTGCCCTTCACCTGGCAATGCAGTATCTTCCCTTGGATGGAGATCACAGCCCGGAGACGATCCGGGAGGAACTCAGCCGCCTGACAGAAGCTGGGTTCCTTACCAGCCAGCAGGGAGCCGCAGTTTCTCCGGAGATCCCGGCAGCGTTCTTTGCCTCGGAATTGGGCCGGAAACTATTAGCTTCCCAGGAGGTGCACCGGGAGTTCAAATTCTCCATTCTGACGCCTGCAGCCGACTATGGGCCTGGGCTGGAGGGAGAGCAGGTGCTTCTCCAGGGTGTGGTGGACTGCTGGTTCACCGGGCCGGAGGGGATCACGATACTGGACTTCAAGAGTGACCGCATCTGCTCGGGAGGAGAGGCGGCCAGAGGGGAAGAGTACCGTCCCCAGCTGGAGGCGTATAGCCGGGCGCTGGAGCGGATCACTGGACAGAGGGTAGCCCATCGGGTTTTGTGGTTTTTTGCTACGGGAACCAGTCTGGAACTGTGAGCGATTCCATTATGTTTGGAGCGCAGGATTCATAAACTCTTCATGATTACTCCCTTGAAAAGCACTATGGAACATGATACACTGAGACAAACAAAGGTGCAGAAGCACCACGTAAGTTTTGATATTGCGGGTTCTGTGTAGACGGAACTCAATGACAGATGAGACACAGGAGGACGCTGTGAAAGGTATCGTATTAGCTGCGGGAAAGGGGACGCGCCTCTATCCCATGACCAAGCCGGTGAGCAAACCGCTGCTGCCGGTATATGATAAGCCGTTGATTTACTACCCTATTGCCATTTTGATGCAGGCTGGGATTTCGGACATTATGGTGATCGTCCCTCCGGGAGAGACTGACACATTCCAGGCGCTGCTGGGGGACGGCAGCCAGTATGGGCTGAAAATCACCTTCGCCGAACAGCCGGTGGCCCGTGGCATCGCGGATGCGCTGTTGATTGGTCGGGAGTTCGTAGGGGAGGATCGAGTCTGTCTGGTCTTGGGAGACAACATCTTCTACGCCCCCTCTCTGGGCGAGACACTGAAGGCTGCGGCAGCCAACTGCTCCGGAGCCACAGTGTTCGGATATTGGGTGGAGGATCCCAGACCATTTGGTGTGGTGGAGTTTGGAGCGGACGGACGGGCCATCTCCATTGAGGAGAAGCCGCGCCATCCCAAGTCCAACTATATCATTCCCGGCCTGTATTTTTATGACCACCAGGTCATGGAGATCGCCGGAAATCTGAAGCCCTCCGCAAGGGGAGAATTAGAGATCACGGATGTGAATCTGGAGTATCTGCGCCGGGGACAGCTTCGGGTGGTCCCGCTGGAACGAGACTTTACCTGGTTGGATGCCGGGACGGCAGACAGCCTGCTCATTGCAGGACAGACCATTAAGCGGATTCAGGATCAAACAGGCCGGTATGTGGGCTGTCTGGAGGAACTGGGCTTCCGAGAAGGGTGGGTCACCGCTGAGCAGATCCACAAGATCGGAGAGGAACTGAGCATGACGCTGTACGGCAAGTATCTCCAATGCCTGTAACCACACAGCGAAGGCAGAGCGAGGGGGCCGGAACGGCCCCCTCGCTCTGCCTTAAAATTCATTGGGTTGGAACGTATAGTCCTTGTAAGGAAATCCTCTTAGTGATTTTTGATATACTTGTATAGCGCGACAATGCCCAGAATACATAATACTGTCTCAAATATCGGCTGGATATAGGAGAGCAGGGTCATAAAGTTCACGAAATAATACATGAGGCGCCTCCTATTGAGTTGTTTTATAGCTATATCTAACATTTTTTTGGTGATATTGTCAAGTGCTTTTGCTTGATTTGTGGATCTATCAATTTGAGGAAAGGGGAAACATCTATGATACACACATGTGGAGCCTATTTCAGCCCAACAGGGGGTACTAAACGTGCGCTGGCGGCCTTGTGCGGGTTGTTCAGCGGGGAGGCGGACCTGGTTGAGCTGACCGGGCCCAAGAAGGAAACGCGGAGCCTGGGGGCGGAGGATCTGCTGATTCTGGCCCTTCCGGTATATGCCGGACAGATCCCGGCGGTGCCCGGTTTGCTGGATGGCCTGAAGGGGGAAAATACGCCCTGTGTGCTGGTGGCCACATACGGCAATCGGCACTATGACAACGCCCTGGCCCAGATGAAGCGGCTGATGGAGGCCCGTGGCTTCCGCTGCGTGGGGGCGGCAGCGGTCATCACCCCCCATATTTTTGCACCGACCTTGGGGGTAGGACGCCCGGATGGGGAGGACTTGGAAGTCCTGGCCCGCTTTGCCCAGGTCGTGAAGGACAAGCTGGCCTCTGGTGCGGCGGACAGTGTGGAGGTGCCTGGGGATCCGGAGCCTCCCGCCCACCCGGCAGTCCCAGTAAAGAAGGACCGGGACTGGGACACATGCCTGGGCTGCGGATTTTGCGCCAAGGTGTGTCCCACCGGGGCTATGGATCCCAAAACGCTGATGTGGGATGCGGAGAAGTGTATCAGCTGCATGGCCTGTGTATCTCGATGCCCAGTAGGTGCGTTGGGCTATAACTCGGCAGCGATTGCCACCCGGTTGACGGAGAAATTCTCAGAGCGCCGGCCGGTGGAGGTGTTCCTGTAAAGCAAAACCGGATAAAAGTCTGCCGGGACCGTATGCAGACGGTCCCGGCGACTATTATTAGAAGGGGAGAACAGGAGAATGAAAAGGCGCATTCTGATGCTGGTTACCGGTGGGACCATCGCCTCCCGGGAGAGTGGACAGGGTCTGATTCCGGTCCTTACATCATAGGAACTGCTGGGCTATGTGCCGGGAATTGGTGGGTTATGCCAAGTGGAGACTGTTCAGCTGATGAATCTGGACAGTGCAAATGTGAGCCCATCCCACTGGCTGAGCATTGCTCGGACTATCGAGATGCGCTATTGGGACTATGACGGTTTTGTTATAATCCCAAGGCCTACACAGCGGTGGCTCTATCCTATCTGATCCAGCGCTCCCAATCGTGCTCACTGGCTCTCAGCGGTCCATCTGCATGGAGGATAGAGTGCTGCTGTGACCAAGTTGATGTTGGTCCTGGGGCAGACTCAGGATCCGAATGAGGTCCGCAGACTGTTTTATTATCCGGTCCAATGGGACATCATTCGTTGAGTTAGGACTTGGGACAGGAGGGAGGAATCAGTTCCAGCAGCTGGGAAAGAAGAAGTGCGGCCTGTCTTTTTTGTCCGGGAGCGAGGGGTCTGAGACAGCCCACTGCTTCCAGAAGGAGAAGCGCAGAGAGCAGACACTCCTCGGTGTGCTGGTCAGTCAGCAGGACCTGAGGTGCAACGCTTAGATTTTGTGCGATTTGCTCCACTGTTCCCAGAGTGGAATTGCCTTGGCCATACAAGATATTTCTCAAAGTAGAGTGCCCAATCCCAAGCTCACAGGAGAATTCCTCCAGTGTGGTGCGCCGGGATCGGTAAATCAGGCGAAGGTTCCGAGTAAGGCTTTGGCTAAGGGAGTCTGTGACTTCCAGAGACATTGAGGAATCATCTCACTTTCCAGAGAGATTTGGGCGAAAAGCAGAGAAGTACAGGAATGACTGCGACTCCCTGCTGGCCCTGAAAAGAATCATAGGGAAAACGGTCAAACTTTTCAAGGATATGATATTGGAAAATTTTACACTATACTGGATATAGGTGAGAATAGAACAGAGCAGGGGGAGTATGAAATCCCTCTTGCGAAAAGAAGGAATTTGTGGCAGAATAGTGGCTGTCGAATCAAGATAAAACAGGGAGGGGATGCAGTGGATTTGTTGAGACGCTGGCTCAGGTTGATGGCTGCGGCGGTACTGTTGTGCTGCGTTCTTCTGCCTGTGGCAAGGGCGGCGGAAGGAGAGACTGGTTCCGCCACAATTTTATTTACGCATGACCTCCACTCCAGCTTCCTTCCCAGGAGAGATGGGAGCGGAGGAACTACAGGGGGCTATGCCAGACTGGCTTCTGTGCTGAAAAAGGAACGAGCTGCCCACCCTGAGGCACTGACTGTAG
Organism: Lawsonibacter sp.; assembly: GCA_037257225.1. Classification (GTDB taxonomy): domain Bacteria; phylum Bacillota; class Clostridia; order Oscillospirales; family Oscillospiraceae; genus Lawsonibacter. Next base: position 11,164 of record JAYCWP010000008.1, read on the forward strand.
ACGGCGGGGACTTCTCAGTTGGTTCTCTGATCCAAAGTCTGTATACCACTAAGGCAGCGGAACTGCGTACTATGGGTGTCATGGGCTATGACGCAGTGACAGCTGGCAACCATGAATTTGACTATACTGGCCTTGGCTTTGGTGAGATGCTTACAGCTGCCCGCCGGAGCGGTGAGAAGACTCCGGCGCTGCTCTTAGCCAACTATCGGCCTGCGGAGGACAACTTGCACCGGTTGGATCTTCAACGTGCGATGGCTGCGTACGGGGTAGAAGAGTCTATGCTTTTGGAGCGGGGCGGAGTGACCTATGGAGTCTTTGGCCTGATGGGTCAGGATGCACACTCCTGCGCCCCTACATCCGGTTTTGTTCTGGAGGATCCAGTTAAAGCTGCCCGTCGGTGCGTAGATCGGCTGGAGGAACAGGGGGCCCAAGTCATCATTTGTCTGTCTCACGGCGGGACCAATGTGGACGGCCCTTCAGAAGATGAGGAGTTGGCCCGAGCGGTAGATGGGATCGATTTGATCGTCTCCGGGCACAGCCACACCACGCTGGAGGAACCTATCCTGGCCGGTGAGACCTATATTGTCTCTGCCGGAGAGTATGGGAAGAACTTGGGATCTGTCACTCTGTCATGGGATGAGACAGGAAATAAGACTGTGACGGATTACCGGCTGATCCCCATTGACGGGACAGTGCAGAACGACCAGGAAGTTTCCGCTTTGATCGAGGGATGGAAGGGCCAGGTGAGCAGCAGGTATCTGGCTCCATATGGGATGACCTATGATCAGAAGCTTACTAAGCTGAACTTTGACCTGCCTACTCCGGAGCCTGGGGTGCAGATGGGCAGCGCCCTGGGGGAGCTGACCGCAGACTCCTACCTGTGGGCTGCGGAGCAGATGGCTGGCTTTGATACGAAGACACCTACTGTGGCAGTGACTGCGGATGGCGTACTCCGTGCGCCCCTGTATCCTGGGGAAATCACCGCCTCCATGGCCTTTGATGTGCTGTCTATGGGTGTGGGGGAGGATGGAAGCGCTGGGTTCCCTCTGGTGTCCTGCTATCTGACAGGGAAGGAACTGCGGGCAGTGGCCGAGGTGGATGCCTCAGTGACACCGCTGATGCCGGCGGCCCAGCTGTATATGGCGGGTGTGCAGTACAGCTTCAATACCCACCGGATGTTGTTCAACCGGGTGACCGGTATGAAAATAGATGACCGCCAGGAAACTCATGCTGGCGGTACTGTGACGGTGTCGGAGGAATGGGGCGACCTGGAGAACGATCGGCTCTACCGGGTGGTTACCGGGATGTACTCCGCCCAAATGCTGGATACAGTGAAGGAGCGTTCTTTCGAGATACTGTCCATTGTGCCAAAGGATGAGCATGGAGAACCAATAACAGACTTTTCTCAGCACATCCTCCGGGATCGTAATGGGAACGAGATCAAAGAGTGGTATGCCTTGGCATCCTATCTTCGCTCCTTTGGCGAGAAGGGGGTTCCCAATGTCTATGCTCTGTCCAGCGGGGACGGCCGCAAGCAGGTGAGCCACAGCTGGAGCCCTGGGCAGTTGCTGGGGCATCTGAACTGGATCGGGTTTGCTGCGCTGGCTCTGTTGGTGCTGGCCGCTGCTGCGGTGGTGCTGTTGGTGCGCTGGGCCATCCGGTCCCGGGGGAGAGGACGCAGGGGTGGCGGATACCGCCGCCGGCGGCTGTTCTGAATTAGTTGTCCCTGCGCGGCGGGGCCGCGCATTGATATTTGAATGCAGGGGAAGACCGCAGTTTCCAAGAAGGCGCGGCCGACTGAATGCGATTCGAGGAGGAGAAACCGTGAAACAGCAGTATCAAATTGTGAAGAAGAAGGTGCTTACGCCAGAGATCAGCCAGATCTCTGTCCATGCGCCCCTGATAGCTGCCAAGGCGAAGGCCGGACAGTTCATCATCCTGCGCGTGGATGAGAATGGAGAGCGTATTCCGCTGACCATCTCAAGCGCGGACCAGGAGAATGGGACCATCACCGTTATCTTCCAAAAGGTGGGCGGTACGACCCTGGCCCTGGATCAGCTGAACGAAGGTGACTGTCTGCACGACTTTGTGGGCCCACTGGGTGAGCCTACCCATGTGGAAGATCTGGGCCGGGTGGCTGTCCTGGGCGGCGGCTTGGGCTGTGCGATTGCACTGCCTGTTGCCCGCGCCCTCCACGAGGCAGGCAATCAGGTAGATCTGATTGGCGGTTTTAAGACGAAAGACATTGTCATCCTAGAAGAGGAGATGTCCCACGCCTGCACCGACCTTCATATCTGCACGGATGACGGTACCTATGGTTATCATGGTTTCGTCACCGGCAAGCTGGAGGAACTCATTAACAGCGGGGTGAAGTTCGATCACGTTTTTGCCATTGGCCCTCTGATGATGATGAAGTTTGCCTGTAAGCTGACCGAGAAGTACAGTATCCCCACTACCGTCAGCATGAACCCCATTATGATCGATGGCACCGGGATGTGCGGTGGTTGCCGCCTCACCGTGGGCGGAGAGGTGAAGTTTGCCTGCGTGGACGGTCCGGACTTTGACGGACATCAGGTGGACTTCGACGAGGTAATCGCCCGCAACGCCACTTATCGTGAGTTTGAAGCAGAGCGGAAGAGAGACCATCTCTGCCGCCTGGGAGGAGGTGCCCTCAATGGCTAATATGCAGATGACCAAGACTCCCATGCCGGAGCAGGATCCTCAGGTCCGCAATGCCAACTTCCTGGAGGTGGCTCAGGGCTATACTCTGGAGCAGGCCATGAACGAGGCTCAGCGGTGTATCCACTGTAAAAACCCCGCTTGCGTCAGCGGCTGTCCTGTGGGCATTCCCATCCCTGATTTCCTGGCCAAAGTGGCGGAGGGCGACATCGCTGCCGCCTATGAGATCCTGTCCAATGCCAATGCACTGCCTGCCATCTCCGGCCGCGTATGCCCCCAGGAGAACCAGTGTGAGGGCAAGTGCGTCCGGGGCGTGAAGGGCGAGCCCGTGGCCATCGGCCGGGTGGAGCGCTTTGTGGCCGACTGGGCGGCCCAGCAGGGGATTGCGAATGTAGCCACCGCACCCAAGAATGGCCATAAGACGGCAATCATCGGATCTGGCCCTGCCGGTCTGACCTGCGCCGGGGAACTGGCCCGCATGGGCTATGACGTCACGGTGTTCGAGGCGTTCCACACCGCCGGCGGCGTGCTGACTTACGGCATTCCGGAGTTCCGTCTGCCCAAGGCCATTGTGGCCCGGGAGGTGTCCAACCTGGAGAAAATGGGGGTGGACATCGAGTTGAATATGGTGATTGGTAAGGTCCTCACCATCCCCGAATTGTTCGAGCGGGGCTATGAGGCGGTGTTCATTGCCTCTGGTGCCGGTCTGCCCATGTTTATGAAGATCCCCGGCGAAGGTCTGGTGGGCGTTTATTCCGCTAACGAGTACCTTACCCGTATCAACCTGATGAAGGCCTATCAGGAGGGCAGCGAGACCCCCATCCTCCACAATAAAAAAGTGGCCGTTGTGGGCGGTGGCAACGTGGCCATGGATGCTGCCCGGTGCGCTAAGCGATTGGGAGCCGAGGTCCATATCGTCTATCGCCGCTCTGAGGCGGAGCTGCCTGCCCGTGCCGAGGAGGTCCATCACGCCAAGGAGGAAGGCATTATCTTCGATTTGCTCACCAATCCCATTTCCATCGAGGGGGATGAGAAGGGCCATGTCCAGTCCATGACCTGTATCCGGATGGAACTGGGCGAGCCTGATGCATCCGGCCGCCGCCGCCCCGTCCCCATGGAGGGCAGTGAGTTCAAGATGGAGGCTGACGCAGTCATCATGGCATTGGGTACGTCCTCTAATCCTATGAGTACGAAGGGTACTGAGGGCCTTGAAAAGACCCGGAAGGGCTGTGTGGCTGCTGATGAGAACGGTCAGACCAGCCTGCCCGGTGTGTTCGCCGGCGGTGACGCCGCTACTGGAGCAGCCACGGTCATTCTGGCCATGGGCGCCGGTAAGCATGCGGCGAAATCCATCGATGCGTACATCAAGAGCAAGGGCTGATTCAGAGTCTGGAAACAATATGCGGGGCGCTGCCGTTGGCAGCGCCCCGCGTGTTTTTGTGTCAGGATCGGGAGTTTTTCCGCCGAAGGGGTCGAAGCAGAGTGGACAGGTCTATCTCCATCACCAAAATACCCAGCATCAACAGGGCTGCGCCCGCGTAAGACCGGGGGGAGAGAACCTCGTGGGCCACAAAGAAGGCGAAGATGGAGTTGAATACCGGCTCCAGACAGAAGATGACACCCACATGGGAGGCGGTTGTGTACTGAAGAGCCACTGACTGAATCAGGAAGGCAGCCCCCGTGCAGAACAGAGAAAGCACCAGGACGGAGGTCCAGACAGCGGAGGTTCTGGGGAGGTCAGGCCCCTCCAGAAAGATACTGAGAACCAGCATCCCCAGGCCGGTGACCAGCTGCTGATAGACCCCAAGCTGAAAGGCATTCACTTCGGAACGGGCTACTGCACGCTCTGTGATGATAAGGTAGATGGCATTAGATAGGGCACACAGGATACATAGGACATCCCCAAGAGCGGGGCGCAGATCATCAGACAAGGTGAGCAGCGCGATGCCGGTTACCGCCATGATCAGAACCAGAGCCAGCTTTCGGGAGGGCCTGCGGCGGAAGAACAGGAAGTCCAGTAGGGGAGTAAATACCACCGGCAGGGCGCACAGAAAGCCGGCGTTTGACAGACTGGTGTACTTGACTCCGAAGGTGGTTGCAGTGTACACACAGAACAGGGCAGCTCCGGCTGCAATAGCAGCCTTGAAGGTGGCAGCGCTGGGATGGAGCAGCCGGGGAAGAAAGCACAGGCAACCGACCAAAAAGGCCAGTAGGAACCGGATGGCGTTGAGGCTGAACACTCCGACCTCTGTTAGCGCCAGGTCGGTGAGAAGATAGGAGATCCCCCAGAAGAAGGTGACAAGAACCAGCATCAGGTCTGCTTTCAGCTGTGTCCGCACAGTGTTCCCTCCCTATGCTTGATGAGATAATTATAACATGATAGCTGGTGAGTGAAAAGAAAAATATGACAGTTCTCACAAAAATGTCGGAGAGAGCGGGCCGTTCCGGCTTTACAGTGAGAGGTGAACTGTGGTACACTGAAAAAAATCCAAATAGGACTGGAAGGGAGAACTGCTGTGATGGAAAAACAAACAGAATATACGCTGACCTGGAAGGTCACCGATGAGATGACAGCCAAGCGCATTGGGAGCGCAGGCTCTAAGATCTTGTCCACCCCCAATATGGTAGCCCTGATGGAGGCGGCAGCCCTGGAGCTGGCCAAGGCCTATCTGGAGGAGGGGATGACCACGGTTGGGGCGGAGATCCATTGCCGTCATTTGGCCCCTACCCCCGTGGGGATGAAGGTGAGTGCTACGGCCCGTCTACGTTCCATCGAGAGGCGGAAAATGTGGTTTGACATCGAGGTAAATGATGAGAAGGGCAAGTGCGGAGAAGGATCCCACCTTCGCATTATGGTTGCGCCAAAGGGGATTCAAGAGAAGGCTGAGCAGAAAAAGGATTGACTTTTGCTCTATATTGAGACTATGAAAAACGGACGGCGTGAGCCGTCCGCTTTTCATGGTTGGAAGGAGGGAACTGGATTGGATACCCGAGAAAATTCAGAAGTTCTTAAGATTTTGGCCCTTGCATCTTAAAGAGTCTGTGCTATGCTAAAGAACAGAAGAATATCCAAATAAGGAGAGGGGACAAAAGGTTATGCACACCATCCTGATCTGTGATGATGACAGGGACATTGTATCTGCACTGGATATCTATCTGACCAGTGAGGGCTATCGTACACTGAAAGCATACAACGGGCTGGAGGCCATCCAGGCAGTGGAGCGGAATGAGGTCCACCTGATCCTGATGGACATTATGATGCCGGAGCTGGACGGGATCCGGGCCACTGCCCGGCTGCGGGAGGGGAGCAATATCCCCATCATCCTTCTTACGGCCAAGAGCGAGGATGCGGATAAGATCCTGGGACTGAATATTGGTGCGGATGACTATATTACAAAGCCTTTCAACCCACTGGAGGTCATCGCCCGGGTGAAGAGTCAGCTGCGGCGGTACACCTCTCTGGGAGGCGCAGAAAAGGGCCCTGGTTTGCTGACCGTTGGCCCTATTGCGATGGATGATGGGGCCAAGCAGGTGACGGTGGACGGAGATGTTGTGGCGTTGACCCCCATCGAGTATAATATCCTGCGTTTGCTGATGACGCATCCAGGGCAAGTGTTCTCCTCTGCTCAAATCTATGAGCAGGTATGGAACGACCCGGCTTACGGTTCGGAGAACACGGTGGCTGTCCATATCCGGCACCTGAGGGAAAAAATCGAGATCGACCCTGCGGATCCGAGATATTTGAAGGTGGTATGGGGGCTGGGCTACAAAATGGATAAGGGGGGATTCTGAGTGAAAAAGCTGCGGGACAGCCTGCCTATCCGTACAGGAGCCTGGATCCTATTTCTAGCCGTAGTCAGCGGAGCAGTGTTTTTTGGATTTCACTGTTTGCGGGGGGGCTGGTGCCAGGGACTGGATGGGGCCAGAGAGACCGGTGTGTTTGCGCAGATGGTAGAAGAACGGGAACAGCAGGTGCTGGAACTGCTGTCCTGTCAGCTTCAGCTGAAGGATGATACATTGGATTATGTTGACCGGCAGACCTGTCGGGAGCGGTTGGCACAACTGGGGGAACAGTTGGACTCAAAGCAGACCAGCTTCCGCTATCAGGTCCTGAGCTCGGATGGAAGCCAGGTGCTGCTTGGTAATTTGGAGGGAGAGTCCGGCCTGGAGGCTCTGGTGTCTCAGGTGTTCTATCGGCGGCTGACCGCTTCCGGAGTGGGACAGGTGGTTTTGGAGTCTGAGATGATTCCAGAATTTTCGATGATCGAGGGGGATGGAGCCCTGATCTACAGTATACCTGCCACAGAGGCAGGGGAGGATAGCGTGGTGCTCCGCTGCGGGGTGCTGAAGCCGGACCGGATGGAGGTCCAGGATGAATTTTCACGTCTAGAGCAGGAGTTTGCCCGCTGTCAGATGAATTTTGCCTTCTATCTGACCCTTGCGCTGAGCTTTGCTGCTGTCGCTGCCGGACTACTGGTATTTCTGCTATGGGCCTCAGGAGGCAGGGTAGATGGGGAGGAGGTGCTGGCTTGGCCGGATCGGATCTTTACTGAGGTGTGGGCTCTGCTGCTTGTCGGTGGAACGGCGCTGCTTCTAGTGCTGCTGACCGAGTTTGAGACTGATTGGATCTGGGCGGAGTATCAGATGGACAGTGGGCGTTTGGATACACTGTGTGCTTTGGGTACCGTAGCTGTAACAGCCTGGCTGATGCTGACTGCGGCCTTTTTGCGGACAATCATAGTGCGCCTGAAGATCCGGGTATTGGCTCGGACGACTTTGCTGTGCAGACTGGCACATATTTTGTGGAAGAGGTTTACTGCCTTTTTCCATGAACTTCCTCTTACCTGGAAAACATTGTCGTGTTTTTTTCTGTATCTGGCGACGGTCTTTGCGGTAGACCATCTTTGGCCCTTCCGCTACTGGTATCCTCTGCCTGGAGCGGCGGTGAACCTGGTGGTGCTCATGGGCCTTTGCTGGTGGTCCGCTGGCTTCGGACGGGTGCGGAAGGGAACGGAAATCATTGCTACCGGAAATCTGAACCACCAGATCGAGACAGCCCATCTGCCAGCGGACCTGAGAGGACATGCCGAAGCGCTGAATAATATCTCCGGCGGACTGACCACCGCAGTGAACGAGCAGATGAAGAGTGAGCGCTTCAAGGCAGAATTGATCACAAATGTTTCTCATGATCTGAAAACTCCCCTGACTTCTATTATCAACTATGTCAATCTTTTGAAAACCACAGATCAGACAGATCCAAGGGCCAAAACTTATATCGAGGTGCTGGACCGGAAATCCCAGCGGCTGAAAAAATTGACAGAGGATTTGGTGGAGGCCAGCAAGGCGTCCACAGGAGTGCTGGCGGTGAACCGGGAGAAGATCGGGATGGCTCAGCTGCTGGATCAGGCACTGGGGGAGTATGAAGAAAAGCTGGAGGAAAAGCAGCTGACTGTGGTGTGCACGGTGCCGGAAGGAGAGAGTTATGTCTATGCTGATGGCCGGCACCTGTGGCGGGTCATCGACAATCTGCTGTCCAACTGTGCCAAGTATGCTCTGGAGGGAACTCGGGTCTATATCGAACTGGTTCGGGGCAAGGGGAGTGTAAGCCTGTCAGTGAAGAACATCTCGCGGGAGGCGTTGAATATACCTCCGGAGCGGCTGTTGGAGCGCTTCGTTCGAGGAGAAGAGTCACGAAGCACCGAGGGCTCCGGCCTGGGGCTGTCCATAGCACGGAGCCTGACAGAACTCCAGGGCGGGACCTTTGAACTGGCGGTGGACGGAGACCTGTTCAAAGCAATTGTTACCCTGCCGCAGTCGTCTTAAAACAGAATCTTGCGCATCTGCTGCTGGGCTGCAGCCTGTCCTGATCGAGATGGGCTGCGGCCCTCATTTTTTAGGAAACAAAAATCCGGATTCTTTTGCTTTTACTGTGCCTTTATGGTATGATACCATTATCTATACGCACTGTGTGTGATCTAGATCTCTTTCTGGTGGACAGTTCCTTGGCCTCCGGCCAGGCCTGGATTACCCAGCCTCTTCAGATGGGAAAGACGGAACAGCAGGGGGAGGGATCTTGAGCGACTCTTTTGGGAAAGGAGTGGGCGGCATGAAAAAATATTGGCAGAGCGGGGCGATCCTTCTGATGCTTTTGCTGACCCTGTCCGGCTGCTTCTTTCGGGAGCCGGAGGACCTGTATCAGAGTCCAGAGCAGTCGGCGGACTACCTGAGTCTGACTCAGACCATTCGAAATGTGAAGGATGCCCTAGCCCAGGAGTATGGGGTGGAGGTAGAGGACGTCTCTGTGATGAGTGGGGACAACACGGCCCTGATTCAACTCCAGGACCTGGACCGGGATGGGGAGCGGGAGACCGCCGTAACATTTTTTCGGGTGTCTGAGGCAGAGAAGCCCCTGAAAATCTACTTTTTTACCCGGACAGCGGAGGATACTTACACCGTCAGTGCGATGGTGGAGGGAAACGGGACCGCCATCTACCGGGTGGACTATGCTGATCTGAACGGCAGCGGCTGCAAGGAAGTTGTGGTCAGTTGGCAGATGAGTACGGGTGTCTATTTACTTGGGACGTATTCCCTGGAGGAGGCGATGGTACGCAGCCTTCAGTATGCGGCCAGTGCCCCGGCGGGAAGTGCCTCCACAAAGGGCATCCCAGACCGGGAGGCCCTGCGGGCCACTGAGTGGATGACCACTGTATATGATGACTATGCGCTGTATGATCTGGATCAGGACACCAGGACTGAACTGGCTGTAGTTCGGGTGGATAAGGCCGGGACTAACAGTGCAGTGGATCTATATGGCTGGCGGGATGGATCCTTTATGGTCCGGGCCTCTGCGCCCCTGTCTATGGGGATTTCCAGTGTGGAAAAGAACGGGGTAGAGACCAACTTCATCAAAGAGGATGGAGATGTGCCGGTTCGGGCACTGTATGTCTCGAGTGAACTGGCCGATGGGCACCATGTGGTGGATGTGGTGACCTATCAGAATGGAAATTTGAAAAATCTGAGTTTGGATGAGACAGGGGTCAGCCGGGAGATGCTGGACCGATATGTAGATCTGGAACCCACTGATGTCAACGGAGATGGTGTATTGGAATTGCCTACCCCTGTCCCGCTGCCAAGCAGTGGAGACACCTCTGCTTCTGACTTCTGGCTGATCGATTGGAGCCAGTACAGCAGTACAGGAAAAAAGACGATGGTGTGCACCACATATCACAATGTGGCGGATGGCTGGTATCTGATTGTGCCGGAGGAGTGGAAAGATGAAATCACCCTGCGGCGGCGAGATTCTATTGGACAGCGCTCTGTTATCTTTTATCACCTGGAGGGAAAGGGCGAGGAGCCCACGCCTTTCCTGGTCATCTACAAATTCACCAGCCAATTTGACCGGGCGGATGCCTCTAACCGGTTCATCCTAAGAGAAGAAGAGGGAGCGGTATACGCCGCCGCCGTTTATGACAGTGGTTGGGAACTTGGCATGAGCGACACAGATCTTCAGGCTGCCTTCCACCTGATCCAGAGCAGTTGGTCCGATTGATGATGGTGACAAGGAGACAGATATGAGAAAAGTATTGGTATTGGAAGACGAGGAAAATATCCGCAGTTTCGTCGTGATCAATCTGAAGCGCGCGGGCTATGAGACCATCGAGGCTGGCACCGGGGAGGAGGCGCTGGCAGCGCTGAAAGCGAACCCCAGCATCAAGGTGGCTCTGCTGGATATCATGCTGCCGGGAATTGACGGGTTCGAGGTTTGCCGCCGGATCCGGGCGATGGATAATAAGATCGGGATTATTATGCTGACCGCACGGACTCAGGAGATGGATAAGGTCACTGGCCTAATGACCGGAGCAGATGACTATGTGACAAAGCCATTCTCGCCCGCAGAGTTGACTGCACGGGTAGATGCCCTGTTCCGCCGCACTGGTGGTGAGGATGAAGTGGCTTCCCTGGATGAGATCGTGGAGGCTCCTTTCCGTTTGAATACCCGCAATCGTACCCTGGAGAAGAATGGCCAGAGGGTAAAGCTTACCCAGGTGGAGTATGGGATCATCAAGTTGTTTATGGAAAACCCGGGAAAGGCATTGTCCCGGGAGGAGATCCTGGATGCGGTGTGGGGAAAGGACTATTTCGGAGAGCTGAAAATTGTAGATGTGAATATCCGCCGCCTGCGCATCAAGATCGAGGACAACCCCACAAAGCCGACTTATGTGAATACAGTATGGGGTTATGGATATAAGTGGGGCAGTTGAAACGGGGGCAGTCTGCGGGGTTGTCCTCACCCTGCGGAGCAGGGCGTGCGTGAGCGCGTACAAGCGTTTTGGCCGGATGCCAAAACCTTGGCGGAGGGCGGATTTATTCCGCCCGAGCAGAAAAAAGCCGGGGCCCCCATAGGCTGTGCCTCTGGGGAACAACCCCACAAAGCCGACTTATGTGAATACAGTATGGGGTTATGGATATAAGTG
>JAYCWP010000009.1:0-22981 GCA_037257225.1 Lawsonibacter sp.
GCGGCCAGCTTCTCCCGGTTGGCTTCGTAGTAGGCCTTCTGCTGTGCGGCCACCTTCTCCCGGTTGGCTTCCCGGTAGGCCTTCCGCTGTGCGGCCACCTTCTCCCGGTTGGCTTCGTAGTAGGCCTTCTTCTGAGCGGCCAGCTTCTCCCGGTTGGCTTCCCGGTAGGCCTTCTGCTGTGCGGCCACCTTCTGTTTCTCCATAGGCAGGGCTCGGAACTTCGCCTCCCGGTCCAGCTCACGGCTCCGGTCCAGATCCTCCTGCGTCAGGCGGAACTCCGCTTCGATCTCCGCATCGGCGGCTGCAATCTCAGCCAACTCTTCCGGCGTAAACATCACGCCACCTCCACCAGCCAGATCCCAACGCTCATGCCCAGCGCAAACACGCCGAACAAAAACGCGGTGACCAGCGCGATCCACACCAACTCCTGCGCCCGCTGCTTCCGCTCATTCCTCGTCTGATTCATTTCATCACCTCTCCCAGTTCTATCGCCCCGCCCAGGACAAACAGGTTAAAATACTGCTCCTGATCCAGCCGGACAGGCTCGTCCCGCAGGAGCTTACCCATGCTCTTCTCGCTGATCCCCGCCGCGCCGGCCAGCTTCCTGGCGTCCAGCCCGTGGCGGCTCATGGCCGTCTCCGCGATCCGCCGCACGATCTCATACGCGGTTCTCATTGTTATCCTCTCTTTCTGCCCACCGATCCAAAATCTTTGACATAACAGCCACAGTATTGCCCATCAGCTTGACCATGTCGCCAAAGGTCACATCATACAGAGATTGGTTCAGCCGGTCCATGTGGAGTTTTGTGTTTGCATTCTGCTGCTCGATTTCACGAGCGGTGCTGTTATCATTCAGCATAAATTTTCCTCCTTGCTCTTGACGGCTCGAAGGAAAAGTAGTACACTTGTTCCAACAAGCCTAGTCGGCGCAATCGATTAGGTTTGCAGCCCTGTCGGATCTGCTCATCCGGCGGGGCGTTTTTATACCATTCCGCGGCTTTGCACAATGGCCTTCGCTACTAGATCCGTCTCATAGCCCCTCTTCCTGGGACCCATCCGGATTGCCGGGATCCCGTGCTCCTCCGCCCACCGGTCCCCATTGACCGCCCGGGCAAAATAACCGGCCTCCCTGGCCACGTCCGTGGGAGACATCACCCCACCGTGCCGCTCATACATCAGGCGGCGCTTTTCGGCAACCTCACGCCCCATAGCACTCTGTGCGCTGGTTGTGTATCGGCTCATCTTATCACCTCTTCATGTTCTGCAAAGATTATAAATCCTGCGCTCTCTACACCCAGTTCCAGCCAAAAACCACAAGCGACATATAGCGAAAGACTTTTTCGCAGATCTCGGGCTTCCCTGTCAACTTGTGCTCCGCGATTACCAGTGCAATGTCCTGCCCAAGCGACTTGAACTCATCTGTGCCGAGAATCTTGTCCAGTTCATCACCAAGCGTCGATTGTTCGGCGCTTTTTTTATTTTCCATCTCCTCCCCTCCCTTCCAGTCCTGTTTATCGGACTGCCCGTTACGCCGGATCCGGATACGCAAACTCCACCAGCTCCTTGAGATCCAGAAGAGACAGCGCCGGGTCATGCGCCGCACGATCCAGGGCCAGCTCCTTAAACTTGGTCCCGGAGCCATCCAGCAGCCGCTTATACTCATTCAGTTTGTTGTCCATGGTTTCCCTCCTATCGAAAACACTGCCATTCTAAATAACAGCAAACTCCAAAAGTTCTTTCGCCCGATCCAGGACCGCCTTTGCCTGGGTCAGCGTAAGGCCTTTTCCAATCAGCATATCGCGGATCTGCTGAGGAAGCTCCTGCGCCATCACAACATTGATGCCCTGCATTTTCCGCATATAGGCTTCGTCCATCTCTCTCACCCCCTTCTTGAATAGTCCGGTTTATCGGACTTCTGCTCTGGTATCTTGATTGTAATTCTGGATCTCTAAAATATCGCAGATAGCCTGGACAATCTTGGGGGCATTGCGCTTCCCCTTCAGAATTTTGTCCATGTACCCACTGTCCGCAAAAAGCCCCGTCCGGTTTGTGATTTCAGACTCCAACCACTTCTGTGTCTTTCCACGCTTTAGCAGCTCCGTCTTTACGCACAAACCAAACGACGTGAATTTGCACGAATCCACGAAAATACCTCCCTCCTTATATTTGCTGTTGACAAGTACTTAATATTGTACTAATATGTAAGCACCACCAAACATTGTACTCATTTGAGCGCTTGTCATGTTTGTATTTTAGTACTGTCACGAGTACAAGTCAAGCATTTTGTGCTATATTGAGTACTTTTGTTGTTATAACCAAAAAGGAGTACTTGAATATGGGCGAATTGTACGATAGGATAGCTTCCTTATGTTCAAATAAAGGGATAAAACCAGGAAAGATGTGTAACGATCTTGGAATAAGTAGAGGAAGCATTGGGGATTTGAAAAAAGGGAGAAGGGAAGGAATTTCCATTAAAACAGCAACAAAAATTGCCGACTACTTTGGTGTCACAACCGATTATCTCTTGACTGGTGAAGAAATAAAAAAAGCACCCACCCCGGAGGGTGAACGCAAAGTCAGCGACAACGATATTAAATTCGCTCTGTTCGGGGGCGATGGTGAAATCACCGATGCCATGTACGATGAGGTAAAACGCTTCGCCCAGATGGTCAAACTTCGGGAGGAGGCGGAAAAGAAGAAGGAATAAACATGGAAACATATGAATTGTACCAGGTGGCTAAGGATAGAAATATTCCTATCATATTGTTGGCCATTCCAGAAAACGGATCTATGTGCATCCAATCAGATGCAGGCAGATGCTACATCGGAATGGATTGTGATGTGGTTGACGGAGAAGCAGACCGCCGAGTACACTTGGCACATGAGCTAGGGCACTGCGTAACCGGGAGTTTTTACAACCGCTGGGCAGCTCGAGATCTCCGGAAGAAGCATGAGCATCGTGCGGATAAATGGGCGATAAAGCATTTGGTTCCAAAAGAATATTATGACCAAGAGATTGCTGCCGGCCGAACTGAAATTTGGGAACTAGCAGAACAGTTTAATGTATCAGAGGATTTCATGAAAAAGGCCGTATGCTTTTACACATACGGAAATCTGAACCCAGAATTGTATTTCTGATCCAACTGCCGGAGGGCAGAACATATAAATAAACAGGAGGAATACAACATGAAAAAGAAATTGCTTGCAATCATGATGTCTACTTGCATCGCACTGTCAATGACAGTCAGTGCCAGCGCCTTGAATCTCTATTTTGACGGCGCGCCATTGGTTACCGATGTCCCTGCTCAGATCATCAACAACCGAACCATGGTCCCAATTGGTCACATTTTCAACGCTCTTGGTGCAAAAGTGACCTGGGACGGAGCCACAAAGACTGCGACTGGGGAGAAAGACGGAACAAAAGTAGTTTTACAAATCGACAATACCACCGCCTATGTCAATGATAAGGCAATTACCCTGGATACTCCAGCCATGATTGTAAACAATCGAACGATGGTCCCGGCCTGGTTTGTTTCTGAGGCGTTTGGCGCAAAGGTCTACTGGGACGGAAGCACATCAACAGTCCGGATCGCCACCCAGGTTTATGATGTTGTCCGCGTGATCGATGGAGATACCATTGTAGTCAATTATAATGGCAATGAAGAAAAAGTGCGGATGATTGGTGTTGATACTCCAGAAAGTGTGCATCCAGACAGTTCGAAAAACACTGAAGCAGGCGTGTCTGCTTCCGAGTACACAAAGAAACACTTAGAGGGGAAGCAGGTCGAACTGGAATTTGATGTCCAGCAGCGAGACCAATATGGCCGGCTCCTTGCCTATGTTTGGGTTGATGGCAAGATGTACAATAAAACTCTGTTGGAGGATGGGATCGCAAATCTTGCTACATATCCCCCCAATGTAAAATATGTGGACGAGTTTACGGCTATCGTTAACGCTCGAAATCCAGAGAACTCAGATTCACAGGAAAAACCTAATGATCCAGACGTAAAAGACAGCGGGAAATATGTCGGTAGCTTAGAGTCTGATAAATACCACTTGCCTGGGTGCAGATTCGCCGAAAAGATCTCAGAGGAAAACGAGATTTGGTTTGACACCGAAGAGGAAGCTATTACCGCTGGATATAAGCCGTGCGGCGTGTGTAATCCTTAAATAAAAATCCCCGCCCCGGTGTTGGCGCACCAGAGCAGGGAAAAGGGGCAGGAACTTTTGCGGGTCACCTGCCCTTCTATTTTAAAATGAATAGGAGGCATTGTCAATGGGCGAATACATTAGAAAGACCGCCCGGTACAACGGGAAGAAGTATGAGGCCACAGGGAAAACCGAACTGGAGGCCATGACCAAGCTGGCAGAAAAGCTTTCGGCGGTCAAAAGGGGAGAAGAGATTGTATCAGGATCCATGACGGTCAACGCCTGGTATAAGCAGTGGATGGAGCTGTACAAAAAACCGACGGGCTTGACCGAAAAATCTCTTGCCATGTACGACGAAAAATATAATGGGTACATCAGAAGTTCCATTGGTCACATGAAAATAAAAGATGTGCGTGACGTCCACCTTCAGCGGATCTTAAACGGAGAGGCCGGCCGGTCCGCATCCCATGTCAAAAAACTGAGGATGCTGTTACAGGAGATGTTTAAACGGGCTCGTCAGTCTCGCCTGATCCCATACGATCCGGCGGAACTGCTGTCACTTCCAACTGTCACCAAAGGCCGGCGGCGCTCCATCACGGAAGAAGAACGAACTGCAATCCTGAGAATTTCTCAACATCACAGGGCTGGATTGTGGATACTCACCCTGCTCTATACTGGAATGCGTCCGGGAGAAACCGCTGCACTTACCTGGGCTGATGTGGATTTTGAGCATAATGAGATCCACGTTCATGCCGCCAAAGAAAGCGGAAGCCGAACCATCAAAGGCCCTAAGACCGCCTCCGGTGTCCGGGACATTCCAATACACGCCGCTCTGCTTCCACACCTCTTGGAGTCCCGTGGGAAACCGTTCTCATTGGTATTCCCCACCAAGGCCGGAACTGTGCAAAACGAAAGCAGCATGAGGCGGATGTGGAACAGTTTCATCAGAGAGATGGAAGAGGAGTCCGGCCCTGTTGCGGATGACCTCACTCCATATTGTCTGCGACATACCTTCTGTACAGATCTCCAACGCGCTGGAGTGTCTATCAACGTGGCAAAGGAGTTGATGGGCCACGCTGATATTCAAACAACAGCAAATATTTATACGCACAAAGACAGTGAAACTCTGCACAAAAGTATCGCCCTTCTTGATGGTAGTGGTGGAAAACCTGGTGGAAATGTGAAAGTAGGATAGCAGATTCTCCTAGAGCCGCAACGGATTACACACTTAAAGAATTCTGATTCGAGTTCTGTTGTCTCCACCAGAAAGAAAACCACGACTAATGTCGTGGTTTTCTTCATTTTATACTTCTGACACCTGTGGAGGAAAATCACCATGAAATACAGTCTGCTTCAAACTGCATGTGTCCTGTCCTGCGCGTTCTTATTTGGCTGCGCCCCTCTCCCAAATGCATCTAATCTTCCTCCCTCCGCCAGTTCAGAGGACAGTATCCCGTTTACAGATAGGCAGCTTTATGCCGTGGCCCATCTTGGCTTTCAAAGCTATACAGATACTCTGCCCTTTTATGCAGAGCACTACTTGGACAACACCCAGCTGCCCATCCATTATTTCTCTTCCGGCGACTACTATCTGGTGATTCCCCGCTATCCGGATACTCATCTATCTCTCTACCAAAATGACATCAACACTTCCAGTTCCTCGCTCGTTTATGAGGAACCCGACTGCCGTCCGTTCCTCATCCAGTGTAACATCAGCGATATCTTTCCCGATGCCACTATCCTCCTCTCCAGTCCAGAAGGCACAGCGGAGTTCTCCCCATTTATCTCCTTAAAAGACGGCTCTCTGGAGATTGGCGAGTACGGTCTAGACCTCACAGATCCAGCAGCATCAGCCTCCTGAACAAAAAAGCCCCGACCGTGCGGCAGAAGCGCGCGGTCGGGGCTTCTCTATACGGCGGCATCGATGGCTCACCGCTTTAACATCTGCCTTATTCTCGGTGGTCCTCCAGTACCGCACCAGCCCGGTATGCCTCCAGTAGATCCCGCAGCGCATCCGCTTGGGCCTGGAGTTTTTTACCCACATCAGTCTGAGCAATCTTGATTCGGGCCTCCATACGCTCAAACACCTCAGAGCTGCTGGCAATATCCACATTCTCTTCAATGGCGGTATTTCGGCCACAGAAGGGCTGGTGGGAAACCAGCCGCAGCACCCAAGAGTTGTAGATCAAGGTATAGCCCGCAATGCCGGTCGTCGGCTGATAAGCCTTGCAGAAACCGCCGTCGATCACCAACAGCTTGCCGCCACCCTTGATGGGGCTCTCCCCCTTTTTAGACTTCACCGGAATATGGCCGTTAATAATATGGCAGTGTGGTCCCTCCAAGCCGAATTCCTTCAGCAGTGCATCACATACTGCAGGGTCTTGATAATAGGTGTAATAGGCATTTTTAGGCTCTGTCCAGGCAGACTCATCCTTAATGAGCCGACGCTCAAAGGTGGTCATGCGGTTACGCCCGAAGATGGGACTGTTTCGTCCCGCCCACAGGAACCAGAGGAAATCCATCCCCTGCTGCCGCTCCGGGGAACCCGGCTTGTGATAATATGCCTGCCGTGCAGCAGTGTCCGCAAAGTCAAAAAACTCTTTGCCGCTACGAGCCTTTCCGCCCAATGTGAAGGTAAGAAGCTGCCCATCCTCTGTCATGGGAACACAGCCATGGAAGAGCAGATTGCCGTTGAATACCTTATAGAGGCTTCCCTTGGAGTACAGGAATCGGATGTGCTTTTGCAGCTTCTCACTGCGCTGGAAGGAGGCGGTGAGCTGATTGATCACACTTTCCTCCTCCGGTGTGAGGGTATAGGGGTCCTTCGGGTCCACTGTGGGGAAATCAGTATCCTCCAGAGGATAGGTGATATCCCCAATGGTAATGCAGCGGTTCTCATAGTCGATCTTGTCCAGCAGAAGCCGGTCAGCCATATCGTATTCCGGGTGACGGAGCAGCTTTTGCCCCTCCAGCTTGAACAGGATGATGGTGATGGCCTTGTGCATCCGGGCAGAGAGCAGCTTATCCTTCTCGCTGTACTGGTCGGCGTCCGGCCCGGTAAGCTTCACCGCAAACCGATGGACGTCGCAGTCTCGGTATTCCTCATTGGCAAACACGGACAGTGGACGCAGGGAGATGCCGTACCCCGTCTCGATAACTTCCAGGTTGTTGTAATGGATTGAGTTGGCCAGCACTGTGGCCACCAGGGTACGGGAGCCACAGGCCGCCCCCATCCAAAGGATATCGTGGTTACCCCACTGGATATCTACACTGTGGTATTCCAGCAGAGATTCCATGATAATATCCGCCCGGGGCCCACGGTCAAAGATGTCACCCACAATGTGCATGTGGTCCACCGCCATACGCTTGATCACCAGAGAAACTGCCTCAATGAACCGGTCTGCCTGCCCCAGGTCGATGATCGTGTTGATAATATTCTCATAATAATCCCGCTTATCCGCCTCATCATAGTGGGTGTGGAGCAGTTCATCAATGATATAAGCGTAATCCTTAGGCAGGGCTTTACGCACCTTCGAGCGGGTATATTTGGAGGACACCCAGCGGCAGATTTCGATGAGCCTGTGTAAGGTGATGCGGTACCACTCATTCATATCCGGCAGCAGCTGGTGGAGCTGTTCCAGCTTCTCCTCCGGGTAATAGATCAGTGTACAAAGCTCATCCCGGTCGGAACGGGAGATGGTCGCAGCAAACAAATCATCCACCTTTTCCTTAATAACACCAGAGCAGGAATTCAAAATGTGGAGAAATGCCTCATACTCCCCATGGACATCAGAGAGGAAGTGCTCTGTGCCTTTGGGCAGGTTTAGAATAGCCTGAAGATTGATGATCTCACTGCTGGCAGCCTGTACCGTTGGGTACTGCTGGGCCAAAAGTTTTAAGTAACGCAGTTCTTCCTGTGAAAATGTCTTTTTTCGTTTCATTGGATTTCCTCCTTTGATACGCTTCAGGTTCGGATATTCTTATTATTTCACAATTAGTGTTGTCTTGCAAGTAGTTCAGACTCCTTTAACAAAAAATTAAACAATCGTTTCTCTTCCTTAAGTCTACTTTTTGTCGTTTTTACTGTTCCAACACTTTCTCTTTTTATTTCCGTCAAATTGTGCTATACTGAACTATATTTCACAAGAGGAGTGAGTTTTTTGTCTGAGACCCATAAAACAGAAGAACAGCTAGCCACCGCTCCCATTGGACGGCTCATGCTGAAGCTGGCCGTACCCACAGTGGCGGCTCAGCTGATCAATATGCTATATAACATCGTAGACCGCATCTATATTGGACATATCCCTGAGGTGGGCAGCACTGCCCTCACCGGTGTAGGCATCACGTTTCCTATCATCACCTTAGTTTCCGCCTTCGCCGCCTTCGCCGGACAGGGCGGCGCCCCCCTGGCATCCATTCGTCTGGGCGCCGGACGAAGGGATGAAGCCGAGCGGATCTTGGGCAACTCCCTGATCCTCCTGCTGGCAGCTTCCCTGCTGCTGACAGTGGGCTTCAGCATCTACAAAGAACCTATTTTGTATGCTTTTGGTGCCTCAGACGCCACCATTGTCTACGCGGTGGACTATATCCGTATCTATCTGCTGGGAACCATATTCGTCCAGCTGGCACTAGGGCTGAACAGCTTTATCAGCGCCCAGGGAAAGGCGCTGGTGGCCATGCTCAGCGTTCTGATCGGTGCGGTCCTCAACATCATTCTGGATCCCATCTTCATCTTTTTGCTGGGCTGGGGTGTCCAGGGTGCGGCACTGGCCACCATCCTCTCCCAAGCGGTAAGCGCCTGCTGGGTCCTGGGATTCCTGTGCAGCAGGCACAGCGGCCTGCGCATCCGCCGGAGCAACCTCCGTCCCAATGTCCAGGTCATTGGCCGCATCGCCTCCCTGGGCGTGGCCCCCTTTATCATGCAGTCCACCGAGAGCCTAGTTACCGTGGTACTCAATACAGGCCTTCAGACCTACGGAGGTGACCTGTATGTGGGCTCCCTCACCATCATGCAGTCCATCATGCAGATGATCGTCATGCCCATCCAGGGCATCACCCAGGGAACCCAGCCCATTATGAGCTATAACTATGGCGCAGGCAACTACACCCGAGTCCGCCGCACTTTCCAGCGCCTGCTCACCGTCACCCTGACTGCCACCTGCACCGCTTTTCTCGCCGTGATCCTGTTTCCCGGTCTTTTGGCTCGCATCTTTACTCCGCAGGAGGATACGATCCGTCTGGTCTCACAAGTCATGCCAATCTTCTTTGGCGGTATTTGGGCTTTCGGCGCCCAGCTGGCCTGTCAGTCCACCTTCATGGCTCTTGGGCAGGCCCGCACCAGCCTGTTCCTCGCCCTGCTGCGCAAGGTGATCCTCCTGGTTCCTCTGGCCCTCCTGCTGCCCCGTCTCACCGGGAATGTGCTCGGTATTTTCATCGCCGAACCGATCGCCGATATTCTAGCCAGCACCTCTACCCTCACCCTCTTTCTGCTCAAGCGCAAATCTCTCCTTCCTGTATCCAGCGACGGAAATCCAAATTCATAAAATAAATAACCGCCCGCCGGAGGTGTGGATCTCACATCCCCGGCGGGCGGCTTTCTTACCCTTTTTTATATCCAAAGTCCTTCGTCTGCAACTCAATCCGCTGCCCCGCCCTTTAGTTGGGCACCATTGAGTACCGCCTCTGCCAGCGTCTCATCCTCATACCGCAGCTTGAGGGAGAAAAACGGCTCCTCCTCCCGGTCCAGCAGGGCCAGGAAGATAGCGTCCCCTTCCCAATGGGGCAGCTCCAGCAGACGCTCCTTGGGGATCCACTCCAGCTCTCCCTCGTCGCACTCCTTCAGTGTGCCAGTAAATCCGTCAGCCGTAAAGAGATGCATATACTCCGTCGGCCACCGGTCAGAAACGAAGGTGACGATTCCCCGATACCGATAGTCAGTGAGGGTAAGCCCAGTCTCCTCCCGAGCTTCCCGAAGCAGGCAGTCTTCCGGACTCTCCCCATCCTCGAACTTGCCTCCGATCCCGATCCACTTATCCTGGTTCAGGTCGTTCTTCTTCTTGACCCGGTGGAGCATCAGGTACTCCCCTCCCCGGCGGATGTAGCACAGCGTGGTGTTGAGCATAGTCAGCCCTCCTCTGGATGGAAACCAAGCTTGGCTGCCACCCGGCTGTACATGGGAGTAGGAACCCCGTACTTCCGGCCCAAGCGCACCACCTCAAAAATCAGGCCATCTACCTCAGAGGGCCTACCTGCATCCAAATCGCGCTTCAGCGAAGTGGATGCATCCGGATCCAGGGCATCCTGAATGGCCAAACTCCTGGCCACCGGATCCTCTGGGAAGGGATGTCCCATAGCCTCAGCCAGGGCCCCGATCTCCCCTACCAACGCTTTGAAGTCCTCCCGGATCTGCCCCGGGACCTGCATCCCAGCCACTTTGACATCGTGATAAATGCCGCAAGCCGCCATGGGGGACACCACAGAGAACTTCATCAGGGCATCCCGCTGGATATCCTGGGAAAGGACAGCCTCCACGCCGCACTCATTCAAATCCCGGGCCACCTGCTCCAGTTCCGGACGGTACTCCTCCGGCGTCCTAGGCCCAAACACCACCCGGAAAATATCCCCGCTCATGTGGATGGTTCCCGGAGCCTTGATCTCTGCGGCGATATAGATACACCCATCTGTCACCAAGGCTGGAGCTAACTCCGGCTGGAGCCGGCTCCCCGTCCCGTAAAGATTCAGGATCGGGATCACAATGGTATGTGCGTCACACAACTGCTTCAATGCCGGGATAGACTCCGCCAGGGAGTACCCTTTGATACACAGCAGGATCACATCTGGCCGGCAGGTACAGTGCTCTGCATCCTCCGCCTCTACCGGAATGGCAAAGGTCCCATGACGGCTCTCCAGCACCAGTCCATTTTTTCGGATTGCCTCTAAATGGCGCCCCCGTGCAATGAGGGAAACATCCTTTCCGCCCTGGGCCAGAAAGGCCGCCAAACTGCCGCCGGTCCCTCCTGCACCAAACACCAAATACTTCATCTCTGTATCCCTCCTGAAGCAATTTTCTCGTTCAGTATAGCATGGTGACCTTGCCTGTGCAAGGGGTCTTAATCCAGCGCGCAGGACAGAATAGTCCATTTCGTCTCCAGCCTAGAGACATCTAAAAAAACAATTGACAAACAAAAAATTTTAAGGTAAGATGTGAGAAATTCCAAATTGCACAGGCGTTTGGAAGCGTGACCATGGCAATGACCGGGCAGTAGGCGGGTCTGGACGTGCAGAGAGGGAGCGGTCGGTGTAAGCTCTCCGAAAGGACCCAGAGGCTGAAGCTCTCCCGCGAGCCGCTTCTCTGAACGGGGCACTTCCCTGAGTAGGAGAGGACGGATCCCCGCCGTTATCGGGGCATGAGCGCACAGGCAGATCGCCTGTGAAGTTAGGTGGTACCACGGAGCAATATGGCTTCGTCCTATCGGGAACGATAGGACGAGGCCGTTTTTTTATCTCAAGCGGAGGTGACAGAAGCATGACTGGAGCAGAAGCCCTGATTGAAAGCTTGCTGCAAGAGCAGGTGGAACACATTTTTGGATACGCAGGCGCAACGATCTGCCCGGTGGTAGATGCCCTAAAGACCCACCCAGAGATTGGCTATACCCTGGTCCGAACAGAACAGAACGCGGGACACGCAGCCTCTGGATATGCCCGCATCAGCGGAAAACCCGGAGTGTGCATGGTGACCTCCGGCCCGGGAGCAACCAACCTGATCACTGGCATTGCCACCGCTTATCTGGACTCTATCCCCATGGTTGCTATCACTGGCCAGGTTCCCAGTTACCTGCTGGGCCGTGATATCTTTCAGGAGGTAGACATCACTGGAGCGGTAGCTCCCTTCTCCAAGCACAGCTATCTGGTGAAGGATGCCAACGACATTCCACGTGTGGTCAAGGAGGCCTTCCACATCGCCTCCACCGGCCGCCCTGGCCCGGTACTCATCGACATCCCCATCGATGTACAGGAGCAGAGCCTTAAGCACTTCTCTTACCCTGCCGAGGTAAACATCCGGGGTTATAAGCCCAGTATCCGAGGCAACGACCTTCAAATCAAGCGGGTGGTGGATGCCATCGCCCAGTCCAAACAGCCCCTGATCTGTGCCGGCGGCGGCGTATGGCTGGCCGACGCCCGGGAAGAGCTGCTGGAGTTGGCAGAGGGTTCTGAGATCCCAGTGGTCAAGACCATGATGGGCCTTTCCCTGCTGCCCACCGACCATCCCCTGAACATGGGGATGATCGGCGCTCACGGCAACCACTGCGCCAATCAGGCCCTGGCCAAAGCGGATCTGCTCATCATGGTTGGCACCCGGGCAGCGGACCGGGCGGTGGTGGACCCCCGGGAGATCCAGCGCCGTATGGCCACCATCCACATTGATGTAGATCCGGCGGAGATTGGCAAGAATATGCAGGCCGCCATCCCTCTGGTCGGCAATGTGAAGGTCATCCTCCGGCAGATTTTGGACCGTGGCGCACCGGTAACCAACTCCGCTGCATGGCTGGAGCAGCTCACTGACTTCCGCCGTGCAGAGCTGAACCGCCGCTTCCCCCGGCGGGAAGGCTATGTGTTCCCCGGAACCGTCCTTCGGAAGCTGGGCGCCCGTCTGAACGACGATGCGGTGGTGTGTGTGGATGTAGGACAAAACCAGATCTTCACCTGTAAGTATCTGCCCCAAAAGAATGGCCGCCTGCTTACCAGCGGCGGCCTGGGCACCATGGGCTATGCCCTCCCCGCCGCCGTAGGGGCCAAGGTGGCCCGGCCAGACCGGCAGACTGTGGTGGTATGCGGCGACGGCTCCTTCCAGATGGCTATGAATGAATTGGCTGCCGTTCAGGCTGGCGGTCTGGATCTGAAGATCGTCCTGTTCCGCAACCACACTCTAGGACTCGTTCACCAGATCCAATGTTCCGCCCCCTATCACGGCCCCTTCGGTGTCGCTCTGGACGGATCTCCGGACTTTGAAGCCATCGCCCACGCCTATGGCATCCCCAGCCTCACCGTTCAAGATGAAGATCGGCTGGATGATATCCTGGATCGCTTCCTGTCCGCTCCGGGCTGCAGTTTGCTGATTTGTGAAGTCCACCCCGATGTGGGCACCAACGACTGAGAGAGGGAGGAGACGCCATGAAACAGACTATTTCCGTCCTGGTGGAAAACCAGGCCGGTGCGCTGAACCGAATCACCGGTTTATTCTCCCGACGGGCCTTCAACATTGAGTCTCTGGCCGTAGGTGTAACCGATGACCCCACCATCTCCCGCATCACGATTATTGTGGACAGCGGAAACAGCGTGGTAGAACAGGTGGAAAAGCAGCTTAATAAGCTTATTGAGGTCATCAAAGTACGCACACTGGAGGAAAATGCCCTTATTGGCCGGGAACTGATGATCCTGAAGGTCAATGCCAACAACAAGACCCGCCAGGATATTATGACTATTTGCGAAATTATGGGGGCCAAGGTAGCTGACATTTCCCCCACATCCCTTACGCTGGAGTTGTCCGACACCCCCGACCGGCTGGACACCTTCCAGTCCATGATGCGCCCCTTCTCCATTTTGGAGGTAGCCCGTACTGGCATGGTTGCCGTACAGAAGGGCGCGGGAAAAATCTAATTTCTCATTCCTAATTTCTAATGCTACATAAGGAGGCAGCAGTTTGAAAGTAAGAGCCACCCAAGCCATCATGGAGTGTCTGCTGGAGCAGGAGGTAGATACTGTCTTTGGTTATCCCGGCGGAACCATCCTGAATCTCTATGACGAGCTGTATCATTACCAAGATAAAATACATCATGTATTGACCGCCCATGAACAGGGCGCCGCTCATGCTGCCGATGGCTATGCCCGCTCCACCGGCAAGGTAGGAGTGTGTTTTGCCACATCCGGCCCTGGAGCTACCAATTTAACCACCGGCATTGCCACCGCCTATATGGACTCCTCCCCCGTAGTGTTCATCACCTGCAACGTCAGCGAGGGGCTGCTGGGCAAAGACTCCTTCCAAGAGGTGGATATCACCGGCATTGCCATGCCCATCACCAAGGCCACCTATCTGGTTCGGGATCCTCAAACCATTCCCGATGTGATGCGCCAGGCCTTTGCCGTGGCAGCTACCGGCCGGCCAGGCCCGGTGCTCATCGACTTTTTAAAAAATGTCACTTTCCTGAATACCATGATCGACTATGAGTTCATTCCCTGGAATCAGAACCGGGGAACGGACAGCATTCGCCAGCTGGCAGTGAGCCACGGCCTGAAGGCCCCTGAACCCGATCTGGGGGACATCGACACACTGGTAGACATGATTGCCCAGTCGGAACGCCCTCTGCTGATTTGCGGCGGCGGTGTGGTCCGTGGACGGGCGGACCAGCAATTCCGCACCTTCGCCGAGAAGCTGGACGCTCCAGTGGCCATCACGGTTATGGGCGGCGGCGGCTTTCCCGGTGCACACCCCCTGACCACAGGAATGATTGGGATGCATGGTTCCCAGGCCAGCAATGTCGCCTGTAACGAGTGCGATCTGCTCATCGCAGTGGGCTGTCGTTTCTCCGATCGGGTAGCCCTCCAACCAGATACCTTCGCCAGTCAGGCCAAGATCGTCCACATCGACATCGACCGTTCTGAGATCGACAAGAACGTTCTCACCGATCATCACATCGTAGGCTCCGCCAAACGTGTTTTGGATCTGCTCAACCAACGCCTCCCACAATACCAACACACTGAGTGGAAAGAACACATCCTCCCTTTGCAGGAAAAACAGCCGGTGGAGCATGGTGCGGATCGGCTGACCCCGGGACAGATCCTGGACGCCATCCAACAGGCAGTTCCTCAGGGCTCTATTGTGGCCACCGATGTGGGACAGCATCAGATGTGGTCCATCCAGCACTTCCACTTTGACTATCCCGGTCAGCTGCTCACTTCCGGTGGATTTGGCACGATGGGATTCGGCCTGGGCGCCGCCATCGGAGCCAAGGTAGGCAACCCGGATAAAGTAGTGATCCATACCACTGGGGACGGCTGCTTCCGGATGAACTGCCACGAGTTGGCTACTGTGGAACACTACCATCTGCCCATTATCACTGTGGTGTTTAATAACGGAACCCTAGGCATGGTTCGCCAGTGGCAGCACTTGATCTATCAGGAGCACTACTCCGAAACCACTCTGGACCGCGGTCCTGACTTTGTAAAACTGGCTGAGGCCTACGGTCTGAAGGGCAAACGGGTCAGCAACCGCGTTGAAATGGAACAGGCCCTTCAAGAGGCCTTGTCTTGCGGCTGCGGCTATGTCATTGACTGCCAGGTCGATATGGACGAGATGGTTCGGCCTATGGTGGCTGGCGGCGCCCATATCACTGATTTTCTGCTGAAGTAAGGGGGCGGCACGGATGAACAAGACCTTTGATCCAGAAAAAAAGCTCTATACTCTTTCCCTGCTGGTCCAGGATATTCCCGGCGTCCTCAGCCAGGTCGCCCGGCTGTTTTCCCGGAAAGGATATAACATCGAGTCCATTGTCTCCGGTGAGACCAGTCAGCCCGGCCTAACTCGCATCACCATCGTGATCTTGGGGGACGAGCTGATGGTCAATCAGATCGCCGCCCAGTGCCGAAAACTGATCCCGGTACAAGTGGTAAAAATCTTGGATGAAGAAACCTCTATCCAGCGGGAGTTCGCCATGATTAAAGTGCGGGCAGAGGATCGGGCCGCCCGGGATGAAGTGATCCAGATGGCCAACATCTTCCGGGCCAATATCATTGATGTCAGCCACGAGACCCTCACCGTAGCCATCTTTGGGGATAAGAGCAAAACCTCCGCTCTGATTCGCCTGCTGTCCGATTTTGGAATTTTGGAGATGGCCAAGACAGGCACTTTGGCCATCGAGCGGGGCCTCAGCTCCATCTACGACGACAGCAAACTCCGCACCGAGTACAACTACGGCAAAAATGTACTGTAACCCCAGTGTCAATCCATCGGCCGGCCGGAGCCCCCGTCCACGCCGCTTTGAATTGTAGTTTAACATTGTCATACCAAAAGGAGTGCATTACAATGGCAAAGATGTATTACGCAAAAGACTGTGACATCAACTATCTCAACGGAAAGAAAATCGCCATCATCGGCTACGGCTCCCAGGGCCACGCCCATGCCCTGAACCTGAAAGATTCTGGCTGTGATGTGTGCGTCGGCCTGCGTGCCGGTTCCAAGAGTTGGTCCGTGGCTGAGAAGGACGGCCTGAAGGTCATGACCGTGCCCGAGGCTGCCAAGTGGGGCGACATCGTGATGATGCTGATCAACGACGAGGTCCAGGCCGATGTATATAAGAGAGACATCGCCCCCAATCTGGAAGACGGCAATGCCCTGGCCTTTGCCCATGGCTTCAACATCCGCTATCAGCAGATCGTCCCCCCCAAGGGCGTAGATGTGTTCATGGCCGCCCCCAAGGGCCCCGGTCACACCGTTCGCTCCACCTATGTGGCCGGTAAGGGCGTTCCCTGCCTGGTGGCTGTGGAGCAGAACGCCACCGGTGATGCGATGAAGATCGCCCTGGCCTACATCGCCGGCATCGGCGGTGCCCGCGCCGGCATCATGGAGACCACCTTCCACGATGAGACCGAGACCGACCTGTTCGGCGAGCAGGCTGTCCTGTGCGGCGGCGTGGTCGATCTGATGAAGTGCGGCTTCGAGACCCTGGTAGAGGCCGGCTACGCCCCTGAAAACGCTTACTTCGAGTGCATTCACGAGATGAAGCTCATCATCGACCTGATCAACAAGGGTGGCATCGCCGCCATGAACTACTCCATCTCCGACACTGCGGAGTTCGGCGAGTACGTCTCCGGCCCCCGTGTTCTGCCTTATGAGGAGACCAAAAAGAATATGAAGGCGGTTCTGAACGATATTCAGGACGGCACCTTCGCCGGCCGCTGGATTGCCGAGAACAAGAGCTTCGGCCGGACCTTCTTCAACTCTAAGCGTGCTCAGCTGGCTCAGCACCAGATGGAGATCGTAGGCGCCGAACTGCGCAAGAATATGCTCTGGGGCGACGACACCGATTTGGACACCGCCTCTAACTGATTTATATATTTCTATATTTCATCTCAGACAGGGGTCCCGGCTGTGCTGCGGACCCCTGTCCTTCTCTTTCAGTCTACTTCTGTACCAGACATACCGGCCTCCAAAATTTTGTAGCAAAAGCTCTTTACTTTTCAAAAAAATCTGCTATAATACAACAAGTAGGTTTTGAACTTGTTCTAGCCTGTTTTTCTTTCATTGTGATATATTATGGGCCTATAGCTCAGCTGGGAGAGCGTACGGTTCGCATCCGTAAGGTCGTCGGTTCGATCCCGATTAGGTCCACCATTTTTTAGAAAAATCACCGCCAATTTGGCGGTGATTTTTCTTTTGACCACAATAATACCACAGACAGGGAAAAAATCTGACCACTTCTCAATGTCGCAGGCGCCGTGACAAATCCGTCCGGTGCCTGTTTTCTTCTCTTTGATTCAGCATCTCATCTCTTGATAGCCTGGTGCAGCAAGAACACCGGGGATTTCTGTTCTCGTGTGGATGCACCTGCTTGAATACTCATCGCTCATTTCATCAATCATTTTCTCTTGATAGATGAGCGATGAACTGTTATACTGAGCATGAGGTGATGTCCATGCGCAGCAAAAAACCGCCCTTCGAAATCACAAATACCATTTTGGACGAAATTGCGGAGATCGCAGAGCTGGTCGGCCATGTGAATGCTTCTTTTGGCTTGTCCACGAACCCCTCGCTGCGCCGTACCAACCGCATCCGGACGATTTACTCCTCTCTGGCAATCGAGCAGAACACCTTGAGTTTGGAGCAGGTCACCGCCGTCCTCAACGGCAAGCATGTGGTCGCGCCACCTAAGGATATTGCAGAAGTGAAAAATGCATACGAGATCTACGAGATCATGGATTCGCTCGATCCATATTCCGTGGACGATCTCCTGTGTGCACATGGGGTCATGACCAGGGGACTGATAGAAGAATCTGGTTGTTTCCGCTCACGGCCTGTGGGTGCAGTAGACAAGCAGGGGAATGTTTTGCATTTTGGCACGCTGCCCGATTATGTACCGAGCCTGGTCGTGGAATTGCTGGATTGGGTGCGGGACAGTGAGTTTCATATGCTCATCAAGAGTTGCGTGTTTCACTATGAGCTGGAACTTATCCATCCATTTTCCGATGGAAATGGACGCATTGGGCGCCTATGGCATACTCTGCTCCTGACCCAATGGAAGCCGATGTTCGCCTGGCTCCCGGTGGAGTCCATGATCCACGACCGGCAGGACGAATACTATCAGGCCATCAATCGTTCCAACAACGAAGCGGAATCCACCGTCTTTATTGAATTTATGCTCTCTGCCATCAAAGAGGCGCTGTTGGAAGCTGTACATACCGGCAGGGCAGAAAATAGGAGCACTGAGGAGCAGCGTTGGCATCAAATCAAGTATTTTCTGGAAAAGAACGGTACGATCACCAATGCCGATGTGCGGAAGATGCTGGGGGTATCTGCCGCTACTGCAAACCGAATTCTCGCCATGATGACAGAAAAAGGCCGAATCAAAAAGGTTCGTATCGGCAGGTCTTGGGGATATATTTTATAGAGTAAGCTTCCTTTTCCAAACCATGCACCGCAGGCCGTGGGCAGAAAACTTTCCGCCTTAAAAATCTGACCACTTCCCAATGTCGCAGGCGCCGTGACGATCCCGTCCGGCGCCTGCCTTTTTCTTCTCCTTGATTCAGCATCGCAGTTCCTGCTATGCTGGCGTTTTCTCTTCTTGTCCCGCCAGCTCCGCTCTGATCTCATCATAGTATTTTCTTACCGTGGAGACATCCATGCCAAGCTGCCGCGCGATGTAACTCTTATTGCTCACACCGGGGTTCTCCCGCAGGTAGACGGCGAGCTGCTTTTTCTTGGGACTGACACCGTCTGGATATTCTGTAACAGTCCCGGAGCGCAGGGCGGCGATCTCCGCTTTCATTTGCAGGATCAGCTCTGCCAGTTTCTCCTCACATTCCTCCCTGGTGTGGGCGTAGACATTCCGGGAGTGCTTTTTCCCATCCGGCCACACTGGGGAGTATCTGCCCTCCCAAAGATCTTCCTTGATCTGCTTGAGGTAGCCTGTCCCCGGTCTGCGCCGCTCCGGCTGATATGGTGTGAACGGTTTCCGTTCAGTGGGTTCCTCCTGCCGGTTCTTGGGCAGCTCCGCCTTGGCGATGCCCTGGTCGATGCTGACCGCCGCATTCTCCTGCATCTCATCGGTGATGTGGGTGTAGATGTTCAGGGTGGTCCTGGAGGAGATGTGCCCAATGATGGCGGACAGCGTTTTGATGTCCATACCGTGTTCCAGAGAGATGGTGGCAAAGGTGTGCCGCAGATCGTGAAATCTGATTCTTTTGCACCCGGCGCGCTCCAGAATAATCTGGAGCCGTTTTCGTACATAGCCCGGATCGATGGGCTGCTCCGGCTTGATCCGGGATGGGAACATCAAGTCAGAGAAGATCCCTTTCCTATACGCCAGCAGGAGTTCCACCATAGCAGGCGGCAGGATGATGGTCCGGAAGGCAGCCTTGGTCTTGGGCTCGCTGATGATCAGCTTTCCGCCCACAGGGTAGACCTGCTTGTTGATCCGCAGTTCCCCTGTCTTTTCATTCAGGTCCTCCCATCGGAGGGCCAGGATCTCGCCCCGGCGCAGGCCGGTGGTCAGTTCCAGCAGAAATAACTCATACATCCCCTCCTCCTTGGCCTGAAGAAGGAACCGTTGGATCTCCTCCCCGGAGAGGATCTTCATCTCCTTTTGCTCCGGCGGCGGCAGCTTGCAGCCCAGGATGGGGTTCTTTTTGATAAGGCCATCTTTGATGGCTCGTTCCAAAGACATCCGGATCACATGGTAGCAGCTGCGTACCGACCGCTCCGACATTCCCGGTCCCTTGGTGTCCCGATGGATCTTCCGGCCATTGGCTTTCATCTCGTTCAGGAACTTCTGACAATCGGCCTGGGTCAGCTTGTTCAATGGGATCTGCCCCAGAGCCGGGATAGCGTGGACATAGATCCACTCCTCGTATCCTTTCTGTGTGGTGGCCCGGATCGTTGGCTGGCAGTGGTTCTCATACCAATAGCCGATCCAGTCCCCGAAGCGCATATTGGGCTTGCTCTTGAAGGGTTCCACCGTGCCGCAGCCATCCTGAAGCTGCTTTAGTTTTTCCAGGCATTCCGACTTTGTCTTGGCCAGCACACTTTTGGTTTTGGCCTTTCCGTTTTCATCGTAGCCTACGATGTGCCGCCCCTCCCAGCGGCCGTCCTTCCGCAGTCGGACAGTGCCTTGACCGTTTTTTCGTTTTCGTGCCATGTTTCTGCCTCCTACACCATGAATTTTTCCATGAACCCGCCCACGATCTCTGACGCCCTTCGGTGCATATCCCCGGTGACATGGGTATAGGTGTCCAGCGTGAAGGAGGTCTGGGTGTGGCCCAGGATCCCGGAGAGGGTCTTGGCGTCCACCCCGCTGGTGAGGGCATGGGTGGCGAAGGTGTGCCGCAGATCATGAAATCTCAGATCAGGGAGTCCGGACGCGGCCAGCAGTTTTTTCATCCGGTTGTAGCCGCTGCTGGGCATGATCGGATCCTCCGGATGGAGTGGGTTGGGGAAGATCCATTGAGAGATCGCCGTTCGCTTTCGCTCCGTCAAGAGCTGTACCGTGCTGGGCGGTAGCCTGATGATCCTTCGCCCCTTTCCGGTCTTGGTATCACCTACATAGTAGCTGCCGCCCCGTTTCCCATGCAGGGTCCTGCGGATGGAGAGCGTCCCTTTCTTCTCGTCGAAGTCGCTCCACATCAGCCCACACAGTTCTCCCCGCCGCAGTCCTGTGGTGATCTCCAGATAGAAGAAGTCGTGCCACTGACTGTCCTGTTTGATGGCCTCCATGAACCGCTCCAGCTGTGCGTCATTGAGGATGGTCCTGGGTGTAGACTCTTTCTTGGGGAGCGTCACATCCTTTGTGGGATTTTTTACGATAAGATGGCGGTCCACCGCCACATCCATTGCCTGATGCAGAACACCGTGGATCCTCCGCACCGTGGCGCCCGCCAGCGGACCGCCATCGGCCCCGCCCTCCTTTTTCAGCTTTCGATACAGCTTCTGGACATCTCCGGTAGTGACCTTGCGGATCTCCTTATCGCCCAGATAGGGAACGATCTTGTCCCTGACATAAGCCCGGTAGCCCTCAAAGGTGGAGGGTCGCACGGAGGGCTTCGCACACTCTGTCAGCCAGATCTCCAGCCATTTGCCCAGGGTCATCCGGCAGTCCTCTGTCAGCTCTGCCCCATCATATTCCTCCATGCACCGATGCAGCTTTTCCAGAAGCTCCTTCTGGGTCCCAGCAGAGAGGTAGTGGAAGATGGGCGCCCCGTTTTCCTTGTGGCCGATGACGATGCGACCCTCCCAGCGGCCATCCTCCCGCTTGCGTACCATGCCGTCGCCGGACGGTCTTCGCTTTGCCATGTTCTTTCTCACCTCCAGGTATTTTTCTCTTTGATTTGTGATGCAGTTTTTGCAGGGTTCACCGGATGGGTGGGAACCTGTGGGGCTCTGCCACCCATTGGAACAGCACTGCACCGCAGCGGCGGCAGATCAGGCAGCGCATCCGGTTGCCCAGGATGCCGTGCTTCTTGAAGGTGACGATCCCCTCGCCGTGCTGCCAGCCCAGCCCGAGGTCATCACTGCCGCAGTAGCGGCACTGGCGGATGGGCAGTTGGTTCGTGGTCATCCTCGTCCCTCCCTCCGTTTATCTCCGCGGAGCAGTTCCACCAGACTGCCATCGTCTTCGTCCAGCGCTTCCAGGATCAGTCTCGCTCCCAGACGGAAGCCCAGGATAAAATTCTCCAGAGCCAGTGTGTTTCCAATCTCGTTCTCCGCGTTGATGAGCCGCAGCAGCAGACTGTGGGCTTCGCCCTCCAGCAGTTTGGTGAGTTGCTCCTCGCATTCCTGCGACTGTTCCATCGCTTTCATCAGGGATGTGCCGGAACGGATCTGGCGGTCGTATGGTGTGATGTTCCCGTAGTACAGGTCTTCCAGTGTTTCTCGCATGGTGTGTACCTCCTCTCCTTGTCAGCAACACACCATACCACAGAAACGGAAAATAGCCACAGCAAATGCGTTTTGTTATCAAACAATTCACAATATTCGGCAGAGCTAAAATCGGCTCAAAACGGGCCAATATCCCCGAGGTGACCCCCGCGGGTACACCTCCGAACCCCTTGATTTCAGCGGGCTTGCGGGATTTCCTCCTCCATTCCGGCCACCTGTGACGCCCAAATTGGCCAAAACCGACCACCTTAGACCCCCGCCTCCAAAACCCCGCAATCCCTTGGCTTAACAGTGATAAGGAACTAAATCACTTATCAACTGTTAGCTGACGGTTTTCGGGTGCATACGAAACTCCCGTCTGATTCCTAACAGGAATTAGGCGGGAGTTTTTCTTGTTAACAGAGCCTATATTGGAGGATAGCATTATGAAAACATTACTTTCCTGTGAATTTAACATGGACACAGGTTGCGTTGAACTAAGATATTCCGACGGCAGCATGGTTTCCCTCAACTGCACCGCCGTTGAGGATGAGGTGGCGAATAGTCGTTTCCAGCGGTCTGAACTGGACTGGCTCATCTACAACGATCCGCTGTCCTATGCAGAATTGATTTTGAATGGCGATCCGGAAGAATACCTGCGAACCGTAACGGAGACTCCACAGTTAGATTTCGATTGATAAGCAAAGCCGC
>JAYCWP010000010.1:0-11111 GCA_037257225.1 Lawsonibacter sp.
ACCGGGGGGGGGTGTCACACACCCTTTGTTTTAACACCCTCCCGGTCACCGGGGGGCGCGCCCACCCGGCGGCGCGCGCGCCGCTTTTTGTTGACCTGTACAGCCAGGGTGCTGGAAGTTCAAGGGTGGAATTCCATGCAATCTTTGAAAAGAATGATTGCATTTTTGTAAAAATGGGTGTATGATAAACACCAACGAACCGTTCCGTTTGGAGCAGTTCCGGCGGCCGAAGGCCGGGAGAGGGGACAGGTTGTTTCCTCCTCCTATTCCTATTGGGAGATTTGGCCGTGCCGTCCCTGCGTGTGGACCGGCGTCCCTGCTTTTTGTTCAGGCTCAAAAAGGGGGGCGGCGGGCTTTGTCGTGTCGTGCAGGCCTCGCGCAGGCAGAAAAATTTCCGTTGGAAAGTCATAGTTAGGGAGGGCTGAACGAGAGCCGGGGACGGGAGTCCCGGGGCGCAGCTGAAGGATCCGGGTGCGGGCTGCCGAGGATGCTCCAGCTGTGCTCCGCGGGCGTCAGAGCGCCGGCAGAAAAAATGCGATTTTTCCCCAGCAATTGCAGTATAGGGAGGTTGAAATCCGAATGAGTAAATTTCTCAAACGCTCTGCGCAAGGCGCGGGAGTTCCTCACGAGAAGAGGACTTCCAACCTTGAGACGGTTGCGATGCCGCTTCCGTCCAAGATCGTCCTGTCCATGGGCCAGCACATTGGCGCTCCGGCGTCTCCGGCTGTGGCCAAGGGCGATCAGGTGTACGTAGGCACCATCGTCGGAAAGTCCGGTGGCTTTGTGTCCTCCGACATCCATTCCGGCGTCTCCGGTACGGTTTCTGAGATCACCACCATTACCGCCCCAAACGGTGCAACACAGACCGCTGTGGTCATTGTGCCCGATGGTGAGCAAAAGGTGGACCCCGCTATTGCCCCCCCTGAGGTGACGGACTACAAGTCCTTCGTGGATGCCATCCGGGCCAGCGGTCTGGTAGGTCTGGGCGGCGCCGGCTTCCCCACGGCGGTGAAGCTGTCCCCCAAGAATCTGGACGAGATCGATACGCTGCTCATCAATGGTGCTGAGTGTGAGCCCTATATCACCTCGGATAACCGCTGCTTCCTTGAGGACACCCACCACGTGTTGGGCGGCATCAAGGCAGTGATGAAGTATCTGAACATCCCCAAGTGCATCATCGGCATTGAGGGTAATAAGCCTGAGGCCATTGCCAAAATGAAGGCCGCTATTGATGCGCCTGGCATCGAGGTCAAGCAGCTGCCCTGCCGCTACCCTCAGGGTGCTGAGAAGGTGCTTATTGAGAACTGCACCGGCCGTGAGGTTCCATTCCCCGGCCTGCCCTCTGATGTGGGTGTGATCGTGATGAATGTCACATCTGTGGCTTTCGTCTCCAAGTATCTGGAGACCGGTATGCCTCTGACCACCAAGCGCCTGACGGTGGACGGAGATATCGTCAAGGAGCCGAAGAATGTAGAGGTACTGATCGGCACCCCCATCCAGGAACTGCTGGACTTCTGCGGCGGTCTGACTGCCCAGCCTGGCAAAGTGCTGTACGGCGGCCCCATGATGGGTACCTGTGTGGCCGATCTGTCCCAGCCTATCCTGAAGAACAACAACGCCGTTCTGGCCTTCTCTGAGAAGCTGGCCCGCCTACCCAAAAAGACCAACTGTATCCACTGCGGCCGGTGCGTCAACGCTTGCCCCCTGGGCCTGGCAGCAAAGGATATTGTAAAGGCATACGAGAACGGCAATGTGGAGCTGCTCCAGGAGCTAAACGCCGACCTGTGCATGAGCTGCGGCACCTGCTCCTTTGTCTGCCCCGCCAAGCGGCCTCTGGCCCCCTCCATCGCTCTGGCAAAGATCATGATGAAGAATGGAGGTAAGAAGTGATGGACAATAAGTTGATCGTAACTGCCGCGCCCCATATCACCAGCGCGGACAGCACCCAAAAGATCATGCAGCGGGTCTGCATTGCTCTGGTGCCCACGCTGATCGCCTCTGTCATCATCTTCGGGATCAACTCCCTGATCCTGACTGCGGTGACTGTGGCGGCCTGTGTGATTTTTGAGTACCTGTACTGCAAGCTGGTGGGCCGTGAGGTGGCCATCAGCGACTTCTCCGCAGTGGTAACTGGTATGATCCTTGCGTTTAACCTGCCGGTTACGCTGCCCTGGTGGATGGCCATTGTGGGTGCTTTTATCGCCATCGTGATCGTCAAGCAGCTTTTTGGCGGTTTGGGCTATAACTTTGCCAACCCTGCCATCGTGGGTCGTATCGCTCTGGCTATGGGCTTTGCCAGCCGGATGTCCACCTATGGTTTCCCAGCGGACGCTACCTCTACTGCCACCCCGCTGGCTTCCTCCGAGGGCATCGACTATGTGACCCTGCTGCTGGGCAACCACGGCGGCGTCCTGGGCGAGACCTGCGCTATTACTCTGCTGCTGGGCGGCCTGTACCTGATTGCTACCAAGGTCATCAGCCCCACCATCCCGGTCACCTATCTGGCCACTGTGGCGGTGCTCTCCCTGGTCTCTGGCCGGGATCCCATCTATCAGCTGCTCTCCGGCGGCCTGATGCTGGGCGCCTTCTTCATGGCCACCGACTATGTGACCTCTCCCACCACCACCAAGGGCAAGATCGTCTTTGGACTGGGCCTGGGCGTTATCACCTGTGCCATTCGGTTCCTTGGTACGATGAACGAGGGTGTCTCCTTCGCCATCCTGCTGATGAACCTGCTGGTTCCCTACATTGAGATCCTGACCCGTCAGGATCGTCTGGGCATTGCCAAGACGAAGAAGAAGGAGGGCGCCGCAAAATGAATAACTGGAATCGCATTTTTAAGCCCATTGTG
The DNA here is from genome assembly GCA_037257225.1 of Lawsonibacter sp. GTDB lineage: Bacteria > Bacillota > Clostridia > Oscillospirales > Oscillospiraceae > Lawsonibacter. Next base: position 2,852 of record JAYCWP010000010.1, read on the forward strand.
GTCCTGTCCGTGATTTGCGTGATCGTGACAGGTGCACTGGCGGCTACCAACGGTGTGACCGCCCCCATCATTCAAGCGGCCACTGCGGCGGCTGAGACGGCTGCCCGTACCGAGCTTCTGCCCGAAGCAGACAGCTTCACTGAGGTGAAGGACGTGGCGGTGGAGAACGTCTCTGGCGTCTATACCGCTGATAACGGTGCCGGCGCGGTGATCACTGCCTCCGGCAAGGGCTACGGCGGCGACGTGGTAGTCATGGTGGCTTTTGGCCCCGATGATACCATCAAGCAGATCAAGGTCACGGAGCAGGCTGAGACCAAGGGTATCGGCAGCAACGTGGCAGCCAACGAGGAGTACTGGGCGAATTACGCTGGTGTGTCTGCGGAGAAGGCGCTGGTCCTGAACCAGGACGTGAACGCCTATACCGGCGCCACCATCTCCAGTAAGGCGGTGCTCAGTGCGGTCAATGCCGCAATCGACGCCTATAACCAGCTTCCTTGAAAGGCGGTGAGTCAAGATGAGTAGTAAGAATAGCAAACTGAAGATCCTAACCAACGGTTTTCTGAATGAAAACCCTGTTCTGCGGCTGGTTCTGGGAACCTGCCCCACCCTGGCCACCTCTACCATGGCGTCCAACGGCATCGGTATGGGCCTGGCGGCCACCTTTGTGCTGCTGTGCTCCAACGTGGTCATCTCTGCCCTGAGAAAGGTTATTCCTGATCAGGTGCGTATCCCCTGTTATATCACGGTCATTGCCGGCTTCGTGTCTGTGGTCCAGATGCTGGTCAAGGCCTTCGTGCCCGCCCTGGACGCGTCCCTGGGTGTGTACCTGCCTCTGATCGTGGTCAACTGCATCATCCTGGGCCGTGCGGAGATGTTTGCCTCTAAGAACGGCATTGTGGATTCCGCTCTGGACGGAATCGGCATGGGCATCGGCTTTACCATCACCCTGACCATCATGGGCACCATCCGTGAGATCCTGGGTTCCGGCACTTGGATGGCCGGCCTGGGCGAGCTGATCCCCGCCCTGGGCAAGGACTTTGTGATTCAGGTCCTGCCTGAGTCCATCGATCCCTTCACCATTATGACCAGCGCTCCCGGCGGCTTCTTCGTGTTCGGCGTGATGATGGCTGCGGCCACTTGGCTGACCACCCGCCCCAAGAAGGAGAAGGCCGCTGCGCCTGCTGAGGCTGTGGAAGGAGGAAATGTGTAATGGCAGTAAAGCTTGCATCCATTTTCTTCACCATGATCTTGGTTGATAACTATGTTCTGGTGAAGTTCCTGGGCATCTGCCCCTTCCTCGGTGTGTCCAAAAAGCTGGACAGCGCCGTGGGTATGTCCCTGGCCGTTACCTTCGTCATGGTGCTGGCTACTGCCGCCACCTGGCCCATCCAGATGTTCCTGCTGACTCCCGCCGGTTCTGAAGGAACCACACGGGATCTGGGTTATCTCCAGACCATCGTTTTTATCCTGATCATTGCCATCTTGGTTCAGCTGCTGGAGAACATCCTGAAGAAGTTCATCCCCGCCCTGTACAAGTCCCTGGGCGTGTACCTTCCTCTGATCACCACCAACTGCACCATCCTGGGTGTGACCATCCTGAACATCGACAACAAATACGGCTTCATGGAGAGCATCGTCTGCGCCGCCGGCGCCGGCATCGGCTTCCTGGTCGCCATGGTGCTGTTCTCCGGCGTCCGCCGCAGAGTGGAAGAGGCTGTGACCCCCAAGTGCTTTGAGGGCCTGCCCATCACTCTGGTGTCTGCCGCGGTGACCTCCCTGTCCTTCATGGGCTTTGGCGGGATCATCGAGTCGATCTTCCACGTGTAATAGAGGAGGGGGAGAAGAAAATGAATCCGATTTTAATGGCCATCATTCTGGTGACCGTCATTGGCCTGATCGGCGCTGTGATTCTGGTGGCCGCCTCCATCTTTATGTATGTTCCGGTGGATGAGCGGGTGGAGAAGATCACTGGCGTCCTGGCCGGTGCCAACTGCGGCGCCTGCGGCTGCGCTGGCTGTGCCGACTATGCCAAGAGCATTGTTGAGGACGGAAATGCCATCAACAAGTGTACTCCTGGCGGTGCCAAATCTGTGGCTGCCATTGCGGAGATCATGGGTGTTGAGGCTACTTCCGCTGAGCCCATGAAGGCCGTCGTGGCCTGCTCCGGCACCTGCGACAAGACCTCCAAGCGCTATGAGTTTGACGGCATCCATAGCTGCCAGGCGGTCAAGGGCCTGTACGGCGGCGACGGACTGTGTAAGTTCGGCTGCCTGGGCTACGGTGATTGTACTCGGGCCTGTGCCTTCGATGCCATGCACATTGTGGACGGCATCGCCAAGGTGGATCGTGAGAAGTGCACTGGCTGTGGCGCCTGCGCCGCAGTTTGCCCCAACAGCGTGATCTCCATCGTCCCCGAGCATAAGCGCAAGCCTGTGGTCCTGTGTCAGAACAAGGACAAGGGCGCGCTGACCCGGAAGGCCTGTACCGCGGGCTGCATCGGCTGCATGAAGTGCGCCAAGGCGTGCCCCAAGGAGGCCATCACCGTGGAGAACAATGTGGCCTACATCGACCAGTCCAAGTGTGTGGGCTGTCAGCTGTGCGTGAAGGAGTGCCCCGTGGGCGTCATCCACGTTCCGGCCAATATGTAACCGTTGCAAATCATTTAAAAGTGCCCGGACTAAAATGGTCCGGGCACTTTTTTGTGTTGAGATAGGTTTTTTGGCCCGAGATGGCATAGGATATAGGATAGAACAGCGGTGTAGGAGGGAGGGACGGCCTTTGGAGAGATGTTGGAACATGGAGGGAGGCGGAATCCTCTCTTTGGAGGAGGAGGGGATCCGGGTCCGGCTGCGGGCTGTCCGACCGGATGATGGGCAGGGCCTGTATAAAGTGTGGGTCCGAGGGCAGAGTGGTCACCTGCTCCTGGGGACCCTTGTGCCGGAGAAGGAGGGGCTGGTACTATCCCGCACCTTGAGCCGGTCTGCCTTGGAACAGGCAGGCTGCTGGCCGGTGACGGGCGGAAATACTGTGTTGGTATTTTCCTTTACAGCACAGCCGGGAGAAGGAAAGATGTGGCGGCCGGAGCCGGATCCGGCGCGGCTGTGCATGGATCCCCTGCTCCGGAAGCTGCTCCGGGGCCGGACCGGCTTTTTCAGCAGGCAGGAAGGAGAGATATCTCTGCTGTCGGCCCCCTTTTCTCCGCAAAAGGAGTTTCCGCTGCCGGTGTTGTTCTGCCTGGCCCAGGTGGAGGAGCGGGCGGGACGGCTCTGGCTGGTGTGGCGCTTTGACCGGGCGGGATATCCGGTGATCCCGGCGCATAGCGGGACTGTGACGGGACATACTAGGGGAGCAAAACCGGCCAAACGGCCAGAAGGAGGGAAAGACCATGTCCGTTTTGACAACAAAGGAGCTCCAGGCTTTGTCTGATCAGCTGGATTTCGAAAAGGTACTCCACTGCAAGTATATGGCTGCTGTCCAGGAGAGCCAGGATGGCGCGCTGAAAAACCAGTTCCAGGGACTGGCGGATCAGCACCGTCAGAATTATGCCGACCTGCTGGGCTATTTGAAGTGAGGAGGAATACCCATGACGGACCAGGAACGTATCACAGATTTTCTGTGCAGCGAGAAGAAGATGGCTGCAAACTATGACAGCTTTGCTTCGGAGTGCGTGAACATCCCGCTGAGGGATGAATTTTTACGGATGTTCAACCAGAGTCATCACAGCCAGACGGAGCTGTTCCAGACGGCACAGGAGCGGGGGTGGTACAGCCCCGAGCAGGCCCAAAGCGATAAGATCCGCCAGGCATATACCAAATACTCTAATCAGCAGCCCACTGGCCAGCAGTAACGGCCAGAGGCCCGGATGGCATCCTGTAAGGGATGCTGTCTGGGCTTACTGCTGTTTTGGGACGTTTTTTGCGAGGAGCGGTTGAAAAACTGGGGAAAATCCCGTATAATAATACTAAGTAAACAAACTGAAGATTGGTTTGTTCTTACGGTGGCCATACAATGGGCCATTTTATGGTGTTAGTATGCATTGTAATTGAGAAACTGCCCGGAGCAAAGCGGCATCCGGGTCATAAAGTGAGGAATCATCATCGACCATGTACCGTATTGATATTATGACCCTCTTTCCTGATGTGGTGGGGGATATGCTGTGCGAGTCCATTTTGGGCCGTGGACAGGAGCGGGGCTACATCCGCATTGAGTGCCATCAGATTCGGGATTACACTTTAAATAAGCAGAAGCAGGTGGATGACTACCCCTATGGCGGGGGGCGGGGGGCAGTCATGCAGGCTGACCCGCTGTATCAGTGCTGGAAGCACATCTGCGATGAGGCTGGTGAGCGGATCCACACCATCTATATGTCCCCTGCGGGAAATACCTTCTGCCAGGCGGATGCCCGACGGCTAAAAGAGAGTTACTCCAGGCTGATTTTGGTATGCGGCCACTACGAGGGAATCGATGAACGATTCATTGAAGAGTGCGTGGACGAAGAAATCTCACTGGGAGACTTCGTGATGACTGGGGGAGAGATTCCTGCAATGGCGGTGGCAGATGCAGTCTGCCGTCTGGTGCCTGGGGTGCTGTCTGATCCCTCCTGCTATGAGAATGAGAGCCACTGGAACGGAATGCTGGAGGCCCCTCAGTACTCCCGTCCAGAGGTCTGGCATGATCGGGCGGTTCCTCCAATCTTGCTGTCCGGGCACCACGCCAACGTAGAAAAGTGGCGGCGTAAGCAAGGTATTCTGCGGACCTACCGCCGTCGCCCCGATCTCTATAAGAAGTTAGACCTGTCCTCTAAGCAGGATCGGAAGTTGTTGAAGGAACTGGAGGATGAAACCGGGGAGAAGTTGATCTGACCGGGACTTTACATTTGGTGTGAGTTGTGGTATTGTAGTTACAATCTGGTTTTTAAAATTACATTTGGAGATGGATGATATGAGTTTCAAAATCGTTGTAGACAGCTGCTGCGATCTGACCCCGCAGATGAAAAAAGAAACCTGTTTTGTGCGGGTCCCCATGACCATCCAAGTGGACGGAAGCGTGTTCGTGGATGACGAGACCTTTGACCAGGCGGATTTGCTGTGGGCTATGAAGCAGAGTGAGAATGCCCCTTCCACCTCTTGCCCCTCTCCTCAGAGTTATTTAGATGCCTATCAGGGAGATGAGGAGGATATCTATGTCGTGACCCTCACTGCGCTTCTCAGTGGTTCCCACAACTGTGCTGAGCAGGCTAAAGCCCTTTTGGAAGAGGAGTCACCGGAGCGGAACGTTCATGTGTTCAACTCCTGCTCCGCAGCCGGGGGAGAGGTGCTCATTGCCCTGAAAATCCGAGAATTGGCTTCCTCTGGGATGCCCTTTAAGAGGGTGGTTCGGGAGGTGGAACAGTATATCTATCAGCTCCAGACGCTGTTTGTACTGGAATCCCTGGAAAATCTGCGGAAGAATGGGCGGCTGACCCGTGTGCAGTCAATGGTCACTGGTGCACTGCGGATCAAGTTGTTTATGGGTGCTACCCCGGAGGGGGAGATCTGTAAGCTGGGCCAGGCCCTGTCGGTCAAGCAGGCCCTTGGCAAGCTGGTGGATCGGATCGCTGCAGATCCAGACCATAAGGGTCGTATGGTGGCAATCAGTCACTGCAACGACGTGGAGCGGGCCCTTCAGGTGAAGCAGCAGATCCAGGAGAAGTGCCAGGTGGGAGAGATTCTGATTCTGGACGCTGGAGCGATTACCACGGTATATGCCAACGATGGTGGCATCGTGGTATGCTACTAAAGCGAAAAAGAGCAGTGCAGTGACAGGGTAATTTGGAAAATCGCTTCAAAGTTCTGACACCATTCTGTGTTCTTTGCTGCGGAAGAGAGTGAGCGGTGTGAGAGTCGGATACAGGATCAGATGTCTGATCCAGTTCAGGAGGGATACCCGATGGAAATGACTCGGGAGCAGGCGTGGAATCTGCTGAATCAATACAATAAGGAGCCGTTTCATATCCGTCATGCCATTACCGTAGAGCATGTGATGGGTTGGTTTGCGGAACACCTTGGTTATGAAAAAGAGCGGGAACTGTGGTCTCTGGTTGGTCTGCTCCACGACTTGGATTTTGAAATGTGGCCGGAGGAGCACTGTAGGAAATCCCAGGAGTTGATGCGTCAGGCTGGCGTGGACGAGGTGGTGATCCGGGCTACAGCCAGCCATGGGTGGGACCACTGTGTGGATTTAAAGCCGGAACTGCCCATGGAGAAAGTCCTTTTTGCGGTGGACGAGCTGACTGGACTGATTGGTGCGGCAGCGTTGATGCGCCCATCTAAAAGTGTAGCAGATATGGAGCTAAAGTCTTTGAAAAAGAAGTTTAAGGACAGAAAGTTTGCGGCTGGTTGCTCTCGGGATGTGATTGCCCTGGGAGCGGAGCGATTGGGCTGGGAACTGGATCGCCTGCTGGGGGACACATTGGAGGCCATGCGGGCAGAGGAACAAGCCATCGAACAGGCTGTAATAGAGGCTGGTACGCAGGACGCCGATTTGTGATTTTATACATGATTTCCCCGTCTTTTCGGCAAAAATGGGCCTTTGTTAAGAAAATATAAAATTTCTTGGCGGATCGCTTGACAAAGCGCTGCCGGCTGTGATAGGATAGGTGCCGTTAAGGGGAGTAGTCGGCACAGTTCCCGCTGTGCGGCAGAGCCAACAATCCTGAAAGAAGTTGCTTCTTTCTGGTTTTGCCTGAAATGACCAGACCTGTGTTCCGATTTAGGAACGCAGGTCTTTTTTTATGGGCTTTCTGGTTTTCGGGCAAGCAGTATGGGAAGAATGGAATCAGGACGGCGTCCCCAAAAGAGTGCCGGGTGGGATCCGGTGTGCGGAAGGTTCAAACAGAGAGAAGAAAGGGAGGAAAAAACATTGAGTTTGAATTTCTTGTGGGTCAATCTGCTGGCTATCACACCCCAGCAGATTGTCATGTATGTAGTGGGTGCAGTCCTGATCTGGCTGGCCATTGAGAAGGGCTTTGAGCCTGCTTTGCTGATGCCGATGGGATTTGGTGCCATCCTGGTCAACCTGCCCCTGTCCGGTGTTATGAACCAGTTCAGCGAGGGAGTGGGTGAGACTCACGGTATCATTCAGTGGCTGTTTGAGGTTGGAATTGAGGCCAGCGAGGCTATGCCTATCCTGCTGTTCATTGGTATCGGCGCCATGATCGACTTTGGCCCCCTGCTGTCCAACCCCAAGCTGTTCCTGTGCGGTGCGGCTGCCCAGGGCGGTATCTTCCTGACCATTATGATTGCTGCTGCTTTGGGCTTCGACCTGAAGGATGCGGCCTCCATTGGCATCATTGGCGCCGCAGATGGCCCGACCTCTATCCTGGTGTCTCAGACCTTGGGCTCCAATTATATTGGTGCTATCGCTGTGGCTGCGTATTCCTATATGGCTCTGGTGCCGATCATCCAGCCCTTTGCAATTAAGCTGGTGACCACCAAGAAAGACCGGGCTATGCGGATGCCCTACCGGGCCCAGGGCGTGTCCAAGCGTCTGCGCATCATGTTCCCCATTGTCGTTTCTGTGATTGCTGGCCTGGTGGCTCCTTCCTCCGTGGCCCTGGTGGGCTTCCTGATGTTCGGCAACCTGATCCGGGAGTGCGGCGTGCTCTCCAGTCTGTCTCAGACTGCTCAGAATGAGTTGGCCAACCTGATCACCCTGTTGCTGGGTATCACCATTGCGGCCTCCATGAAGGCGGACCAGTTTGTGCGTTGGGAGACCCTGATGATCATGGGCCTGGGCCTGGTGGCCTTTATCCTGGACTCCATGGTGGGCGTCATCTTTGTCAAGATCCTGAACATCTTTACGCCCAAGAATAAGATCAACCCCATGGTGGGCGCAGCGGGCATCTCTGCGTTCCCCATGTCCTCTCGTGTGATTGAAAAGATGGGGCAGGAGGCCGATTCCCAGAACCATCTGCTGATGCACGCGGTGGCTGCCAATGTGTCCGGCCAAATTGCTTCTGTTGTGGCCGGCGGCGTAGTCCTTCAGTATTTTGCCAATATGGGCTGATTTAGGAGGTCTCAACAATGAATTTTAATAATATGATGGCGGCTCTTGAAATGATGGGCCAGGGCATGCTGGGTATCTTTGTGGTACTGGGCATCATCGCCCTGTTGGTCTGTTTGATGCAGAAGATCGACAACCGTAAAAAGTGAGTGCAGTGTGCCAGAGTGAGCGCTGTACGGATATGTAAAAGAGGAAGCGCGCCGGACCGTTTAGGTCC
>JAYCWP010000011.1:0-24403 GCA_037257225.1 Lawsonibacter sp.
GCGCATCCGGTTCCGACAGCGCCGCCTGAATCGCCCCATACAAACCTTACAAGGCCGTCCTGCCTCGCTTCCGCGGTTCGATTCAACAGATTCCTCCCATGTATTCTGCCATCAAGATCCAGGGCAAGAAGCTCTATGAGCTGGCCCGGAAGGGCCGCGAGGTGGAACGCCCCCCCCGCCCCATTACCATCCACTCCCTCACGGTGGAGGAGGTCTTAGGTCCGGACCGCTTCCTGCTCCGTGTGCGCTGCTCCAAGGGCACCTATGTCCGCACCCTCTGTCACGACATCGGACAGGCCCTGGGCTGCGGCGGGACCATGTTCTCCCTGCGGCGCACGATGGCCGCCGGCTTCTCCCTGGAACAGGCCCGCCCCCTGGAGCAGGTCCTGTCCCACCCAGAGCCTCACTCCCTGCTGCTTTCAGTGGACACCTATTTTCAGGACCGGCCTTCTCTTACCCTTCCCCCCGCACTGGAGAAAAAGGTGCGTAATGGAATGGCCTTTCCCCTTCCTGGTACGGAGGAAGGCGAGTATCGGGTCTATGGAGCGAGCGGTGACTTTCTGGCCATCAGCCGTATTCAGCGTGGCGTCCTGACCACCATCAAAAGCTTTTTTGAAGTGACCTGATCCCTTCCGCACCCCCATCGCAAAGGAGAGAAACAGTTTGAACAAAACAAAACGCGTCATTGCCCTCGGCTTTTTTGACGGCGTCCACACCGGACACGGTGCCCTGCTCCAGCGGGTGACCCAGCGCGCCCGGGAACTGAATGCCGTCCCCACTGCCTTCACCTTCGACCGCAGCCCCACTGCAGCCATCACCGGCCAACATGTCCCACTTCTCAGCTCCGTCGAGGACCGGGTCTGGCTGATGCGGTCCTGCTATCACATTCAGGAGGTCATCGTTTCCAGCTTTGACGGGATGATGCGTATGGACTGGCAGGATTTTATCACCGAGTATCTGGTTCGGGAGCTGGGTGTCGTTCATGTGGTGGCGGGCCACGACTTCCACTTCGGTTATATGGGCAAGGGCAATCCCCAGCGCCTCCAAGAGGTGTGCGCCCAGTTAGGTGTTGGCTGTGACATCATCGGCAAAATCGAGCGAGAGGGGATCACCATCTCTTCTACCTATATCCGCACGCTGGTTGCCCAGGGCGAAATGGACCGGGCCGTTGAATTTCTAGGCCATCCCCATGTGCTCACCAATCGGGTGACCCACGGAAAAAAGATTGGAAGTTCCTCTTTAGGCTTTCCCACTGTAAATCTCCAGATCCCAGCTCAAGTCATCGTCCCCGCCTTTGGTGTGTACGCCACCCGGGTCCGGGTAGAGGGCCGCTCCTATATCGCAGTCACCAACGTAGGCGTCCGTCCCACCGTGGAGGACAACGATGGCCGGGTCACTGTAGAGGGCTTTATCCTGGACTTCGACGGAGATCTGTACGGCAAGGAGCTGCGGATGGAATTCTACCACCGCATCCGCGGAGAGCAGAAGTTTCCCTCCCTACAGGCCCTCGCCCAGGAGATCCACCGCAACGCAGAGGAAACTCGGGCCTATTTTCAAAATGACGCATCCTCGGATGCTCGGGAAACGCAATCATGAGGAGGCACAGCATGACGGAGCACACCCGCTATGAACGGCTGTACGGCCTCTTCTTGGCCTATGCGGCCCTCCTCGCCCTGTTTGGACTGACCCAAGACACCCCCGCTGGTATCCTACAGGGCCTGTCCACCATTATTCTTACAGAGGATGCCCTAATCACAGATTATGTACTCATTGCAGGCCCTGGAGCCGCCCTGGTCAACTCCGCCATAGTCACCGCCATTACCGCACTGATCCTGCGGCACTCCGGTGAGCCCTTCAACGGCTTTTCCCCTGTGGTGGTGGGCCTTATGTCCGGCTTCTCCCTATTTGGCAAGAATTTTGTCAACATCTGGCCCATCCTGCTGGGCACATTTCTCTACGCCAAACGCCGCCGGGAACCCGCTGGCAAGTATGCCTCGGTAGGCCTGCTGGCCACTGCTCTGGCCCCAGTGGTCAGCTACATCTCCCTGGACAATGGCTGGGGAACCCCTCTGGCCGGCTGCCTGGTAGGAATCCTCATCGGGTTTATCATGCCCCCTCTTTCCGCCTATACCTATAAGATCCAAAACGGCATGAATCTGTACAATGTGGGCTTTGCCTGCGGTCTGGTAGCCTTCATCCTCGTTCCCCTGATGGGCTCCATGGGGGCCACCCCCACCACCCGATACCACTGGGCAGAAGGGTACGACCTCACCTTCGGCATCGCCCTTGGGCTGCTTTGTACCGCCTGCTGTCTGGCCGGACTATTTTGCACTAAGCATCCCCTGTGGGCCACCTGGGCTGGTTACCGGCGCCTCCTTCAGGATAGCGGACGGGCCCCCAGCGACTTCCTCCGGATGTTCGGCGCCGGACCTGTATTGCTCAATACAGGAATCAATGGCCTGATCAGCATGGCCTTTATCCTGTGCAGCGGTGGCGATCTAAATGGCCCCACGGTTGGCGGCATCCTCACCATTATGGGCTTCTCCGCATTCGGTAAGCATGCCTTCAACATTATTCCGGTGATGACTGGCGTATTTCTGGGCGGAATGGTGATGCACTGGTCTCTCAGTGACTCTGCTGTTCAGCTGGCATGCCTGTTCTGCACCACTCTGGCCCCGATTTCCGGTTACTTCGGTTGGCCCTTTGGCGTCCTTGCTGGTTTTCTTCACTCTTCCGTGGTACTATATACTGGTACCCCGGTAGCGGGTATGAACCTGTATAACAACGGTTTCTCTGGCGGACTGGTGGCGATCGTCCTCTACCCCGTCATCATTGCTGTCGTCCGACATCGCAAGCCTACCCTAGTGGATCAGGACTACTTTGATCCCCTGGAGCACGACGAGCCTGTGGTTCCGCCGGTCCCCCACGCCATTACAGAGGAGGAGGATCGGTAGTACCACATCTCCATCCCCCAAACGTATTGTTTTTCCAAACCTCATACCGGCGGAGGCCTTCCTACTTGGGAGATGCCTCCGCCGTTTTTTCACTCATTTCAAGTGAACATATCTCTTATTTTTGTTTTTCGTATATGGATTCTGTTCCTCATTATTTTTCATTTCTCACTCCGAGTTAAGATTGTACTAAACTCCGATTAAGCCTGTAGTTTTCCATTTTGTCATGACTTCTTTTCCATTTTTTCTTATCACCTCATTTTCTTAACGTTTCCTTAACACCGTCTCCTCATTCATTTATACCTATTTAATCTTCTCTCTGTTATAATCGAGTCAGCAAAATTTGTTCCCCGTCCATGTCACCTTTCATCGCTGAACAGAATGGGACAGGAACGTCAAGGAGAGGAGTCTGATTCCCTATGGAGCAGCGGTTGCGTGAAATTCTAATGGATGGCGAGCAGGTTCGCTGGACTGGTCGACCCAGCCCTTTCAAACTGATGCAGTGTCCTGAGCGAAACACATTCTTTGTCACTTGGCTGTTGTCCGGAGCCGCGATCCTCCTGGCTCTGTTTTATCTGCTTCCGATTCTGAATGATGATCACCGCGGCGGCGCTGACTGGTTCGTCATGCTGGTAGTCGTGGCTTTTCTCCCTGCCATGCTCTCCCTCCGTCCTTTGATGGATAAACTTTGTCTGGAAAAAAATACGCTCTATGCCATCACCGACCGGCGCGTAATCGCCTTGGTGAAGGATGATTTGATGTACATTCCTCTGGACCAAAAGCCCGCTGTTTCTGTGGAAGGCCGGGACCGAGATTGCGGTAACCTTTGCTTCGGCAAAGCTGTGGGCTGTACAAGCGGCAACAGCCGCTCCAACGCAGTACTTGGGATCCGTGAGAGCAGCAGTCAAAATGACATGCTTGGGCTGCTGTTCTATCATGTCAGCCACCCCGAGCAGCTTCTTCGCTATGTTGCCTGATGCGGCGCCTTGGGAGCCCTCACTTCTTCCGGGTGCCCCCAATTTTCCGGAGCAGCCTTCTTCCAGTCCTCTCTCCTGATTGTTCTTCCCATTTGCTCCGGATATACTGTCCGTTCTCTTTCCGCCAAAAGAGAACGGATTTTTTATATCCTTCTTAAGCAGCTTTTGCCTATCTGTACCGGCTTCTCAGCAGATGGATCCGCTCACCCTCCCAGTTCATTTTTCCCTAATTCCTTCGTTTTGTGCAAAAGCGCCCTTGTTTCGATGGAGCGCTTGTAGTATCCTGATAACAATCCCACTGACCACCCTCTCTTAGCTGAAAGGAGGCTCCTCTTGTCTGATTTGACCGCTCATCTCCAGGTTGTTCTGGATACCCTGCGGCAGTTGCCGCAGACATACCCGCTTCTATTCGCCTGGTATACCCTTCTGCTTCGCTTTCTATTCCCTGTACTGGCCATTCTGATGCTGGTACGAATCATCCACGGCCTGGTCAATGCCTCTCCTAAACCAGAGGTATGGGCCTACCTCTCTCTGCCTAATGGAGCTGCGGAGCCCCTGACCCATTGGGAAAATATTCTGGGACGCAGCCCCTCCTCTGATGTGCTGCTCAACTACCCTGTCGTTTCCCGGCAACACGCCGCTCTCATTCGCTCTGCAGATGACCAGTGGACAGTATATGATCTGGACTCTAAAAGCGGCACCACTGTCAACGGCTCTAAAGTAGAACCAGGTGGATCCTCGATTTCTCTGGGTGACGTACTTAGCTTAGGCGGCGTGGAGACCGTGCTTCTCCCTGTCTCCGACCAAGAGACAGAGCACCGCCGCCGCTCTTCCCAACGTCCTGTCTCTCCCTGGGGCTCCCTGATTCTGCTCACGCTGTTTCAAGTGCTTGCCGGCCTCCAGTTTCTGCTCTCCGAGGAAGGAATCCATGTCCTGTTGATCCCAGGAGCCTTTTTATGTCTGACTGCGGTGATGTGGATCTACTGTCTTGTCCTGCGCGGCATGGGGCGAACTGGGTTCGAGATGGAAACCATCGCCTTTTTCCTTTCCACCCTATGCCTAGCGGTCACCGCCTCCTCTGCCCCATCTGCTGTCCCCAAACAGCTTCTGGCCATCCTGCTCGGCATGATCCTATTTCTGATCACAGGCATTTTTCTCCGAGATCTTGATCGGGTGCGAAAGATCCGTTGGCTCATGGCAGCGGCAGCCATCGCTCTGCTCTCCCTATCCCTCATTGCCGGTCATGTGAAGTATGGTGCAGCCAACTGGATCAGCCTGTTCGGCTTTTCCTTCCAGCCCTCTGAATTGGCCAAGCCATGCTATATCTTCGCCGGAGCGGCCACCCTGGAGCGCCTGTTCCGCAAGCGTAACCTGGGTCTTTTTATCGTACTCACGGGCGTGTGCATGGGCTGCCTGGCTCTGATGAGTGACTTTGGAACCGCCGCCATCTTCTTTATCACCTTTTTAGTCATCGCCTATCTCCGCTCGGGTGACTTCGCCACACTCTCTCTGATCTGCGGCGGTGCAGTATTCGGCGGATTGATGCTGGTTACTGTTAAGCCATATATTCTGCGGCGTTTCGCCGCCTGGGGACACGCATGGGAACAAGCTTCTAACGGCGGCTTCCAGCAGACCCGCACTATGTCGGCGGCAGCCTCTGGCGGACTGATTGGGGTAGGACCCGGCGAGGGCTGGCTCCACCGGGTGCCCGCCGCCGACACCGACCTAGTGTTTGGGATGCTATGTGAGGAGTGGGGACTGATCATTGCAGTGCTGGCGGTACTGTGTATCGTTGCCCTGGCCGTCTTTGCGGTACGCAGCTGCCGGGCAGGGCGGTCCAGCTTTTACACCATCGCCGCCTGTGCCGCCACCAGCCTTCTGGTCTTTCAGACGACTCTGAATGTATTGGGTTCTGTAGATATCCTGCCTCTTACTGGAGTCACCTTCCCATTTGTATCCAATGGCGGTTCCTCCATGCTGTCCTCCTGGACCCTGCTTGCCTTCCTCAAGGCGGCAGATACCCGCAGCAATGCCAGCTTTGCCATCCGTCCTCAGGACCGCCACAGTTCCAGTTGGCTGGGCAACCTGATTCCCGCTAAGGGTGGCCGTGTCCAAAAGGAGGTTTCTGGTGAAAAAGATTGAAAAACGAACTGTGATCTGTCTGGCTCTTACAGTATCCCTGCTGCTGGGTCTGGTCTTGTTTCTGATCCGGTTCCTGCTGTATGGAGGAGATTGGGCCTCCTTCGCCGCCAACCGTCACCTGTATAACAACCAGGGCCAGTTGTCTGTGGGACGGGTGCTGGATCGGGACGGGGATGTACTCTCCTGGGTGGACGATTCCGGTCAACGGCGGTACTATTCCAACGCCACAGTCCGAAAAGCTACTCTCCATGCCGTGGGTGACCCAAGCGGTGCCATCGGCACTGGAGCTTTGGTCGCTTTTGCAGACCAACTCTCCGGCTATAACCTTCTCACTGGGGCAGACAACCCCTTCGGCCAAGGAAATGACCTCTATCTCACTTTAGATGCACGGCTGAATTATATTGCCTATCAGGCTCTCAATGGCCGCAAAGGGGCGGTGGGTGTCTATAACTACAAGACCGGCGAGGTCCTGTGTATGGTCTCTACTCCAACGTTCGACCCAGCTGATCCCCCTGAGATTCAAGATGGTGACCCACGGTATGAGGGCGTCTATCTCAACCGCTTCCTCTCCAGCACTTTTACTCCAGGCTCTGTTTTTAAGACGATCACACTTACCGCCGCTTTGGAGCAAATTCCTGACCTCTTTCAGCGCACATTCACCTGCACCGGCTCAACTATGGTGGGCGGAGAGACCATCACCTGCCCCTTCTCTCACGGAGAAATGGACATCAACAGCGCTTTTGCCAGTTCCTGTAACGGCGTATTCGCCCAGTTGGCCGATGAGCTGGGGGCAGAAACCATTGCCCAGTATACAAAGCAGGCAGGCCTTCTAGATCGCTACTCTGTCAGTGGCATCTCCACCGCCGCTGGCAGTGTGGAACTGGAAGGTGCCACTTCTGCCCAGTTAGGCTGGGCCGGCGTAGGACAGTATCACGACCTGGTCAACCCCTGTGCCCTGATGGTTTGGATGGGAGGAGTGGCCAACGGTGGAAAGGCTGCCGTTCCCTATCTGATGTTGAAAACAGAGGGGGGCCTCCCCCATCCATCGTTCCACATGACCCGCCACACCAGTCGGCTCATTCAGGTGGATACCGCCCAGGTACTGGCCGATATGATGGCACAAAATGTCGTTCAAACCTATGGTGCGGACCGCTTCCCCAACATGGATCTCTGTGCCAAATCCGGTACCGCTGAGGTAGGGGGCAACAAACAGCCCAGTGCCTGGTTCACCGGCTTTTTGCGAAACCAGGACTTTCCGTACGCCTTCGCCGTTGTGGTGGAGGAGGGCGGAAGCGGCGCTGGCGCAGCAGGCAATGTAGCCGCTCAGGTTCTGAATGCCTTGGTCAACGGATACTGATGTCCTTCTACAAGAGTCATCTAGATCGATTCTGCAATACTCTGAACACAAATAAACGCAGCTGAGACCCGCCGTTCCGGCAGATCTCAGTTGCGTTTGTTTGGAGACATTGCTCCAGACACCAATATTCTTTCAACCGTAAAGCACCTCAGCATGCCGCCAAACGAAATCCCTGCAACATTACGTTCTGTTTGTAACGGCGCTGTAGCATACGCAAGGAGTGTCATTCATTATCTCAAACCTTCAACTTCAACGCTTAGGATACGAAAGCCAACGGCTATCCTCCGGCAGCCGGAACATAAAAAAGACATGACAAACAGTCATGTCTTTTTTTGGAGCGAGTGACGAGGCTCGAACTCGCTACCTCCACCTTGGCAAGGTGGCGCTCTACCAGATGAGCTACACTCGCAACAGCAGGGTTTATAATAGCAGATTTTTCTCCCGCTGTCAACAGTTATTCGAAATTTTTTCGACTTTTTTCTCTTCGGTACACAACTGCTCCAGTTCGGCTAAAAATTCGGGAACATCCAGCCGAGGCAGATACCAGTGACAACACTGCCGCAGCCCCTCCTGGTCCTTCTCTGCGGAGGGATCCCACACTCCAGCCACCAAAAAACCAGCTTCCCGAGCAGTTCGGGCAGCGTGGAGCGCATCTTCAAATACCAACGTATGTTCCGGCTCCGTTCCCAGACTTCGCGCAGCGGCCAAATAGAGTCCTGGCTTAGTCTTGGATTCATACTGGAGTGCACTGAAGGCAAACAGGAAGTGATCCCACAGTCCCAAACGAACCATTGCATCCCGAGCCTGAAATGCCTCGCTGGCCGTAGCGATCCCACAAGGCACTCCCAACTGTCCCAAGTGATCCAATAAAACAGCCGCGCCTGGCTTGGCCGGAACCTGCTCTCGGTAGGCTCTAGTGACCAGTTCATTCACCCCATCCATGAGTTGTTTGGGCGTGCAGGACAAGCGGAAGGTTTTAATCATATATTCTGACGCATCCAGCCTCCCCATCTCTTTCAGCTGCTCTGCCAAATCCTCCGGTGGAGTCCCTCCAAAGCGTCGGACCAAGGCTTTCGGAGCCTCATCCCAGATGTACATGGAGTCGGTCAGGGTGCCATCCAGGTCAAAAACCGCACCTTCGATCCTCATCGTTTCAGAATCTCCTCTACCCGGCTCCGCAGGCTGCGGGCGGCCGCCTGGATGTCCGGCTGAGCGTACAGCGCAGACACTACGGCTACCCCCTGGATCCCACTTCCTTCCAAAGAACCAAGATTGTTCAGGCTCACGCCGCCAATGGCCACCACCGGGATGTCCACAGCGGCACAGATCGCTTTCAGCGTATCATAGTCCACTGGTGTAGTATTCTCCTTGGTTCCAGTGGCAAATACTGCGCCAACACCCAGATAATCCGCACCTTCTGCCTGAGCCGCTCTCGCCTCCTCCACCGTATGGGCAGAGACTCCAACAATCCCATTTGGGCCTAAAATGGCCCTAGCCTGCCGTGGGCTCATATCTTGCTGCCCCACATGGACGCCATCTGCCCCCACCTCCGCAGCCAGATCTGCTGCGTCGTTGATCAAAAAGGGGACGTCATATTTCTGGCACACCTCCCGAATTTCCAAGGCTTCCCGCCGGAGTTCTTCTCGTCCCATCCCTTTCTCCCTCAACTGGATCATCGTGGCACCACCTGCCAAAGACTCCTCAACCTGCTGGGCCAGGGTCCTGCTCCCCAACCAACTGCGGTCGGTCACAGCGTATAGCTTCAAATTCTCTGCCTGAAATTTCATTACAGAATCCTCCTACTATTTTCAATGAACGTAAAATGCGGGCCTGCACTCTCCATGGGAACACAGGCCCGCAGCATCAGCCGGACACAAATCTCCCTTCGTTGGCATTACCCAAATCAGGTCACAGGTCGAAGCGCACAGCTTCCTCTCAGCCCGTTTGCGAGCTCCCATCTTGTTTCATTGATCATGCGCCCCTCTGCAAGGCTCAATCCTCTACTTTAGCCGGCAGCACCACTGAGATCAGAACCCCCAGCAACACTCCAACTATAGCCGGAAGGACCCAGCCCAAACCCATTCCAGACAACGGAACAGCCTTCAGAATCCCATCCAATACCGGAACACTAAATCCAAGCCCCTGAACCGCATACAGGATGCTGGCTACACTAGTAAACAGGATCCCAATGGGATAAATAGCAGAAAATCTCTGAATACACTTGGGCAGGAAAGACAGCAGAATCAGTACGATAGCTGGAGGATAGAGAATATTCAGAATGGGCACAGAAATGGTCAGGATCTGATCCAGACCTGCATTAGAGATGATCATACTGATTAAAGCAAAGAAGGCTGCCCATGCTGGAGCTGGCACCTTTGGAACCAAAGTGTGAAAGTAGGCGGCACAGGAACTGATCAATCCTACACAGGTATTAAAACAGGCAATGAAGAAGATCGCCGCCAGGATCACCGTTCCCCAGTGTCCAAAAATGGCACCGACCAAATTGGTCAGCGTGACTGCACCGTTGGTCGTGCCGGGAAAGGCCGCACCGGACAGGGCACCAATATGTGCCAGCATGGAGTAGACCGCTAGAAACAGCAATGTAGCAATTACGCCAGCCCGCACAGTCGCCTTCAAGACAGAGCCTTGATCCTTGACCCCAAAAGCCCGAATATTCATTACAATCACAATTCCGAAATTCAGGGCCGCAATGGTATCCATCGTCTGATATCCGGTCAGAAAACCCTGGACCGCCGGGATCTGATCATAGGGTGGAAGGGCAGGACCGTATGTCCCAACCGGATAAACCAGGCATCCCACAAACATTCCTCCCACCAGAAGAAGCAGCATGGGACACAGGAACTTACCCAGCCGTCCGGTCAACTTCTCCGGCTGAAGGGCAACCAGGAAGGCAGCGGCAAAAAATAAAATAGAATAGCCGAACTGGAACCACATCGTTGGGGTACCCGAAGGCAGGAAGGGCGGGACCGCCATTTCAAAGGATGTGCTGGCTGTTCTGGGGATGGCCAAGCAGGGGCCAATAGACAGATAGATCAAAATGGTAAAAACGGTTGCAAAAACAGGATGGACCCGGCTGGCCAGTTCAGTCAAGCTCCCCGCACGCACCACGGCGATCACGCCTAAAATCGGGAGAAATACCGCACTGACTGCCAAACCAGCCATAGCCAGCCAAGTGTCTACTCCAGCCTGTGCACCCAGTTGTGGCGGAAAAATGAGGTTTCCCGCACCAAAGAACATTGAAAAAAGTGTAAATCCGACAAGCAATTGATCTCTGCGTCGGAGCGTCTGTATTTCCATGAGGAGGATCCTTTCTGTGTCCGATAATCTGTACATAGAAAATAGGCAGTTCTATTATTATAGTCGATACAACTATAAAAAGCTAGTCTATTTCTTGTGTTTTTTGCAATTTGACAATATATGAGAAAACGGTCTCCAAATCTGGCGACCGCTCATCTTATCTGTGGGCAGGCTCCTCAGCCCGGAGGCCAAGTCATATCCCGGCCAGACAGCACATGGAAACGCAGGTACGGGACACTTTGGCCCGCCTGATCTCCCAAAGGCCGCAGGCGGCCTTTTGGGGGCCCGGTCCTTTTTAATAAATATGCTCGGGCAGAATGGATCCGCCCTGCGCCAAGGTTTTGGGCCCTGCCCAAAACGCTTGTACGGCGCTTCCACGCCGCCGCTGTGCGGCGGTACGGCGAGCAGGCTCCTCAGCCCGGAGGCCAAGTCATATCCCGGCCGGACAGCACATGGAAATGCAGATGCGGGACACTTTGGCCCGCCTGCTCGCCGATGTTGGACACCACCCGGTAGCTCTCCAACCCCAGTTCCTTGGTGACCTTAGAGATCACAGCAAAGATGTGGGCCACCACCGCCGCGTTGTCCTCGCTGACCTCTGCCACCGAGGAGATATGCATCTTGGGAATCACCAGAAAATGGGTGGGCGCCTGGGGATCGATGTCGTAGAAGGCGAAGCAAACCTCATCCTCATAGACTTTGTTGGAGGGGATCTGTCCCTCCGCGATCTTGCAGAACAGACAATCGCTCATGTCAAACCTCCCTTTCATGGCGGATCACCGCCTTTTTCTGTCCAGATTTTAGCACATTTTCGAAGGAAATACAACCTCACTCCACATGGACATGGTCATTGATGTGCTTCATGCAGTAGCAGTAGTAGCCGTTGCACTTGGAGCAGTACCGGAACTCCATGTCGGGATCGTCCGCATCGGTGATACCGCAGACCGCACACTTGTGGAGGTAGCCACGGCGCTCCTGGACCTGCTTCTGTGCCTTTTTGAAGTTGATGGTCTGTGGATTGGCCCGATAGGCGGCCCGCTGGCCAGTACGGTGGACCACAGACATCAGATCATCCCAGAAGAAGATAAAGTAGTTCAGCAGGGCCACCAGGGGCAGGATCGCCGTGATCCACTGACGGGAGAAGATGCTGGAGAAAATGTCAAAGGCGAACATCGCAGCATCCAGCCAGGCCAGCCACTTCACCTTTATGGGCAAGATCCCCATCAGCAGCACCTGCATCTCCGGATACAGGGTTGCAAAGGCAAAGAACATGGACATATTGATGTAATACATCGAGGTTCCGCCCATCACAAAGCCCATGATGATATTGAGGAGGACCCCCAGACCATAGAATACGGTAAAGCGAGTGGTACCCCACTGCCGCTCCAGAGCGTTTCCAATGTAGTAATAGAATAGGGTGGTCATCACAAACCACAGGACAAATCCTCCTGAAGTAGGTACAAAGATGAAGGAGAGTACCCGCCAAAGTTGCCCCTGGAGAATCAGCGGTTTGGAAAATGACAGCATCCAGGAGGCGTACCCCCTGGAAAACAGGTCCAGAAAATAGACCATCACATTTCCAATGACAATATACTTCATCAGGTTCGGGATACCGAAATTGGGGTGATCGTAGCAGAAACGGTCCAGCCAGCGTGAAACGGCTTTCATGGACAGTCCTCCTTTATTTAAAGTGTTCAAAAGCATACGAATAGCATTGTACCCGTTTTGCAGGAAAATGTCCATGACGAAAGTGTAAACATTTCTTTCCCTTTGGCGGAAATCGTGATACAATAGCCTGGAATAAATTCAGACCGGCCGGCCCCGGCTGCGGTCAGACAGAAAAGTGAGGAAGATACATGAGCATCGTCAAGGATATGTCCCTGGCCCCGTCAGGCCATCAGAAGATCCAGTGGGTGCGTGATTTTATGCCTGCCCTCAGCGGCATTGAGGAGCGCTTCCGCCGTGAAAAGCCCTTTGCCGGGCTGACCATCGCCGTCTCCGTCCATTTGGAGGCCAAGACCGCTAATCTGGGTTTGGTCCTTCGGGAGGGCGGCGCAGAGGTATATCTCACCGGCTGCAACCCTCTCTCCACCCAGGACGATGTGGCCGCCGCCATGGCGGAGCTGGGAGTGGAGACCTTTGGCATCCACGGGGTTGATATGCAGGGCTATGAGGATCTGCTGGTAGAGAGCCTGAAGTGCCGCCCCCACCTGATCGTAGACGACGGCGGCGACCTGATCAGCCTGCTCAGCGGCAAGTGTGCCGCCTATGGAGACCGGCTCCTGGGCGGCTGTGAGGAGACCACCACCGGCATTCACCGCCTCTATGCCAGAGAGCGAGCCGGGATCCTTCCCTGCCCCATGATGGCGGTGAACGATGCCAAGGCCAAACACTACTACGACAACAAGTACGGCACCGGCCAGTCCTCCTGGGACGCCATCATGCACACCACCAACCTGATGGTGGCGGGCAAGACCGTGGTGGTGGCGGGCTACGGCTGGTGCGGCAAGGGCATCGCTATGCGGGCCAAGGGCATGGGGGCCGATGTAATTGTCACCGAGGTAGACCCCTTCAAGGCTCTGGAGGCCACCATGGAGAACTTCCGGGTCATGCCCATGGACGAGGCTGCCAAATACGGAGACATCTTTGTTACCGCCACCGGCTGCAAGGATGTGATCGTGGAGCGCCACTTCCAGGTGATGAAGCACAACGCCATCCTGTGCAACTCCGGCCACTTTGACTGCGAGGTGGATGCAGCCGCTCTAAGCCGTCTGGCAGTGGAACACTTCCCCCGGCGGCAGAATATCGAAGGTTTCCGTCTCTCAGATGAGCGTATCCTCAACCTGCTGGCCGAGGGCCGTCTGGTCAACCTGGCTGCGGGCAACGGCCATCCAGCTGAGATCATGGATATGTCTTTCGCCGTCCAGGCCCTGTCTCTGGAGTGGATGGCCAAGCACGCTTCTTCTCTGGAGAAAAAGGTCTACAACGTCCCGGCAGAGATCGACGACCAGATCGGCCGTGTCAAGCTGGCCGCTATGGGACTGGCCATTGACACCCTTACCCCAGAGCAGGAGGCTTACCTCACCGGCTGGGACTGAGTTACTTTTCGTGAAAGAAAACTAGCCAGAAGAACTTTGTTTGAAACTGCGTTTGCCTTAAAACTCCGGATTTATTCATTTCTCTGGTTGACAGACCGAAAAAATCTGATATAATATAATGCTGTAAAATTAAATGACCTTATCAAGAGTGGCGGAGGGAACGGCCCAATGAAGCCCGGCAACCTGTGGGAGACCACAAGGTGCTAAATCCGGCGGCAGTGGATCGAAAGATGAGGGTGCAGAGTATGCAGAACGCTCCGCCGCCTGGCGGGGCGTTTTTTACTTGCAGCCAAGACAGAAAGGAATGCAGAATATGGCTAAGAAACTTTTTACCTCTGAATCTGTGACCGAGGGGCATCCCGATAAGATCTGTGATCAGATCTCCGATGCGGTGCTGGATGCCATCCTCGAAAAGGATCCCACGGCACGTGTGGCCTGCGAAACTACGGCAACCACCGGTCTGATCCATGTGATGGGTGAGATCACTACAAACTGTTATGTAGACATCCCCCGGGTAGCCCGAGATGTAGTGCGTGACATCGGGTACGACCGCGCCAAGTTCGGCTTTGACTGTGACACCTGCGCTGTGATCACCTCCATTGATGAGCAGTCCCCCGACATCGCCCTGGGTGTGGACAAATGTCTGGAGGCAAAGGAGGGTGTACAGGACGATGGTCTGGACAATGGCGCCGGTGACCAGGGCATGATGTTCGGTTATGCCTGTGATGAGACAGAGGAGTATATGCCCCTTCCCATCTCCCTGGCCCAAAAGCTGGCTCGCCGACTGACCCAGATCCGTAAGGATGGCCTTGTAGACTATCTGCGCCCCGATGGAAAGACCCAGGTCACGGTGGAGTATGATCAGGAGGACCGCCCCCTGCGCATCGATGCCGTTGTGGTCTCCACCCAACACGGCCCTGAAGTAGATCTGGACCAGATTCGCCGTGACATCATCGACCTGGTCATCCGGCCCACCATTCCCGCCAGCCTGATGGACGACGATACCAAGATCTATGTCAATCCCACAGGCCGCTTTGTGGTGGGTGGCCCTCAGGGCGACTCTGGCCTCACCGGTCGGAAGATCATTGTAGACACCTACGGCGGCAGCGCCCCCCACGGCGGCGGTGCCTTCTCCGGTAAGGATCCCACCAAGGTGGACCGCTCTGCGGCCTATGCCGCCCGTTGGGTCGCCAAAAACGTGGTGGCTGCCGGTCTGGCCAAGCGCTGCCAGGTTCAGCTGGCCTATGCCATCGGCGTGGCCAAGCCAGTCTCCGTTCGTGTGGATACCTTCGGCACTGGAACGGTGTCCGATGAGCACCTGTCCGACATGGTGGATTCTGTCTTTGACCTCCGCCCCGCCGCTATCATCCGGGATCTGGATCTGCGTCGCCCCATCTACCGCCAGCTGGCCGCCTACGGCCACTTCGGCCGTGATGACCTGGATCTTCCCTGGGAGCACACTGACAAGGTGGAGGCCCTTTTGGCTGCTCGCTGATTTGCATCACATATCCGTATACGACACGGTGCACCCCACCATTTCCCATCATTTCTGAACAAAACGACAAAAGCTGACCGACACAAGACAGACCGGAGTTTCTTCGGTCTGTCTTTTTCAGCAAATTTGGGATAGACACAGAGCTGCATAAGGGATAAAATAAATTGGATTTTATTATTTTCGGGTGGATGTACTCATCCGCCCCTCCATGAGGAGGATCCAGCTATGGACCATAAGGAACTGCTCAAGCGGGTAGACCACACCCTATTGTCCCCTACCGCCACCTGGGAGCAGGTGCAGAAGCTGTGCGATGAAGGCCTGGCCTTTCAGACTGCCTCCATCTGTATCCCGCCCCGGTATGTCAGCCGCGCCGCAGATTATATAGGCCAACGCTTGAAGATCTGCACAGTAGTCGGCTTTCCCAATGGCTATACCACCCCTGAGGTTAAGGTCTTTGAGACGGAGGACGCCATCCGCAATGGCGCAGACGAGATCGATATGGTCATGAATCTAGGATTGGCTAAGTCCGGTGATTGGGAAGGCATCCTCACAGAGATACGTGCAGTCAAGGCCTCCTGCAGCGGCCACATCCTGAAGGTGATCGTCGAGGCCTGCCAGCTGACCCAGGAGGAGAAGATTGCCGCCTGCCGCATCATCTCCATGTCCGGAGCAGACTTTATCAAAACCTCCACCGGCTTCTCTACCGGTGGAGCCACCGTGGAGGATGTGAAGCTCTTCCGGGAACGGATCAGCCCTGATGTGCGCATCAAAGCCGCCGGCGGCATCCGCACCTTCCAGCAGGCCCAGGCCCTGTTGGACGCAGGAGCCGACCGCATCGGCGCCAGCGCCCTGGTGGACCTGTTCCAAAAGGAAGGCTGAACCACCTTTCTCCTGTTCTGCCACACATCCAAAATCGTACAGAGTCTCTTCAACGCGGACTGTTCAAAATAAATCACACGGGCCCGCTGCCGAACGATATCGTTCGGCAGCGGGCCCTATTTGTCATTTGAAGACACAAGTCAGAACAAAATTGATTGACAAACGAACATTTTTTGCTATACTGAATTTATAAATTATCGTATTACAATAATTTTAAGCTATCATCCTGTGTGATCGCTGCTCAGATCCAGCCTTCCCACGCATCTCCAGGGGCACTCGCCCCGATCCTGCCGCACTGCGGAGAAATGAGGTAGTCCCATGCAAGACCGCACACCGATCCTACTGACTGCTGCGGGCGGAGCTGGCCTGCTGGCCGCCCTGGCTCCCCTGGCCCTCACTGCCCAGGACCTGTCCACCCCGATCTGGGCCCTGGGCCGCTGGCTTCGCCAGTTGTCCCTCTCCGGCCCCTCTGGCAATCTGCTGGCCCTCATGCTGATCCTGGGGGCGGCCGCCCTTCCCCTCCTGCTTCTCCTTCTGCCCCGGGGCCGCGGGCCCCTCCGGTGGGAAGACGGGCTTCTGGTCCTATGCGCCCTGACCACCGCTGCTCTGGGCTTCTGCTCTGCCAACCCCTCCCGGCTGGCCGATCCTCTGTCTGACGTTTGGCCCCTGGGCGCACTGTTCGCTCTGCTCTCTCTGTGGCTGGCCTGGTTCCTCCTTCGGCTGCTCCGCTGGATGGAGGGGCTGGGCGCTCCCCGTTTGGCCTCCCTGCTCCGGGGGATGCTTACTGCCGCCGCCCTGCTGCTGGCTTTCTCCGCCTGCTTCCACTGGATGTCCGGGCTTGTAGCCGCGATGGTATCCGCTCCCTGCGCGGAGGCGCAGGCCGCAGTTCTGGACGGCCTCCTTCCGGTCTTTCGGGATCCCCCCCTGTGGCTGCTGGGGCTGCTGGATGGGCTGGAGCAGCTCCCTGTCCTGCTGGCGGCCTGGGTGCTGCCGCTGGGCGGCAGGCTGGCCGCCGCCCTATCTGCGGATCCCTTCCAGCAGGAGGCTCTCTCCCTCTGTGAGGCCACCGCCCGCCGGTGCCGCCTTGCCCTTCAAGCCGCCCTCCTACTCTCCGCCCTGCGGAACCTGCTCCAACTTCTGCTGAGCCAGCAGCTGCCCCAGCTCCACTACTCCCTCGACCTCCCACTGTTCACCCTGATCCTCTCCGCTGCACTTCTGATCCTATGCCGCTGTATCCAACGCGGAAAGGAACTTCAGGAAGATCACGACTCTATCATATAAGGGAGGATCCGCTGTGGCCATCACGGTACATTTGAGCGAAATATTAAAGGAGCGTGGCATAACCGCTAAGGAACTGTGCGCCAAGGTTGGCATCACAGAGGCAAATCTGTCCATCCTGCGCTCTGGGAAGGCCAGCGGCGTACGTTTCCATACCATCAACCGCATCTGTTACTATCTGGACTGTGACGTGGGAGACATCCTGCGCTTCGACGGACGATTGGAGGATGACCGCAATGATGAGATATAAGCTGCTCGCCTTCGGCGGCGGACTGACCCTGACCGCTTTTCTTCTGCTGGACCTGTCCGGTGGGGTGCTGGCTCACCCGGAGCAGCCGGGAACAGCGCAGGACCGTTTTGTCGGCTTTCACCTGGTATATGAGCCCGCCCCCGTCCCCGGTGAGGAGCGAAGCATTGAGGATGCGCACTGGGTGGAGTACGGCACACAGACCCTGGACGCGGGGCCCTATGGCTCTGTTCCTCTCCCGCAGAAGATCCTTCCAGGTGAGGAACAGGAGGACGGCACTTACTGTTTTCCCGGGAAAGAGGGATTGAACTTTTTCTTCCCAACTTTATCTGATGGTTCTGAAGAGGTTCTGCTCTCCGAATCCCAATTGGAGATGACCGAGCAAGCCGTCAAAATAGATGATCTGGGCACATCCTATCGCTACTCCGGCACACTTTGCTATGGACCCCGTATCGGGGCGCAGGAGACGGGAGGGGACTTTTGCTGGACTGCGTACGAGGTCTACCAGAAGGCTGATGGGAGTGTTTACCTCAACGGACATGGCAACAGCTATGCCGGCGACGGCGACTTCAGCTTTAACCAAACACGCAGTGAGACAGAGAAAACAAACGGCGCTGTCTCCCAGCAACTCACGGTGGTCCTTTCGGTGGATGCTCAGATGATCCCCCGGCCAGATGCTGTCGCCATCCAGCAGTACAGCCAGGACCAGCAGCTTCTCCGGGAGGACACCCTCACTGCCGGGGAGGCCATGGATCTATGTGGTGCCTGGACCCTCCCCTGGGAGGAGGAGACAGCCTATACCCTGGCTGTGATGCACAACTCCGGCGGAACCCGGACCTTCAAGTTGTTCCCCGAACCCTACCAGGAGGACGACGATACCTCTCTCACCGTCTGGTTTCTGGACGAACAAGGGATGGGTGTCCCGATAATGGTGAATCTGGACCGGCCGGCCCTAGCCTGAACCCACACATATTTCTAAACAGCACAGTCCCCGGAGAGTACCGCTTCTCCGGGGGCTGTGCTGTTTCAGGCCCGTTGGCCTTATTCTTCCACCGCAATGATCTTCACCTGATCCGCCGAGAAACCAGCCGTCTGGTTGACCACGTCCACGATCCGCGCCGTGTCCGCATCAGTTAAACCGCCCACCGGAGCGGCCACCGCCAGACTGAGGGCGTTCTCTCCAATGAAGGCCACACAATCGGTATAACCCTTGGCTATAACCAGATTTTCGATTTGAGCCTCCGTCACAGTGTAATCTGCCATGGTCTGGATACTGGCGTTGGCCTCATCCTTTAGCGTCTGGTCCGCTTCATCCTTCCCAGCAGCCTCCTGGAGCAGGGCCAGGGCGCTGTCCCGGGATTGCTGCCGGTTAAGGCGTGCGGTATCAAAATAACTCCCTCCCGGGGAGGCCATCCCGCTGCCGTCACTCTGCTCCGCCTGGCCACTCCCATCCAGTTCTGTGGAGGAGTCGCCGCCATTCACCAGCGGATCCTCCTTCCCCACCATGGCAGACTCCCCCAGAGTCTTACCAACCTCCTGCTCATAGTTCCAATTCAGATAGACCGCCGCACATATAAATACCGCAATGGCCGCCACCACCATATTCCGCTTCCACAACTGAGACAGACCTTTTCCCTTCGTTTTCATGGCTGAACTCCTCCCGTTTTTCATTTTACTGATAGTTTATTCCACTTTCTTCCTGGTTTCCTACACCACCCGGTCGGCGGCGGTTCTCCCTATGGGCTGCCCTGACAGACGGTGATGCAATCGCTGCCCAATCCCGTCAGGGCAGACACCGCCCGAATCACCTGGAGCCGCACCCCCGGGTCGTCCCCACCGGGGCACACCACCAGCGCCCCACGGAACTGTGGGGCCACAGTTTGGAGGGGAACCACCTCCTGACTGCCTGAGCCACGCCCCAGTGTCACGGTGGAGATACTGCGCTCCCCCTCTCCCCTGCTCTGGGTATCCTGTGCCAGAACCTGCCGGCTGCCGCTCTTCAGGGTCAGCATGACCGACGTCTCCCCCGCTCCTCGGATATCAGACAGAGTGCGGGCCAGCTTCTCCTCCAGCTCCTCCAGTTGGAAAAACGCTTCCCGATCCGCCGGTACCTCCTCCGCCTTGGGGCGGGACTCCCCCGTGGGGAACATCAACAGGATCACTCCCACCGCAACCACCAGAAGTGCATACCGGTAGCGGTCCAGAACCGTCTTCCAACGTTCCATCCCCTTGGGCCATGAAATTTTCATGGCAACTCCTCCTCTGTTTCAAAGCTCTGATTCGTCTCTGGGACGCCCAGTTCGGTCCAAATCGTCCTGGACAGGGCTTCCCGCTGTGCCGAGGTCAGCACGCCCTGAATCGCAACCCGGTCTGGCAGCCAGCTCTCTTCTTCAGCTCCGACACAGGTCACTTGTACCGTACAGACCGCCCCCAGATCCGCCGCCTTGTCCGAAATATATGCGGCGCAAGACTGCTCTATGACGGTACATATCGTCTCCTCCCGGGTCCGCTCCAACTCCTGTCGCTGTATCGCCATAACCTGTCCGTACTCCTCCAGCCACGCCTCCGGCTCTATAGGCTCCAGTCGAAGCACCGGCCCCAGCACCGCCGCCAATACCGCCAGTCCGCAGGCCAGCCGCCCCACCCGACGCACCGGACCATCCGGCATCAGGCTATTGGCCAGGGCGCACAGAATAGCCGCTGCCGTTATCCCAGTCAGCCAGTTCCCTACCAGTTCCATCATCCCATCACCGCCGATACCGCCGAGACGATGCTGAACAGCAGCACCAGAGCACAGCTCCCCGTCATCCCAAGGATCAGCCCGAAGGCCCCGCCCAGACTGTCCATTAAGCCGCTGAGCCGTGGACCCGCCACCGTCCCAGTGAGGGC
The DNA here is from genome assembly GCA_037257225.1 of Lawsonibacter sp. GTDB lineage: Bacteria > Bacillota > Clostridia > Oscillospirales > Oscillospiraceae > Lawsonibacter. Next base: position 20,632 of record JAYCWP010000011.1, read on the forward strand.
CGCCGCCCCCTTATACGTCATATAGTGGAGAGCCAGCTGTAAAAAGGGCGTCAGGCAGATAGCCAGCACCACCAGCATTCCTACCACCCCAACTGTTCCCCGAAGGACCCCTGCTCCGGCCAGCACTGTCTCCGCCGCATCGGACAAAATGCCGCCCACCACAGGGATCGCCCGTGAGATGGTCATTTTTGCCGCCTTCACCGCAGCTGCATCTGCCGAACCTGCAATAGCACCGCTGGCAGTGAGATAGCCCACAAAGGCCAGCAGGCCCGCCGTCAGCAGAAAGACGATGGTCCCCTTGATCAGGGCAGCCAGCTTCTTCAGCCCGTCGCTGCCTAGGGCCGCGTGGGCACAGCAAGCCGCAATGTACGCATACAGCAAGGGAACCAGCAGACCGTCGATCCCCCGGATGAGCAGACTGGAACACAGCACTGTGGCCCCCTGCCTCACCGCTGCGCCCGAGACCCCTCCAGTCGCTGCGGTGAGAGCAGCCATAGCGGGCAACAGCAGCCCAGCAAAATCATCCATCTTCGCGATGGTCTCCCGCCCCAGACCCACCATGACCGTCATGTCACTCACTGTTAGGGCGGTGACCGCCAGGGCCCCAGCCAGTTCCACCGCCTGAAGTCCGCCGGATCTACTCTCCAGACAGGCTCCCTCTACCAGGCCGCACAGCAGGACCACCGCCATCAGCTTCAACCCCAACCGGAGACTGCGACGGATCAATCTGTCCAGCTGTGCCCCAGCAGCACTCAAAATGTTCCTGGCCCCGGCCTCCAGTCCGTCCGTCTCCTCCACACCATATTCCTCCGCCTCCTCCAGCAGCTCGTCCACCTGTGGAAAAGAGAGGACCTCCGTACCGGCACAGGGCAGGAGAAACAGCGGAAGCAACAGGAACACCGCCAAAGCCAACCGTCTCATATCAGCATCTCCGTCATCATCTCCACTACCCCCCGCACAAGAGGCAGGGCTGCCGCCAAAGCCAATACTGTCCCCGCCGTCTCTACAAAGGAGGCGATCCCGCCCTCCCCCGCAGAGCGGCACACCTCCGAGGTAAGCCTGGTCACCACCGACAGGACTACTGTCTTAAGTACCGGCTCCACTACACCCCTGTCCAGTCCTGCCAACAGGGCCAGTTCCTCCATCAGACGAGCCGTCTCTCGCAGACCGTCCCACGCCGCAAGCAGGATCCATACCCCAGCCGCCATAGACAGCAGCAAAGCCAGTTCTGGTGCGCCCCGTCTCAGTACCACACCGCACAGGGCGGCGGTCACCGCCACAGCCGCCGCCTTTCCCATCAGTTCTACTGGCTCCATTACAGCTGAAACAGGGTCTTGACCAGGGTGAAGAGAGCAGCGATTTCCCGCACCACCATCATCAGCACCACCACCAGTCCCGCCAGGGTGGTCATCATGGCTTGTTCGTCTCTCCCTGCCCGACTCAGCACCTGGTTCAGCACTGCCACCAGAATGCCGATGGCCGCGATCTTAAAGATCAGGTCTACGTCCATTTGCCTCCCCCTCTTTCGTAATCATAGCCTCTCACAGGAGCAAAATCACAAGAAATGCGCCGCCCGCCAGGCTCAAAATCTGATAGACCCGCCCCATGCGGTCTCGCTCTTTTTCTGCCCGTTCCCGCTCCCGCTCCAATGCCTCCTCCGCCCGCTTCAATGCTGTCCGCTGCCCATCGGCTTCATAGCGGCCCAGCACCTCCCCCAGAGGAAGCAGTGCTGCACGGCCCTCCGAGCTCAGCTCTGACAGATCTTCTGTCAGCCGCCGCCAGCTTCCTCCAAAGGGGAACCGGTCCAACTCCTGGCAGGCTCGGGCACACTGGGCAAAAAGCGTTCTGACCGGATCCCGGGTTCGGCCGGACAGATCCTCCAGCAGTTCCGGCAGGGCTGTTCCATGCTCCCATAATTCCTGCTCCAAAAGTTCCAAACCGTCGATCACCGCCTCCACCGCACGCACACTGTCCCGCAGTTCTGCCGATGCCCGCCACCCCGCCCACAGCGCTCCAAAGGCCACCATGACTGCTCCAAGCATCCGGATCATAGCAGTTCCTCCACTTCATACCATCGCCGGTCTCCTTCCCTCCGGATAAGCACCAGCCGCCGGAACACCCCCGCCGCCATCAGTTCACGGTACAGAGGGCGCTCCTCCAGATCCCGGCGGTCCCAGCCATGGGCGGTGGCCAGCAGGGCCGTCCCGCAGCCCGCCGCAGAGATCAATGCCTTCACATCCTCCGGGGCAGTGATCTCATCTGCCGCCAACACCTGAGGGTTCATAGATCGCAGCAGAAGCATCAGGGCCAGCGCTTTGGGACAGCCCTCCAACACATCTGTGTGCTTGCCCACCTCTAGCTGTGGTTGCCCGTTCCATAAGGCAGCCACTTCCCCCCGCTCGTCAGCCACACCCACCCGCTGGGGTACCATACCCTCTCCGTCTGAGGCCGTCCGGATCAGGTCCCGGAGCAGCGTGGTCTTGCCTGCCCCCGGGGGCGCCAAAATCAGGGTGCTGTACAGCGTCCCTTCACGCCGGACCAGCCTGTCCGACACAGACCGGGCTGCCCCCACCGCCTGTCTGGCTACCCGAATTGCCGCCGATGACAGATGGCGCAGCCCCCGCATCTCCCCGTCCCGGATCACCGCCGCACCGCATAACCCAACCCGGTGCCCACCTTCTACTGTAAGGTAGCCCCGTCGGAGCTGGTCAGCCACAGTGTGAAAGGATGCTCGGCTGGCCAGCTCCAGCAGCTGCTCCAGCTCCTGCCCCGTTACCGGCTCCCTGCTCAGGGGGCATTCCCCATCCGGCAGCACTGCTGTCATGGGCTGTCCCCATCGCAGCCGCAATTCCTCTATCCGGGTCCACTGATCTCTTGGGAAGGCCATAGCTTCCTGTCTTAGGCGCAGGGGGAGAACCTGCACCGCCTGCTCATACCCCTGACGTTTCTTTTCTTCCATGTTTCACATCACCGGCCTTTGCCCTACATCCTATGTGGACAGGCCGTGGGATATGACAACCCCTCTCGCCTTCTTATTGTGATGTTTTTCGCACATTTGTCTTGACAGCCATATTTGTATATGATATATTTCTATCATAAAGTATGAGAAATATATCACATAAGAGAGGAGTCTTCCCTATGAAGCATCCGTTCAACTGTATGGGCCTGCTGGCCCTGGCTGCCCTGGCTGCCCTGCTCTTCCTGCCCACCGGAAACCCGGCTTTCCTTGGATTTTTGGGCTTTCTGGTCTTTCTCCGCTACTTCTGGGTCAATCCGGACGAGCTATTCCTCTTCACCCTCCGCCAGGCGGCCACCGCTGCCTTTGTGGCGGAATGCACTCTGCTGGGGCCCCTGCTGCTGTTCTTCCACTTCCTGTCCCCGGACCGCAGCCCCATGCCCCAGGCGCTGGGACTGAGTTTCGGTCTCTCCCTCATCATCTTCTGCCTGTACCACAGCTGGCTGGAGTGGAAGGAGGCCCGGGGAAGCCTATGAGCCTGACCACAAAACTCCGGGAATACCGGGCCCGGGACAAGCTGAGCCAAGAGGAGCTGGCCCAGAAGGTGGGGGTTCGGCGAGAGACCATCGGAAATCTAGAAAATGGGAAATATAACCCCTCTCTGAAGCTGGCCATGGACATCGCCAACGTGTTTGGCTGCACCGTGGAGGAGTTGTTTCAGTTCCACTGACAAAGCAATAGGGTAACGTTGTTCCCCATACAGTCAGGACCCCCGGCTAAGCCGGGGGCTTGAGTAAGCCCTAGAAGGGCACAATA
>JAYCWP010000012.1:0-23860 GCA_037257225.1 Lawsonibacter sp.
CTCGTCCTTGATGATGGTGGAAGGGGTAATGATCCCTTCCTCCTCCAGTCCGGCGATGGCGGTGATCATCTTAAAGGTGGAGCCAGGGGGATACAGGCCGCTGAAGGCCCGGTTATTCAGGGGCTTCAGCGGGTGATCCAACAGGCTGTTGTAGTCCTGCCGGAAGTTCGGCAGGGAATAGGTCGGGTAGGAGGCAGAGGCCAGGATCTCTCCGGTCCGCACATCCTCCACCACACAGGCTGCCCCTTCTACCGTGTCGCTCAGCCCGGGGACCCGGGCGGCCAGGGTGTCCTCCACCTTCTGCTGGAGGCCCAGGTCAATGGTAAGGAACACGTTGCTCCCCGGCTGGGGAGCCAGGCTCTCTCCCGTCTCCTCATCGGTCAGCCACTGGGCGGAGACGATCTTGCCGTTTTCATTGCGCTCCAGGGCCTGCTGCCCGGGCGTCCCGTGGAGATATTCCTCAAAGGCTGCCTCCGCGCCGGAGACACCCACAGTATCATTCATATTGTAGCCGCCCTTCTCCTGATAGGACGGCCAGGTCTCCTTGGTAATGGCGCCGGTGTAGCCCAGCAGGTGGGCGGCGTACTCCGTCTCATACTTGCGCACTGAGGCGGTCTCGATCTCCACCCCCCGAAGGTTCAGCTCCTTCACCCGGGTGATGAAATCTACATCCACATCCTCTGCAAAGTAGTAGGGTGGCCAGTCCGCGATCCGGCTGCGATAGTAGAGTTCATACAGCACCCCGGCCACTGTCCGGGCGTCCACCTGGGTCATATCCCCCAGGTTCAGAGTGGGCACGGCCTCTCCCGCCGCCCTGGCCGCCTTCTCATCCACCGCCCCCTGTCCCTGGACGCCCAGATCCCGGCACATCTCGCCCAGAAGCTCCTCTGCGGTAGGCAGGCGGTAGGGCTGGGGCTCCTCCTGGGGTTTCTCCTGCTCCCGAAGTCCCACCATGATCATAAGGCGCTCCCATAGGCCTGGCTCCTCCTGGCTGGCGGAATCCTGCTCTGGGATTTCTCCTTCGGCCAGATCCTCCGGGTCCTCGATCCACCCCATATAGACCGCCAGACGGCCCAGACGGGTCATTTGATACTCCGTCTCGCCCTCCGCATTGGTAGAAGCGGTGTAAAAGGGGTGCGTCTCTGTATACGCGAAAGGTGGTGCGGCGGAGATGGGCAGGGTGTCCGCCCAGGCCACCCCCTCCTCCCGGGCCACCCGAATCAGGGAGAGCAGATTGGCGCAGCGCTCCTCCGGCTTTCCCATCCGGCTCATGTCCAGGGTCACCTGGTAGGAGATCTCATTGGAGACCAGCACCTTGCCGTTCCGGTCCAGGATCAGCCCACGGCTGGCTGGGACGTCCTCCGTCTCAGCCACCCGAGCCACCGCCTGGGCAGCATACTCCGGCCCGTTGGTGTACTGGATGCTGTACAGGTTGGAGCATAAAAAGGTCAGTAGCAGGGCCAGCACCAGCACCACGCCCCAGATTCGGCTGTGAAACTGCTTGGGATTCAAGTGTCCCATCATCTCCTTTCCCACAGACTTCCGCCCGCCTCAGGCCAGCTTGGTTCCGCCCACCCGCCGGTAGATCCGGCGGAAGATCCAATAGACCACGGGGGTCCAGCAGAGCGAGAGGATCACCTCCGGCACAGCGATCCGGAGCAGCACGTCAAGGGTCTCCGCCTGGAGGAACAGGATCCGCAGGATCCGCAGGCCATCCAGCGCCCCCAGCACCCCCGCCGAACACAGCAGGCAGCTGAGAAAAGACTGACTCAGGGCGTATTGAGATATCGCTCCAGTGGCCATACCCGCCAGTGCCATGCCAAACACCAGCCCGCCGAAGCCGCCAGGATACGACAATTCCCACAAAAGGCCCACTGCCAAACCAAAGCCGGCTCCGGCATAGGCCCCCTCCAGCACCGCTACTGACACCACCGCCAGAGGAAGCAGCATAGGGATGGTGCCCAAAATCGGCAGGCGGTTGAGGATCTGGGCATCCAAGACCCAGACCAGGAACAGTCCCAGCGTATAAATCAGCCATTTGTGAATTTGGTCCCGGGTGGTCACGGTATCCCTCCGTTCAGTTAGGAATTCGGAATTGCTGGGGCTGGCAGTGCATCCGCTTCCAGGACATCTCTACTCTACGATGTCGAAATCCTTGATCACAAAGACCTCCACCAGCGCATCCAATCCCACCTCAGGCACCACGACTGCATAGCGGTTCATCCCGGAGGCATCGCTGAACACGCCTTCCACCTGACCCACCACTAAGCCAGAGGGGTACACATCTCCCTTACCGGAAGTAAGCACCTCATCCCCTGCCACCAGCTGTGCGCCATCGGGAAGATAGCTCAATTTCAGCCGGCCTTCCTTCATCAGGGCAAAGTCCCCCTCCAGCACTCCGGCACTGTTGGTTCGGGTGATGATACCGCCCATCTCCATGCTGGTGTCGATCACTGTACTCACAGTGGCAGTGTGGCTGCCCACCTTGGATACCACACCCACCAGCACGCCGGTGGATGTGATGACGCAGTTTCCCGGCTGGAGCCCCGATTCCTCCCCTTTGCTCAGGGTAAGGGTGGACCTCCAGTTGTCGGTGGACCGCGCCGTGACCTTGGCAGACTCAAAGGTGAGATCTCTCCGTTTGGACCGCAGACCCAGCAGTTCCCGAAGGCGGGCATTCTCCTGGATGGCTTCCTGCCCCTCCCGGAGTTCACCCTCCAGTTCGGCCACTTTCTCCTCCAGATCCCGGAGTTCCTGCTCCATTTCACCATAATGGAATACATACCGGGACACTCCGTCGGCCCAGTTAGCAACTGCGCTCACGCCGTTCCGGATCGGAGCAGTGACAGCGCTCACCAAGTCAGAGAGAGGATCGGCGTTGCCCCCCATCAGGGCGGAGGAGATTCCGATCAGCACACTGAGCAGAAAGGCGATGACCAGCAGCCAGAACCCGTTCCTGCGAAAAAAGTCCTTCACAGCGCCCGCTCCTTCTCTGCGGCCAGCGCCAGGGGCTCCACTCCAAAGCGGGCCAGCATCCGGCCCAGCCGGCATACCGGCAGGCCCACCACGTTGAAATAATCTCCCCGGATGCCCTCCACCAGCAGGCAGCCATATCCCTGGATACCGTAACTCCCGGCCTTATCCATAGGCTCCCCGGTGGAGACATAGGTCCGAATCTCCTCCGTTGTAAGCGAGCGGAATCGGACGGCGGTAGCTTCATGCTCTGTCGTCTTCTCTCCGCCCCGGCAAACGGTGACCCCGGTATAGACTGTATGCTCCCGCCCAGACAGGGCAGTCAGCATCCGGACCGCATCCTCTGAGTCCACCGGCTTACCCAGCACCCGGCCGTCCACAGCCACTACTGTATCCGCAGCGATTACCAGGTCCTCCGGTCCCGCTCCGGCGGCCACCTCCGCCGCCTTCTGGCGGGAAAGCTCTTCCACCAGCCGCTCCGGCGGAAGGGCAGGGTCCATGACCTCTTCCCTCCGGGCCGGGATGACCTCAAAATTCAAAATACCCATTCTCTCCAGCAGCTCCCGCCGCCGGGGAGACTGGGATGCCAATATGATCCTCACAGGTCCCATCAGCCCTCCATCTCCGCCTTCTCCGGCCCACGCTCCAGGGAGCCAGTCACATGGATGCTGTGCCCCCAAAACAGTGCGCCATCGTTGAACCAAAAGTCAAAGGAACCGTCTCCGGAAATCTGGACCGCATCCGGCTCCAAGCGCTCTATGAACTGCTCCCGGGTGATCTCCTCTGGCTCATGCTCTTCACAGCCGCCGTCGCTGGCCCAGTCGTTAGCCAAGTCCAGCAGATCCTGGGCGGCGCAGTCCCGCAGCCGTTTATCCCACTCCGTCTGTCCTTCCATAAGAGCCCGAAGATGGGCCAAGCACTGCTCCCGCTCCTCATCCCGGTCCAGATCCAGCCGGATCGGGCTGCCAAGCCAGTCAGCCTCCGCCTCAAACCACCCCAGGGCACGGTTGAGGGCAAAGGTACCCAGCCCCTCCGCCCAGAAGGTCACTGGCTTCTTCTGCTCATCCAGAATGATCTTCAGTTCGGGGTCAAACCCAGGCTGGGGCAGATCCAGCATCAGCAGGCGGCTTCCATCCAGAGAAAGTCGGGCCCTGCACTTGAGGATAAAGTCCCGGGGCACCCTCTGGCGCAGATATTCCATCAGGCGGTCATCGGCCAGAGCCTCCAAGCGGAAGTCCCCCCGGTGGATCTGGGCGCTATCCTCCTCCATCCAGGCGGTCAGTCCGATGGAGGCGTGCCGCAGGCCCTCCCCCTCCTCCTGTCCGCTTGTGAAGGGATCGGCCCCAGTGACGGCCAGCACCGTCAGCTCCTCCGGCAGAAAATCCTGACCCAGCGCCCGGAGCGCCTGGGGGATCTCGGCGGCCTGCTGCCGCTCCTGCGCCCTCTGTTCAGCGCTTTTCTGCCACTGCTGCTCCTCGGGGACCTCCCCGCCCTTCTTCTTCCAAAATCCGAACATCGACAGACGCTCCTCTCTGCGGGGTCTTACTTCCCGGTGGAGCCGAAGCCGCCTGCGCCCCGCTCTGTCTCATCCAATGCGTCCACCAGCTCCACATCCGCCTGGACCACTGGCGTCACCATCAGCTGGGCGATGCGATCCCCCGGCTGGACGGTATATTCCGATTCCCCAGAGTTATACAACCCAACCATGATCTCGCCTCTGTAATCACTGTCGATGACCCCCACGCAGTTTCCGGGGACCACACCGTGCTTAATACCCAGCCCGCTGCGGGCAAACACCAGCGCCACATAGTCTGCCGAGGGCAGGGCAATGGCAATACCAGTGGGGATGACTGTCCGGCCGCCGGGCTGGAGAGTCACCGCCGCGTCCACACAGGCGTGCAGATCCATGGCCGCAGAGCCGGGGGTGGCATAAAAGGGAGCGGGGATCTCCGTCCCGATCTTAGGGGATACTGCTTTGATTTTCAATTTCATATAATTCCTCATGTTCCCCGCCTGGCCTCAGGCCGTCCAGCGGTCTCATATATTCTTGTCATTCATTCCACATCCCGGTAATACAGTCCCCGGGTCAGGTCACCGGGCTTATAGCGCCCACGGCCCTGATAGCGCTCCAGCACCCGGACACACTCCTCCGGCGTCTCCGTGGTAAACATCAGCCGCGCCGTCTCCAGACCCAGGCGCTGATAGTCCCCCGCCTTATCCGCCAGGAACAGGGTCTTACCGTTGAGGATCTCATTGCGGCAGCCCCAGGCTTTGACCACAGGGAAAGACTCTCCCTTCCGGTCCACCAGCCTCTGTCCTCCGCCGCAGCTGTGCTGCCCAGTATGGTTGTGGACAATACAGTTCTCAGTGAGCATCAGTGGGAGGTGTCCATAGACGATGGCCTCCAGCGGAATGGCTTTGGACAGGTCCCTGATCTGGGCCAGCTTCAGTTCAAAGGAGGCGGTGGCCGACTTCAGCCCCAGCTTTTTCAGTTCCTTCAGCGTCTGGCTGTTGTACACACCCAGTCCAAAGTCGCCCCGGGTGAGGAAGCCCAGTTCCACCGCCCGGCGCACGCCATCTAGCGTGCCCGCCATGGCCTCCCGAACGCCCAATTCCTTCAGGGTCTCCAGTTGCTGCAGCAGTTGAGGCAGCTCCCGATCCCAGCATATCCGAGGCAGCAGAGCCACCGGCTCCACCCCCGCATCCAGGCAGCGGCGGACCACATCGGGACAAGCCGCCCCCTCGTCACAGGGCAGATAGAGGCGTGCGGGCTGCAGGGCCAGCAGTTCCTGAGTGACCTGCTCTCCGGATCGGACCGACACCGTCAAAGACGGAGCCTCCCTGGGATTCTCATACCGGACGCCGGGGTGGTACTCCCCCCGACGCCGCTCCGGCAGGGCTGCCCTGGCCTGACCCAGCTGCTCCAGTACCTGGCGGCGCAGGGCGTTGAGGGCGGATAGGGGCAGGGACAGCCCTTCCTCCACCCGAACTGTGATCTTCTCACAGGTAAATGGGGTGCCGCCAGTGCGGCTGAGCTGCCCCTCCACTTTTTCACGGGTCAGAGGGACGTTCACCGCCGCCTCAGGCACAGGACCCTCCACCCGGGCCATCCGCCCCTGGGCATCCTCTGCCGCCACCTGGGCAGGTTCTCCCGCCCGGATCATAGCGTACAGATGAACCGGCTCCTTCCGATTTTCGCCGCTCTCATAGGTGGCCCGTGCCTGGGCGTACAGTTCCACAGGGGCCTGTTCTTCCTGGCGGGTACCAAACATCTCCGGCCCCTTCCGATCCAGGAAATACCCTTGAGTAAAGCCTTGGCGGGAAAAGGCCGCCTCCAGCTGGGCCATCTCCTCCGCCGTTGGCTCCCGCTTCTCCCGCAGGGCCCGGGCATATACGCCGGTGACAATGGCCACATACTCAGGCCGCTTCATCCGTCCCTCGATCTTCAGGCAGGCTACGCCCATCTGCTCCAGTTCCCCCAGGTGGCTGGCCAGAGACATATCCTTCAAGGACAGGGGATACTCATCCGCGCGGCTGCCCCAGCCGTACTTCATTCGGCAGGGCTGGGCACATAGGCCCCGGTTTCCGCTGCGCCCCCCAATCAGAGAGGACAGGTAGCACTGCCCAGAGTAACACATGCACAGAGCTCCATGAACAAATGTCTCGATCTCAATGGGTGCGTTGGCGCAGATGTATTCGATCTGGTCCCGGCTCAGTTCCCGGGACAGCACCGCCCGGGTCATACCCAGGTCGGCACACTGTTTCACTCCGTCCAGGGAGTGGACAGTCATTTGGGTGGAGCCATGAAGATGCAGGTCAGGGGCCACCTGACGCAGCATCCGGGCCACGCCCAGATCCTGGACGATGACCGCATCCACCCCCATTTCGTTGATCTCCTCTGCCACCCGGGCTGCACCGGGCAGCTCCCGATCGGTCAGCAAGGTATTCATTGTCAGGAATACCTTCGCCCCCCGAAGATGGCAATAGGAGACCGCCGCCGCAGCCTCCTCATAGGTGAAATTTTTCGCATTGCGGCGCGCGTTGAAATCGCCATAGCCCAGATAGACAGCGTCCGCGCCGTTCTGGACTGCAGCGGTGACCGACTCCATGGAGCCGGCGGGAGCCAGCAGCTCCAACATGGATTACGCCCTCCTTCGGCACGCAGAGCGGCCGCGGGCCGGGCCTCTGCCCCGCCCGCTGCACCGCGCCGGTTGTTATGGTTTCATCGATAACTCACTTGTGGTTTTGCAGCTTGAAGATCTCTCGCTTAGCCTCGGATAGTTCCATCTTCAGCCTGGCGTTCTCATCCAGACCGTCCTTGATCTGGCGGCGGAGGTTTTCACTGGCCTCCTGCTCCTTAAAGAACTGATCCGCAATATTCATAGCCGCCAGCACCGCCGCGTCGGAGCGTCCCAGATGCCCACTGTTCATTACGCCCCGCACCTGAGTATCCACCAGCTCGGCACAACGCTTGACATAGTTCTCAGCTTCATCGGCCACCATAGTATACTCCTGACCCGCGATGGAGACGGTGATCTTATTTTTCATCCCGAATTCCTCCCTACCAGCCTTATTTTTGGCGCGATCTCCCCGCTTCAGGCCGGAAATCGCCGTAGAATCGTGGCATTATGGACATTATAGCATAGTTCCTCACATTTGAAAAACAAATTTACCATGAATTTTTTATGACCGCATAGCAGATTTTTCCGGAAAGCCACAAGTCCTCCCTTACAGCTTCACTGGGACCGGCTGGTTCAGTTCCAGCCGGTCCGGGGCCACCCGGCAGTCCATGGCCAGCACCTCCACTCCAGCCGCCGCAGCCGCCCGGAGTGCCTGTCCAAATTCGGGGTGGGTTCGGTCGTTGGGTTCAAATACCTCCACATCCTCCATCTGGATCACAAAGCACACCGCCGCCTCATACCCGGCCTGTCGCGCCTGAACCAGTTCCTCCAGATGCTTCACGCCCCGCAGAGTAGGCGCATCTGGAAATCGGACCACTCTATCCTCCTCCAGGGTTACACCCTTCACCTCCACAAAGCCCCTGCGCCCCGGGGCCTCCCAGTAGAAATCAAACCGGGAGCCACCGAACGTAGTCTCCGGCCGGAGCAGGGTCAGGCCGGGAACAAACTGTCCCGCCTGGGCCCACTCACCAAACACCAAGTTAGGCGCTTGGGCGTCCATGTTGATCAGCCGCGCTCCCTTCTCCACCGCAATCAAATCAAAGTTTGTCTTGCGCCCTGGCTTCCTGCACTCTTCCAAGTAGATCCGGGCACCGGGAACCAGCAATTCCCGGCAGCGGCCGGTATTTTTCACATGGCAAACGACCTCTTCCCCGTCCACTTCTACCCGGGCCACAAACCGGTTTGGGCGGGACAAAAAAATCCCCGGCAGGATTTTCTGATACTGCATCTTGTGTTCCTCCGGCTTTTTCTGGTATGATATATGTTGTTCCCCAAATCGTCCGGGGAAACACCACGATGAGTATAATCCAGGAGCCTGCGGGAGGCAAGCCCTTTCTCCGCCCCGCTCCAAGTTCTGTCCACACAAGATTTCGATGCTAGGAGGCCATTTTCATGCCTGATATGAAGAAACCAATTGAAAATCCCGAACTGGTGGAGGCCCTTGCTGCCCTGCACCAGGAGAACACCCCCCAGAACCAGGGCCGGGTGCTGGAACTCGTGCTCCACCATGCCGCCTTTCTGGCGCCTGCTGTGGTCACACCGCCTCCCCAGGCCCAACAGGGAGACAAGGCCGCTGCAGATCAAAAGACCGCCATCCAGTTCCAGCTCATTACCACCAAGGACGGCCGCCCCTTCTTCCCCGCCTTCACCGACTGGACTGAGCTGCGCAAATTCTGCGGCCCCAAGCAGCAGCAGACCCTGCTCCTTCGCTTTGATGACTATGTTGCCATGCTTCAGCGCAATGATAAGGCCCACGGCTTCGTCATCAACCCCATGGGACTGAGCCTCACTCTGGACCGGGGCACTGTGATGAACCTGTTTAAGAAAAAACAGGAGGTGCTCCAGCGGGCCCAGGCCAAAGCTGCTCAGGGCCCCGCTTTCACCGAGGAGACGGTGGAGAAGGACACCCAGGTCATGGTGGGTGATCCCGTTCAGGTGCCCGACGGCCTTCTGGAGGCCGTGTGCCAGCTGGCCGCCCAGCGGGAAGATATTCGGACCCTTTGGCTGCGCCAAATGGTCCGGCAAGATGGGGTACAGAGCCTCATCATCGTGGTAGACCACACCGGCGACCAGGCTCAAGTGTTCCAAGCTATTGCCGAAGCCGCCAGCGCCCACTGCGGCCAGCTGCCTGTGGACATGATCCCATACGGCACCGGCTTTGCGGAAGCCGCCACCGAGGACTCTCAGCCCTTCTACCACAAAGACTAAATAGGAAAACGCCGCCCTTTTGGGGCGGCGCCGCAGAACTGTCCCTCCCCCTTCAGGGGTGGGAGGGACTGTTCGCCCTCATAGGGCCCTCAGCTCCCTGATGGTATCCTCAATGGTCTTTTGGGGCAAATAGACTGCCGCCATCTCCGCCAACTGGGCCAGCGTCAGCGACTGGGCCGCCCGTACCATGGGGTGCTTCATCCAGCGGCCAAATCTCCGCTGGAACACCGCCCGAGACGTGGGATCCCCCAACAACTCGGCCACGGTGATCTGCTCACCTCTCAACTCCATGTATCCTCACCTCCCGCTTCCATTCTATGCGGGGATATGCCAGGCGGGTCCCGCTCCGCCGTTTCCACTCATCCGACACACAAAAGGAGGTACTATGGGCAAACAATCCAAAAAAAAGAACAACTTTTTGGCCACAGCACACCAGGCTCTTCGCAAGAAGGGTGTCGTCACCACCGTCTATTTGGTGCTGCGCCTGCTGGTCATCCTGGTCATGGTGGCCCAGTTCTTCAACGGAAACTTTGAAAATGTATTCCTGTGCATCCTGACGCTGATCCTGCTCCTGCTCCCTACGGTCCTGGAGCGCAGACTTCAAATCGATCTGCCCAACACACTTGAAATCATCATCATGCTCTTCATCTTTGCCGCAGAGATCCTGGGCGAGATTCAGGCATACTACACCGCTTTCCCCTATTGGGATACCATGCTCCACACCCTCAACGGATTCCTCTGCGCTGCCATCGGCTTTTCTCTGGTGGATCTGTGCAACCGGCATGAGCGCTTCTCTCTGTCCCTCTCCCCCGTGTTCATGGCCATCGTGGCCTTCTGCTTCTCCATGACCATCGGTGTCCTGTGGGAGTTCTTTGAGTGCGCCATGGATCAGTTCTTCCTATTGGATATGCAGAAGGACACCGTCATCAACTCCATCTCCTCTGTCCTGCTGGACCCCACCGGAAGACAGCGTCCCTTCGCCATTCACGGCATCACCGACCTGATTGTGGTGACCAATGGAGAGCAGATCCCCCTTGGACTGGGCGGCTATCTGGATATCGGTCTGCTGGATACTATGAACGACCTATTGGTCAATTTCATTGGTGCCGCAGTGTTCTCCTTCCTGGGATATTTTTATGTGAAAAACCGCGGAAAGGGCCGTTTTACCCGGAACTTCATCCCCCAGGTCCTGTCCCACCACACCCACAGCGAGGAGACTCAGGACTCTGCTGCACCTCAGGACAGCACAGAGGCGCCTTCCTCCGATCCTTCTCAGCCGGAATAAAACGTTCCTTTCCCGGACATACTGACCTCATCCACTGTGAGGAGGTTATAAAACAATGGATCAGAAAATCTGTAATTCCAGCATTCACTGTACTGTAGCCAACTGTGCTTACCACGCGCCCCAGGACTGTTGTTCTCTGAAGAGCATCCATGTGGGCTGCTGTGACAGCGCGCCCACCAGCTGTAAGGGCACAGAGTGTGCCTCATTCCAGCTGAAATAACGCTTCTCCAAAACAGGGAGGGCAGAGCCATTCGGTTCTGCCCTCCCTGTTCCATACTATTCTCTTCAGAGACTCAGTTCACCGTTACCTGTGCGGAGTGATCTACAAGGTTGACGTAAGTAGGGCCAACTCCCAGCTTCAGGGGCTGACCACTCTGATCACAGTAGGTCATGGGCGCACCGTGCTTCGCCTTGAACCAGGTAATGTCCTGCACCGTCCCATCGCAGAAAAGCTGTCCTGTCCCAGTCCCCGTAGTACGGACTGAAAGGCGGCCTGCATCGTCCCCCTGGAGATAGGAAACGTCGGTGCGCAGGACCAGCACATTTTTCACCGCCACCTGTTCCCCAGTATTGCCATCCAGATAAGGGGCTCCATATTCCTCTACCAAATAAGATCCTGTCTCTGGCTGATAGGTGAACACGCCAGTCTTATAGGTGGAGAACTCCACGCTGACCCGGTTCCCTGGCGCACCCTGGGCCTTCTCCCCCTCCGCCAGGAAAGCAGCTGGGTACTGATACCCCTCCTTGTGCTCCAGGCGGTAGGAGTAGGTGGGCATCAGCTCTGAGATGGTCTGCCCGGAAGTGAGCACGCTGTGTTCCATGCCCATGCTCCGCCGCCGCTCCTTGTCACGCCAGAACAGGGTCCCCTCGTACGGGCCATTGACACAGTCGAAGGCCGCCGCCCCCCAGTTCTTGATGGCGGCATAGGCCCCTGGACTCCCCCCGGCATGGAGGTACAGGGCGTCATGCCCCATGGCCAGGGAGACATAATAGTCCCGGGCGGAGCGCACCGACCCGATGTCCCCCACCTCTTCCACCGATTGGAACACTGCCAGCATCCGGGTGATACCTCCCTCGGCAGGGGCCTCATATATGATGTCCGCCTGGGACACCCCCAGCTGGGGCAGGGCCTTTTTCAAGTTGTTCAGCATGACTGCCACCGGCCGTTTTTGGGCGATATCCTGGGCACAGCCCTCCCCAGTAAGCGGGTTGACATAGGGCAGCACCGATTCAGGTTCCACAGGCGCCATCACGGAAACGGAGGGCTGGGAATCTGGTGGCTCCGACTCCTCCGGCGGCTTGTAGGAACAGGCCGTCAGGCCCACTGTCAGGGCCAGAGCCAGCAGGGCGGTCAGGGACTTTCTGTACAGCACAGGACATTCCCCCTCATCTGTTTTGGGTCTTCTTGTCCCTCATTATATGGTGTTCCTCACCGCTCCGCAAGGGAAAAACGTCCTTTTTTGCTCACCCTTATCCGCCCAGTAAAACACTGCCACTATTCTGGCCGCCCCCCAAGACAGGCAGAGATCTCATTCCGGGTCTCCAAAAGGGCAGGGATCAAACTGCGGACCCGCTCATCGGTCATGCGGGACACCGGGGCCGAAATCGACAGCGCATAGGATGCGGCCCCGTGCCAGTCCGTGATGGCCGCCGCTACACACCGCACCCCCAGCTCATTTTCTTCATTGTCCATCGCATAACCCTGCTTCCGGATCTGGTCGATCTCCCGCAAAAAGGCGTCCTTCCGGGTGATGGTATATGGAGTACAAGGGATGCGCTCGCTCTCCTCCCAACACCGGAGCACCTCCTCATCCCCTCGGGTAGCCAAGATGGCCTTCCCCACTCCGGTGCAGTACAAGGGGCGGCGCATCCCGATGCGGGATACCATGCGGATCGCCCCATGGATACTCTCCACTTTATAGACATAGACGATCTCTGCCCCCTCCCGTTCAACCAAGTGAACCGTCTCTCCGGTGGCACGGCTCAGACGCTCCATGGGTTCCCGGGCCCTGGCCACCACATCCAGGTTCTCCTGAATATACTCACTCAGTTCACATAGACGCATCCCCGCCCGGTAGACAGCACTCTCCTGATCCCGCCGCACATAACCACGGCTGGCCATCGCTGCCAACAGACGATGAACCGTACTCTTGTGCAGACCGGTAATCTCGCTGAGTTGGTGGATGGCCATGCCGTTTGGGCTTCTGCACAGCAGTTCCAAAAGGTCAAATGCCCGGTCCAGGGACTGTACGCCCCCATTCCCACTGCTCTTCTGTTCCATTTCAGACGACTCCTTCCCAGGCAGCCCCAAAGCGCGGAGCGGCCTTGCCCGCGTTTTATAATATGAAATAGTATTTCAAGTTTACTCTTTCTCACCAGAAATCGCAAGGTTTTTTTTGCGGAATCGCCATCTTGCTTTCCGGTTAATCTGTACTATAATAAGAATGACAGAATTACTTGAAACATCGTCTCATAATATGATAGGAAGGAGAGTTTCCCATGAATGATGTTCAGAAAGCCGCCTTTTCCATCGGCGTGATCCCCGTGATCGCCATTGATGACGCCGAGAAGGCTGTCCCCCTAGCCCGTGCCCTGCTGGCTGGCGGCCTGCCTGCCGCCGAGGTTACCTTCCGTACTGCCGCTGGCGAGGAGGCCATCCGCCGCATTGCCGCTGAGGTTCCCGAGGTGCTGGTGGGCGCCGGTACTGTACTGAACCTGGAGCAGTGCGACCGCGCCCTGAACGCAGGAGCCAAGTTCATTGTCTCCCCCGGCTATAACGAGGCTCTGGTAGCCCACTGCCAGGAGAAGGGCGTGCTGGTCCTCCCCGGCTGTGTCAACGCCTCCGACATGACCCGTGCCGCCAATGCCGGCCTGGAGTATGTGAAGTTCTTCCCCGCCGAGCAGTCCGGCGGCGTCAGCGGCATCAAGGCCCTGGCCCCCGTATTCCCCAAGCTGAACTTCATGCCCACCGGCGGCGTGAACACCAAGAACCTGATGGACTACCTGGGCTATGACCGCATCTTCGCCTGCGGCGGCACCTGGATGGTGAAGAAGGACCTGATCGAGGGCGAGAAGTGGGACGAGATCACCCGCATCTGCAAGGATGCCGTCAAGACCATGCTTGGCTTTGAGCTGGGTCATGTGGGCATCAACTGCCAGGACGCCGGCCAGGCAGAGCAGACCGCCAAGGCCCTGTGTGCCATCTTCGGCTTTGAGTACAAGGCCGGCAACTCCTCCGACTTCGCCGGCTCCGCTGTAGAGTGCAATAAGGCCCCCGGCCGCGGTGCCCACGGCCACATCGCCATCCGCACCAACAATGTGGACCGCGCCATTTACCACCTTGGCCTTCAGGGCGTGAAGTTTGACGAGTCCAGCCGCAAGACCGACGCCAAGGGCCGCACCAAGGCCATCTATCTCCAGGAGGAGCTGTGCGGCTTCGCCCTGCATCTGGTACAGAAATGATCGTCCGGCGCTCCGAGCGCCTTCCCTACACCCATATTCATTCAGGAGGAATCAAATCATGGCAAAAGTCGTTACCTTCGGCGAGCTGATGATCCGGCTCCAGCCCTACAACTACGAACGTTTCGTCCAGGCCGATCACCTGGAGTTCTCCTTCGGCGGCGGTGAGGCCAATGTAGCCGTCTCCCTGGCCAACTACGGTCTTGATGCCGCCTACGTCACCAAGCTGCCCGCCCACGCCATCGGCCAGGCGGCAGTGAACTCCCTGCGCCGCTACGGCGTGGACACCTCCATGATCGTCCGGGGCGGCGACCGTGTGGGCATCTACTTCAATGAAAAGGGCGCCTCTCAGCGCGGCTCCGTGTGCATCTATGACCGGGCCCACTCTGCCATCCAGGAGGCCACCACCGCCGACTTCGATTGGGACAAGATCTTCAACGGGGTTGACTGGTTCCACTTCACCGGCATCACCCCGGCCCTGGGTCCCAATGTGGTGGACATCTGCCGGGAGGCCTGTAAGGCCGCCAAGGCCCACGGGGTCAAGATCTCCTGCGACCTGAACTACCGCGGCAAGCTGTGGACCCGCCAGCAGGCCCGGGAGGCCATGACCGATCTGTGCCAGTATGTGGACGTGTGCATCTCCAACGAGGAGGACGCCAAGGACGTATTCGGCATCGAGGCCGAGGCCACCGACATCTACGCCGGTGAGATCAACCACGAGGGCTACAAGTCCGTGGCCAAGCAGCTGGCGGACAAGTTCGGCTTCGAGAAGGTGGCCATCACCCTGCGCGAGTCCCACTCCGCCTCTGACAACGGCTGGAGCGCCATGCTGTATGACGCTGCCTCCAACGAGTACTGCTTCTCCAAGAAGTACGAGCTGCGCATCATCGACCGCGTGGGCGGCGGCGACAGCTTCGGCGGCGGTCTGATCTACTCCCTGCTCAGCGGCAAGAGCACCCAGGAGGCCGTGGAGTTCGCCGTGGCCGCCTCCGCTCTGAAGCACACCATCGAGGGCGACTACAACATGGTCACCGTGGCTGAGGTGGAGAAGCTGGCCGGGGGCGACGGTTCCGGCCGTATCCAGCGGTAAGCCCATCTTCTATTGCTTTCTTCATTCCTTTCTAACAGGGAGGGCCGGTCCCACGGGACCGGCCCTCCCTGTTTTATGTCAACTCATTCCGCCCTACCGGGACCACCTTGTGCTCCCGGTAGTACTGCGCAAAGAAAAACTCGTTGAGCTGGTCTGCCTCCTCCCCAGAGAGGCAATCCGTCAGATGTCTGCTCTCTGTGAGATAGATGCCCTGCTGATGAACCAGAGGGGTCACCTCCCGCACCTGCTGAGACAGCT
This sequence comes from Lawsonibacter sp., assembly GCA_037257225.1. GTDB lineage: Bacteria > Bacillota > Clostridia > Oscillospirales > Oscillospiraceae > Lawsonibacter. The sequence continues at coordinate 15,455 of JAYCWP010000012.1, forward strand.
GGAGGAAGGATGGGCCGGTCCAGCCGCACTGCTCAAACAGCTCCGGCATCAGGAAGCAGGGGGAGAAGTCGCCTCCCTCCCCCTGGAACTCCCGACCCAGGGTCTCCTTGGCCGCGGAGTTGGCCCAGATCAGATAGGGAGTGGAGTAGTATTGGTAAAAACCCTCCAGGGTGGTGGTGTCAAAGCTGGCCCCGATGCCGTAATAGGCATCGTTGCTGTTGCCGCCCCAGGGCTTGTGATCGCCGAAGAGGACCAGCACCACCGGCTCCTCCATTTCCTCCAGCTGCTGGGCCAGCAGGGTCATGGCCGAGATGGTGATGTTCACCCCGTGAAGATAGTTGTTAAAGACATAGCAGGACTCCTCCGGCAGGCCGCTGGTCTCCGGGTCCAGATAGGTCTCGTTGGCGGTATAGGTCCACTCATAGGGGCCGTGGTTCTGATAGCTCACCGAGAAGGAGAACACCGGCCGCCCCTCCCCGTCCAGGCAGGACCGCAGATCCTTGACGATCTCGTCCACCAGCAGCAGATCGGAATTCCACTGGGCCTCCACCGGGTCCACCAATTCGCCGTAGTGGTTTTCGGTGAACCAGTAATCCTGGAAGCCCAGGAATTGGTTGACGTTCTGCCGGTTATAGAACCATCCGAAGCCCGGGTGTCCTCCCCGGGTCTGATAGCCCTGCCGGTCCAAGTACCATACATAGGAGTCCACGTTGTTCCGGAACTCCTCATACTGGCTGTACCCGGTGAGGAAGCACCACTCCGTGTCCACCGTGCCTCCGGCGAAGATGTTGGTCAGCAGGTCACCAGAAACACTCTCTTCCTCCAAATCGTGCCAGGGGGCATAGACCTTTTGCACTCCCTTCTGATCTGCCAAGGCAGGAAAATCCGTCAGGTCGCAGAATGCCTCCAACATGATCCCCACCACACTGACTTTTTTGTCCTCCGGAATCGCTTCCTCAGGGTAGCGCTCCAGAGCGGCAGATCCTACCGCCTCCTGATACCCCTCCGGCGGTACCGGGAGCATATCCTTCACACTATGCAGGAAGGGATACAAGACACCATGTGAGACAAAGACCTCCGTGTCTGACCACGGATTAACCAACTCCAACCCGGCAGTCGTACGGCGGTAAGTGGCCTCATTGCAGTACAAGGTCAGAAGCGCCGTCCCGATCACCGCCGCTGTGGACAGCAGGCCAAAGATCCGAATGTCTCGCCGGCGCAGTCCCCTGGGAAGGAGAACCAGGGCCAGAACCAGGCCCAGAGCTGCCCATCCCAAGGTCTGGTAGATGAGGGGTGTCATGTCCAGCGCATAATTTCCCATAATCCCCCCCGCCTCGGAGATCAGCTTCAAATCGCTGGCCAGCAGGGGATCCCCTCTCAGCTGGATTTTAAAGTAGTTGGCTAATGATACTCCCAAGATCGGCAAGGCGGTCAGGAGATAGGACAGCCAGCATCGACCGGTCAGAAAATACAAAAGCCATATCAGCAGTACCGGCGGCAGGAGATTCCGGTACCACAGGTCCGCACTGCTCAGATACCACGTCCACAGATCCTGTGCAGATAGATCCGGGCTGGAAACCGCAGCCAGGGGCATGGTCAGCCAGCCCAACAGCAGACCCAGGGCCGTCATTCCCAGGGCCAGCCACAGGTGATGCCAGGGCAGATAGACCGGAGCCGTCCCTTTGGGACAGCGCACAACTCGGTAGAAATGCTTCAAACTAACGCCTCCAGGTTAGGGCGGAGTAAAATCCGCGCAAAATCGACAAGGAGGAGTATATCACAAATCCATCTGGAACAAAAGCAGGAAAATGCTTGCTTTTCAAACAATTTTCAACTGCTTCTACGTCGCCTGCCAACAGCGAGACCACTCGCCCATCTGGACACAGCTGCGAAAAACAGATGGCGCGCCGCGGTTCCCCGCGGCGCGCCTGGCAGCCGTTACGCTTCATTTCATCACTTATGCTCCCCGCATTCGTCGGCATGCTCGTGCTCATGGCAGACAGAGCCGCTGGAGACCAGTTCTCCGCGAAGATATGCCTCCACGGCCTCCTGGGCATCGCCCTGCACACCCAGGATCACCTTCACACCCCGCTCCTCAAAAATGTCCACTGCTCCGCCGCCCATGCCCCCGGCAATGACCACCTCAGCGCCGTTGTCTGCCAGGAAATTAGGCAGGAAGCCGGGGCGGTGTCCCGGGTTGGACACAGAATTCACCCCAGTGACCCCGCCGTCTGCGGTGTCGAAAAAGATGAAGTTTTCACAATGGCCAAAGTGGCCGGCGACAGTTTTCCCCATGGCTGCAACTGCGATTTTCATAGTAAAGACTCCTTTTTTGTTCTGATTGTTATTTCCGCAGGCCGCATTTGGATCTCCTGTTTGGAGCCCCAGCAGTCCGCATACCGCTTGAAAGATATGGTACAGAGCGTCCCGGGCAGGACAATCCACATCAGCCAAACTCTTTCCCTCGTTAATGGCCTGAGAGGCCTGCCGGTCATAGGGGATCACTCCCACAAAGGGAATACCCTCGGCCGTACAGAATTCCCGGATCGCCTGGGTGTGTGCGGGACTCACATCCCACTTGTTGACGCATACCGCAATCCTGGCCTGGAGGGCCTCTGCCGTGGCAGCCAGCCGCTTCAGGTCGCTGAGACCGGACTGGCTGGGCTCCGCCACCACCAGCACCAGGTCCATTCCGCTGACCGATGCGATCACTGGACAACCAATGCCAGGAGAGCCGTCCAGAATGGCCAAGTCAGTCTCTGGAGCGTGCTTCAACAGATCCAGTTTGACTTTGGTGACCAGCTTGCCCGAGTTGCCCCGTCCCATTTTCAGGGCTGCGGTGGAAAACACCCCGTCCTCCAAATAGAGTTCCTGCTGGCCCGCCCGGTCAGGGGCGAGGGTCACAGCCTCCTGAGGACAGACATAAGCGCATACACCGCATCCCTCACAGGCATACTCATTGACCTGACAGACCCCGTCTGTCAGCCGAATGGCCTGAAAGCGGCACCGCTCCACGCACAGGCCGCAGCCCACACATTTCTCCGGATCCACCGATGCCTTTTCTCCCCCCAAGAAGTCTGATACCATCGGTTCTGACCGCTGTGGGGTAACCAAGTGGAGATTGGGGGCGTCCACATCGCAGTCAGCCACCGCCCGGGCACGGGCAAACCGGATGAAGGCAGCGGCAGTGGTCGTCTTTCCGGTACCCCCTTTGCCGCTGAGGATCAACAGCCGCTTCATGCTCCCCCTCCGATCTTTTGCAGCAGGCCGGAGAAGATCTCCCGCGCCCCCGCGTGCTTCTCCCAGACCAGCTGTCCGTCGGCCGCCAGGGCGGCCAGCTCCGGGTCATAGGGGATCCGGGCCAGGATCTCCAGCCCCTGCTTCCGGCAGAAGTCCTCCAGCGGAACATAGGGTGCATCCTCCTTGTTGATGACCACCCCACACCGCCTGCCCAGCAGGGAGGCCAGCTGGTACACCATCTGAAAGTTGTGAAACCCGAAGGCAGTGGGCTCCGCCACCAGGATGCAGAGATCCGCGTCCATGATGCTCTCCATCACAGAGCAGGCGCTCCCCGGAGGGCAGTCGATGACAGTCAGGCCCTCCGCCTGTTTCAGTACCTCCCGGATCACTGGGATACCGGAGGCCTCCCCAGGGTTTAGGATGCCGGTCACTACCCGCACATCCCCTCGCGTCCCCACCTCCAGACGGCCCACGGGCTTCTCCGTCTCTGTGACCGCCCCCGCCGGACAGACCAGTTGGCAGCCGCCGCAGCTGTGGCATACCTCAGGGAACACTGTGGGCTTTTCCCGAATATACATCAGGGCGTGGAAGCGGCAGAACTCCACGCATTTTTTGCAGCCGGTGCAGGCGGCGGCGTCAAACTCCGGCAGAAGGGAGTGGACCACCGTGGTCCGGACCCCCTGAGGCTTCCAGAACAGCCGGCCGTTGGGCTCCTCCACGTCGCAGTCCAAATAGGTGGCTCGCCCTGCGGCCGCAGCCAGGTTGACCGCAACCAGGGTCTTGCCCGCGCCGCCCTTGCCGCTTAAACAGGCGATCTTCATGTCACACCGTGGAAGCCGCCGTGGAACCGGGTCAATTCCTCCAGTTCCCCGGCTTCCAGCGCCGCCAGATCCTCCCCAGCGGTCTTGTGGGCCGACCGGAGGATCTTCATTCCCGCCGCTTGGAACACCTGGGCAGCATTCTGGCCGCAGCGCACAGTGATCAGCACATCGGCCCGCTGATCCACCAGGAACTGGGCTGCCTGGATCCCCGCGCCGCTTTGGGCCTGGGCCGCCGGGTTCTCCATCACCGTGTCCACCCCGTCCTCCCGGAACAGGAAGTAGGGGGCCCGGGCCAGGACGATGCACACGTCCTGCCGGTTCTCATCCAATGGGATCGCAATTTTCATGGTCACATCCTCCTTGTTCCTTTCGCTCCCTACAGACCAGGCGGTGCCGCCGGCAGCCGCCGCACCCGCAGTAGACCTCATCCCCATCGCAGAGCTGATAGTTCCCGCCCTCGATCCGCAGGGGCCGCCCATCCACCAGGGCCTCCGCCAGCTTCTTCCGGGCGGAGTTATAGATGGACTGCACGGTGCTCCTGGCCACCTGCATATAGGAGCTGCACTCTTCCTGAGAGAAGCCCTGCCGGTCGATCAGGCGGATGGCCTCATACTCGTCCACTGTCAGGACCACAGCCTCCCCAGGGGGACTGCCGCCCACCGGATGGAACTCCTGCGTCTGGGGCATCTGACATACTTTCCTGCACTTCATGGGCCTTGGCATGCCCTCACCTCCCGATTCTGATTCCTGCTCTCTGACAAGGCCAGTATAGAGCAGTTTCTGGTATATGTCAAGAATAATTCTTGTCATATACCAGAAACTATGTGTTATGGAGTTTTGTTCCTGACCTGGCAGATCAGCTGCGTCATGGTCCCCATGGGGCAGTAGACACACCAGCTGCGGGGCTTGAACAGAACCATGGTGACCAGCCCCAGCACTGTGGAGGTGAGCATCACGCTGTAAAATCCAAAGGCAAATTGCGCCACCCCGGGATGGAACAGGGTCCCATGGTAGGCCCAGTGCCAGGGCAGCTTGAAGGTCCACAGCAGCGTGACCACCTGCCGCAGGTCCTGCGCTCCCGCGAACACCAGCCAGGTGTTCCAAAGCATCAGGAAAAACATGGCGAAGAAGAACACCAGAAATCCGTACCGGAAAGCCCGGCTCTTCATCCATCCGGGGATGTCCCGCCTCCGGGAGAGACCGAAGCGCCCCCCAAGCAGAGCGAATAGCTGCCCCCGGCCGCAGTAGCGGTTGCAGTATCCCTTGGTCCCCTGAGTCACCGAGATGATCAGTGGGATGAAAAAGCACAGCAGCCCCAGCCACGCGAACAGGATATTGAAAAAGCCCAGGATCAGATAGGTCAGAGACAGGATCCAAAGGTAGTCATACCACTTTTTCTTCATACTGCCACCTCCCGGATCGCAATGACTGAAGCAGGGCACTCCCTGGCGCATCTTCCGCAGCCCACGCACTTGCCTTCATCCACCTGAGCCTTGATCCCCCGGACCACTGCGATAGCCTGAAGGGGGCACACCTTCACGCAGCAGCCGCAGGCCACACAGGCCCTCTCATCCACCGCGGCCACCCGCCGTTTTCTTTCCCCGCTCATTCAAACGCCTCCCAAATCGTGATGGTATTATAATAGCGTTCTTGGGCCAAAAGTTCCGTGACCTGGTCACCAAACAGTTCCTGCACTCAACTGCACAACAGCCCCGCCTTCCAGACGAAAGGCGGGGCTTAATCCCAGAAAATTTTACTTGTCCATGCCGCAGGCGGTAGCTTCCTCTACCAGATGACGGTCGTTCATTACCGCATCGTAGAACCGGAAGCCGCCGGAGAAGTTGTAGCAGGTGAACCCACTGCCCTCCAAAATCCGGCAAGCAATGTAGCTGCGCAGGCCGCTCTGACAGATGGCATACACCGGCTTGCTCCGGTCCAGCTCCCCCAGGCGCTCTCTCAGCTCGTCTACCGGGATATTAACGAACCCAGAGATGTGGCCCTCACGGTACTCCTCCTCCGTACGCACATCCAGCAGAATGGCTCTGCCGTCCCGGGGCACATTGTCCAGCTCCTCCAAACGCCACTGCTTCACCACACCGTGCAGCAGGTTCTCCACCATAAAGCCGGCCATATTTACCGGGTCCTTCGCAGAGGAGTAAGGGGGCGCATAGGCCAGATCCAGATCTTTCAGTTCCACCGCTGTCATCCCGGCACGGATCGCCGTGGCCAGCACATCAATGCGCTTGTCCACTCCCTCATAGCCCACGATCTGGCCGCCCAGGAGGCGTCCGGTCTCACGCTCAAAGACCACCTTCATAGTCATCACGCGGCCGCCGGGGTAGTAACCCGCATGGCTCATGGGGGACAGGACCACGGCATCTGCCGCCAGCCCCGCCGCTCGGGCGCTGGTCTCGTTGAGGCCGGTGACGGCGGCAGTCATATCAAACACCTTGAGAACCGAGCTGCCCTGAGAGCCGATGTACCGGCTGTCCCCGCCGCAAATGTTGTCCGCAGCGATCCGCCCCTGCTTATTGGCCGGACCAGCCAGGGCAATGAGGGCGTCCTGGCCGGTGATGAAATGTTTCACCTGTACTGCGTCGCCCACGGCGTAGATGTCAGGAACCGAGGTCTCCATCCGGTCATTGACCACAATGCTGCCCTTGAGTCCCAACTCCAGCCCCGCTGCCCGAGCCAGGGCGGTGTCCGGCGTGACGCCAATGGCCATAACCACCAAGTCTGCATGGAGCGGAGGTCCGTCCTGAAGGAGCACATCCACCCCGCCATCCTTCGCTTCAAAACCCTCCACTGTGTGGCCCAGGGCCAAACGCACACCATGCCGACGCGCCTCACTGTGGATCAGCGCCGCCATATCTGGATCAAATGGATGCATCAGTTGGCGGGGCCGCTGAACGATGGTGACCTCCATCCCCAGTCCTCGCAGGTTTTCTGCCAGTTCCAGGCTGATGAAGCCACCTCCTGCCAGCACAGCAGACCGGGGATGGTTCTGGTCAATGTAAGCCCGGATGCGCAGAGTATCCTCTACGGTACGCAAGGTGAACAGATTGTCCAGCCCCGCACCGGGGAGACGGGGCTGGGTCGGCTTGGCCCCTGGGGAGAGGAGCAGTTTATCATACGACTCCTCAAACTCTTCCCCGGTCTCCAGCGCCTTCACAGTGACTGTTCGGCGGTCCGGGTGGATCGCAATGACCTCATGTCGTACTTTCATCGTGATCCGAAAGCGGGCAAAGAAGCTCTCCGGCGTCTGGAGGGTGAGCTCCTCTGGGTCCTCAATCACACCGCCGATATAATAGGGCAGGCCGCAGTTTGCATAGGAGACATACCCCGACCGCTCAAAAACCACGATTTCTGCCTGTTCGTCCAAACGGCGGATACGGGCCGCCGCAGTGGCTCCTCCTGCCACACCGCCTACGATCACGACTTTCATTTCAACGCTCCACCTCTCCTGTCCAAGCGGCGATGCCGCCAATATTTTTTACATTGGTATAGCCCATACGCCGCAGCATCTGGGTCGCCTGTCCACTTCTTGCGCCACTGTAACAGTAGACAAACAGTGGGGTCTCCTTGTCCTCCGCCAGAGTGTCCGCCTCCTCGATGGAAGAAAGAGGCACATTCTGGCTCCCTGGGATATGTCCCTCCTGAAATTCCTGTCGGGAACGCACATCCAGCAGGATCGCTCCCGGTGCGGCCTGGAACTCCTTCACACCCTGTCCGATATCGGGCATCTTCCAAACGTCAAACAGTCCCATATTCAGTACTCCTTACAGCATAGACAAAATCTGGGCCTTGGGCCGGACGCCCACTGCCTGCTGGACGACCTTGCCATCCTTCATCACCACCAGAGTGGGAATGCTCATCACACCGAACTGTCCGGCCAGCTCCGGCTGTTCGTCCACGTTGACCTTGGCGACCTTGATGTCGCTCCGCTCCCCAGCAATCTCATCCAGGATGGGGCCAACCATCCGGCAGGGGCCGCACCAGGGGGCCCAGAAGTCCAACAGAACAGGGCGGTCAGCATTCAGCACTTCACTCTGGAAATTATTACGGTCGATATGGATCACTGACATAGTAGTTCCTCCTTTATGATCTTCCACAGCCGCTATATAGGCCTGGAATTGTTTCCTTTATTGATGGTCTTATTATACCCAGATCATCCCCTATCTTCCGTGATATTGTCACCATGTCCATTCAAATGACAGAACAGCGCCCCGCCGGTCCAAAAGGACCAGCGGGGCGCTGTTTTCTCTTTTCGCCACTTCTACGGAAAGGGCAGATATTTCTTACTTGTCCAGCTTCTGATGGAAGTTCATCAGGATCTGGGCAACCT
>JAYCWP010000013.1:0-3589 GCA_037257225.1 Lawsonibacter sp.
GCAGGAGGATTTTCCCCGCAGCTATGCGGTGGAGTTCAAAGGACCGGAAAAGAGGTATCTTCCCATCACAGGTCTGCCCAAAAAGGGAGTAAACCAGCTCTTTGCCTGTGCCGTGCAGTACCCCGGCCTCCACCCCCTGATGGAACGGTACGCCCGGCTTGCCATGCGGCAATATGAGCAGTACACCAATCTCAGCGATGAGCAGTGCGCGCTCCCCGGAAGTTTTGCCGTGTTCGCCCTGGGAATGCTGGGGCAAGAGTGGCGGCAGCTGGTATGGGATTATCTCGATCTCTGTGATGATGAGCACTCCCACTTACAGGAAAAATTCCTCCGGGAGTATGTGAAACAGTTCGGATTTACCGCCGATACCGTCCCCATTTTTGTCCGGGGTGTGCTGTCCATGCAGAACATGAAGTATTCCAAGGACTATGCTGCGTGGATGGCAAACGAAGAAAGCCTGGACGCTCTGCTGGAGGCAAAAATCCACCTGTCCGAGATCGTTCCCAGCGGTTTTTCCTCCGACGAGGAGGATGATGATGACGAGGAATCCACCCAGGAAACAGAAGCCAGCCCGGAGGAAGTGCTGCAATACGCATGGGAAACGGTCTGCTATGTGATCTGGGGCAAAGCCAGCGCCAAGGGTGGTCAGAAAGTGATGGAAACGGCTCCGGTGGATCTGAAAGAGCGCTATCGAAAAATTTTTCGATCACATGAGTGAAGTGCTCTGCGAAATCTTTTGATACAGGGAGGTTACCCTATGGCATTAAAATTGAACTTTCGTGAAATCACCCCGGAAGATACCGAAATTCTTCGCATGGTAGCGCTGAGAAACGGAAAAACGGAAGATTATCTCTGCTGCGATGTTACCAATGAGGACGGCGTAACCCAGACTACCTGGTACAGCAAGGCGGATGTGGCCCTCTGGGGCGAGGACTATATCCGGGCGCATACCACAATGGAGTACAGCGATTATACGGGATGGATCGTCAGCCTGGATATGGAGCCGTGGAACGATGCACAAGCGTCGCACGCCAACCAGGAGGGAACGGCGTCCCTTCCCCCAATTCCAACCTGGTTGGAGGGCCATGTTAAGGAACAGACACAAAAGCGCCTGCCTACCGTGACCCTCTGCTCCTCTGCCGGAAATGAATTGCTGGAGGTTTGGTATTACGGAGAGTTGTTCACGGTGAAGGGAGAGCCCCAACCCTATATCGTAGACGGTGACGAGGCCCCCGGACTGGTGGCGGCCCGTGACCCGGCCAGCGGCGAGGAGTTTGTCATCTTCGACAACGGGCGGCATGGCTATAACAACCTGTTCTGCGATGAGCATGATCCGGCGGAACTGGAGCACCGCCCCCTCAAGCGGTATGAGATCCCTGCCTCCAAGCTGGTGCTGGAGCTGGGCTGCGGCAACGACTATGAGAACGAAAAAGAAGACTTCGAGGTGGATGAGGCGGATACCGTGGAACTGATCAACGGGGAGCGGATGCCCTGGGAACAGGTCAAGCGGGACGGCATCGACTACATTGCACTTTACTATGTGAATGAGAAAGGAAAACAGGTGCAGATTTTGGATGCGGAATTAGCATAGGCGAGAATCGTAAAACGAGGGAGGTACTTTCATGCCAGACTGGGCACAAATCAGATCCGACGCACTGGACATTCTGAAATTTGACGGAGCCGTACAGGACACTCTGGCAGAACTTCGAGAAAAATGGGGCGCACAGGTCCCAGTGCTGCTGGAGGAACGGTTTGACACCGTCGGCGTCCAGTATATGAAACTGCCCCACGAAAAAGGGGCGGCAGCCCTGGGACAGGAACTCTCTGCCTTCGGCTGGGCACTATATAACCTGGACGATGAGGACGAATACCTGTTTGTTCTGATTCCAGAGGAAGAACGCAGCGAATGGGAACATTACTGCAAAAAGCAGGGACAATATTGCTGCCTGATGAGACAGCAGGGGCGTAAATGGGGCGGCCATGCCAAGGAGCAAGACCCCGGTGCGCTGATGCCTTGCGAGGAATACATACTCCAAGATGAGTACGATTATTTCTTCAATTCTCTGGCAGGGGACTTTGCGGCGGGAGAGTGGAAAAGCAGCCATTCCGATGAATGGAACTATGGCTGTGTGGCCGATCTGCGCTGCCGCCCGCCGAAGGTGACCCGCTCCAAGAGCCTATACCATTTTGGATGCATTTCCTATTCGGATAAAACCGGGCTGTATGCCGCCTCAGGGGCCTCTGCAAGCGGACTGATTGGAAAGGCATTGCTGTGCAAAAACCCCAATACTCTAAACTTTTTTGAACCCTCCCCCATCGGATATGAGGGAGCGCCGAAATCTTTTTATTGGACAGACCATTCCCTCTGGGTGGGTGATCCTACCAACGCCACACGGATCGAACTGACCGACCGGGGGACCTGTCAGGATGTAAAAAACTGGCCGCTGCCTAAGGACGGCTGGAGCGGCACCTACCACTGCGGTATCACGGCGGACGGGCTGGGCCGGGTCTACTTTTCCAACGAGTGGTACAAAGGGCGCATTTACCGCTGGGAAAATGGCAAGGTCAAGGAGCACCCCTTCCCTTTGTACGGATACGACCACCTCTCCGAAGCAGTTCCCGTTCCCGGCACAGGCCGCATCTACATGATCCACGCCGTCAGCGGCAAGTGGCGGGTGAAGGAATGCCTGCTGGAGCTGGACATGGACACCGGGCGGTGCCGGATCGCCGACCTGCCCGGAATGGGTGAGGGGCTGAAACTTCGCTGGTTTACCGAAGACTGGCTGCTGGTGCAGGGAAATGGAGAGATCCTCTCTGATGACTTTGCCCAGCTTATCAACATGAGCACAAGGGAGGTGCTGCGCATCCGTCCAGGAATGTTCGGCGGAGAAAAAATGCAGCACATCGGGATGCTCACCAATGGAACGGTGGTCATTGTCACCCGGCGGGACAGGGTTGGGCCGGTGTTCCGTTACCCCATCGACTTCTGGGGCTTTTTGCGCTCGGCAAACAAGCCCAAAAAGCTGGAACCATGGCGGGAATATCCAGAAACTTATCCGAATCTGCCTTTCTTCCTCCCAGGGGAGGAACCAGAACCGCTGCAGGAGTGTGAAACTGATCGGTCGGACAGGGAGAATATACTCCTCCGTCCTCGGTTTGACCGGCTCTCCCCTGAGAAAAGGCAGGCGCTGATGGAGCAGATCGCAGAGCAGTACCACTTGGATTTTGTGCGGATGGAGCATTTTGACCGCTGGGGCCAGAGCTGCACCACTGGAATCTTCAGGAAAGATGGCCGGGAGTTTGTCTTTGTTCCCGGTGATACCGTTACCCTTGGCTGGGACAGGTTTGCCGCGGGACTGAATCAGGAGAGTCGGGAGGAATTAGAGTACCTGTTTCAAGAATGGGAACTGGAGCAGGACCCAGCAGAATTCATTAGAGAAAGCATGGCTCCCGTCCGGAAAGCGGCCATCGGCCCCATGCTGGCGGGCCGGGAGTTGGAGGAACTCTGCTGGGAGCCGGTTCAGATGGATGATCCCAGATTGACTGCCCACCCTGACTGGCTGAGGCAGTTCCGTGATTTTGCCTGGAG
>JAYCWP010000014.1:0-26561 GCA_037257225.1 Lawsonibacter sp.
TTTATCATAGAAGACCTTCTAAATCTTTATTTACAGAAAAATTTTCATAGACTCCGAGAGGGCGGGCCTCAGTCCCGCTCCTGTTCCCACTTTAGGAAGCTGCCGGTGACGGCATCGATCTCAAACTCATATTCTGTGCTGCCTTCCCGCAGCTCCCCCTCATAGACTGCCCGGCCATCGTCTACATCCAGTTCCAGCTTGATCAGAGTGGCTTTCGGGGCCTTGGCCTGAGCCAGCTTCTGAGCCTTCTCCCGGGAGATATAGTCCTTGCTTTCAGAGGAAATGGAATCATCCTCAATGTCAGAATCGAAGTCAACCACTGCGCCGGTGACAGCATCGATCTCATAGTCGTATTCCCGGCTGCCGGAATAAAACTCCACTTCATAGATGGCCCGGCCGTCATCCCAGTCCAGCTTCAGCTGGAGGAAGGAAACCTCTTTGCTGGAGAGTCCAGCGTGTTTCAGAGCCAGCTCCTTAGCCTTGGTTTCTCCAATATAGCTGGTGTCATCATCATGGATGATAACGGTCTGGCTGGCGTTGTCCCAAGAGACATCCGCCCCCAGCAGCTGTCCCAGGGAGGACAGGGGCAGGTAGGTGGTGCCGTTGTAGATCAGGGGGGAGACCTTCACCCCGGTGGTGTCCCGGATAGTGTAGGTGGTGCCATTGACCTTCAGGGTCACATCTGGGCGGAAGGTGGCAGTCACACTGTTGCTCTGGCTGGCGGCGGCGGTTCCCACTATCATACAGCTGGTGAGGGCGAGGGCGGCGATAATATAAGACTTTTTCATGTTAGATTCCTCTCTTTCTCAGCCGTTCAGGCTGCTCTGTTTTGTGCTTCTGACTATGAAATGCACGGGACTGGAGTTTTATTGCGATGGAGAAAAAATTTTTTGTTTTTTCTCCGGGCCGCCGCCATGCTTGACCTGACCATAACAGTAACTATGACTTTTTTCTATGACTCTTTACTATTACCTTTTACGGGTGGGATAGTCGCACGCAAATATACATCAAATAGGGGAATCCCACCAAGGGTAAAAGGAGGCATAGATATGAACAATCCAAAACGGGGCTTTGTAATCTATTTTGATAACTATCCTATGCTCCTGGAGATGCCGCCGGAGCAGCGGGGACTTCTGTTTACTGCCCTAATACAGTATGCTGACGGGCGGTGGCGGGGAGATGTGACAGATCCAGAAGAGATTCTGGTCCGTTGGCCGAGTATGGGCCCACAGGCTCAGATGGGCTTCCGCTTTATGGCCTCCGCCGTAGACCGGGACACCCAGCGGTGGCTCCTTCGACGCCAGGCTGGTGAGCGCCGCCGCCAGCAGGCCAGAGAGGAGGGACAGAGTTCCAAAATCCACGGTAGCACAGTACCCTGCGCTCGGGCGGAACCGCCTGATAACCATTACAGCACGGATCTAGAGCAGACCCGCCGTCTGGTGGAGCGCATCCGAAGTGGGGGTGAAGAAACCCATGGAGCGATATGATGGTCGAAAAGTGATGCAGCCACTTTTCTGAGACGGATGACACAAAAACCTCCCCTCGATTCCTTTCAGAATTGTCTAGGAAGATTTTGTTAGAAGTATCATTTTCGAGGTGCACGTTCCAGGAAATGACGGGATTCCATTTTGTTCTGTCTGCCGCCTTCGAGCGACAAGAATCCTTGTAGAAAGGCTCTTGATAGATAAGCATAGATAAGCGAAAAAGGACCAGCATGATTTCTCATACTGGTCCTTTTGGTGCAAGTAGGCCTATAAGCCGGGTTCTGTCTTTTAAGACAGCCATCTATCTCGACGCGCCGTTGCCGACGCGCTCCAGCCGCCTCCCTGGGACGGTCGGGCCGACCTGTATGTCCCTCCACGGCGTTGCTCCGGATAGAGTTTACAGCGACGGGCGCTTCCACGCCGTCGGGTGAGCTCTTACCTCACCTTTCCACCTTGACCGGCCTGAAGGCCGGCAGACTATTTCTGTTGCACTTTTCCTAGGGTCGCCCCCGGCGGATGTTATCCGTTATCCTTGCCCTATGGAGCCCGGACTTTCCTCACAGACGGGCTTTTCACCCCGCCCGCGCGGCTGTCCAGCCTGCTTGCCCGTCTATCATACAGGAAAACGATCCCGGTGTCAAATGTTCGTTGAATTTTTTTCCCGGCTATGGTAATATATTTTAGTTATATAGACTGCCGCCGGTCTGCCGGCGAGGCTGGATCTAAGCGTATACGGGGCCCAGTGGGACCCAGAACACGATGGAAGGAGGACACGTTATGTCCACCATCAAGGAATATCTGGAGGAAATACAAGGACGCCCGGTGGCTGTGATTGGAATGGGGGTAAGCAACACACCCCTGATTAAGATGTTGCTTCGGGCCGGGGCAGAGGTTACCGTACGGGACCGGGTCCCCAGAGAGCGGGCAGCGGAACAGGCCCAGGAACTGGAAAGCCTTGGAGCCAGGATGATCCTGGGGGAAGAGTACCTCCGAGACCTCCATGAGGATGTGATCTTCCGCACCCCGGGCCTGTCCCCAAATACGCCGGAGTTGGTCAATGCAGTTCAGCGGGGGATCGAACTCAGCTCTGAAATGGAGTTATTTTTCCAGACCTGCCCCAGCCGCCTCATCGGTGTCACCGGGAGCGACGGAAAGACCACCACCACCACCATCATCGCCGAATTTTTGAAGGAGGCGGGTCGGAACGTCTATGTGGGAGGTAACATTGGGAAGCCTCTCTTGCCAGATGTGGCTGACATGGTGGAGGAGGATTTCTCTGTGCTGGAGTTATCCTCGTTCCAGCTGATGACCATGGAGCAGAGCCCACATATCGCGGTGGTTACCAACCTCAGCCCAAACCACCTGGATTATCACCACACCATGGAGGAGTATGTCCAGGCCAAGAAGAATATCTTCCTTCACCAGGGGCCGGAGGACCGACTGATCCTCAACTATGACAACGCCCCCACCCGGGCGCTGGCCCGGGAGGCGGTGTGCCCCGTGACCTTCTTCAGCCGACAGGAGCGACTGGAGGAGGGAGTCTACCTTCGGGATGGAGCGATCTGGCTGACCAACGAGCAGGGGAGCCGTGAAGTCCTGCCTCTGGAGCTGATCCAGCTTCCCGGCGACCACAACGTAGAAAATTATATGGCTGCCATCGCTGCGGTGGACGGACTGGTTCCAGACCGCTGTGTCCGGGCAGTGGCCCGGCGCTTTCATGGGGTGGAGCACCGCATTGAGTTCGTTCGGGAACTGGACGGAGTGCGCTGGTACAACGACTCCATCGGAACCAGCCCCAGCCGTACCACAGCCTGCCTGGAGTCCTTCGACCAGAAGGTGGTGCTGATTGCGGGCGGATACGACAAGGGAATTCCATTTACCCAGCTTGGCATGGAGATTGTGGACCGGGTGAAGGCCCTGGTCCTTACCGGGGATACCTCCGCTGCCATCCGCAGTGCGGTGGAGAAGGCCCCAGGCTTTGAAGGCAGCGGTCTGGTAATTCGGGAGGAGGAGGATCTGACTGCCGCCGTGTGTGCCGCCCGGGAAATTGCCCAGGATGGGGATGTGGTGGTGCTGTCCCCTGCCTGCGCTGCTTTTGACCGGTTCAAAAACTTTATGGAGCGGGGACAAGTGTTTAAGTGCCTGGTTCAGGCTCTTTGAGCAGAGAAACGGGAGGATTTTGTTTGGACTATGAAAAGACGCTGGCCGGGCTGTGCGCCCTGCCCGGTCCCAGCGGGTTTGAGGGCCAGGCGGCCCGGGCGGCCCTGGAGCTGCTCCGCCCCCTGGTAGATGAGGCGTTTCTAGACCGTATGGGCAGTGTGGTGGGAGTGCGGCGCTGTGGCCGTGAGGGTGCCAAAAAGGTGCTGCTGGATGCCCACTTGGATGAGATCGGTTTTCTCATCACTGGACATGAGGAGGGATTTCTCCGCTTTGCCCCCCTGGGCGGGGTGGACCCCAGGATGCTCCCAGACCGGGAATTGACCATCCTCACCCAGCCCCCTGTGGTGGGGGTGGTGTCCTGTCTGCCCCCCCACATCCAAAGTCGAGAGGATATGGATCAATCTGTGGCCATCCAGGACCTGTATTTGGATGTGGGTCTGGATCAGGAAACAGCTCAGGCCCGCATCCCTGCGGGCACACCGGCGGTCTACCGGGCAGGCTGCACTCCTCTGGGGGACAAGCTGCTGTGCGGAAAGGCACTGGATGACCGGGCCTGCTTTGCCATTTTGTTGGATGCACTGGAGCGGCTGCGGGACAGAGAGCTGGATGTAGATTTGTATGTCCTGGGCTCCACCCAGGAGGAGACTCACAGTACCGGAGCCATCGCCGCCGCATACGGGATCGCCCCAGATTGCTGTGTGGCCGTGGATGTAACCCACGGGGATTCTCCGGACGCATCCAAGGACAAGACCTTTTCTCTGGGAGGTGGTCCGGTCATCGGGCTGGGGCCCAACTGCACCCGCTGGATGGCCCAGCGGCTGGAGCGGAAGGCGGAGGAGTTGGGACTGGACGTCCAGCTGGAGGTCATGGCTGGCTCCTCCGGAACCAACGGCTGGCCCATGCAGATCAGCCGGGAAGGGATTGCCACAGCGGTGCTCTCTCTGCCCCTGCGGTATATGCATACCCCCATTGAGACAGCGCACCGGGATGACCTGGACCACACGGCCCAGCTGCTGGCAGCCTTTCTTGATGGACTTGGAGAGGAGGTGCAGGAACTTTGATCCAGTGTTTGGAGAACCTGTGTGCCCTGAACGGCGTCTCAGGGGACGAGGGACAGGTGCGGAGTTATATCCGCAGCTGGGCGGAGGAGCACGCAGACAGCGTTCGTACCGACGCCATGGGCAACCTCATCGTGTTCAAGCGGGGCAGGAAGGCGGCAGAAAACCGGCTGATGCTGTGCGCCCACATGGATGAGGTGGGGATCATCGTCACCCGGGCCACCGAAGAGGGCTTTTTGAAGTTTGATTTTGTGGGCGGCGTGGACCGTCGGGTAGCTCTGGGCAAGCCGGTGGAACTGGGGCCTGACCGGGTGCCCGGCGTTATTGGGATGAAAGCCATCCACCTGCTCAGCCGTGAGGACATGAAGAAGGTCCCAAAGACGGATGCCCTGTATCTTGACATCGGCGCATCGAATCGTGAGGAAGCGCTCTCCATGGTTCCCCTTGGGACCTGCGGGGCCTTTGTAGGCCCGCCGGAACGATTTGGAGACAACTTATTCAAAGCCAAGGCCATCGATGACCGGGTGGGCTGCGCCGTGATGCTGGAGCTGCTGCGGGAGAAATTGCCCATAGATGTGACCTTTGCCTTTACTGTACAGGAGGAGGTTGGGACCCGGGGGGCCTTCGGTGCATCCTTCTCCGTTACACCGGAGGTGGCTTTGGTGCTGGAGACCACCACCGCCGCCGACCTGCCTATGGTGGAGGACCACCGGAAGGTGTGCGCCCCAGGAAAAGGCCCGGTGATCTCCTATATGGATGGCGGCACCATCTATGACCGGGGGCTGTTTGAAGACCTGCGCCGCCTGGCGGAGGAGTACCGGATCCCCTGGCAGACCAAGGAATATATTGCCGGGGGCAACGATGCCCGGACCATCCAACGTACTAAGTCCGGTGTGCGGGTGGCGGCCCTGTCCGCCGCCGTTCGCTATCTCCACGCCCCGGCCAGTGTGGGCAGTATTTCCGATTTTGAAGCCATGCTGAAACTGACCCGGCTATTCCTTGCCGATCAGGCGGATAAGCTGACTTTGTAACAATTAGGGAGTTGTAACATGGAACTGTTTGAATTGATTCGGACCCTCAACACTGCCCACGGGCCCTCCGGGGACGAGGGGGCAGTGCGGGAGGTGATCGCCTCCCTGGCCCGTTCCTACGCCGATGAGGTAACAGTGGATACCCTTGGGAACCTGATAATTCGGAAGCGGGGGAGCGGCCCGAAGGTGATGCTGTGTGCCCACATGGACTCTATCGGCCTGATCGTCACCCACATCGAGAAGGATGGGTTCCTTCGGGTGGGAGCCCTGGGCGGGATTGCCGCTCGGGAACTTCTTTATACCCCTGTGCGGTTCAAAAACGGAGTGCGGGGTATCATTGTCCCGGAGGAGAAGGCAGAATTCGGCAAGCTGAAGCTGGACTCTTGCTATGTAGATATCGGGGCGAAGGATGAGGAGCAGGCCCGCCGGATGGTTCAGATTGGGGACACCGCAATCTATGATAATGCTATATTTTTAAATGGGGATAAAGTTGTTTCGCCTTACTTGGATAACCGTATCTCCTGCGCTGTGCTTCTGCGGGTACTGGAGGAGTTGGACGCCTGTCCCAACGACCTGTACCTGGTGTTTTCCGCCCAGGAAGAGGTTGGGCTCCGGGGAGCAAGGACAGCGGCCTGGTCGATCGATCCAGACTATGCCCTGGCAGTGGATGTCACCGATGTAGACGATACACCCGGATCGGAGAAACTAGGAACTGTCCGTCTGGGCCAGGGTGCAGCGGTCAAGGTGATGGACCGCTCGGTGATTTGTCACCCACAGATGGTAGAGACTTTGGAATGCTTGGCCAGGAATCGGAAAATCCCTGTTCAGCGGGACATCATGCGAGGCGGCGGCACCGACGCAGGGGCCATCCACACCACCCGTATGGGAGTGCTTACAGGAGGTATTTCTGTCCCATGCCGGTATATCCACACCCCCACAGAGATGGCTGATTTGGGGGATGCGGCAGCCTGCGTGAAGCTGCTGGCCGCCTTTGCCCAAGAGGAGCTGACCAGACTGTAAAGTTGGCAGGATCTCCTTCTATATTACAATAAAAACAGGAAGCGTAAAGGGATATGAGTTTACAGATTAGTGAGCGGGTCCGCGCCCTGGGGCGTCAGGCACAGCAGGACCTGAGAGAGCAGTTTGACCGCATCGACGCCATTGCGGAGGAAAATTCCATCCGGGTGCTGGAGGCCTTTCAGGATCACCGGGTGGCAGAGGGATACTTTGCCGGCACCACCGGCTACGGCTATGACGACCTGGGCCGGGACAAGCTGGACGAGATCTATGCCCAGCTTTTTGGCACGGAGTCCGCCCTGGTGCGCATCCAGTTCGTCAATGGCACCCACGCCATTGCCTGCGCCCTGTATGGGGCTCTAAAGACCGGGGATGTGCTGGTGTCTGCGGTGGGTGCCCCATACGACACCCTGCTGGGGGTCATCGGGGAGACGGGGAAGGGCCACGGCTCTCTGAAGGACTACGGTGTAGAGTACCGCCAGGTGGAACTGAAGGATAATAAGCCAGACCTGGAGGGGATGGCCCGCGCGGCCGCCGACCCCCGGGTGAAGGCGGTGCTGATCCAGCGCTCCAAGGGCTACTCTACCCGTGCCTCCCTGTCCGTGGCGGAGATCGGAGAGATGTGCCGGGTAATCCGGGAGGCAAACCCCAATGCGGCCATTCTGGTGGACAACTGCTATGGGGAGTTCGTGGAGACCCTGGAGCCCACCCATGTTGGGGCAGACTTGGTGGTGGGTTCTCTTATCAAGAACCCCGGGGGCGGTTTGGCCCCCACCGGAGGCTACATCGCCGGCCGCCGAGATTTGGTGGAGGGGGCCGCCCAACGGCTTACTGTGCCGGGTATCGGCGGGGAGTGCGGCTCCACTCTGGGAAACAACCGCCTGCTGTACCAGGGGCTGTTCCTGGCTCCCCATACGGTGGCCCAGGCAGTTAAAACCGCCGTTTTTGCTGCCCGGGTGATGGAACTTCTGGGCTATGAGACTGAGCCCCATTCCAGTGCGGTGCGCCACGACATCATTCAGATGATCCACACCAGGGAGCCTGAGGCCCTGAAAAAGTTCTGCAAGGGCATCCAGTTCGGCGCTCCGGTGGACTCTTATGTCACCCCAGAGCCCTGGGATATGCCGGGGTATGATTGTCCTGTCATCATGGCGGCAGGAGCCTTCATCCAGGGAGCTTCCATCGAACTGTCTGCCGATGCCCCCATGCGCCCACCCTATACAGTGTACCTACAGGGCGGACTGACTTTCGAGTCGGGCAAGCTGGGGGTGCTGCTGGCGGTAGAGGAATTGTTGCGGGCATAGTCCAAGCCAGATGGTGCATACCCTCCCCATATCAGGTCTGAGCGGAGAGGAGGGAGAGCCATGGAGGGGCTGGACCGGATGAGACGGCGCTGGCGGGCACGTCGCCACACAGGCGGAGGCCGGGGCAGCTGGCTGGTATCCCTGGTGCTGGGAGCGGCTCTGGCCGCCCTGTGCGTAGGATTGCTGGAGGCCCGACTTCGGCCCATGGCAGTGACCATCGCCCGGGCCCAGCTCCAGAACGAATCGGCCCGCCTGGTGGAACAGTGTGTGACAGAGAATCTGGCAGAGCGGGGGCTGACGTATGACCAGTTGGTCTCCATTCAGCGGGATGCGTCTGGAGCCATCACTTCCATTACCACAGACATGGCGTCCATGAATCTGCTGCGGGCGGAACTGGTGGAGCAGGTATTGGATGCTCTGGATGGCGTGGGCGTCCTCCAGCTCCGCATCCCCCTGGGCAGTCTGCTGGACTTGGATGTCCTGTGGGGGCTTGGCCCATCCCTAAAGGTCCATGCTATGGCAGTTGGGACGGCGGACGCCAGGTTCTCCAGCAGTTTCTCTGATGCAGGAATCAACCAGACACTTCACCGTATTGATTTGGAGTTTACCGTGCCAATGACGCTTTTGCTGCCAGGTGGCCCAGTAGAGACCGAAAGTATTACCCACTTGTGTGTAGCGGAGACCGTCATTGTGGGCCGGGTCCCTGATGCCTACCTCCAGCTGGAGCAGGGGGTCTGAGGCCACATTTTCAAGGTTTACAGAGGAAGAGGAGGTTCCACATGAACCACTTAGAGGAGATCCAGGCCCTTCGCCGGGAGCTGGAACAGGCCAACTATGAATACTATGTCCAGGACGCCCCTACCATGTCGGACTATGACTATGACCACAAGCTGCGCCGGCTGGAGGAGTTAGAAGGGGAGCATCCAGAGCTTATTACCTCCGACTCACCTACTCAACGGATAGGGGGGAAGGCCCTGGATTCCTTCCAGCAGGTGGTCCATCAGGTTCCGCTGGAGTCCCTTCAGGATGTATTCGACTATGACGAACTGCGCCAGTTCGACCAGCGGGTTCGCGCTGCCGTCCTAGGGGCGGAATACGATGTGGAGCCCAAGGTAGATGGACTGTCTGTGGCTCTGGAGTATGAGAACGGTTTGTTTGTCCGTGGGGCGACTCGTGGGGACGGCCAGGTGGGAGAGGATGTAACAGAGAACCTGCGGACCGTCCGCTCCATCCCGCTGCGTATCCCAGATGCCCCTGCCCGGCTTATCGTTCGCGGTGAGGTCTATATGCCTAAAAAGGTATTCCATGCCCTGAACGATGAGCGGGAGCGCCGTGGTGAGGCTCTGTTCGCCAACCCGCGGAATGCTGCCGCTGGGTCCCTGCGCCAGCTGGATCCCCGGGTGGCTGCTTCCCGCCGGCTGGACATTGCGGTGTTTAACGTCCAGTGGGCGGAGGGAGAGACCTTCCAAACCCATCTGGAGACTCTGGAATATTTGAAGCAGAAGGGATTTAAAGTGATCCCGCATTACAGCTGCCGCGGCGTGGAGGAGGCCATTGGACAGGTGGCCGCAATCGGTGAGGGACGGGAGAACTTCCCATTTGACATTGATGGTGCAGTCATCAAGGTCAACGATTTGGCCCAGCGGGAGTTGCTGGGCAGTACCGCAAAATTTCCCCGCTGGGCGGCAGCTTATAAGTATCCCCCGGAGGTAAAGCCCTCTCGGGTGCTGGATATCGTGATCCAGGTGGGACGAACGGGCGTACTCACCCCCCGGGCAGTGCTAGAGCCGGTTCGCTTGGCTGGGACTACCGTTACCAGTGCTACCCTCCATAATCAGGATTTCATTTCGGAAAAGGATGTGCGCATCGGGGACACGGTTCTGGTGCGTAAGGCTGGAGAGATCATCCCCGAGGTTCTGTCTGTGGAACTGGAAAAGCGTCCGGATGGGGCCAAGCCCTACCGGTTCCCAAATAGCTGTCCTGTGTGCGGCGCACCAGTG
Source organism: Lawsonibacter sp. (assembly GCA_037257225.1). Lineage (GTDB taxonomy): Bacteria > Bacillota > Clostridia > Oscillospirales > Oscillospiraceae > Lawsonibacter. The sequence continues at coordinate 10,055 of JAYCWP010000014.1, forward strand.
GAGCGGGAGGAAGATGGGGCCCATATCCGCTGCACCGGGGCTGAGTGTCCAGCCCAGCTGCTGCGCAACCTGGCCCACTTTGCCAGCCGGGATGCGATGGACATCGACGGGCTTGGCATCGCGGTGGTTGAGAATCTGGTGAATGCAGGTCTGGTAAAAACACCTGGTGACCTGTACTTCCTGGAGGCTGGCAAGGTGGCAGAATTGGATCGCATGGGGAAACGGTCGGCCCAGAAGCTGTTGGAGGCCATCGAGCGCTCCAAGACCCGGGATCTGTCTCGTCTCCTGTTCGCATTCGGCATCCGGCAGGTGGGACAGAAGGCAGGCAAGGTGCTGGCTGCCCGGTTCCGCACCTTGGATGCCCTCCAGAGCGCCACGCTGGAGGAACTGACTGGGGTAGATGATATCGGGGCTATTACCGCCCAGAGCATTCTAGATTGGTTTTCCAGCCCTCAAAGTCAGCATCTCATTGCACGTCTGCGGGAGGCCGGGGTAAACATGGAGGCAGAAGAACAAGGGAGCGACCAGCGCTTTGCCGGCATGACTTTCGTTCTCACTGGTTCCCTGGAGCGGTTCACCCGGGACGAGGCATCCAAAATGATCGAGGACCGGGGCGGAAAGTCGGCCTCCTCTGTCTCTAAAAAGACAACGTATGTGGTGGCCGGAGCGGCAGCGGGCTCCAAACTGCGCAAGGCACAGGAACTGGGAGTGCCTGTGCTCACCGAGGAAGAGTTTTTAGCTCTGATGGACTAACTGATGTTTGTCCTGAACAGAAAATTATGCTATACTGTACCCGGAAGCGCCTGATATGCGGCGGGGGAGAGGAGAGCGGTATCTCGTGAAAAAGGGCTATCTCTATATCATTGTGACCATTGTGATGTTCACCTCCTATGAGGTAGCCCTGCGGTATATTGCGGGGCAGATCAACTCTATGCAGCTGACCCTGTGCCGCTTCTCCATGGGCTTTTTGATCCTGCTGCCCCTGGCCCTGCGGACGCTGAAGCGCCGCAGAAAACGTCTGGATGGTCGGAGCATGGCCCGTTTCGCTCTGCTGGGCCTGCTTGGTATCGCCCTGAGTATGCCGATCCTACATCTGTCGGTGCGGTACGCTGGATCCTCTGTGGCTGCGGTTCTGTTCAGCTGTAATCCAGTGTTTGTTACATTTTTGGCCTTTTTCCTGTTGAAGGAACCAATCAAACCACGCCATATCGCAGCCCTGGCCCTGGAAATCGCAGGCACTGTGGCCATCATCGACCCATTCGGCCATACGCTGAACCCCCTTGGGGTGGGGCTGGCTCTGCTGTCCACTCTGTTGTTCTCCCTATATGGTGTACTGGGCAAGAGGAGGGTGGCGGAGTACGGCGGTGCGGTGGTTACCTGCTTTAGCTTCCTATTCGGCAGCTTGATCGTTCTGGGATTGATCCTACTCTCACATGTTCCGGCAGTGGCCGAGTGTATGACAGCTGCCGGACTGGAGGAGTTTGCCCGTATCCCGATCTTGGCTGGGTACACGCTGAAAAATCTGCCCTATGTTCTGTATGTGTCCGTCGGGGTGGCTGGGATTGGTTTCTGTTGCTACTTTCTTGCCATGGAGGAGCTGCCTGCCAGCGTGGTCTCGTTGGTTTACTTCTTTAAGCCGGCACTGGCCCCAGTATTGGCCTGGCAGCTTCACGGCGAAGTGATCCCTGTCAATATGCTAACTGGGATTTTGCTCATTGTGTCCGGCTCTTTGTGTGCCATCATTCCAGGGATCTTGGATACACGCCGGAGAAAGCGGATGTAAGGGCAAAAGACAGTTTCGTGGGAATCCTACACACCTACACCAAAGAATGAGGAGTGGAACTTATGTCAGTTTCCAAGGTTTATTTTACTGATTTTCACACAAAAGCGTTCGGAGACGGACTGCCTACCAAGCTGAAAAAGCTGATTCGGGCAGCTGGGATCCAGAAGTTGGATCTGGATGGCAAGTTTGTGGCCATCAAGATGCACTTCGGTGAACTTGGAAACATGAGTTTTCTCCGCCCAAACTATGCGCGGGCGGTTGTGGATGTTGTGAAGGAGCTGGGCGGACGCCCCTTCCTAACGGACTGTAACACCATGTATCCGGGCAGCCGTAAGAACGCCCTAGAGCATTTGGAGTGCGCCTGGCAGAATGGGTTTACCCCTTTGACGGTGGGCTGTCCCATTTTGATCGGGGACGGATTAAAGGGCACCGACGATGTGGAGGTCCCTGTAGTAGGAGGCGAATATGTCGAGAAGGCCAAAATCGGCCGGGCGGTGATGGATGCGGATGTGTTTATCTCCCTGACCCATTTTAAGGGGCATGAGATGACTGGTTTTGGCGGAACCATCAAGAATATCGGTATGGGCTGCGGTTCACGGGCTGGGAAGAAGGAGCAGCATGCCAGCGGAAAGCCAAAGATCAATCCGAAGGCCTGCCGCGGCTGCCAGCACTGCCAGAAGGAGTGTGCCAACAACGGATTGGTCTTTCACTCTGAAACTAGGAAGATGACGGTAGACCAGAATAACTGTGTGGGCTGCGGCCGCTGCTTGGGTGCGTGTAACTTTGATGCCATCTATTTTACCAATGACAACGCTCAAGAAGCTCTGAACTGCCGCATGGCGGAGTATACCAAGGCGGTTTTGGACGGAAGACCTAATTTCCATATTTCTATGGTCATGGATGTGTCTCCTAACTGTGACTGCCATGGGGAGAACGATGTCCCGATCCTGCCCAACTTGGGGATGTTTGCCTCCTTTGATCCTCTGGCCTTGGATCAGGCCTGTGTGGATGCCTGCCTTGCGGCAGAGCCAATGCCGGGTAGCCAGTTGGCCCGCCATCTGGCGGATCCGGACTTCCATGACCACCATGACCATTTTACAAACTCTACCCCTGAGTCAGAGTGGCGCAGCTGCCTGGAGCATGCGGCCAAAATCGGCTTGGGATCCCGGGAGTATGAGGTGATTCGCCTCTGACCCGGTCACAACAGGGGAGGGGGTACCCTCTCTGAAAATTCAGACAAGAAAAGGACGATGCACTATGCCCACCAACACATACGAAAGTCCGCTCTCATCTCGCTATGCCAGTGATGAGATGCTGTATCTTTTTTCTGCTGACAAGAAGTTTTCTACTTGGCGGCGGCTCTGGGTCGCTTTGGCCCGGGCAGAAATGGAACTGGGTCTTCCTGTCACACAAGAACAGGTGGAGGAACTGGAAGCCCACATCACTGACATTGATTACGAGAAAGCAGCCCAGTGGGAGAAAAAGCTGCGCCATGATGTGATGGCTCATGTTCACACATACGGAGAACTGTGCCCAAAGGCAATGCCTATCATCCATCTTGGCGCCACCAGCTGCTATGTGGGGGACAACACCGATGTGATCATCATGCGGGAAGGGCTGGAGCTGGTTCGGAATAAACTGGTGCAGGTTTTGGCTAAATTGGCGGACTTTGCCCGGGAATATGAGGCTCTGCCCACGCTGGGCTTCACCCACTTCCAGGCAGCACAGCTGGTCACCGTTGGTAAGCGGGCTACCCTCTGGATGAATGAACTTCTGATGGATCTGGAGGAGGTGGAACACCGTATCTCCACTCTAAAGCTGCTGGGCTCCAAGGGAACCACAGGGACCCAGGCCTCTTTCTTGGAACTGTTCGAGGGCGACCATGAGAAGGTCAAGGAGTTGGAACGCCGGATCGCAGAAGAGATGGGCTTCGACGCTGTGGTCCCGGTTAGCGGACAGACCTACTCACGCAAGATGGACTACAACGTACTGTCTACTCTGGCAGGCATTGCCCAGAGTGCCAGCAAATTTGCGACTGACCTGCGGCTGCTGTGCCACTTGAAGGAGGTAGAGGAACCCTTTGAGAAGAACCAAATTGGCTCCTCTGCCATGCCCTATAAGCGCAATCCCATGCGGTGTGAGCGGATCTGCTCCCTGGCCCGTTATGTGATCGTGGACGCTGGAAATCCGGCGGTTACCACTGCTACCCAGTGGTTTGAACGCACGTTGGATGACTCGGCCAATAAGCGCATCTCCATTCCAGAAGCTTTTCTGGCTGTAGATGCCATCTTAAACATCTATCTGAATGTGGCCTCTGGTCTGGTGGTTCACCCTAAGGTCATCCGCCGCCATGTCATGGAGGAGCTGCCTTTTATGGCCAGTGAGAATATTATGATGGATGCAGTCAAGCGGGGCGGCGACCGACAGGAACTCCATGAACGTATCCGTGTCCTCTCTCAGGAGGCAGGACGGAACGTGAAGGATTTGGGCCTGCCCAATAACTTGATTGATCTGATGGCTGAGGATCCGACTTTCGGCATGAGCCGTGAGGAACTTACTGCCCATCTTGAGCCGGAGCGGTACATTGGCCGCTGTCCGGAGCAGGTGGAGGAGTTCCTGTCTCAGGAAATTACCCCGGTGCTGACGAAGTATGCCGCGGTCCTGGGAGAGAAGGAGACGGAACTGAAGGTCTGACGGAGAAAGGCGGGCTGTTTTTGAACCATCGAAAATACGGCGTCTACCTGGCCGCCGGGGTCACTGCCTTTGCGGTGATTGCTGCAGCGATCCTGCTGTTCTTTGTGATCTATCACTTTTCAGAAGTGCGGGCTCTGTTGGAACTTTTGGCCTATATCCTTCGTCCCATCTTTTATGGGCTGGTGTTGGCCTTTCTTCTGCTGCCTGTTCACCGGCACATTTTTACCATCCTCTCAGCATTGTGCGATGGAATGGCGGAGGGTTGGGTGCGGAAACGTGCTGTCCTGAATTTTCTGGCTATCGTACTGAGTCTGATTTCCGCAGTGCTGGTAGTCTATGTGCTGCTGGCTATGGTATTGCCCCAGCTGTACCTCAGTATTGTGGGATTAGTAAATGCGATCCCGGAGTACATTGGTATTATGCAGCAATGGCTCCTTGACTTTTTGGCAGATAATCCGGAGATCCAAGCAGCGGTTCTGCCCTATTACAACTCCCTGGCCCAATCGGTGGAGCAGTGGCTCAGTTCCAATATGCTCCCAAACTTAGAGTCGGTCAACAGCACGTTGGATTGGCTGCGGTTTGAAATCCTGCCCCAGCTTACCGGCGTGGTGAGCAGTGTTTCTTCCGGTGTGATTGCGCTGTCATTGCTGCTGAAAGACATTCTGATCGCGGTCATCGTCTCGGTCTACCTGCTGGCAAGAAAGGATGTCTTTGCTGCCCAGTCCAAAAAGATTATATACAGTATCTTCCGGACCGATATCGCAGATTTATTGGTAGAGGAGACCAGGAGTGCCTACCGCATTCTCAGTGGATTTATCAATGGGAAATTGGTAGATTCTCTGATTATTGGCATCATTGCATTGGTGTGCTGTAATTTGTTCCGGTTCCCGTATCCTATGCTGTTGGCAGTGATCATTGGGGTAACCAATATCATCCCATTTTTTGGTCCCTTCATCGGTGCGATTCCATGTGCACTGCTGATTTTGCTGGTCAGCCCCCTGAAGTGCCTCTATTTTGTTCTCTTCATTTTTGTCCTGCAGCAGTTTGACGGGAATATCCTGGGGCCAAAGATTTTGGGAGACTCTACAGGGCTGGCTTCCTTCTGGGTGTTGTTTTCCATCCTGTTGTTTGGCGGACTCTTTGGTTTTATGGGTATGGTGCTGGGAGTCCCGGTATTCGCCATGTTTTACAGTGTGGTCAGCCGATTGGTGCGTCGTGGACTGCAAAAACGTGGGCTTCCTCTGGAAACGGAACAATATCTAGGATGGACTGGACCTCTTGCAGAGAAGGGGAGGGATCTGGAGAGATGAAAGTTCCTCCAGAACACGCTTCTGCCTTCAACAGAGGGGGATAGTCATACAAAAGAATCAAAAATACTGCGGCCCGCACTGTTTATTCAGTGCGGGCCGCAGTATTTTAACGTTTGATTGTGCAGATTATCCTTACAGGTCAGAAGTCAGGACCTTTTTCAGATGGGCAAAACGGGGCAGACCATTGACGCGGGGAGCCTTGACATCACCTTGAATCAGGGGAAGAGCGTAGTCGATGAACTGCTGAGTGACGCCATTTCCTGCCTCATTGATCCACTCGCGGGGAACCTTCTTCTCAAAGTTCGCCACAATGTCCAGGGGCTCCAGAATGGTCTCGCAATGGTAGCCATCCTCGCCACGAGTGCAGCGGAAGGCCACCATCTTATCGGTGAACCCCTCCACAGCAGCCTGTACTGCGGCGGAGCCGGCCAGAAGGGCCTCCTCCGCATCCGTCTCAGAGTCCAGATGAGCGCCGCAGCGCTGAAGGAGGGAGAGTTCAATGCCGCGGACCTTTACGCCAAATGCTTCCTTAACTACAGAGGCCAAGTGGGCGGCCAGACCGCCCAGCTGAGCGTGGCCGAAGCCGTCAGTAGCAGAGGTCTTGGCCTCGGAGACGAAGGTTCCATCCGCGTAGTGAATGCCCTCAGATACGGCCACCAGGCAGTTGCCGCTCTTGTCATAGATGGTCTTCACATCGGACAGGAAGTGCTCCATGTCGAAGTCTGTCTCAGGCAGATAGACCAGATCAGGGCCGCAGCCAGTGAGGGAGGCCAGGGCGGCAGAGCCAGCCAGCCAGCCAGCGTGGCGGCCCATGATCTCGATGATGGTGACCATGCCGGTGTCATAGACATGGGCATCCTGCCAGACCTCGGCGCAGGAGGTGGCAATGTACTTGGCAGCAGAAGCGAAGCCGGGGCAGTGGTCAGTACCGTTCAGATCGTTGTCGATGGTCTTGGGTACGCCCATAATGCGGCACTCATAGCCCACTTTCTGCATATATTTGGAGATCTTATTGCAGGTATCCATGGAATCGTTGCCGCCATTATAGAAGAAGTAGCGGACATCGTACTTTTTGAAAACTTCCAGAATGCGCTGGTAATCACTGTCATCGACTTCGGGGTCTGCCAGTTTATAGCGGCAGGAACCCAGGGCAGAGGAGGGGGTGAACTTCAGCAGATCCAGCTCCGCGGAGTCCTCCTGTCCCATATCGTACAGCTTGTCCTCCAGCACACCTTTGATCCCGTGGGCAGCCCCCAGAACGCGGGTGATGCAGTCAGCCTTTAAAGCGGTCTGGATCACGCCCTGAGCGCTGGCGTTAATGACTGCGGTAGGACCTCCGGACTGGCCAATAATGCAGGCGCCGGTCAGTTGCTTCATGTTTGCTTCCTCCTAAAGTGTTAAATTTGGATCAAAAATAAGCTTAGTCCAAAATTCTGGTTTAAATTGTAACACACGCACTTGTATTTTTCAATCGGTAATGGTACAATATGAATCGTAAAAATCTTTCAAGGAGATGGTCAATATGCCATTGGTTACCACGACTGAAATGTTCAAAAAGGCCTATGACGGCGGGTATGCCATCGGTGCCTTCAATGTCAACAACATGGAAATCGTTCAGGGCATCACCGAGGCCGCTCAGGAGGAGAAGGCTCCCCTGATCCTGCAGGTGTCCAAGGGCGCTCGTGCCTATGCCAACCACACCTATCTGGTGAAGCTGGTGGAGGCCGCTGTGATCGAGTGCCCCGATATTCCCATCGCTCTGCATCTGGATCACGGCCCCGATTTTGAGACCTGTAAGGCCTGCATCGACGGTGGTTTCACCTCCGTGATGATCGATGCCAGCTCCAAGCCCTTCGAGGAGAATATTGCCATCACCAAGAAGGTCGTTGAGTACGCCCACGACCATGGCGTGGTGGTCGAGGCGGAGCTGGGTACCCTGGCCGGTGTGGAGGATGATGTGAAGGTCTCCGCTGAGGATTCCTCTTACACCCGTCCCGAGGAAGTAGAGGAGTTCGTGACCAAGACCGGCTGCGACTCCCTGGCCATCGCCATCGGCACCAGCCATGGCGCCTACAAGTTTACCCCTGCCCAGTGCACCCGCAATGAGAAGGGCATCCTGGTGCCGCCTCCCCTGCGCTTCGATGTGCTGGAGGAGGTCTCTAAGCGCCTTCCTGGCTTCCCCATCGTGCTCCACGGCTCCTCCAGCGTGCCCCAGGAGTATGTGAAGATGATCAACGAGCACGGCGGAAAGATGCCCGATGCCATCGGCATCCCCGAGGAGGAGCTGCGCCACGCCGCCGAGCTGTCCGTGTGTAAGATCAACATCGACTCTGATCTGCGCCTGACCATGACCGGCACCATCCGCCAGTTCTTCGAGGAGCATCCCGACAAGTTTGACCCCCGCGAGTATCTGAAGCCCGCCCGTGCCAACATCAAGGAGCTGGTCCGCCACAAGCTGATCCATGTTCTGGGCTGCGCCGGCAAGGCCTGATTCATACGAGCAACACACCCAATGCATCCAAAAACAGGAGCGCTCCGGCGCTCCTGTTTTTTCTTCAGACACTTTGCCCTTCCTTCCAGCATAGAAAAGAGAGAAGGAGGGAGGTTAACATGGAACAGCTGCTGCGATATGATCGGTTAGCGGCCGTAGCCTATGCCCACCACTGGGCCTACGGTCGGAATCCTCGGTACTATGACTATGAGCGGATAGGGGGCGACTGTACCAGCTTTGCATCACAATGTCTGTACGCTGGAGCGGGGGTAATGAACTTTACTCCGGACCTGGGCTGGTACTATTTAGATGGGAACCGTAAGGCTCCGGCCTGGACTGGCGTACCTTACTTTTACCGCTTTCTGACCCGAAATCTTCCTACCTGTGGACCGGTTGGAGTTCCAGTCCCGCTGGAGCTGCTGAGGCCTGGGGACTTTGTACAGCTCCGGTTTGACGCACCTGCGTTCGGACACACCCCCGTGGTGGTAGAGATAGGAAGTCCATCTAACTTAGATCATATCCTGGTGGCGGCCCACAGCCAGGATACGGATTTCCGCCCCCTGAGCACCTATTTCTTCCAGGAAATCCGGGGGATCCACATTCTGGGCGTACGCCGATGAAACCACTACTGTCTATATGACAAGGACGTTGTAATGACAAAATGTTGTCCTCAACTGTACATTTTCGAATTACTGCATAAAATTTGAAGCTTTTATGAACAAAACACCTGTAAAGAAACTGTTAAAAATGCAGAAATTCTTGGTTAAAAATCGGTTTTTTGCAAAATTTACTTGGAATCTTTCTGTTTTCGTGCTATGCTTGCAGAACCTTCACAGGAAGGAACTGGTTATCTAAAACGAGAGGAAGTAAGCAGCGTGGAAAAAAAGAAAAAGCTGGGCCTTGTGCCCAAACTGATCATTGGAATCATCTTGGGTATCCTGATTGGGTCCTTCTGCCCGGAGATCGTCTGCCGGATCGTGGTGACTGCCTCCGGCCTATTCAGCACGTTTCTGAAATTCGTGATACCCATGATGATCCTGGCATACGTCACTATGGGTATCGCAGACCTGTCCCAGGGGGCTGGTAAGCTGTTGGCCATTACGGCGGGGCTGTCCTACGGTTCCACCCTGGTTGCTGGATCCTGTGCGTTCTTGGTGGCGATTACCCTGTTTCCCAGCTTTATGGATTCCTCGGCCCTGGAGCAGATTGCTGCTACTGCGGGGAACTCCGTGGCAACCCTGTTCAGTATCTCTGTGACTCCTATTCTGGATACCTTGTCTGCCGTGCTGCTGGCCTTCATTCTGGGCCTGTGTCTATCCGCTATGAAGGGAAAAGAGATCGGCGACACCCTGTATAACGCCATCAAGGACTTTTCCGCTATCATCGATAAGGTGCTCCATGTAGCCATTGTTCCACTGCTGCCCCTGTATATCTGCGGCACCTTTGTGGACATGACCCGCTCCGGTAAGACTTTTGTAATTCTGGGCATCCTATGGAAGGTGTTCCTGGTGGTCATCGCCATGCACCTGCTGTACTTGGTGTTCGCTTTTATGGTGGCTGGCGGTATCAGCCACAAGAATCCATTTACCCTGCTGAAAAACCAGATTCCCGGCTATACCACCGCTCTAGGGACCCAATCCTCCGCTGCCACGATCCCAGTGAACCTCCAGTGTGCTGAAGCGGACGGCATCTCCCAGGAGATTCGAAACTTTGTTGTGCCCTTGTGTGCCAACATCCACATGGCCGGCTCTATGATTACCATTATCTCCTGTGCTACTGCGGTGTGCCTGATGAACGATTTGCCCATCAGCTTGGCCACAGTGGTTCCATTCATAGCTACCTTGGGCATTGCCATGGTGGCCTCTCCCGGAGCACCGGGCGGTTCTATTATGACCGCTTTGCCCTTCCTGTACATGGTGTTCGGTCCAGAGGCGGGCGATGTGAATGGGCCCATCTGCGCCATCATGGTTGCCTTGTACATCACCCAGGACTCCTTTGGTACTGCCTGCAACGTTTCTGGTGACAACGCTATTGGTATCATTGTGGATACCATCAACCGCAAGCTGTCTAAGGCATAATTTCGACCTGCCCCGAGGAGGCTTCTATGAACGTATTTGATATCATTGGGCCGGTAATGATCGGTCCTTCCAGTTCCCATACCGCTGGAGCGGTTCGTCTTGGCCGTGTGGCATGGAAAATACTAGGTGACACTGTGGTGAAGGCAGATATTGTTCTGTCTGGATCCTTTGCCCAGACTTATCGGGGCCACGGTACGGACAAGGCCCTCATTGCTGGTGTGATGGGAATGGATTCGGATGACGAACGGATTCGCCACTCCCTCCAGCTGGCCAAGGAATGTGGCATGGAGTTTACGTTCCACGAGACCGAGATCCCTGGCGCCCATCCCAATACTGCGCGAATTACTGTGACCGGTGCCAAGGGAGGTACCACTGTGATTCAAGGGGCCTCCATTGGAGGAGGAAACATCCTGATCACGGAGATCAATGGGATGACAGTCTCCTTCACGGGGCAGTACAATACCCTGTTGGTGCTCCACTATGACAAGCCAGGTACCATTGCTGCGGTGACCAATTTCATGGCCTATTCCGAGGTCAATATCGGAAATTTCCGCCTCTCACGCCCCAAAAAAGGCGGCGAGGCCGTCATGACCATCGAAGTGGACGGCGACGTGTCCGATGCACTGATCAGCAGTCTAAAGATTCTGCCCAACATTATCAACGTGGTGTTGATCCGTGCGATTTGAGGAGGGTGGAACGATGCTGGAATATTCTTCAATTTCTGAACTTTGTCGGGCGGCGGAGCAGGCTGGGGCTACGATTTCCCAGACCGCACTGGCAGATCAGGCGGAACAGATGGAACTGCCAGCCGATGTGCTGTATCAGCGCATGGCAGATAGCCTAGGGGTAATGCGGGATGCAGTTCGGGCAGGGATGGATCCGAAACTGCGGTCTACGTCCGGTCTCACTGGTGGAGATGCGGCTAAAATGGCTCACTATGCTGAGCGGGGCGGGATTACTGGGACATTTCTTAACCGGGCGATGGCCAGAGCCATTGCGGTTTCTGAGTACAACGCTGCTATGGGTAAGGTAGTAGCCGCCCCAACGGCAGGGTCCTGCGGTATCCTGCCTGGAACCATTGTTTCCATGCTTGAGGAGGGCCTGTGTGACGAGCGGGCTGCTGTCATGGCACTGTTTACTGCTGGGGCCATTGGCATGGTGATTGCTCAACAGGCATCTATCGCTGGGGCGCAGGGAGGTTGTCAGGCGGAGTGCGGTTCTGCTTCTGCTATGGCCGCCGCGTCTTTGGTGGAACTGCGCGGAGGAACACCGATCCAGTCCGCCCACGCCTGTGCCATGGCCATCAAAAATCAGTTGGGGTTGGTGTGTGACCCGGTGGCCGGCTTGGTGGAGATCCCTTGCATCAAGCGTAATGTTTCTGGAATTGCCATCGCCTTCACTGCGGCTGAGATGGCTCTGGCGGGGATCGAAAGCAAGATTCCCGCAGACGAGTGCATTCAGGCTATGCGGGCAGTGGGTGACTCTATGCCATGTGCTTTGAAGGAGACCGCACAGGGTGGGCTTGCGATGACGCCCACTGGTATTGAGCTGAAGCGAAAGGTGTTCGGCCCATCCAAGGAAAACGAATCTGTTTGAGATTGAGAACGCGCTGTTTTTCGGAACAGCGCGTTTTTTATGGGCGATTGGAAAATTTGTCCAGATCGGATGCCTCCGGTCCGGCCATTGACAGGGCACTCCGCCTACCGTATAATAATGGCAATCGAGAAAACGGCAAAACAGCTGGAGAGGGGGAGCGCTGTGCGGCAGCTGAGGAAGGCCTATCTGGAGATCACCAATGTGTGCAACTTGGCTTGTGACTTCTGTCCTGGCACCCGGAGGGCGCCGGGTTTTCTGTCCCCGGAGGGGTTCCAGACCCTGGCGGCCCGTTTGAGGCCCCACACAGAATACCTGTACCTCCACCTGATGGGGGAGCCGCTGCTCCATCCTCAGCTGGAAACTTTATTGGAAGAAGCGGACACCTTAGGCTTCCGGGTGATGCTCACCACAAATGGAACTCTGCTTCGTCAGCGAGAGAAGCTGCTGCTGGACAGCCCGGCAGTGAAGAAGGTGAGCGTCTCCGTTCACTCCTTTGAGGGCAACGGAGGGGCATATGAGGATCTGGAGTGCTATCTGGATGGATGCATCTCTTTCGCACGGGCGGCGGCCGGAGCGGGAAAGCGGTGTGCCCTGCGGCTGTGGAATCTGGATGGTGCGGAGACCGAGGGGGCCAACCGCCAAAATGGCCAAATCATCTCGCGGCTTCGGGAGGTATTTCCCGGAACCTGGCGGTCGGGCCGACGGGGAACTACTATGGCTCCGGGTATTTACCTGGAGTTCGGGGAGAAATTCCAGTGGCCAGACCTGTCCGCCCCTGAGGAGGAGGGGCGCCGTTTCTGCTATGGCCTGAGGGACCAGGTAGGCGTGCTGTGGGACGGCACAGTGGTACCATGCTGCCTGGACCACGAGGGGGATGTTCCCCTAGGCAACTTGTATGAGATGTCTCTGGAAGAAATCCTGTCCGGCCCACGGGCTGAAGCTATTTACCAGGGCTTCTCTCAGGGTGAGGCACGGGAGGATTTGTGCAGACGGTGTGCCTTTACCAGAAGATTTCGGTGAGCGATGTAAGAGACGGCGGAGCGGCTATGTGCCGCTCCGCCGTTGGGAGTTTGGAGGGAACCATGGAGTTTTTTTCCCAGTGGAAGGAACGATATTCTCTCTCTCTGGATGGGCAGCAGGAGCAGGCGGTCCAGGCGGTGGACGGCCCGGTGCTGCTTCTGGCCGTCCCAGGCAGTGGTAAGACCACCGTACTGGTGTCCCGGGTGGGCTATCTGTGTCTGGCCAGGGGGATCCCGCCGGAGCAGATCCTGACCATGACCTATACCGTGGCCGCCGCCCTGGATATGCGTGCCCGCTTTGCCGCCCTTTTTGGAGAAGAGGCTGCGGAGCGGCTGGAGTTCCGCACCATCAACGGCGTGTGCAGCCAGATCATCCGCACCTATGAGCGCAGGTTGGGGAGGACGGCCTTCGACCTATGGGAGGACGCGGGACAGCGGGGGGCACTTCTGGGAGAGTTGTACCGGGTACAGACGGGAGAGTTTGCAGCCGAGAGCACGGTGAAGGCCCTGATGACTGCCGTCACTTATGCCAAAAATCAGATGCTGACTGGGGAGGAGCTGGCCCAGATCCAGGTGGAGGGAGTGGAGTTCCCTAAAATTTTCCGGGACTATGAGCAGGCGCTGCGGCAGAGCCGGAGGATGGACTATGACGATCAGATGGTCTATGCTATGCGGATCCTCCGGCAGCACCCCCGGATCCTGGAGGAATTTCAGAGTCGATACCGGTATTTCTGTGTGGATGAGGCCCAGGATACCTCGAAGATCCAGCATCGGATCATCCGACTTCTGGCGGGGAAGAGCAGAAACCTCTTTTTGGTGGGGGACGAGGATCAGAGCATCTATGGCTTCCGAGCCGCTGACCCATCCGCCCTGATCCACTTTCCGGAGGACTGGCCTGGGGCCCGGGTCCTGCGCCTGGAGCAGAACTACCGCTCCACCCAGGAGATCGTGGCGGCGGCGGACCGGTTCATCCAGAAAAACACCAACCGCCTGCCCAAGCACATGAGGGCCGTCCGGGGGAGCGGGCCTGCGCCGGAGGAGATCTCCGTCTATGACCGGCAGCGTCAGTACCGCTGGCTGGCCAAGCTGGCCCAAAACTGTGACCGGGAGACCGCTGTACTCTATCGGGACAATGACAGCGCCCTCCCTCTCATTGACCTGCTGGAGCGAACCGGAACTCCGTATCGCTGTCGCCAGGTGGAGAGCGCCTTTTTCACCAGTCGGGTGGTCCGGGACATCACAGATGTGATTCGGTTTGCTTTAGACCCATGGGACGGGGAGCGGTTCCTGCGACTGTATTACAAACTGGGGGCGGGGATCAGCCGGAGCCTGGCCCAGGAGGCGGCAGACCGGGCGGACCGGGAGGGGGAGACCATCCTGGCCTATATCGGCCGCCAGCTCGGGGCATCTCCTTGGACCAGAAAGCAGTGTGCCGCCCTGAGCACCCATTTGTCCAACCTGCTCCAGGAACGTGGGGACCGGGCGGTGTACCGCATTGTCCATTTTATGGGCTACGGGGCCTATCTGGAGGAGCACGGCATGGACGGGAGCCGGGCAGATATCCTGGAGGCCATCGGGGCGGACCAACCCACACCTTTGGCCCTGCTAGAGCGTCTGGAGGAACTGGAGCAGGTGGTGCGGGCGGGGGCACATGGCGGTGAGGCGGCCTCGTTCCTGCTGTCCACCATACATTCCAGCAAAGGTTTGGAGTATGAGCGGGTCATTCTGATGGATGTGGCCGACGGTCTCTTTCCAAAAACTATCCCGGATGGCCCAGAGCCAGAGCAGGAGGAGCGGGATGCCTATGAGGAGGAGCGCCGCCTGTTCTATGTTGGCATGACCCGTGCGAAGCATGAACTTTCTGTTGTCCGTTTCCGGAAGGCGGGTTTGTCCTCCCGGTTCGCAGAGGAGCTCTTTCCTACACCTCGGGAATTGCAGCCAAAGCCTGTGAGGCGGGCTCTAGCTATGGAGGAAGGCCCGGACCGGGAGGCCATCACTGCCATGGGAGAGGAACTTCTTCCTGGTGTACGGGTGCGGCACCGGACTTTTGGGTCTGGAGTACTATGCGCCCGGAATGGAGACATCGCCACAGTTTCCTTTGACAACGGAGCGGACAAGCGTCTTTCCCTGTCTACTGCTCTGCGCACTGGGCAGCTGCAGCGGGAGGACTAGAGACGGTGGGAGCGGATAGCCCTATGCTAGGGTAGTCCGCTCCCATTGGCGTTCAGAGAGGGACCGCTCAAGGTGTTGGCGCATAGGATGACACGGATGGCCCATTTCTGGGCCCTCCAATTCCAACCAAGGAGGAATCCTGCTTTGAACACCGAAACCGGCAGTTCCTGCCCGATCACCAGCTGCCCGGACAACTATGGCTCAATGCCGTCCTGTGCGGGTCTGGCTGTCCCATACGTCCCCTTTCAGCAAAATGGGGCCAAGAAGTATTCACAGAGCGAGGCCCTGAGTAACGGAACACTATTTCCCGGACTGAACCTTCCCTTCCATCTCAAGACGGAGGGGAGCACCCTGCCTAGCAATCCGCTGGTAGAACTCCAGGCCCTGGAATTTGTGGTACTGGAACTTGGCACCTATCTGGACACCCATCCGGATGACATGGAGGCGTTTGACCTGTTTAAGCAGTACGCTGCCATGGAGAAAGCCGCCAAAGAGACCTATGAGGCAAAATTCGGCCCGCTGATGAAGAGCAGTGCTGCCTCCGGAGCATCTTACCGCTGGCTCCAGGATCCGTGGCCCTGGAATTATCAGCAGAATGAGGTGAAGTGAGCGATGTTTATTTATGAAAAGAAACTCCAGTTCCCGGTGAAGATTTCTACGCCAAACCCTAAACTAGCCGCCGTGATCATCAGTCAGTACGGCGGTCCGGACGGTGAGTTGGGGGCCTCAATGCGATATTTGTCCCAGCGGTATTCCATGCCATACGCTGAAGCAAAAGGCTTGCTTACCGATATCGGAACAGAGGAGTTGGGCCACATGGAGATGGTGGCGGCCATCATCCATCAGCTGACCAGGAATCTCACGGACGAGGAGGTGCAGAAGTGTCCAGCCTTTGCCCCGTATTTTGTAGACCACACCACTGGCGTTTATCCGACTGCAGCTTCTGGTTTCCCCTGGACTGCCGGTTCGATCCAATCCACTGGCGACGTTATCACCGACCTTACAGAGGACCTGGCTGCGGAACAGAAAGCCCGGCTCACCTATGATAATATCCTGCGCCTAAGCGACGACCCGGACGTCAACAACGTCATCCGATTCCTGCGGGAGCGGGAGATCGTACACTTCCAGCGCTTCGGCGAGTGCCTGCGGATGTGCAAAGAGAAGATGAACGCAAAAAACGTCTATCTCACCAACCCCGCCTTCGACAAAATCCAGCCAAGAGACCAGGGCCGGGGCTGATCGGATCTGGTCCTGTACGGAGCCTTTCTTATCAGTGGGCGGACCGCCAAATATGGCGATCCGCCCCGTCTGTTGTTGTCGCTTCAGCGCAACGACAACCCCCAGCTATGCTGGGGAGAGTAAAA
>JAYCWP010000015.1:0-14017 GCA_037257225.1 Lawsonibacter sp.
TACTCCTCAATGAAATTGCGTATAATATTTCTTTTATCTATACAGTAGAGGAGATGCAGCAGGAAATGCTGAATCGATGGCTGCCCTTTCTTATTCCTTATGATGCAGCTATTTTTGCCCGGATCTCCACCACCGAAGACGGGGCCTATCAGTTTCAGACACCCGCAGCGTTTCAACTGTCTCAGCAGGCGGTGAATGCCTGGGTACAGGAGAGTTTAAACTCAGACGCATTTCGCTGGGTTCTGTATACCTGCAAAGGTGGGGCCTTTCGGGAATCCATGTCCGTTCCGGAGGAGCAGATAAAAAATCAAGGAATTTACCAGAACTTTTATTTGCCCAACCACCTGACCCACTCGGTGGGACTCTCGATCTGTTTCCGGGAGGAGCCGGTGGGCCTATTGCGGCTGTATCGTGAGGCAGACAAGCCTCCATTCAGTGAACGGGATATGTTTGTACTGGAGCAGCTGCACAAGCATTTTGCATACCGTCTGGTATATGAGGCCAAAAAGGGTGACACCCGCTATTTCTTTGCAAAAGGGTACCATGAGAAGCTGTGCCGTCAATACGGTCTGACCAGCCGGGAGGGAGAGATGTTGGATTTGGCGGTACATGGACTGTCTAATGAAGACATCGCCCAAAAAATGAATATCAGCATCCATACGGTAAAAAAACATTTCCACAGTATTTACACCAAGATGAACGTGCGTAACCGGGTACAAATGCTTCAGAGTCTCCCAATGTCCACAAACAAGATTGATTTTGATGCACTATAAATAAATAGAAGCAAAAAAACTTACTTGAAATTGTTTGAATTGCAGTATCCTTTGGTGGTATAAAAAGAAACCTCGGTCCCATACAGAGAAACATAAGATCTCCTTGGATAATACATGGATTAAATAAGATGGAGCCGGCGCTGAATTTCAACGCCGGCTCCATTTTGCTATATTTAGGGTACAAAAGTTAGGGGATGTATATGAAACGAAGGGATATCTATTGGGTGGCTGCCTATGGACTGCTGGCCGCGGCCACCGTGCTCCTTTGTGTTACGGGGGGCTTTGCTTGGTTTAATGCAACGTATCCTTATCTGGCCGGGTTTATTCAATTTTCCGTCTATGCTACGGCGGGAGAACTGCTCTCCGGGCGGATGCTGGAGGGACACTGGCAGATCAACCGGGCCACATGGTTCAAAAGTGTAAGCTGGGGAGTAGGAGGTCTCTTTGTCACCTTGGCCTTCAGCGTGTTTAGCCAGGGTACGCAGCAAGCCATGGCGGCTGGGCTGCTTCCCGGATATGGAAATGCTTTGGCGCTAGCCTTTTTTACCAGCTGTACCAACAATCTGTTTTTTGCCCCCATCCACTCCGCCCTGATGCGGGTGTGTGGAAATTATGGCGAGATCCGCTTTCTGGAGGGACGCCGTATTACGCCGCGCCAGGCAGTGGACTCGGTGGACTGGGGCGAGCTGGTGGATTTTACCCTGTTTAAAACCATTCCACTGTTTTGGATTCCCATCAATACCGTTGGTTTTCTTCTTCCCCAAGAGTATCGCATTGTATTTGCCGCAGTCCTTTCCCTAGTGTTTGGTATATTGATGACCATTCTAAAACTCAGGGAACGGAAAAATCAGAGCAGAAAGGAGTCACTTGTATGATTCAGATTTCAGACAACACCCAGCAGATCCAGCCCTCCAAGATCCGGAAAATGTTTAATAAGGCGCTGGAATATGACCGTGTGCTCAGCTTCACGCTGGGAGAACCGGATTTTACCGCCTCGGAAAATGTGGTGGAGGCCGGGTGCCGGGCCATCCGAGAAGGCAAGACCAAATATTCCGAAAATGCGGGCCTGCTGGCTCTGCGCCAGGCTATCGCCCGTTATCTTGCGCGTACAGAAGGGTTGTCCTACGATCCGGCGAGCCAGATCGTAGTAACGCCCGGAGCTATGGGAGCATTGTTTTTAGCCCTGAAGGTGCTGCTGAACCCAGGAGATGAGGTCATCGTCAATGAGCCCTGCTGGACTAATTACATTCAGCAGATCCGGATGTGCGGCGGCGTGCCGGTATCCGTGAAAACTGATGCACAGCGGGGGTTTGATTTGGATGTATCCGCTGTTGCCGAGGCCATCACCAGCAAGACAAAGGCGATCATTTTAAACAGCCCCTGCAATCCCACGGGAGCCGTAGCCAGTGCTGAGACACTGTCCCAGCTGGCAGAACTGGCTCAGGAGCGGGACCTGGTGGTGCTGGCAGACGAGGTGTATAAGCATATCCTCTTTGACGGGAGGACATACATTGGATTTGCCACCCTGCCCGGAATGAAGGAGCGCACGCTGGTCATTGACAGCCTCTCCAAAACGTATGCTATGACCGGCTGGCGTATTGGCTACGCCGCTGGACCGGAGGAACTGATTCGAAACATGGTCAAGCTGCAGGAAAATGTCAGTGCCTGTGCGGCTACTCCATGCCAGGTTGCTGCCATTGAAGCGTTGGAGGGCTCTCAAGATCACCTGAAGTATATGGTGGAGCAGTACCGTCTGCGCAGAGACTATGTGATACAGCGAATCGTTGAAATTCCAGGGCTGTCCTGTCATACTCCTGCCGGAACCTTCTATGCGTTTATCAACATCAGTCGCCTGGGCATGCCCTGTGAGGAATTTGCTATGAAGCTGCTGGAAGAAAAGCAGGTGGTTGTGGTACCGGGCACCGCTTTTGGAGAATTTGGTGAAGGATATATCCGACTGTCCTATGCCACCTCCATGCAGTGTCTGGAGGAGGGGCTGAAAGCTTTAGAAGCGTTTGTCCGCACCCACGCAGCCGAGGGGGATCTGGGATGAATACGATGAACGGTCCCCGCTTATCCAGCCGCCTGACCCGGCTGGGGCAGATCGGCTTTGTGCCAGGGGAAGGGACCACACGACTGCCCTATACGCCTGTCTATGACGAGGGGCGGGCCTATGTACAGCAATGCATGGAGCAGGCGGGGTTTCAGACATCCGTGGATGCGGTAGGAAATTTGGTCGGTACGCTTCCCGGCAAAGGCAAGACCATCTGCATTGGCTCCCACATCGACACCGTACCTGGCGGCGGCATCTATGACGGATCCTACGGCGTATTGGCGGGGATCGAATGTGTGCAGCGCCTTCGGGAAATGGGCTATCAAAATCGACATCCCATTCAGGTGGTCGCCTTCACCGAGGAGGAGGGCAATGTCATTGGTGGTACCTTTGGCAGTAAAGCCTTCACCGGCGGAGAAATCGACGGGGCCATGCGGCCCAATCTGGCCCTTCACGGTCTTACCATGGAAGAGGTCAACGCCTGCCGCCGGGATCTGACCCAATATCAGTGCTATTTGGAGCTGCACATTGAGCAAGGGGGACTTCTGGAGGCGGAGGGGGCGCAGATCGGCCTGGCAGGCGGCATTGTAGGTATCGTGCGCTACCGCATGACGGTTTCCGGCTGTGCCAACCATGCAGGCAGTACACCCATGCATCTGCGGGATGATGCCCTGGTAAGCGCCTGCCGGATCATTACCGAGCTTATGGATCGGGCCAGAGCCGCTTCGCCGGATATGGTCTGTACCGTGGGCACGCTCCAGGTGTTTCCAGGAGCGGTCAATGTGATTCCTGGCAAGGTGGAGTTTATTGTGGAACTGCGCAACCCGACCATGGAGCCCATGGATCAGGTGATCGCTTCCGTGCTGGAAGAGCATGCGGAGCTGACAGGGGAAGCGTATATCCGTCAGGAGCCTACACAGTGCAGCCCGAAGCTGATGGAACTGGGTGAGAGGCTCTGCCGTGGCCGCGGCATCCACTTTCGCAACATGTTCAGCGGCGCTGGTCATGATCTGATGAATTGGGGACAAACCGTGCCCGCTATGCTCCTGTTCATTCCCAGCAAAGACGGAATCAGCCACTCTATTCGTGAGTACAGTGCGCCTGAGGACCTGTACCGGGGCGCCCAACTGCTGATGGAAATGGTTCAAGCCTTGGATCAAGAGGAGGGAGATCTGTGAAAATCAAGATCATTAACCCCAATACGACACAATCCATGACCGACAGTGTAGAGAATCTGGCCCGCCGGGTAGCCCGCAGCGATACCCAGGTTTGGGCCGTCAGCCCGGCGTCCGGACCGGACAGTATCGAGTGCTATGTGGATGAGCATTTGGCCGTTCCCGGGGTTCTGAAAGAGGTAATCCGGGGAGACCGGGAGGAAGGAGCCGACGCTTTTGTCATTGCCTGCTTTGGGGACCCCGGGCTCCAGGCTGCACGGGAGGTCACCTCTAAGCCGGTGCTGGGGATCTGCGAGTCGGCCATCACAGCGGCAAAATTCATTGCCCCTTATTTCTCTATCGTATCGGTGCTGGATCGTTCCCGCAAGGTGACGGAAGATGTGGTAGCCAACTACGGAGCGGAGAAATTCTGCCGCTCCATCCGCTCTACCGGACTGAGCGTGTTGGAATTTGGTCGGGACCCGCAGAGGGGGCTGGAGGCTCTGGCACACCAGGGAGAACTGGCAGTGCGGCAGGACGGAGCGGAGTGTATCCTGCTGGGATGCGCCGGTTTTGTGGACTTTGTCCAGGACTTGTCTGCCCGGTTGGGCGTTCCCGTGCTGGACGGAGTGATGCCCGCAGTCAAATTTGCAGAGGCCATGGTGGACATGGGGCTGCACACCAGCAAGGTATCTACCTGGGGATTTCCGGAGCCTAAGAAGATTGTGGGGTTCCCCATGTTTACACAAGAAGATTTGATGTTTTAGGAGATGACTGTATGCGCACCTTGATCAAAGGAGGCACCATTGTAACCGCGGAACAGGAGTTTGTGGGTGATATCTTGGTGGAGGGTGAGATCATCCGTGCCATGGGGGCCCATTTGGACGAGAAGGCGGATCGTGTGATAGATGCCCAGGGAAAATATGTGTTTCCGGGCGGCGTAGACCAGCACACCCACTTTTCCGCCCTGTGCAACGTGGGGGATCGGGACACCGCCGGTTATGAGACCACCGACTCTGCCATTGTAGGCGGAACTACCACCATTGTGGATTTTGCGCCTCAGGATCCGGACCGGGGCCTGCTTGACTCCATTGATTACCGAATCAACACCCGGGCAAAGGATAAAGCCTGTGTAGACTTTGCCCTTCACGCCATGGTAACATATATCATGGACAGCATATTTGAGGAAATTGAGGACTTTCCCAAGCGAGGGATCTCCAGCATCAAGATCTTTATGGCGTATAATGGCTCTCCGCTTCATGTGGATGACGGCACGTTCTTCCGTATTCTGGAGAAGAGCCGCCAGGTGGGCGCCACCGTATTTGTCCATGCGGAAAATGGGGAGATCCTGAATTTCCTTCGCAGTGAGTGCGTCAAGAAGGGGCAACTGACCCCACACTACCACTACATCTCCCGCCCACCCTTTACCGAGGCCGAGGCGGTGCGCCGGGCGATCTACCTGGCTGGTCAGACCGATACACCCCTGTACATTGCCCATATGACCTGCCGGGAAGCCATTGCCGAGCTGCAAAAGGCCAAGGGGACGGGGCAGCGGGTCTCCGGCGAGACCTGCACCCATTATCTGACCACCACCAAGGAGGTTCTGGATAACCCCGATTTCAACGAAGCGGCCAAGTTTGTCTGTTCTCCCGCTCTGCGGGACCAGGAGGACTGTGAGGCCCTTTGGCAGGCCCTGGCCGGCGGACTGCTGACAGCGGTCTCCTCCGACCACTGCGGTATTGATGTGGCGGAACTCAAACAGGCTGGCCGGGATGACTTTACGCAGATCCCCAATGGATCCCCCGGCGCCGGGGATCGGCTGCACATGGTATGGACCGAAGGCGTATGTACCGGCAAGCTGAGCCGTCAGAAATTTGTAGACGTCATTGCTACCCAGCCGGCCAAGATTAACGGCATTTACCCCCGAAAGGGCACGTTGGCGGTAGGTTCCGACGCAGACATTGTGATCTTTGATCCCAGATATGAGGGTGTGATTCGCCTGGCGGACAACCCCAACGGCGTGGACTACAACCTCTATGAGGGACGCCGCCAGTCCGGCCGGGTGGAGACTGTTCTGTTGCGGGGACAGGTGGTAGTGGAAAACGCCAAGTTTGTGGGCCGCTACGGCCAGGGACAGTTTATTCCCGCCAGCATGTATGCCTCCGGTTACGAAAACCGGAACTGATCCAGTGCAACCCGCAGCAGGCTGCCCCGCCCAAGCAGTGTACATTGGAGAGAGGTAAAAAGAGTCAAAAAAGAAGTGAGGAGGTGTGGGTCCTGGGCTTTGGCGGGCCTGTATCTGCGAAAGCAGCGATTCCATGAAAGAAAAACCACAGAGTATTTTATGACAGGAGGTTTCTTGTATGGATACCACATATGGTGTGTTGTGTCTCATCCCCCCCATCGTAGCCATCGGGTTGGCCCTGTGGACCAAGCAGACAATTTTCTCTTTGTTTATCGCAGTTTGGCTAGGCTCCACCATGATGAACGGATTTAATCCTCTGGTTGGCTTTGTCAAAATTATCTCGGACTATGTGATCCCTTCTCTCAGCGGAAACGCGTCTTTGATTGTTCTGGTCACCCTCTCTGGCGGCATGATCGCCATGCTGCGCACCACCGGTGCCGCGGAGGCATTTGCCACCAAGGTGACAAAAGTCATCAATACCGCCAAAAAGGGCCAGGTCGTCACCTGCCTGAGCGCCCTCATTTTCAGCTACACGGAGCCCTGCCTCATGCTGGGTACCATTATGCGTCCTGTTACCGATATGGTGCGTATCTCCCGAGCAAAGCTGGCTTATATCCTGGACTCCATGGGCTGCAACTTGGCCGCTCTTTCTCCTATCAGCAGCTACGGCCCCTTCATCACCGGTCTGATTGCCGCAGAACTGTTGGCTGCCGGCATTGAGGGCAGCGAGTGGGGCATCTGGCTGAATATGCTCCCCTTTAACCTGTACGGCGTGTTTGCCATGATCACCGTTTTGATTGTTGCCGCCTTCGGTTTGAACTTCGGGCCGATGTACAAGGAAGAAAAGCGGGCTCGGGAGACCGGCAAGCTGCTGGGGGATGGGATCCAGCCCCTGGTACCTGAGGTGAAAAATGAACTGCCCCAGGGCTATGAGCTCACCATGTGGAACTTTATCATCCCCATCATCTTCCTCTTTGGTTCCCTCTTTGCCACCATTTTCTGGTCCGGCGATCTGGTCAACAATGGGCTGGTGGAATGCTTCCGGAACGCGAACATTACCCTAGCCATCTGCATCGCCTTTATGGGCGGCGCGGTGGGCGCCGGTATTATGGGTGTGAGCACCAAGCTGTTCAGTGTGACTAAGGCCTTTGACACCTTTGTCAACGGCATGGCTGAGCTCATTTCAGTCCCCTTCATCCTGGTGTGTGCATGGTCTCTGGGTTCCATCGTCAAAGGTATGGGCACCAGCGAGTTTCTGATCCACATTGTAGAGAACTACCTGACTCCCGGACTGGTTCCTGCCCTTGTGTTCCTGTTTGGCGCGCTCATTTCCTTTTCAACCGGCTCCTCCTGGGGGGTGTGGTCCATTATGATGCCCATCGCCTTCCCCATGGCCGTTGCCTTTGATATTTCCATTCCGTTTGTGGTTGGCGCGGTCATCGGCGGCGGTCTGTTCGGCGACCAGTGCTCCCCCATCTCCGATACCACCGTCCTCTCTTCCACCGGCGCCTCCTGCAACCATGTGGTCCACGTCATGACCCAGCTGCCCTACGGAATCACAGTTGGTATTTCGGCATTCCTGGGATTCCTTTTCGGCGGCCTGACGGGACAATATATCTTGAGCATTGTGGTTACCGCTGTTATTCTGGGAGTGGTTCTGTTTGCGCTGACCCAGCTTACCAAGCTGCGTTACCCGGAGAAAGTGCACTAACTGCTTCACCATTGGAACAGGAGGCTTTTTATGAAAAAGATTGATACCATTGTGGTGGCGCCCCATTTCTACACCATGGAAGGGGCTGGCGTGGGTTATCACGGTGACGCCGCCATGGCCGTGGATGGGAGCAAGATTCTGGAGGTGGGCGACCAGTCCAGAATTTTAGCGGAATATACCGCTGAGGAAACCATCACCCTGGATCATCACATGGTGCTGCCCGGCTTTATTGACGGCCACATGCACACGGCATGCAACATCATGCGGGGCCTGGCCCAGGACACCAATAGCTGGATGATGTTCGGCCTTCAGCCTTTTGACAACGCGGTCAACGATGAGGAGCGAGATGCGGGCAGCCGGGTGGCCATTCTGGAGGCCATCCGGGCGGGCACCACTACGCTGGGCGACTATGAATCTAAGATGGAAAACGTGTGTGCGTTCATCGACAAGGTGGGGGCACGAGGCAACATTGCCCAGACCATCCGGGCGGCCAAACGGCGGGTCTATCAACCCGGTGAGCTCTATGAGTTTGATGACGCCATGGGCGAAGAGAGCCTGAACCGAAACATCGCCCTGTATGACCAGTGGAACAACAAGGCAGGCGGCCGGATCAAGATCCTGTTTGGCCCCCAAGGTGCTGACTTTGTCAGCCCAGAGATGCTGCTGCGCATCCAAAAAGCGGTCAAAGACAGGGGAACCAAAATCCACATACATATGCAGCAGGGGGACCGAGAGACCTATCAGATCGTTCAGCGTTATGGCAAGCGGCCCACCGCCTTCTTGGATGAACTGGGCTATTTGGATGAATCCCTCATTGCCGTTCATCTCACTGACTGCACAGATGAGGAGGCTGCCCTTATTGCCAAACGCGGGGCTTCCATGATCGTCAATCCCGGCTCTATTGGAATCATTGATGGAATTGTCTGCCCCAGCGTGGCCTTCCAGGAGGCGGGCGGTATGGTGGCTCTGGGTTCCGATCAGGCTCCCGGAAACAACTGCCATAATATCATCAATGAGATGAAAAACGTGTGCCTCTTCAACAAGATCAAGTATCAGAATCCTGAGGTCATGCCTGCTTGGAAGGCTTTACGTATGGCCACCATTGAGGGGGCTAAGGCCGTTGGCTTGGGTGATACCGTGGGTTCTTTAGAGTCGGGGAAGCGGGCTGATTTCATTGCCATTGATCTCAACTGTCCTTCCATGCTGCCGGTATATACCTATCCTATGCGCAATATGGTACCAAACCTGGTTTACAGTGCCCGGGGTCCTGAGATTTCTCTGGTTGCGGTGGACGGCAAGGTCATTATGCGGGACGGTACATTTACCTATGTAGATGAAAAAGAGTATCTGGCCGCCATCCCCCAGTACCCAGACGCCATCGGCGAGCGGGCCGCGGAAGAGTTCTTTGCCATCAATGGTACCAACGCCCACTTTATGCGGGAAGATAAACTGTAAGCGTTTTTTCATGAGATCATTCCTTTCTTTCTCTCCTGTCGAGGGCCCGGGGCAGATGTCCCCGGGCCCTTTGACACAGCAGGTTTTTATTCCGCACAGTACAGTTCCCACTTTCCCGGCTTTCCTTTGCGGAGCACGGATCCCAGAGGTGACAACACCATGTGTGAACCTTCCACGCAGCTCAACCAAAGAGCCGTTCCCATTGTTACATTGCTCCGTCTGTCCTGGGCAGTGATTTTGGAGCAGCTTCTGCTTACTGCCGCCAATTATGTGGATACTGCCATGGTGGACTCTTTGGGAGCTGATGCCACCGCATCGGTAGCCATCAACTCCTCGGTGTGCTTTCTTTTAATGGGACTGTTTGCTGCTGCAGGAGTTGGTTATTCCGTGCAGGTCGCCCACGCGCTGGGGGGCAGGATTTGTTCCGTGCCAGAACTGCGGTGCATCAAGCAGCCAGCGGTGCTCTGCTGATGGGGACGGGGGCAGCTGTTTGCATATTCCCTTTGTCTTGGTTTATTCCTCAGCGGCTGGGAGGTGAACCAACGATTTTGTCGAATGCCAGAGCCTACCTCTGGTTTTATGCCATGGGCCTGCCGCTACAAGTTCTGCTGGCTGTGCTGTCTGCCATGCTCCGCTGTTTGGGGGATACCAGAACGCCTCTGCTGTTCAATGCTGGGACCAACCTTCTTAATGTCTGCTTGAATTATTTGCTAATATTTCCATCAAGGCAGGTCGTCATTCTGAGTCGCTCCTTGTCCATCTGGGGAGCTGGGCTTGGCGTGACCGGGGCAGCCATAGGGACTGCCTTGTCGGGAGGGCTCATGGGGAATTTCTATGGCGCTGTTTATGGCGCTGCGGAAAGGACCGTTGCAGATGACAGCGGTTGTGTTGTTCCGTCCCCAGATGAGATCACCCGCATCTGCAAGGAGGCCGTCAAGACCATGCTGGGTTTCTCCCTGGCCATGTGGGTATCAACTGCGCCGACGAGGCCCAGGCCGAGCAGACCACCAAGACCCTGTGCGCCCTGTTTGACCTGGAGTACAAGTCCGGCAACTCCTCCATCTTTGCCGGCTCCGCGGTGGAGTGCAACAAGGCTCCCGTCCGCGGTGCCAACGGCCACATTGCCATCGGCACCAACAACGTGGACCGTGCCGTCTACCACCTGGGTCTGCGGGGCGTAACCTTCGATGAGTCCAGCCGCAAGACCGATGCCAAGGGCAACACTAAGGCCATCTATCTCAAGGATGAGCTGGCCGGCTTTGCTGTCCACCTGGTGAAGAAATAATCGGGCAAAACCATTCTATTTGAGTTTGTGATAAGGAGTAGAGCACAATGAAAGTTGTTACCTTCGGCGAGCTGATGATCCGGCTCCAGCCCTATAACTACGAGCGTTTTGTCCAGGCTGATCACCTGGAGTTCACCTTCGGCGGCGGTGAGGCCAACGTGGCCGTCTCTCTGGCCAACTACGGCCTGGATGCCGCCTATGTCACTAAGCTGCCCGCCCACGCCATTGGCCAGGCTGCCGTCAACTCCCTGCGCCGCTACGGCGTGGACACCACCATGATCGTCCGGGGCGGCGACCGTGTGGGCATCTACTTCAACGAGAAGGGCGCCTCCCAGCGGGGCAGTGTGTGCATCTACGACCGTGCCCACTCCGCCATCCAGGAGTCCCAGCCCAGCGACTTTGACTGGGACAAGATCTTCGAGGGCGTGGACTGGTTCCACTTCACCGGCATCACCCCCGCTCTGGGCCCCAACCTGGTGGAGACCTGCAAGCAGGCCTGCAAGACCGCCAAAGCCCACGGCGTGAAGATCTCCTGCGACCTCAACTACCGGGGCAAGCTGTGGACCCGTCAGCAGGCCCGGGAGGCCATGACCGAGTTGTGCCAGTACGTGGACGTGTGCATTTCCAACGAGGAGGACGCCAAGGACGTGTTCGGCATTGAGGCCGAGTCCACCGACATCTACGCCGGTGAGATCAACCACGAGGGCTACAAGTCCGTGGCCAAGCAGCTGGCTGACAAGTTCGGCTTTGAAAAGGTGGCCATCACCCTGCGTGAGTCCCACTCCGCTTCCGACAACGGCTGGAGCGCCATGCTGTACGATGTGGCTTCCAATGAGTACTGCTTCTCCAAGAAGTATGAACTGCGCATCATTGACCGTGTGGGTGGCGGCGACAGCTTCGGCGGCGGCCTCATTTATGCGCTGCTCAATGGAAAGTCCATCCAGGAGACCGTGGAGTTTGCCGTGGCCGCTTCCGCTCTGAAGCACACCATCGAGGGCGACTACAACATGGTCACCGTGGCCGAGGTGGAGAAGCTGGCCGGCGGTGACGGCTCCGGACGCATCCAGCGCTGAGTTGATTTTGGAATTTCTCCTTCATTCTTATGAGGTTGTATGGATCTCTTTCACTACAAACCACGCATTATGAAAGAATACGGGGAATGAACTCCAATACCAAGTAATATTGCCTATATATTTGCTTTTCATGTCTTTGGATGTTACCCAAAGAACATCTCCGTCCCAATATTCCGAACGAGAAGTTGAAGGAGTTTCCCCCCGGAAAATACAGCGAGGTTTGACAAACACTCCCACGCCCAACCGTCCGGCAGGTCAAACGGTATCTCATCCTCGATACATTTTACGCTTCCGTCAGCAAACTTCTCATAATGTAAACTGTCATCACATAGACTTCAAACAATCCGCAGAGTGTGATGCCATATAATGCCTGCTGCAATCTTTGCTTCCTTTTTTCTTTCTCGCTTAAGCAATTCGCGCACCACTTCTTTGCTTCAAAAGCCAAAATGTTCCGCAATTTCGCGCTGTGTCTTTCCTGCTTCCACCATCGCTCGGATCTCTGGCAGTAATACTTGCGCGTGCGTATAGCTTCTTTTGCCCATGATAATACCCCCTGATGTAGTACTTTTAGTTTCCTACATCAGGGGGTGTTTTGTCTATTGTCCGTTTTTACTGGACCTGTTCACCTTAGAGCGTGGGTAAATTTTTTGTTTGTTCATCATAATTCGATGTTCTCCTTTGGGATTTGCGTATTTGCCTTAATAACAGATAAATTGGTTTTCTTTACATTTATCAAAGTCTCCTGCTTGCATTTTGGGCAATAGAGAGGAAAGTTTATAAGTTCTGTGTCATGCCGCACCTTGAGCCGGGTCTTATTCCCGCACACAGGGCAGCGAAGCCATACTGTTTCGTTCATTCAGGATTCCCCTCCTTACGGTTTTTTTGAATAAGGCTCTTGCGTTCCCATATTCCACTTTTGAAGTAGATAAAGCCTACAAATGCTGGTAAAATTGGCGAGAGTGCCTGTCCAAAATAGATGCCGGGAAATCCCATGCCCAGCGTAAAAGCCAAAATCCAACTTACGGGCAAACGAACCACAACTGCGTCCAGCAATGCATTCAACATAGCGACATTTGCAGCGCCAACTCCAATGGCAAAGGAATCCAAGGTATACATAGCCGCATAGATCAAACTATTGACGCCGCAGCAGACTCTCAGATAATAAACTCCGTCGGTTACAACTTCCTGGCTATTACTGCCAAAGAGTAAAATTAACTGCTCGGCAAAAACCTGTACGCAAAGCACAACAACAAGTGTCATGGCTATATTCACCAGCAGACCGATTTTTACCACTTTTCGGGCGCGTTTGATTTGCTCCGCTCCCATGCATTGACCAACCATAGCCGTGACTGCCTGACCGACAGCCCAGCAAGGCATACCAGCAAAGGTGTTGATTTGCAGACCGACTCCAGATGCGGCAGATACAGATGTTCCAAATTGATTGAGCATCCCGGTTACTAGCAAATAAGCCGTGTTGACTACAACCATTTGGATTGCCGTAGGCAACCCAATTTTCAGGATAGCAACGATCTTATCCCACTGAACCGTGAACTTCTTGCATACCGTAGTGCCAAAAAATACATGATGCCACTTAAGGTAAAAAATCGCAATTACAAAAGAAATCCCCTGTGCTATGATCGTCGCGTAGGCCGCTCCTTTTGTTCCCATCCCCAAAGGACCCACCAATATGATGTCTAAACCAACATTGATGATAGTTGCAATGCCCACAAAGCAGAGCGGAGATTTGGAATCTCCCAACCCTTTCAGGACAGAACAAACGGCATTGTATCCGAAAACAAATACAGTTCCATAGCAAATGATTTTCATATAATTACATGCATCTTGAAATGCATCCGCCGGAACATTTAACGCACGAAAAAGGGGTTGATAACCGGCTAAACTTATAACAGTTAAAAGTATTGATGTAGCCAGAGAAAGCATAGACAACATTTGAAAAGTCTCTGCTTGGCCCTTTTTATTGTTCGCTCCTTTGTATTGAGCAATTAACACTGCTCCACCCATCGTCATTCCAATACAAATGGAGTTGATAATGTAACAAAGTTTTGAAGCGTTGCTGATGGCTGCAAGACCTGTTTCGCCAACAAACTGTCCGACCACTAATATATCCACCACATTGTAGAATGATTGTAAGATATTCGCTAAAAGCAGCGGGAGAGCAAAAGCAATCAGTTTTCTGGGCACACTCCCGCTCAATAAATTTTGCTCTTGTGTCATAAAAATCTTCCCTTCAAAAAAACAGAGGGCAGCACAAGCTGGTAGTGTCAAGAATTTTTCGCAAATTGGTTTGCAGCCCTGGCATGAATGAAG
>JAYCWP010000016.1:0-6587 GCA_037257225.1 Lawsonibacter sp.
CGGCTCCGCGGTCCCCGGCGGTTGCGGCTCCATAGTCCCCGGCGGTTGCGGCTCCGCGGTCCCCGGCGGTTGCGGCTCCATAGTCCCCGGCGGTTGCCTGTTTGTGGTCAGTGTGCTCCGTTGTAGTATGAGCCTTAACGTACTCGATGTGTGCTTCAACCAACCAGGGGATCCCAATTTCCGCTTTCAGCTCCAGCTCAGA
This sequence comes from Lawsonibacter sp., assembly GCA_037257225.1. GTDB lineage: Bacteria > Bacillota > Clostridia > Oscillospirales > Oscillospiraceae > Lawsonibacter. The sequence continues at coordinate 203 of JAYCWP010000016.1, forward strand.
GGACGCGATCTTGCTGTCCGCGGTGTCTTCGTCTACGGTCCCGCCCACGAGGCAAGCGAAATACCGGCTTTTATTTGGTGCGAAATAGCGAAATACATCCAGCGGAGCCTTGCAGGAGTGGAATCCGCGCCCGCCACAGCGGATGGCGCCATCATCCGTGTACATTTTTCCCAGTTCATACTGAAAGCCGCCGTGGCATTTCATGTCCTTATCAGTTCCCTTGTAGGTGGTCAGTTTCTTGCTCATATTATTATCCTCCTGTTTGTTGATCCAGGGCTCTCGCCCGCCGCTTATACTCCTGCAATGTCCTCTCCGACTGGATCCCAGTCCGCCGCATGATCTCCCTATCAGTCATCCCAGCCCGCAGACAGTCCGACACCGCCCGGACATCATATTTTGGTTTCTGGCCCCGGCCGGCGGAGTAGTCCTTCCCGTCGCTCACATACAGCGGGCAGGCGACCACATGGTAAGAGGCCCCGCAGCCCCGCTTCCAAGTCGGTTCTGCCGTCCACCCGGGAACGGGCTGGAATTTGATCCGCTTGGTCTCTGGATCCCGCTCAGACCACGGGCAGTCTCCATAGCACTTTGCGCAGCTCAGGCATAGTGTGTCAGCCATGGGCAGCCTCCCACACGCCGGCCTCCCGGAGCAGCACATTCCACTTCCCGGGGCTCATCCCTCGGGCCCCGGCCTCCCGCAGCGTTGGCAGCCCACGCTCCCGCAGTTCCTGGTGCCACTCCTCCTGCCAGTCATCCAGTTCCTTCCGCTTTTTCTCCATAGCCTCTAACAGGCCATCTGGGGCGCTTTTCTCTGCCCCCTTGTCTCTTATGGGAGGGAGATATGCCGCCAGTTCCGAGGGATCCGGAAAAAATCGGTTTTCCCGCGCTCTCTGAACCACTGCGCTCCTGACTTGCGCATAGCTCCAGGGCTTCAATATCTCTGCCCAGATTGCCAGCGTCACGTTGTCACGCGGCTTCTTCTTGCCTTGGTAGATCTGTTCCAGCAGGTCAAACGTCCTGCATACGTCCTCTTTTGTCAAATCGCACCTCTCGTTTTTGGGGAGGGGGTCCACCTTCCAGTCGCCGCTCCCTGTTCTTCTCTTAGAGCTCTTTCAGCAGCGCGCCCCCCGTTAGAAGTAGAGGGTATAGATTTTTGAGTTCTATCTTTAGAACTACCTCTCCTATCCCTATACCTATCCTATCCTATGTGTCATTCGCAGGCCGCAAATGAGCATTTGCATGACGCAGATGGGCGTTACCCGCCGTTTTTGGGTATGAAAACCAAACCGACGCTCTCGTCGGCTCCCAAAAGCCAGTAATCGGCTATGACAGACCTTACCCGGCGTTTTTTCAGCGCCGGTACAAAGCTGCGCTGGATGCCCCTGCTCGTAAGTACTCCGTGCCCCTCGTACAGCATGCGGTCAAACAAGCCAATACGCAAGCACAGCCCGACGGTATCCTGTACCGCCTTTGACCCAACTCCGCCGCCGATCCGTCTTGCAACGCTGGCGGCATCATCGCAGGTCCATGGCAAAAAGTATCCATGCAGCCCGAAGGCCCTTTGGCAAAGATAGAAGTAGATCGTAAACCCGGCCACACCCTGGCCGTCGATCAGCTTGTCTATCTTTGGATCTTCAAATACGTCCGTGGCCCAGCCGGAGAACTCAATGCCCTCCTTCGGCCGTCCGGCCATCTCATCACCCGCTTTCTACCGGCGGGGCCAGGACGCCCCAGCCCCGCCAATTATTTACATCATCACAATGACCTTTCCGGCGTTGATCTCGTCGGCCAGCTTCTCCTCGAAGTACGCCACGATGGATGCCTTGGCCTGCATCTTCCACATTCCGCCGTCGGCCTCGAACAGCCCCACGTTGCCGTCCTCGTCCAGCCGCAGGATGAACTCGCTCTCCGGCTGCTCCACCTCCAGGAAGGTGCGGTAGGGCCGCATGGAGATGCGGGGCTTGACCTGGACCAGGGCCTTGAGAGAAATGCCCTGGCGGGCCTCCACCTCCTGGCTCACGCCGTTGTCCCGGGTGGTTACGCCGTTCTCCTTGTTGATGCGGGAGAGCAGGTCCAGCAGGTAGTCCACGCCCTCTCCGGGCATAAACTTGCTCCGCAGCTCAATGATGGCCTTCTCCTGCTCCCGGAAGCCCTCCTGGAACCCAGGCACGTCGCAGGCCGCCTCATACAGGCTGTCCCGGCACATCTCGCTGTCATAGGTGGAGAACACAGAGACCTTCCGTGCGCCGTCCACCCGGACGAACATAGGCAGGTTGTCGAACATATCCAACTCGTTCCGCAGCAGCTTTACGATGCTGTCCAGCCCGCTCACGCTGATCTGGCAGGGGCGGTCTACATGGGGGTCGATACGCACCAGCTCCCGGTCGGAGTAGGTGTCGCCGTGGATGGTGTAAGTCTTGTTGTCCTTGAGGGACACGAGATACTGAGCAAATTCCTTCAACATGATGTAGTCTCCTTTCTGTTATGCCTGCTTGATATTGGTGAATTTCAGAACTTTGGGCCGGTCCTGTTCTCCGCCGTCCATCCCCAGCTGCCCGGGGACCTGGGGTACCATCTCGGCCACCACCATCTCGCCGGTGCCCGGCTGATTGGTGATATAGAGGCTGGTGGTGATGGGGTCCGTGGGGACCAGTGTGCTTTTGGCCGTGGTCTGCACGGTGATGGTCTTGCGGTCCGCGCTGGGGGTAAGTTCCAACCCCACAGTGATTTTTCTCTTCCCAGCGGGCTTGGTGTTGGGGTCCAGGATGTTGTCGATGACCTTGCCCATCTCATAGTCCACCCGCTCCAGAATGGCCCCCATGGACATTTCCAGGATACTTTTCTTTTCCAATTCATTCATTTTACATCCTCCAATCGTTCACGCGGGCACACCGTAACCTGCACCCGATCCCCCACCACCTGCTGCACCAGGCGGCGGAACATCCACTCATTGCCGCAGGCGTCGGACAGGTGCATCAGGTACACCTCCCGCACCCGGGACTTGTCCAGCCCGGCCAGCCAGGCGCAGGCCCTGGACGCGCTCATGTGGGCGTTGGCCACCCGGCGGCGCACCTTCTCCGGTATCCGCTCCGACCGCTCCAGGGCGGCCTCGTCATAGTTGCACTCGATGGCCACCAGATCCACACCGGGGAACTGATACCCCAGGTTGACCGTGTCTGTGGCAAAGACCAGCTTGTCCCCGTCCGTCCGGCTGCGGATCAGAAAGCCCATAGGCTCCGCCGCGTCGTGGAAGGTGGGGAAGGGGAGCACGTCGAAGCTGCCCAGGGCCACCGCCTCCCGGTCCTCCAGTGGCTCCAGCTGTTCGCACCCCAGGGCCTCAGCCGTTCCGCGGCTGGCGTAGACCGGCACACCGCTCCGGATCAGCTGCTCATAGCAGCCGGCGTGGTCCTTGTGCTCGTGAGAGATCAGACACCCGGCAATACCGGACACGCCGAATCCGGTCAGCTTCTGGAGTTTTTTCCAGCTCACTCCGCACTCGATCAGCAGGCAGGTCGTTCCGTCCTCCACCAGATAGGCGTTCCCGTGGGAGGAGCTGGCCAATGGGATCAGCTTCAAATGGGACAACCCCCTTCGTCCTTGCAAAGTCCGCTTCGCTCCGCCTGAGCCGGGAAGTCCACCGTGTCCGTTGGCGTGTGCTCCTTCTGGTACTGGGTGGACTTCTTGATCTTCTCCTGCACCCATTCCGGCAGCGCCTGGAACACCGCGTCGTCCCATCGTTCCATGTCCCAGCAGATGGGTTCTGTGTCCGTCTTTGGCGCCGGCATCCCCTTGGGCAGAGGGATCACGCTGTCCACGTTGGCATACTCCCCGGTGTCGTTGAGCACCACGTTCAGCTGGCAGGCGCGGCCAACCTGGTCAAATACCTCCAGCTCTCCAAACTGCTCATCGCTGTACTGCACTCCGTTCCAGCTGCTCAGAAACCCCCTCAGGCTGCTCTTTTTACCGACGGCGAAGGAGAAGGTACGGGAGAGCTGCCGGGGCTTCACCTCTCCATCCACCTCCACTGTCTCCCCGGACAGCTCCCAAATGAACTGCACCTCGTTGCGGTAGTTCTTGAACTTCTCGCTGTACTGCTCCCCCAGATCCACCACGCCCACGCAGGTGGCAATGTACACCCCCGGCTCCACAGGTGGGAGCTTGGGCTTCGCCCGATCCTTAATTCTCATATTCACACCTCAGCTTTTTGTCTCCCGCGCTGACCACCAGGCGGACGGTCTGGCTCCCAACAGGCAGCAGCCCGGTCACGCTCTCCGCGTTGTCAATGAACAGCGGCACCCGCATCCCATAGTGCTCCGACAGCGTCCGGATCACGTCCAGGCCGGCGTTCACTCTGGACCCGTTGTTCATGGACCGGTACGGGACCCCATCCACTGTGGCTTCACAGCAGTCGGCCAGGCCTCCGTTGACCTGCTCCTGGAACAGCTTCCACCGAACCAACCGGAACCGGCCATTGATCTGGTCCTCAATGTACCGCACCTTGCAGCGGCTGAACTCGTCACACAGGAACAACAGCTTGTCCAGCTCCTCCAGCTGCTGCCCACTTTCCCGAGCCTCCTGCCGCAGGGCCTCCATCCGCTCTTTGGCATAGTCCAACATAGCTCTCCGGCCCAGATCTCGGTCCAGTCTGTCCATCTGCTGCTGGAGTTCCGAAATGCGCCCCTCGATCTCAGTTCGGATCGCACCGTTCTCCCAGCTCAGACCGTCCGCCTGATGGCGAGCCTCCTCCAAGGCGGCGGTCAGCTCCGCCTCCTGCCGGGCAAATCCGGGAAGATCCTCCACTTCCGTGGGGACCGGGGCTCTGTATGTCTCCAGCTCCGCCCGGAGCCGGGCGATCTCGTTTTCCGCCCGGACCCCAGCCTCAATGGCGTCCTCCCGGCGGGCCTGCGCCATGGAGCGTTCCTCCTTGGCCCGGTCCGCCTCATCCACGGCCTCCGCCTGGATCCTTGCCCGGTCCGTCTCAAAGGCCGCCTGGGCAGCCTTCTGGGCCTCCTCCGGCATCCTCTGCCCGCAGGTGGGGCATACCGTTTCCTCAAAAGTCTGCTCTGCCGCCGCAGACCATCGGGCCCGGCACCGCCCGATCCGCTCCTCCAGATGCTCCATCAGGTCCTTTTCGTTCTGGGCCAGTTGTGTGCAGCGCAGCAGATCCCGCTCTGCCGCCCAGATCTCCGCCTCCAGCGCCGGCCTCCGGTCCTCAACCGGGACGATCTGGCTCTGCCTGTGCAGCCGGTTCTCATTCCGCAGTGCGGCCAGCTCGTTCTCAAGCCGGGCCACATCATTCCGCTTGGAAGCCAGCAGGGTGTTGTTCTCCAGTTGGATCAGTTCGCCCCGCAGGCTGTCCCGCCGTGCGGCCACCTGGCCCCGCTCCTCCTCCAGAGCGGGGAAGTCGATCCCCTCCAGCTCGGATACCGTCTTTTTACACTCGTCCAAACGGGCCGGAACTGTATCCCGGGCTCCGTTCAATCCCCGGCGCTTAGCCTGCAGCTTTTTCTTGTAGTCCTCCAGACTCAGCCGGCCCATAGACTCCATCAGCGCCGCGAAGCGCGGCTCCCGCTCCATGATCTCCCGGTCGGAGGCCACGCCACACACCTCAAACAGGGCCTCCCGCCGTTTTCGCCAGTCCAGCCCCTCGCAGAACCAGCCCACGCTGGTCAGCATCCGCCAGCGGTCCTCACCGGCCAGCTCGTCCACTTTCGCCTCAAAGGCGTACTTCTTGACAGGGACATCATCTACATAGTACTCGCTGGTGTTCCCGTCATAGGTGGCGTCCGCGTTCCCGCGCTTCACGCTCCACTTCTCATAGTAGGTCTTGCGCAGCGTCACCGGCTCCCCGTCCGCCCACAGCGTCGCAGAGACCTCTGTCACCGCCCCATGGTCCGCCACCTCTCCGGCGGCGTCCAATGGCTTGATCTCAAAGCTGCCGTTCCCACGGCTGTCCTTTCCAAACAGCAGCCAGGTCAGCGCGTCGTATACCGTGGTCTTGCCTGCGGCGTTGTCCCCATAAATACTGGCGCTGCGCCCATCAAGCGGTAAAGATAAACTCCCACAGCCCTTAAAATTCCGGATCTCCAGATCCATCAGTTTCAAATCCATCTTGACGATTCCTTTCTTGTCCCATATAATATGGGTGTCTTAATTTTCCTTTGCCGTCGTGGGTGTTCCAGCACCTGCGGCGGCTCTCTTTTTTGTGCGGTAGGCCCGCATATAATTCCGGGCTCGTTCCCGCACCTTCTCCCGGTTGGCTTCCCGGTAGGCCTTCTGCTGTGCGGCCAGCTTCTCCCGGTTGGCTTCCCGGTAGGCCTTCTGCTGTGCGGCCACCTTCTCCCGGTTGGCTTCCCGGTAGGCCTTCTGCTGTGCGGCCAGCTTCTCC
>JAYCWP010000017.1:0-53087 GCA_037257225.1 Lawsonibacter sp.
TTGTGCCCTTCTAGGGCTTACTCAAGCCCCCGGCTTAGCCGGGGGTCCTGACTGTCAATCGGGGGAGGGGTCACCACTGATTATACCCAAGGATCTCTTCCAACGGCTTGCGATCCTTCCGCTGGGCGGGGACGTCATGGGCAGGATAGCCGACGGCGATGGCCAGACGGGCGGTGCGGTCCTCCGGAATGTGGAAGGCCCGGTGCATCTTTTCCTGGCTCATTACACCGATCATGCAGGTGCCAAGCCCAAGGGCGGTGGCCGCATAGCACAGTCCCATCGCCGCCATGCCGATGTCCATCTGAGAGAAATACTGGGTGCCGTACCGCTCTCCCACACCGGGCTTGAGACGGGCCTTCTCCTCACAGATCAGGATGAAAGCGGGGACTTTATCCCCCCAGGGGCAGCCGGTGAGGCCATCGTCCACCAGGGCGTCCACCATTTTGGCCTTGGCCTCCGCCTCATCTACCACGATGAAATGCCAGGGCTGGGAGTTACATGCGCTGGGGGAGAGGCGGGCAGTATCTACCAGCCGGGTAAGCAGATCCCGAGGAACCGGCTTGGGTGCGAAGGACCGGCAGCTCTTCCGCTGCTGCTGCAATGCTTCAAAATCCATAAAATCGCTCCTTTCCAACCTTTGCTGCTGTGGATGCGGGGGAAAAACGGGCATATACCCAAGACGCAGGCGTTTTCAGAAAACGCCTGCGTCTTTGCATATAGAGGAATTATTTGACCTCGGGGTGGAACTGCTTACAGGTGCACTTCTTCCACTTCAGGCCGCTGCCGCAGGGGCAGGGATCGTTGCGGCCGATTTTGATGACCTTGCGCTGGGGCTGCTTCTGGACAGTGCCGTCGCTGGCGCCAGACTCGCCGGTGACCTTGGCCACCCGCTCCCGGCGTACCTCCTGATTCTGACGCAGGCGGACCAGGAACAGACGGCGGAGGGTCTCCTCCTGGATGGCGGCGATCATCTGCTCGAACATCTCGTAGCCTTCCTTCTTATAGGCGACTACGGGGTCAGTTTGAGCATAGGCCCGCAGCCCGATGCCCTGCTTCAAATCGTTCATAGCGTCGATCTGATCCATCCAGTATTCGTCCACGACTCGAAGCATCAGCACCCGCTCCAGCTCCCGCATCAGCTGCTCGCCGAACTCCTTTTCCCGGGCGGCATAGACCTCCTTGGCCTTCTCTTCCACCAGTTCCACCAGCTGCTCTGCGGTGTACTGCTGAAGCTCCTCATCGGTGAGGGCAAGCTCGCCGGGGCGGAGGAACATGGTGTGGAACACGGCGGTGGCCTCACGGAAGTCCTCGGCGCTCATGTGCTTCTGCTCGCCGATGTGCCCCTGAATGGCGTTTTCCACCGTGTTGTGAAGCATGGCCTGAATGGCCTCGTGCAGGTCCTCGCCGTCCAGCACCTTCCGGCGCTCCTCATAGATGACCTTGCGCTGGGTGTTCATTACATCGTCATACTGCAGGACGTTCTTACGGGTCTGGAAGTTTCGGGATTCCACCTGGCGCTGGGCGTTCTCAATGGCGTTGGTGAGCATCTTCTGCTCGATGGGGGTGTCCTCGTCCACCCCCAGCTTCTCCATCATGCCCATTACCCGCTCAGAGCCGAACAGGCGCATGATGTCGTCCTCCAAGGAGAGGTAGAAGCGGCTCTCGCCGGGGTCTCCCTGACGGCCGGCGCGGCCGCGGAGCTGGTTGTCGATGCGGCGGGACTCGTGGCGCTCGGTGCCCAGGATGAACAGGCCGCCCACCTCGCGGACCTTGTCCGCCTCAGCGCGGATCTCGTCCTTGTACTTGGCTTCTGCCTGGGCGTACTGCTGGCGGGCATTCAGGATCTCCTGGTCATCTGTCTCAGCGTAACCGGTAGCCTCGGCAATGAGCTCATCGCTCATGCCGGCCTTGCGCAGGTCAGCCTTGGCCAGGTATTCTGCGTTGCCGCCCAACATGATGTCGGTGCCGCGGCCAGCCATGTTGGTGGCCACGGTAACCGCTCCCAGCTTACCAGCTTGGGCAACGATCTCGGCCTCCTTCTCATGGTTCTTGGCGTTGAGCACATTGTGCTTGATGCCCTTGCGCTGGAGCATATCGGACAGCTGCTCCGACTTTTCGATGGAGACGGTACCCACCAGAACGGGCTGTCCCTTCTCATGGCACTCCTCGATTTGCCGGACGATGGCACGGAGTTTACCCGCTTCATTTTTATACACCACATCGTGGTGGTCAATGCGCTGGACGGGGCGGTTGGTGGGGATCTCCACAATGTCCAACTCATAGATGGTGCCAAACTCCTCCTCCTCGGTCATGGCAGTACCCGTCATGCCGGAAAGCTTGTCGTACAGGCGGAAGTAGTTCTGGAAAGTGATGGTGGCCAGGGTCTTGGACTCGTTGGCTACCTCCACGTGCTCCTTGGCCTCGATGGCCTGGTGGAGGCCTTCGTTATAGCGGCGGCCGAACATCAGGCGGCCGGTGAACTCGTCTACAATGATGACCTGGCCCTCTTTGACCACATAGTCGATGTCCCGCTTCATCACGCCGTGGGCCTTGATGGCCTGGTTGATGTGGTGGGAGAGGGTGGTATTCTCCGGATCGGCCAGGTTTTCGATCTGGAAGGCCTGCTCCGCCTTCTGGATGCCTCGGGCGGTGAGGGTGGCAGTGCGTGCCTTCTCATCGACGATATAGTCGGCGTCAATATTGACGTCCTCTTCCTCTTTGGTGTCCACCTTGGCGATGCGCTGGCACTTCAGACGGGAGACAAACTGGTCCACAATGGTGTACAGCTGGGTGGACTTTTCACCTTGGCCGGAGATGATCAGGGGGGTACGGGCCTCATCAATAAGGATGGAGTCCACCTCGTCCACTACGGCGAAGTTGTGGCCCCGCTGCACCAGTTCACTGGAGTAGATGGCCATATTGTCCCGGAGGTAGTCAAAGCCGAACTCATTGTTGGTGCCGTAGGTGATGTCGGCGGCGTATGCGTCCTTCTTGGCCTGCCCCATGACGCCATGGATCACTAGACCCACGGTGAGGCCCATGAAGCGGTACACCTTGCCCATCCACTCAGAGTCGCGCTTAGCCAGATAGTCGTTGACGGTGATAATATGGACTCCTTTGCCTGACAGAGCGTTCAAATAGGCAGGGAGAGTGGCTACCAGAGTTTTGCCCTCACCAGTGCGCATTTCTGCAATACGGCCCTGGTGCAGGATAATGCCGCCAATCAGCTGCACGCGGTAGGGACGCATCCCCAGGACGCGCCAGGCAGCCTCCCGGCAGGCGGCAAAGGCCTCGGGAAGGATGTCGTCCAGCGTCTCGCCGTTGGCAAGACGCTGTTTAAACTCAGGGGTCTTGGCCTGAAGCTGGGTGTCAGTCAGTGCCTTATATTCCTCCTCCAGCCCCTCGATCTTGTCCACCAGCGGAAGGATCGCTTTGACCTCACGCTGGGAGCTGGTCCCGAAAATCTTTTTGAATACGTTCATAAACACACCTCAATGTTGTAGCTCTTCTCTCAGAATCTATTTCCAGCGCCGTGCTTCTTACTGGGAAAGGCTGCCGATGGCATACCTGGGCGCATTATGTTTTAGTATACCATATTCACACGCCGGAAAAAAGAGCAAATTGTAAACTTCATACCACAATCTGACCAATTTTCCCGGCATTATTCCGGAAATTCCGCCGTGTGTGTATAAATGTGCACCTGGGGTTGACATTCTGAGGGCTTTGTGGTAACGTATGCAGTACAAGTGAACAGGACAAACGAAGCGTGCAGGAAAAGTGCGGGTTTCCGCCTACCGAAGGAGTAACACTCTCAGGTGTCCGGCTTACTGAGCTGGGATGAGGACTGTACGTGGATGTGACTCTGGAGAATCTCGACGAACGAGTGCCGAAGGTGCAATGCGGGATTGGCTTACCCCTCCCGTAAATCTCTCAGGCAAAAGGACAGAGACGAAGAAAGCGCCCCTGCTGCGCCCGGATGGGCTTGGCCGGCGGGTGTTTTTTCCGCAATGTTTTCGGACCGTGGAGTATGCTCCCCGGTCTGTTTTTTTGTTCAGAAAAGGAGAGGGATCAAATTATGTTAGAGTCTTTGGAAGCGGCACTGTACCCCGTTGTAGTAAACATCAATACCTATTTGTCCAGCTATATTCTGGTCTTTTTGCTCATCGGTGTGGGCTTGTTTTACAGTGTCCGCACCCGCTTTGTACAGGTCCGCTGTTTTGGAGAGGGAATTCGGAAGGTGTTCGGCAACCTGACCCTGCGGGGCGGGAAGCAGGAGCATGGAATGAGTTCCTTCCAGGCCCTGGCCACTGCCATTGCCGCCCAGGTGGGTACCGGTAACATTGTGGGCTCCGCAGGCGCCATTCTGGCCGGCGGCCCCGGTGCCATCTTCTGGATGTGGGTCATTGCATTCTTTGGCATGGCGACTATTTATGCAGAGGCTACTCTGGCCATTGAGACCCGTCAGAAGGACTCAGACGGCTCTTATCGCGGCGGTCCAGTGTATTACATCACCTCTGCATTCGAGGGTGGCTTTGGTAAGTTCTTGGCTGGTTTCTTTGCCATTGCCATTATCTTGGCCCTTGGCTTCATGGGCTGTATGGTGCAGTCAAACTCCATCGGCTCTACCTTCCAGACCGCCTTCGGTGTGCCCTCCTGGATCGTGGGCATCGTGCTGGTGGTGATCTGCGGCTTCATCTTTGTGGGCGGTGTGCAGCGCCTGGCTGCTGTGACTGAGAAAATCGTCCCTGTTATGGCAGCCATCTTCCTGTTGGGGGCTCTGGGCGTTCTGATCGCACGGATCCAGTATATCCCGGCTACCTTTGCGATGATCTTCCAGTATGCGTTTCAACCTCAGGCCATTATTGGCGGCTCTGTAGGCGCTGCGCTCAAGGCGGCCATCAGCCAGGGTGCAAAGCGCGGCCTGTTTTCCAATGAGGCTGGTATGGGCTCCACTCCTCATGCACATGCCCAGGCCAATGTATCGGATCCCCATGACCAGGGTGTGGTGGCTATGATCGGTGTATTTATGGACACCTTCGTGGTGCTCACCCTCAATGCCCTGGTCATCATCTCCACCCTGTATACGGAGGGCGGCCCTCTGGCTGAGTGCGGTGCTGCTGCGGCCTCTACCACTCTGACCAACACCAACCTGGCACAGTCTGCCTTCGGTGTCGTCTTTGGAGCAGAAGCTGGCGCCATGTTTGTGGCGGTCTGCCTGTTCTTCTTCGCATTCTCCACGGTGCTTAGTTGGAATCTGTTTGGTAAGATCAATGTTGTCTACCTGTTCGGAAAGAAGGCGGTCCCCGTCTATTCCGTCATTGCCCTGGTATTCATCTTCATGGGTACTCTGATGTCCAACACGCTGGTGTGGGAGCTGACGGATATGTTTAACAATCTGATGGTCATTCCAAACGCTATTGCACTGTTTGCACTTTCCAATGTTGTAGTTCGGGTGTCCAATCGAAAGAAAGCGGCGGGGAAAGATGTATGAGCAGACGGAAAGTCTGATTGTCATGATACCCATTTCCATCAGTTTATCTTTGTGAAAAACGCTGAAAGAGCGCTCCGCCCCTTGACAAGGGGCGGAGCGCTGATGTATTCTGAGCGCGGATCATATGACTGACGGAAGTGGTGGAACCACGGGGAGTATGATCGTCAGTATGCCGACCGTCTGGGCGCCGAGAGGCCCGGAGGGGCGGCTTTTTTGCGCCCTTTTTTGGCAAATCCCGTTTTTCAGAACAGGAGGGATCTTTTGACCGGATATATCCATTCCATGGAGAGCATGGGGCTGGTGGACGGCCCGGGGGTGCGCTGTGTAGTATTTCTTCAAGGCTGCCCTCTTCGGTGTCTCTATTGCCACAATCCGGATACTCAACCAGTAGAGGGAGGAGAGGCGGTAGAGCCGGACGATCTGGTCCGGCGGCTGCTGCGCTTTCGGCCTTACTTTGACCGTTCCGGCGGTGGGGTGACTTTTTCCGGTGGGGAGCCGCTGCTCCAGCCGGCGTTTCTGGCGGAGTGCCTGGCACGGCTCCAGAGTGCCGGGATCCATACCTGCCTGGACACCTCCGGGGCGGGCCTGGGGGAGTATAAGGACATCCTGAACCACACAGACCTAGTCCTCTACGATGTGAAGCACGAGGTTCCAGAGGAATATCAGAGGGTGACAGGACGCTCTATGGAGCGGACGCTGGACTTTGTGGAGGCCGTGCGCCGGGCGGGAACGCCCATGTGGGTGCGCCATGTGGTGGTCCCCGGGCTCACCGATCAAACAGAGCATCTGGCTGCCCTGCGGAGGTATGTGGACACTCTCCCCAATGTGCGGAGGGTAGAACTGCTCCCCTTCCACAAGCTGGGGGCGGAGAAATACCGGGGGCTGGGTCGGTCCGACCCCCTGGCGGAGGTTCCCGCCATGGATCCGGAGCTGTGCCGTCAGCTGCAGGAACGCTGGTTTTCAGATTTGAACGGGTAAAATCGATAGCAACCGAAATTGAATGATAATGATTGTAGATGTATAGAGGAGGATTTTATCATGGTGATGCAGGATCAGGCGTGGAACGGCTTTGCCGCTGGCGAGTGGCAGCGCTCCATTGATGTACGTTCCTTTATTCAGAAGAACTGGACCCCTTATTTAGGGGATGATGCCTTTTTGGCTGGCCCTACCCAGCGCACGAAAGCGGTTTGGGAGCGGTGTGAGGAGCTGCTGCTTCAGGAACTGAAAAACGGGATCCTGGATGTGGATACCCACCGGGTGTCCGGCATCGACAACTACGCTCCCGGCTATATCGACAAAGAGAATGAGGTCATTGTTGGCCTTCAGACGGATGCTCCCTTGAAGCGTATCGTCAACCTGTATGGCGGCACCCGTATGGCCAAGTCCGCCCTGGAGCAGTACGGCTATCAGCTGGACCCGGAGATCGAGGCCCACTTCACCGAGTATCGCAAGACCCACAATGAGGGCGTCTTTGACGCCTATCCGGAGCGCACCCGGGCCGCCCGCCACGCGGGCCTGCTCACCGGCCTGCCGGACGCCTATGGACGGGGCCGCATCATCGGTGACTACCGCCGGGTGGCTCTGTACGGAGTGGATCGCTTGATCGAGTGCAAGAAGCAGGATCTGGAGGAGTTGGACGGCCCCATGGGGGAGGATCGCATCCGCCTGCGGGAGGAGGTCTCTGAGCAGATCCGCGCCCTGGGGAAGATGAAGGATATGGCCTCCCGCTATGGGGTGGACCTGTCCAAGCCCGCTGCAAACGCCCATGACGCCATCCAGGCTCTGTATATGGCTTATCTGGCCGGAATCAAGGAGAACAATGGAGCGGCTACCTCCCTGGGCCGCACCTCCACCTTTGTGGACATCTATCTCCAGCGGGATCTGGAGAATGGGGTCATCACCGAGGAGGAGGCCCAGGAGCTGGTGGATCAGTTTATCATCAAACTGCGTCTGGTACGCCACCTGCGTACCCCGGAGTACAACGAGCTCTTTGGTGGTGACCCCACCTGGGTCACTGAGTCCATCGGCGGCATGAGCATCGGGGGAAAGACTCTGGTCACCCGCACCTCCTTCCGCTATCTTCACACCCTCACCAACCTGGGCAGCGCGCCCGAACCCAACCTCACCGTCCTCTGGTCCGAGCATCTGCCCGAGGGCTTTAAGCGCTACTGCGCCAAGATGTCCATTGCAACTGATTCCATTCAGTATGAAAATGATGATGTAATGCGTCCTGTATATGGAGACGACTACGCCATCGCCTGCTGTGTGTCCGCTATGGCGGTGGGGAAGCAGATGCAGTTCTTTGGGGCACGGTGCAATATTGCCAAGTGCCTTCTGTACGCCATCAACGGCGGCGTGGATGAGCGGTCTGGTGCCCAGATCGTTCCCGGCATCCAGCCCATCACCGACGAGGTGCTGGACTATGAGAAGGTCCGGGAGAACTACAACAAGGTGCTGGCCTATGCCGCCGAGCTGTATGCCGACACGGTGAACATCATCCACTATATGCATGATAAGTACGCCTATGAGGCAAGCCAGATGGCCCTCCATGACACCAAGGTGGAGCGCCTGACTGCCTTCGGCATCGCGGGTCTGTCTGTGGCTGCCGATTCCCTCTCTGCCATCCGATATGCCAAGGTACGTCCCATCCGCAACGAGCAGGGGATCGCCGTCGATTTTGTTACGGAGGGTGATTTCCCCAAGTATGGAAACGATGATGACCGGGCGGACGACGAGGCAATCTATGTGGTGCGTACCTTCTCCCAGGAACTGAAGAAGCACCCCCTGTACCGGGATGCCAAGCACACCCTGTCCGCCCTGACCATCACCTCCAACGTGATGTACGGGAAAAAGACCGGCTCCACCCCGGACGGCCGCAAGCTGGGTGAGCCTCTGGCCCCTGGAGCCAACCCCATGCATGGCCGTGATGTGAACGGGGCCCTGGCCAGCTTGAACTCTGTGGCCAAGATTCCCTATCGGGATGTGTGTCAGGACGGAGTCTCCAACACCTTCTCCATTGTCCCCGAGGCTCTGGGCAAGGATGAGACGCAGCGGGAGAGTAACCTGGTCTCCATTCTGGACGGCTACTTCTGCCAGGGGGCCCACCATCTGAACGTGAACGTCCTCCGGCGGGAGACCCTCATCGATGCTATGGAGCATCCCGAGCAGTACCCCAGCCTGACCATCCGGGTATCTGGTTATGCAGTGAATTTCAGCCGCCTGTCCCGGGAGCAGCAACTGGAGGTTATCCAGCGTACCTTCCACAGTTCTATCTAACCGGGAAATGCGGTAAGATAGATCCATAACTCAATAAAAATATGGCATCCAAACTCTGTTTGGATGCCATATTTTTTGCAGTACTATAAATAGAACAGGCCGGCTCAGCGCTGGTACTCGAACTCCAGGTCATACAGAGAGACGATGTCGCCGTCCTGAATACCCATGGCTTCCAGTTTGTCGAACAGACCGGACTCACGAAGCTTGCGGTCGAACCAGTTGCGGCTCTCAAAGTCGCCGAAGTTGACGTTGGACATTAGGTGCTGGAGCCAGGGGGCCTCCACCACCCAGGTGTCGTCATACTTCTCGATGGAGACCTCGCCGGAGGTGTCTACCTCGGGGGGACGCTCCACATAGGTGGGCTCATATACCGCCACAGGGGGCAGCTGGGCCAGTTCCTGGGCGGCCTTCTTGACCAGCTCCCGAGTGCCTTGGTGGGCTGCGGCAGAGATCTCAAACAGTTCCAGTCCCAGGGACTCAACGTGGGCGCGGAGCTTGTCCAGCAGGGCGGGGTCTGTCATGATGTCCGTCTTATTGGCGGCCACGATCATCTTGCGGGAGGCCAGTTCGGGGGAGTACTGCTTCAGTTCAGCGTTGATGGCCTCGAAGTCCTCCACCGGGTCCCGGCCCTCGCTGCCGGAGACGTCCACCACATGGATGAGCAGGCGGCAGCGGTCGATGTGGCGCAGAAAGTCGTGGCCCAGACCTGCGCCGTCAGCGGCGCCCTCGATGATGCCGGGGATATCCGCCATGACGAAGGAGACGCCCTCCTCCACATACACCACGCCCAGGTTGGGGAAGAGGGTGGTGAAATGGTAGTTGGCGATCTTGGGCTGGGCCCGGCTGACCACACTGAGCAGAGTAGACTTACCCACATTGGGGAAACCTACCAGTCCCACATCAGCCAGCAGTTTCAGTTCCAGAACAACCTCGCGGCTCTCGCCGGGGTAGCCCGCCTTGGCGAAACGGGGGACCTGTCTAGTGGGGGTGGCGAAGTGCTGGTTGCCCCAGCCGCCACGGCCGCCGCGGCAGAGGATGAAGGGGGCATCATCCGACATGTCGTGGATGATCTCCTGGGTGGCGGCGTCCCGGATGATGGTGCCTCTGGGAACCCGCAGAACAAGGTCTGCGCCGTTTCTTCCGGTGCAGCGCTTGCCGCCGCCATCTGTGCCGTTGGCGGCGGTGTATTTGCGCTTATAACGGAAGTCCATCAAGGTGGACATGTGATCATCCACCGTGACCACTACGTTGCCGCCGCGGCCGCCATCGCCGCCGTCTGGGCCGCCAGCGGCCACATATTTTTCCCGATGGAAGGAGACCACGCCGTTGCCGCCGTTGCCGGAGCGGACGGTGATCTTTGCGGTATCTACAAAGGGTGCTGCCATACAAAACGCCTCCTTACAGTGTGATGTTTCGGTTTAAAATTCCAGCAGATTGAGCCCCACGGCATCGCTAAACTTCCGCCCCACCTGCCCGTCCCAGACCTGGAGGAAAAGCTCCAGAGTGGCGCTGATGGTGGCGGAGGAGAGATGGCCTGCGTGGACCTCTCCGGTAACAGGGTTTCCGATGGTGATGTGAAGATGGAGGTAGGGGTGCCCGTCCTTCCGGGTCACATTGCCCACCAGGGCGGAGATCTCATAATCCCCCTGATACCGATGGGAGTAGTATTGCTTTTCTACTGTATTAAAAATACCAATGGTCACATCGTTGGCCGCTCCAAGGGCAGAGACGGAAGCCAGCTGGATGTCTTCCGCCTCTACCAGCCGGGTGAGGGAACCGACGATTTCCTCGCCGGGGTCCAGGCGCAGGACATACCCCTGGGGAAACTTACGATATTCCATACAAGAAAACCTCTTTTCCGGATAAAAAGAGCCGCAAACGGTGATCGTTTGCGGCTTTGTGGCTTGATTACTGCGCGATCTCGATGATGGAGACCTGCTTGCGGTCCTTGCCCAGGCGCTCGAACTTCACCTTGCCGGACTTCATGGCGAACAGGGTGTCATCGCTGCCCTTGCCCACGTTCACACCGGGGTGGATGTGGGTGCCGCGCTGCCGGACCAGAATGTTGCCGGCCAGCACAAACTGACCGTCGCCGCGCTTCACGCCCAGACGCTTGGACTCAGAATCGCGGCCGTTCCGGGTAGAGCCGACGCCCTTTTTATGGGCGAAAAACTGCAGACCGATATTCAGCATAATATTACACCTCCAAAACGGTAATATGATCGGGATATTCCTCCGCCAGCTGGACAAAATAGACCATCAAAGCAGTCAGGAGAACCTGACAGGTATCCTCGTTGGCTGGTCCCAACTGGGCGGGGAGCTTCAGTGTAATGGACGCATCCTTCTGCCGCACCTTCACCGGGGCCTCCAGGCCAAGCACGTCATTGACGGCGCACTCTGCCAAGCGCACAGCGCTGGTTACTGCGGCACAGACGATGTCCTCTCCCTCCGAGGCGTAGCCGCTGTGTCCCTGGACAGTAAAGCCAGTGATGCGGCGGCCTTCGGTGTGGAATGTGGCGGTGGTCATAAATCAGGCCTTGATGGCGCCGATCTGCACCTTGGTGTAGGGCTGACGGTGACCCTGACGCTTCCGGTAACCCTTCTTGGGGGTGTACTTGAAGACGCGGACCTTCTTGCCCTTGCCGTTCTTCACGACGGTGGCGGCCACAGAAGCGCCCTCCACGGCGGGAGCGCCGAAGGTAGCCTTGTCGCCGTCCAGGATAGCCAGAACCTGATCGAACACGATCTCCTGGCCGGCCTCGGCCTCCAGCTTCTCGATGAACAGAGTGTCGCCCTCTGCCACCTTGTACTGCTTGCCACCGGTTACAATGATTGCCTGCATGTTATTCAACTCCTTCATTACGGGCTCGCTCTTACGGGAGGGAAGAGAAACTCCCACTTTTCACCCCGCTCAAAGCGGCTACAAAATTATATCAGTGGAAAAAATCAATGTCAATAGCTTTTCGCAAATTCTTACAAAAATGTTGATGTTTTTGGGGCGGAAACGGGGACGTTTCGGATCAACTCCAGCTTTTGCTGCCGGGTGAGATGTTTAATAGCCCATTCCCGCCGGAGGGCGGCGGACCGGTCTGCCGCCTGCTCCCAGTACACCAGAGTGACCGGCCGGCGGCTGCGAGTATATTTGGCACCTTTTCCTGCGTTGTGGGCGGCCAGGCGGCGATCCAAATCGTTGGTGCAGCCGGTATAAAGGGTGCCGTCAGAACAGTGAAGAAGATAGACGAAGTACATCAAACTGCCTCCGTTTCTGTGGGAGCCGGTGCAGAGGGGAGGAGAAAGGAGATCCGGGTGCCGACGCCCTCCCGGGAGACTACCTCAAACCAGCCGCCGTGCCGGTCTACGATCCACTTGGCGATAGACAGGCCAAGGCCGGTGCCGCCTGTCCTGCGGTCCCGGGACTGGTCAGTGCGGTAGAAGCGGTCAAAGATGTGTGGGATACCCTGGGGGGCGATGCCCATACCCTCGTCTTGAACGGTGACCCGGGCATAAGCTTCCTGGGTAGTGACTCGGAGATAGACTTTCCCGTTTGGAGGGCTGTATTTGACACTGTTGTCCATCAAGATGCGCATGACCTGCTTGATGAGCCCCTGATCGGCCCGAACCTGGATGGGCGTCTCATCCCAGAGGGGGAGGAATCCCCGATCCTGATGGATCATTGCCTCTTCCCGTAAGACCTCACCGGCCAGGGCGGTAAGATCAAAGACCATAGGCTTGACTGGCTGGGTATCGTTGTCCCCACGGGCCAGAAAGAGAAGCTGCTCCACCAATTCCTCCATAGCCTTGGCCTCGGAGCGAATGGCGTGGATGGACTCCTGGAGGGCCTCTGGATCATCTTTGCCCCAGCGGTCCAAGAGAGCGGCGTAGCCCTGGATAACGGCGATGGGAGTGCGCAGCTCATGGCTGGCATCAGAGACGAAGCGCATCTGTGCGCTGTACGCCTTGTTGATCCGATCCAGCATGGCATTGATGGCCTGGGCTAGGGCGCGCAGCTCCTTTTGCGTGGCGGGCAGGTCAATGCGGCTGTCCAGATGCGTGGCATTGATTTTCTCCAGTTCGCCGGCTAGGGCCTCCAGCTCCTGCCTGGACATGTGGGTCATAGAGTTCAGGCGGGCAGCAGTGGCTGCAAGATCCTGAATAGGCTTGAGGACTTTGTGGATGGAGCGATTGTTTCGGAACAGATTGGTTAGTAGGGATAGGCCTTGGCATATAAGCAGCACCGCACCGGCCCAATAGAGGGAGTGGAAGATGTCCTGCAGATCCACTGTGATGATATAGGGCGTACCGCCGTTGGGGATCTCCACAGAATAGTAGCTGCTTAGATCCCAGCGGCGTGGGGCTCCGTCTAAGGACGGGGGGTGTGGGAACCAGGAGGGCAGGGCATCGGGAGGGATCCAGTTGAGCACTGGTCTGCCGTCCCCCTGTTCTGAGGGAGTGGAGGTCGCGGTACCATCTCCTCCGATGGGGGTGATTGTATAGTCGCTGGCTTCCATCCAGAGTATGGTATCGGCAGAAGGCACACCCCGCTCCTCCACTAACTCTGCCACCTGGGCGCAGCGGTTTTCCGCATATACGAACATTCCAGCGGAGGCCAACAGAAAGAGGAGCAGATCCATCACAAAAAAGATGCCCAGCTGGCGGAAGAAAAAGCCAAAGTTCAGGCGGAACACCAGTGAGGAACGGGCTCCGTGCAGGGGGTCTTGGGAGGGCGGAGCCTGAAAACGGTGACGGTGTTTTGGCATAGCGGGCCTCCTTTCTGGGTGGGAACATTTGAAGTGCAGAGATCAGTTCTCACGGATGACGTAGCCCACACCACGCACTGTATGGATCAGCTTGACTCCGAAGGCCTCGTCCAGCTTACTGCGGAGGAAGCGGATATACACATCTACCGAGTTGGTCTCTCCAACGAAGTCAAAGCCCCAGACACTGTCCAGCAGGGTTTCACGGGAAAGGACATGTCCTTTGTTTTCCAGCAGATGGCGCAGCAGATCGAACTCCTTCTTGGTGAGTTCCACCGATTGGCCCTTTACAGTGACCTGATGCTTATCCACATTCATAGTCAGGGGGCCGGCAGAGAGCAGAGTCTCCTCAGGGGCGGAGGTGCGCTTTCGCAGAGCGGCCCGAATCCGGGCCAGCAGCTCTTCGATAGCAAATGGCTTAGTGATATAGTCGTCCGCCCCGGAGTCCAGACCGGAGACCTTGTCAATGACGCTGTCCCGGGCGGTGAGCATGATGACGGGGGTGGAATGCTCCCTTCTCAAACGGCGGAGCACCTCCATGCCGGAAAGCTGGGGAAGCATGATGTCCAGCAGCACCAGATCAAAAGTGCCGGACAGAGCCCGCTCCAGGCCAGTGCGGCCGTCGAAGGCCTTTTCTACCTCATAGCCCTCATACCGAAGCTCCAGCTCCACCATGCGGGCCAGCTTTTCTTCGTCCTCGACCAGAAGAATAGTTTCAGCCACAGTACATTCACCTCATTTAAAAGGTAGGGGCAGGCCCCACCAGAATTTGTGCGGACAGCCAGCGGCCGTGCTGTTTACTTTTTTCGGCTGCTGTATTTTTCGTGCTGAGATCTCAAATCATCCATGACCTGCCGGCCTACATCGGCTGCGGTGTCTGCCACCGAGTCCATCACACCGTTCAGAGCTTCGTCCGCCAGGTCTGGGCCGGTGACCTGATACCGGAAGCCAAAGAACAGGCCCAGAAGCATGAGAGGCAGGGCGATCCAAAAGAAAAAGACCAGAATGATGACCAGAAGCAGCATAGGGATCGCAGTGATGGGCTGCTCCCTGCGCCAAATTTCAAGTTCATTGTCCAGCAGAATACACCGAAGGCGGTGCAGCAAGCGGCGCAGGCCGCCACGGCGGCGCCGTTTCCCAGAACCAGCAGTCTTTATTGGGAGCGGCAAGTCCTGGGCGGGTGGCGGCGGCGTCTCTCCCTTGGTAGAGTAATAGGTGTCTTCCGGTCGGGGGATCACGCCTCGCTCCTCCAGATAGATCAGGGCGTCCAGCAGATTGCCGCCGCTGTACTCCAGGGCGGCCTTGGCCTGACCATAGGATACGGCGGCCTTTTCCCGCAGGTGCTCCACCTGTTCCAGTGTGATCTCCATAATAACAGCTCCTTTCGTGCCGGGATGGGCGGGATCATCCGATCCCAATTACATGTCGTCTTTAGGATACCATACTGGCCTTGAACCGTACTTTACTGTTTCTTAAAATCCCATTAAATGTGCCGCCGCAGAGGGCGGCGGGCGCTTGCCCAACTGATTATACTATGTTATAATCCCGATAGCAACCGGGGCGCGCGGGGTGCCCCGGTCTCTTTTTCCGCGGCCCGGCCCCGGAATGAGCAAGGTTTGGAATGGTGATGACATGGAAGGACGCAATATTGCGCTGAAGCTGATGTACAATGGAACAGCCTACCACGGGTGGCAGGTGCAGAAAAACGCAGTGACTGTAGCGGAGACCCTGGAGAAGGCTTTGAGTACCGTGGTGTGCCACCCGGTCAAGTGCACCGGTGCGGGGCGGACCGACGCAGGTGTCCATGCGGAAACCTATATAGCGAACTTTCGTACTACTTCCTCCATCCCTTGCGACCGGATCCCGCTGGCGGTGAATACTCGCCTGCCCCGGGACATCGTGGTGGTAAAGGCAACCCAAGTGCCTGATGGCTTCAATGCCATTGGCTCCTGCCTGCGGAAGGAGTATACCTACCGCATCTACAACTCTCGTCTGGGCAATCCGTTTTTTGTGGATCGGGCCTGGTTTTACCCCAAGCACCTGGATGAGACGGTCATGCAGCGGGCGGCAGATCAGTTTGTGGGTACTCACGACTTCCGGGCGGTTCGCTCGGTTGGGACAGAGACCCGGACTACGGTGCGTACAGTATACTATTTCAATGTGTCCCGTACTGGCGACCTGATCGAGTGCCGGGTGTGCGCCAACGGCTTCCTTTATAACATGGTGCGTGCTATGGCAGGAACCATCGTGTACGCGGCAGAAGGGAAGCTGGCGCCGGAGGACATCCCGGCGATCCTGGCCTCTGGGAACCGGACTCTGGCGGGCCCCACAGTGCCACCGGGAGGACTGTATATGACCAAGCTGTGGTATGAGGAGGACGTGCTGTGAAGGCGGTTTCCTGAATCAGATAAGGGGAGATACCATGAAGGAAAAAGAAGAGGGGGTAAAGCCCCAGAAATCAAGCCTGCTGGTCCGGCTGACTGCGCTTGCGGTAACAGCGGCTCTGCTGCTGGGGGCGCTGGCTCTGGTAGTCTATCGGGACCGCTTCAATCTGGACGCCCTGCGGCGGTGGTTTGAGTACCGGGAGCTGGAGACCAGCGAAACGGGTGAGGCAGAGCCCTTTACCCATGCCGGCGGAGAGCAGGCGTCCTTCGCCTATCTGAAAAATGGAGTGCTGATGGCCTCTGCTGCTGGAGCACGATACTACTCCCTTTCCGGCGAGTTGTATGCGGAGGAGGTCCAACATTTGGAGCACCCCGTACTATCTGCCTCAAAGGAGGCTGGGGTGGTGTATGATGCCGGGGGAGAAGATTTATTTGTGTTCCGCGGTGTGGAGGAGGCTTTCCATCTGGACCTGGGGAGTGGAGGAGAGCTTCTGTCTGCGCGGCTGAACAATGCTGGCTGGCTTGCAGTTACCTATCAGGGAGGCGGCCATAAGGGGTCGGTCACCGTATATGATGGGAGCTATACCAAGGAGATCATCAAAATCAATTTGTCAACATTTATTGTAGACGCCGCAGTTTCTCCAGACTGCCGGACAGTGGCCATCGTTACCATGGGGCAGGAAAATGGTTCTTTTCAGAGCCAGATCCGTTTCTATCCTGTCAACCAGAAGGAGCCGTCCGCCACAGTGTCGCTGGGCAACATGGTGGTGATGGACCTGGACTACGAGAGCGGGCGTCTCTGGGTGCTGGGGGAGGATCGGGTGTCCGCAGTATCAGAGGACGGCTCCGTAACTGGTTCCTACTCCCTGGGCCGGAACTATTTGAAGGGATGCAGTTTTGGCGGAGATGGTTTTGCTGTCCTGCTGCTCAGCCGCTACCGGGCGGGTTCCGCCGGTCAGGTGGTAGTGGTGGGGCCGGATGGGAGCGAGACTGCGTCCCTGACCCTTCCGGCCAATGTGCTGGATCTGGATGCGGCGGGGCGGTATCTGGCCCTGTTGAGCGGCGAGCGGCTGGAGGTGTACACCTCAGATCTGACGCCGTACAGTAGTCTGGAGCATACCCAGAACGCGCGGCACCTCTCGCTGGCTGACTCCGGCGCGGCGCTGCTGGCCAATGCCCAAAGGGCGTGGCTGTATCTTCCGTCCTGAAGGCCCAATAGCTGATTGATGTAAAGGAGTGTTTCATGAGTTGGTTGATTTTTGATGCGATTCTGGGGATCGCTCTGATCCTTGCGGTGGTCCAGGGCTACCGAAAAGGCTTTGTCTTGACGCTGTGTGGCTTTCTAGCTGTGTTTGTAGCTTTCTTTGGGGCCAGCGTCTTGTCCAATGCTTTGGCGGGGCCGGTGGCAGATGCGATCCGACCAGTGGTAGAGGAACGTCTGGAACTGGCTATGCAGAAGAGTCTGGAGGAGCAGGGGTGGTCCTCCGAGGAAGCGGAGCAGCCAGCAGACGGCTCGCAGAGCCCGAAACCAGAGGAGCATTTCTCTCTGGAGCAGGTACTGGAACTGATCCAGGAGAGTAAAGTTTTTCAAAGCTTCTCCGGAGCCCTGCACAGTGCGGTCAGCCAGGGACTTCTGGAGGTGACCACCAGCGCCGCCCAGGCGGTTGCAGGCTACTTGGCCCGGGAAGTGGCCCGAATGGCCCTGTTTTTGATTTGCTTTGCGTTGGTACTGGTGGGATGGACTTTGCTCAGCCGAGTTCTGGATCTGGCCTTCCGACTTCCGGTTTTATCTACTCTAAACCACTGGAGCGGTGCAGCGGTAGGCTTGGGAAAGGGCTGCGTTCTGCTGTTCATCGCCTGCTGGCTGTTCCGGGATCTGTTCCCTGTGGAAGCGGTGAATCAGTCTATCCTACTCCGTTTTTTCTGCGGAGCTGGTCCGCTGACCCTTCCGGATGCGTTTTTTTAAAAGATTCATCACCAGTTCATAATTATAGTGTACCCTCGAAAGGTACAGATGCGCTTCCGGCAGGAACCGTATCTGTGGATCAGAAGTTTTCTCCTGAAAGGAGTTGGAACATAGTATGCAGCCAACACTGTGCAGCCGCTGCCACAAGAATGTAGCGGTGATCTTTATCAGCAAGCTGGAGGGGGGCGAGGCCAAGAATGAGGGTCTCTGCCTCAAGTGTGCCCGGGAACTGGGGATCAAGCCCGTTGATGACATGATGAAGAAGATGGGGATTTCAGATGAGGATCTGGATAACCTCACCAATGAGATGATGTCCGCCTTTGGCGGTGCAGAAGGGATGGAGGGACTGCTGGCCCAGCCGGACGGAGGGGATGATGAGCAGGATGACGGTCGTACCGCCACCTTCCCCTTTTTGAGCCAACTGTTCGGCGGCGGCCCTGCTGCTGGCGGGAATGGCCCATCGGAGTCCCCGAAAGGGGAGAAAAATGCCGCAAATGGGAAAGGGGAGCGCCCACCCAAGCGGAAGTTTTTAGAGAGCTACTGTATCTCGCTGACGAAAAAGGCCCAGGCGGGACAGTTGGACCGGCTCATTGGCCGGGATCGGGAGCTGGAGCGGGTCATTCAGATCCTCAACCGCCGGCAGAAGAACAATCCCTGCCTCATTGGTGAGCCTGGTGTGGGCAAGACGGCCATTGCTGAGGGGCTGGCTATGAAGATTGCCAAGGGGGACGTTCCCTATAAACTCCAGGACAAGGAGGTCTATCTGCTGGATCTCACCGCCCTGGTGGCAGGCACCCAGTTCCGCGGCCAGTTTGAGAGCCGCATGAAGGGACTGATTGAGGAGATCCGCAAGCTGGGCAATATCATCCTGGTTATCGACGAGGTGCATAACATCGTGGGTGCTGGTGACGCGGAGGGTTCCATGAACGCCGCAAATATCCTGAAGCCTGCTTTGAGCCGGGGTGAACTTCAAGTGATTGGTGCTACCACCCTCAACGAGTACCGCAAGCACATCGAAAAGGACACCGCCCTAGAGCGGCGCTTCCAGCCCGTAGTGGTGGAGGAGCCCTCCATTGAGGACAGTGTGAAGATCATGGAGGGAATCGCTCCTTACTATGAGGCGTATCATCAGGTTTCCGTCTCTCCGGAGATGTGCCGGCTGGCGGTGACGATGAGCGAACGGTATATTACCGACCGCTATCTGCCGGACAAGGCCATTGACCTGCTGGATGAGGCATGCTCCAATGTGAATCTGAAAAACCGGACCCTGGCCCGGCGGGCGGAGATTGACAAGGAACTGGCCGACCTGAGTAAGGAGAAAGAGGTCATGATGGCCGCCGACACCGAGGAGGCGTATGCCAGACTGGCCAATATCCGCAGTCAGGAGCTGCGCCTTGCCGCCGAGCAGCAGCAGCTGGAGGGACAGTCTGTCCCTGCTCTGACGTCGGAGCATCTGGCCAATGTGATCGAACTGTGGACCAACATCCCAGCCAGCCAGATCCAGGAGCAGGAGTATCAGCGCCTTTCTCGGCTGGAGGAGCGGCTGAAGGCCCACATCATCGGTCAGGACGAGGCGGTACAGGCGGTGTCTGCCGCCATCCGCCGGGGCCGGGTAGGCATCAGCCCCAAGCGCAAGCCGGTCTCCTTTATCTTCGTGGGCTCCACCGGTGTAGGCAAGACCGAGCTGGTCAAGCAGTTGGCCCAGGATCTGTTCAATGTGCCGGAGGCCCTGATCCGGCTGGATATGTCAGAGTTTATGGAGAAGTATGCTGTCTCCCGGATCATCGGCTCCCCTCCCGGCTATGTGGGCTATGACGAGGCGGGTCAGCTGACCGAGAAGATCCGCCGCAAGCCCTACTCTGTGGTTCTCTTTGACGAGATCGAGAAGGCCCATCCCGATGTGCTCAATATCCTCCTTCAGATCCTGGACGACGGCCATATTACCGACGCCCACGGACGGAAGGTGAACTTTGAAAATACGGTTATCGTGATGACCTCAAACGCCGGCAGCAATAGCAAGGTGGGCTCTGTGGGCTTCAACCGTACCGCCGATGAGCAGGGAAAAGAGCGGGCCATGAAGGCGCTCCAGGAGTTCCTGCGGCCAGAGTTCCTCAACCGTGTGGACGAGGTGGTCTACTTCCACCAGCTGACGGAGGAGAATTTCCGAGCCATCGCCGCCCTGATGCTGAACGAACTGCGGGATTCCCTGGCGGAGAAGGGGCTTACCCTCGTCTGGGAGGACAGCCTGCTGGACTATCTGGTGAAAAAGTCCTACTCCGCGGCCTACGGAGCCCGGAATCTGCGCCGCCTGATCCAGAAGGAACTGGAGGATGCCATTGCCGCCCGGATCATCGACAGCTGGGAGCACCCGGTGACCCAGCTGCACGCCTCTGCCAATGGGGAAGAGCTGTGTCTCACCGCCCTGTGAGTCAGTTAGCGTAATGAAAAGTGGAAAAAGGCCGCCTCAGGGCGGCCTTTTTCCGGTTGCGGGCTTGACCCGCTGAGGAGGTTTTCCACATGGTACACCTGTATTGTGGAGAAGGAAAGGGAAAAACCACCGCCGCTATGGGACTTGCCTTGCGGATGGCGGGGCGAAACAGAGAGGTAGTTGTTGCCCAGTTTTTGAAGGGGGAGGACAGCGGCGAGCGGCTGGCCCTGGCTCTGGTGCCAGGGGTGCATCTGCTGGAGGTGCCAGAGAAAGTCAAGTTCTCCTTCCGGCTTACTCCGGAGGAACGGGAAGCAGAGCGGGCCCGGAACATCCGCCTGCTGGCTCTGGCCCGGGAGGCGGCTGTTGCGCCCTCCTGCGGCCTGCTGGTGCTGGACGAGGTGTGTGCCGCGGTGAATACCGGACTGCTGCCTCTGGAGGATGTGCTGGACTGCCTGGACTCCCTCACCTGTGAGGTGGTCCTCACCGGCCGGGATCCGGTTCCGGAGCTTCGGGATCGGGCGGACTATCTCACGGAGATGCGGAAGATCCGCCACCCCTTCGACCGGGGAGTGTACGCAAGAACAGGGATAGAACGGTGAAGAAGATGGCTGTGAAAGGATTGCTCGAGAGGCGGAGGGAGTGGGGAACGTCAGGCTGCACCTTCCAGTTCCTCCCGGGCTTCCCGCTCATTGTCGGCTGAAAAACAGAAGCGTCCTGCTCCGTCATATACCTCGATGTGGTCCCGTACCCATACCATGCTGTATTCCATGTGTTGACGCTCCCTTCTTTGATGTTGGGTCCAGTATAGCGGAATAAAAGTCCAATAAACCGGACTTTTTATGGCGTGGCTCTGGGGGAGTCTGTGGACGGATGGGGAGGCACAGATGGAGCATCAGGCTTAGATCAGAGGAGGTGAGAGGAATGGAGCCGATTTTTTACACCGTCCGGGAGATCAATGGGGACTATGCGGAACTGGTCACCGGCGGGGGCCAGGAGCACTCCATTACCATGTTTCTGCTGCCGGAGGGTACCACTGTGGGAAGCAGGCTGAAGCTGGAGAATTTTCAGTGGGAGCTGCTGGAGGCATAGAAAAGCTGGCAGATGCATAAGCATCTGCCAGCTTTTTTGATACAAACCGTATTTTTCCTATAAAAATTACTTGTTGGAGCGTCTCCAGATGTGCATCTTCTCTGCATCCTGGATCAGCTGCTCACGGAAGTCGGGGTGGGCGATGCCGATGAGAGCCTCAGCCCGCTCCCAGGTGGACAGGCCCTTCAGGTTGACCATGCCGTACTCCGTGACCACATAGTGGCCGCAGGAGCGGGGATCGGTGCAGATGGAGCCCTGGGTCAGGGTGGGGACGATGCGGCTCTTGACGGTGCCGTCCTTGCCGGTGACGGTGGAGGACATACAGATGAAGCTCTTGCCGCCGTTGGACAGGTAGGCGCCCATGGCGAAGTCCAGCTGGCCGCCGGTGCCGGAGATGTGCTTGATACCGGCGGACTCGGCATTGATTTGGCCGAACAGGTCCATGTCAATGGCATTGTTGATGGAGATAAAGTTGTCGATCTGAGCGATGACCCGAACGTCATTGGTGTAGTCCACGGGAGCGCCCATCACATCGGGATTGCGGTCCACATAGTCGTACAGCTTCTTGGTGCCGGCGGCAAAGGCGAACACCTGGCGGCCCTTGTCCAAGGACTTGTTCCGGCCGGTGATCTTGCCAGCGGCGGCCATGTCCACGAAGCCGTCCACATACATCTCGGTATGGACAGACAGATCCTTCAGGTCGGACTGGGCGATCATGGCGCCGATGGTGTTGGGCATCCCACCGATACCCAGCTGCAGGCAAGCGCCATTGGGAATCTCAGGTACGACCAGGTTAGCCACGGCGCGATCCACAGCAGTGGGCTCGCCGCCGGCGCCCAGCTGGGCCACGGGGGGATTATCCCCCTCCACCACATAGGTTACGTCCTGAATATTGATCTCAGTACCGGTCAGGCCGTATACCCAAGGCATATTTTCATTGACCTCGACAATGATGCACTTGGCCCGGGACATGATGTCGGCGATATGGGAGGCGGCCAGGCCGAAGTTGAAGTTGCCGTGGGCGTCCATGGGGGTGGTCTGGAGCATCACAACATCCACGGGGGAGAGGTTCTCCCGGTAGAAACGGGGAAGCTCAGAATAACGCATAGGAGAGAAATAGCCCATGCCCTTGGTGATGATCTTGCGGTCGATGCCGCTGCAGTGCCAGGAGTGCCAGGTGAAGTGGTCGCCGGCATCCTCGGCCTTGGCGATTTCGGGCATCCACATGGTGACGCCGCCGCGGATCTTCACATCAGTGAGTTCGTCCTTGCGCTCAGCCAGGGCTTTGTCCAGCGCCACAGGGTGGTTGGTGCACCAGGTGTAGTCCACCCAGTCGCCAGATTTGACCACCTTAACAGCTTCCTGGGCGGTGGTCAGCTTTTGTTGGTACATAGCTTGATAGTCCATTTTAATACCCTCCGTTTTATAGAATCAAATAATTGTGATTAGTTATCTAAATAGTAGGGCTTCATCAGACTGTGCTGCTCGGTGGAGTCCTTGGTTCGGCTGGACTTCATGGGTTCGATTGGGCCCCGGGGGCCTCCATGGGAGCGGCGACGGTCTGGGCGGCGGGAGTTGCCGGATGTAGATGCGGCTTTCCGGTCTTGATGGGTACTGTGGCCGCTTCTTGTGTTCTGGGGAGTCTCCGCCTTGACAGATGACTGACGGGGACTGTTGTTGCGGCTACTGTGCTTCCGACTGCGAGGGGCAGAGCGGCGGCTGCCCTCCCGATGACTTTCCTGAGCCGGCGTTGGCTTTCGGGGAGCCAAAAGACGGGCGGTAGCATCCATAATATGATCACCGGCCAGCGGGTCGGGTCGGTCAAATTCTGTTCGGGGCATGGCAGACCCAGTCTCCATCTGGGTACCCGGACGAGTCGGTTTGCTGCGGCGGGAGGACTCCTCAGAAGGAGATTGAGGCGGCTGGGTTGCTTGTGCCTCCTGCGGTTGCGAAGTCCCCTTCTTCCTTTTTCGACGGCGTTTTCTGGCGGGCTTTTCTTCTGCGCAGTCTGGTGCAGGCTGTGTTTCTGATAGAACTTGGGCGGATTTCTGCTTGCGCTCCTCAGCGGCGGCCTTGTTGGCTGCGTCCCGCTGGCGGCGCTGTTCCTTGGCAGCTGCTCGAGCCTCCGCATCCTCTTCATTGACAATACGGCCTCTGGAGTCTCGTTTTGGAGCTTCCAGCACCACCATAGGGAATGGATGATTTTCTACCACTGGAACGGTCCGGCCAATGAGTTTTTCAATGTCCTTCAGCAGTGGCTTCTCGCCAAAATCGCAGAAGGAGATGGCTACGCCCTCCCGGCCTGCGCGGCCGGTACGGCCAATACGGTGGACATAGGTCTCCGGTACCTCGGGAAGGTTATAGTTGAATACATGGGAGAGTTCATCGATGTCAAGACCGCGGGCGGCGATGTCGGTGGCCACAAGGCAGCGGATCCGTCCGCTCTTAAAATCGGATAGTGCCTGTTGTCGGGCAGTCTGACTCTTGTTTCCGTGGATGGCAGCGGCGGTGATCCCATTTTTGCTCAGATCCCGGGCTACCTTGTTGGCACCGTGTTTGGTGCGGGTGAACACCAGAGCGTTTTTCACACCCAGCTGTTCGATCAGAAGGGCCAGCAGCTTGGTCTTGTTGCCTTTATCCACAAAATAGATGGATTGTTGGATGGCCTCCACTGGGGAGGACACTGGGTCTACTGCCACACGGGCTGGGTCGTGGAGCAGGGAGTTGACCAGGGCAGCGATCTCCGGCGGCATTGTAGCAGAGAAGAGCATAGTCTGCTTTTTGACGGGGAGCCATTTTAGAATCTTTTTCACGTCATGGATGAAGCCCATGTCCAGCATTCGGTCGGCCTCGTCCAAAACAAAAATTTCTATGTCTTCCAGCCGGACGAAGCCCTGCTGATACAGATCCATCAGCCGGCCCGGCGTGGCCACCAGAATATCCACACCGCGGCTTAAGGCATCCACCTGAGGGTTCTGACCTACTCCGCCGAAAATGACCGTGTGGCACAGAGACAGATTGGCTCCATAGGCGGCGAAACTTTCGCCGATCTGGATGGCCAACTCACGTGTAGGGGTAAGAATCAGGGCACGGATTTGATGGTTTGATGTCCGGGACGTGCTTAGCCGCTGAAGGATGGGAGCGGCAAAGGCACATGTTTTGCCGGTGCCTGTCTGGGCACAGCCCAGCACATCCCGTCCTGCCAGGGCAGGAGGAATGGCCTGCTCCTGAATGGGGGAGGGGGCCTCATAGCCCTGCTCCTTCAGAGCGGCCAAAATGGGGGCGCACAGCCCCAGGGATTGAAATGTCATGTTGTTCTTCCTTCTTTTCATTCTGACCCGTGGGAGATCCCAGGGCGGCCCGCGTTTTCCGGCCTGGAGCCGGAGCCCCGCGGGCTGGGGTCAGGGGAGGCCCTTCTCCAGAAGGGCCAGCACATGAGAGACAGTCTGAGCCAGCTCCTGACCCGGCAGGGCATCCACGACCCAGTCGGCGTACTGCTCATACAGGGGGGCACGGAGAGTGAGGATGTCTTCCAATGTCTGCCCGGGTTCCAGAGCGATCCCTCTGGAGTCCAGATTGTGGATGCGGGACTTCAGCTCGTCCAGAGGCACCCGGAGATAGATTACGGGCCCCATAGACTTCAAGTGATTGATTGCGCCCTCGCGGCAGACCACACTGCCTCCGGGGGCGATGACATAGTGGTCGCAGCAGACTGAGCGTACCGCCCGTTCCTCTGCATCCAGAAAATAAGATACGCCCCGGCGGTCCAGAATATCTTGAAGCAGGGCATTTTCCTGCTGCTGGATGACCAAATCGGTGTCAAGAAAGCCACGGCCCAATGCTTTGGCCAACAGGACGCCCACGGTGCTCTTTCCAGAGCCCGGCATCCCGATCAGTGTAATATTGCTCACAGTCCCATTCCTCTCATGCTGCTTTGGTAACAGCCTTTAGTTTACCATAGTTTTTACAAAAAAGAAAGTGGGAAAAGCACTGTGTGGGGATTTATGAAGGGGAAACGATCTGCTGTGCCGGTGAAAGGATGCTTTTGCTGCGGCGGAAAATTTTATTGCAATCGGCGGCGGTTCACGTTAAAATAAATATGATTCCACAGGATAATCGGAGTGCTGTCTCATAGAGATGGCATTTTTCCAGACTACACTATATGATAAAAGGAGGTATCCGAGTGGATACGATTTATATCACCGGACACCGAAACCCTGACACAGACTCCATTGTGTCGGCCATGTCCTATGCCGCACTGAAAAATGCTCTGGGTGATCGCCAGTACCAGGCGGCCCGCCTGGGACAGATCAGCGACGAGACTCAGGCGGTTCTGGACCGCTTCGGCGCCCAGCCTCCCATGCTGATTACCAACCTGCGCACCCAGGTGCAGGATCTGGATTATGATACGCCGCCCATCTTATCCCCAGGCGTCACAGTCAGCCGGGCATGGCAGATGATGCAGAAGGATAAACTCTCTGTTCTTCCGATTGCCAATGAGGATGGGACACTGTACGGCATGATCTCTGCGGGCGATGTGGCCAACAATGATGTGGCCTCAGTTCGGAACCCTGTGATTCAGGATATTCCAGTGTACAATCTTCTCTCTGTGCTGGAGGGCCATGTGCTCAACCGCTGCGGCGAGGTCAAAGACACCATCTCTGGTGCGGTGTCCATTGCTCTGCCTACGGACCGGGAGAACCTGATGTTTTCTCATCCGGAGAGCATTGTGATCTGCGGCAAGCAACCGGATATGGTTCGCCGGGCCATCGAGATGAATGTCAGCTGCGTCATCGTCTGCCAGGCGGAGGTGGAGCAGGAACTGCTGGAGCAGGAGACGGATACCTGTGTGATTTCTACTCCATTTGACGCCTATCAGGTGGTGCGGCTGATCTGCCACGCCATGCCGGTCAGCCATGTCTGTAAAAACCACGACCTGGTCTATTTTCATCTGAGCGACTATATCGACGATGTGCAGAACCGGGTGCTGGAGAGCCGCTTCCGTGCCTACCCCATTCTGGACGAGAATGAGCGGGTGGTGGGGATGCTGTCCCGCTTCCACCTGCTGCGTCCCCGGCGCAAGCGGGTTGTGCTGATGGATCACAATGAGCGGGCACAGTCTGTGGCGGGCCTGGAGCAGGCAGAGATCCTGGAAATTGTGGATCACCACCGCTTGGCCGACATCGAGACGAAAAACCCAATCTATGTCCGCAACGAGCCGGTTGGCAGCACCTCCACCATCGTGGCGGGGATGTATCAGGAGAAGGGCCTGATGCCGTCCACCAAGATGGCGGGGCTGATGGCGGCGGCCATCGTCTCGGACACTGTGATGTTCAAGTCCCCCACCTGTACCCAGAGGGACATCGATCTGGCCAACCGCATGGCCCGCATCGCCAATGTCTCTCTGGATGAGCTGGGGAAGGCTATCTTCTCAGCTACCTGCGGAGATGACAAGACGGTGGAGGCCATGCTGAACACAGATTATAAGGAGTTCCACATTGCGGGGCACAATCTGGCGGTCAGCCAGATCACCTGCATGGACTCCGACCGCCTGCTTAAGCGCAGAGACGAGTTTTTGCAGGCCATGCAGGCCATCCGTCAGAAGCAGAAGATGGACACGGTGCTGCTGATGATCACCGACGTGCTGCTGGATGGCACGCAGCTGCTCTATGTGGGGGATGAGAACACCATCCGCCAGGCATTTGACATCCACAGCGAGGAGGAGAACTGTGCCTTCCTGCCCAAAATTATGTCTCGGAAGAAGCAGATCATTCCCATGCTGTCCGGCCTGTGGGGCTGACCCATCCAATCAAAACAGAAAAAAGCTCCGGAAGCCGTCTGACCGCTTCCGGAGCTTTTTGTATATGAGATTGTACTGTCTTTTCAGGCAAGTATTATTTGCTTGGTTTTCTCAAGAAAAGAAAAACAGCCGCCTAGATAGACGACTGTTTTCTGGTGGAGATAAGCGGGATCGAACCGCTGACCTCTTGAATGCCATTCAAGCGCTCTCCCAGCTGAGCTATACCCCCAAAAGTTTGCTGCGCATTTCTGTTTTGCCTCAGCGCAAGATATATGTTATCAGACAGAGCGGGATTTGTCAACAAAAAAATAAAAAAATTTACGGCTCCTCTCCGTGGCTCCTGTCGATGGAAAGGCCAGATTAGGGTAGAGATATTGAGGACATGTAAGTTTGCTGTTCGGTGTAACAGGGAACAGAAAACGCCGCAGCACATCAGTGCTGCGGCGATTCATGGGCTTAGTAATACTTCTTGCGGTTCTTACGAGCAGCCTCGGACTTCTTGCGGCGCTTGACGCTGGGACTCTCGTAGTGCTCACGCTTACGAACCTCAGCCAGCACGCCAGACTTGGCACAGCTGCGCTTGAAACGCTTCAGAGCGCTCTCCAAAGACTCGTTTTCTCTGACACGGACTTCCGACATTTATATTTCCCTCCCTCCGGCGCAACGGGGCGTCCCCTGCTGCGAAAGGGCCATTTATATGGCTTTAACAGAACCATTATATTTGAAATTGCGTCAAATGTCAAGTTCTTCTTTGGTCGAAAAATTTGAATTTTTTGTGACCATGAACGGGCGGGCTCAGGCTTTGGGCTTGAAGATCAGGCTGACCAGCTTACCCTTAACCACGATAGACTTCACCAGATCTTTGCCCTCGGCCAGCTTGGCCACTTTGGGGTCGGCCAGGGCAGCGGAGACAATCTCCTCATCGCTGGCGTCAGTAGGCACCACAATGTTGGCCTTTACCTTGCCGGATACCTGAACAGCCATCTGTGTGGTAGCGGCCACAGTTTTGCTCTCGTCATACTCAGGCCAGGACTGGAGGCACACCTGACCGCCGTAGCCGGCCATCTCCCACAGCTCCTCACACATGTGGGGGGCAAAGGGGGAGAGCATCAGCAGCAGGGCCTTCATGTCGCCCCGGCTGGCGCCGTTGGCATAGAAGTCGTTGACCAGGGACATCAGCGCAGCGATGGCGGTGTTGAACTTCATGGCCTCGATGTCCTCAGACACCTTCTTGATGGCCTTGTGGACAGCGGCCTCGTTGGCCTTGGAGTAGGCATCATCGGTGTGCTCCTGCTCGGTGGCCAAGTTCCATACCCGGTCCAGGAAGCGCTTGCAGCCCCGGACGGAGTCGTCGGACCAGACGGCAGTTTTTTCAAAGTCGCCGATGAACATGATATACAGGCGCATGGTGTCTGCGCCGTAATCCCGGATCACATCGTCGGGGTTGACCACGTTGCCCAGAGACTTGGACATCTTAACGGAGGGACGCAGGGCCTGATTGCCGTACTTTTCAATGAGAGCCTGCTTCTCCTCCTCGGTCTCAACATTGCCCACATAGTGGGGATTTTTGCCCAGGATCATGCCATGGCTGGTGCGCTTGGCGTAGGGCTCGGCGCAGGGGATGACCCCAATGTCATGGAGGAAGTTGTTCCAGAACCGGGAGTAGAGCAGATGGAGGGTGGTGTGCTCCATGCCGCCGTTGTACCAGTCTACCTGGCCCCAGTACTCCAGGGCCTCTTTGGAGGCCAGAGCCTTGTCATTGTGGGGATCCATATACCGCAGGTAGTACCAGCTGGAGCCAGCCCACTGGGGCATGGTGTCGGTCTCGCGCTTGGCCGGGCCGCCGCAGCAGGGGCAGGTGGTGTTTACCCAATCGGTCATCTTGGAGATGGGGGATTCGCCGTCGTCAGTGGGCTCATAGCTCTCCACCTCGGGCAGCAGCAGGGGCAGCTGATTCTCGGGCACGGGCTGCCAGCCGCACTTGTCGCACCAGATCATGGGGATGGGCTCGCCCCAGTAGCGCTGGCGGGAGAACACCCAGTCCCGCAGCTTATAATTTACCTTGGCCTCGCCGATGCCCTTCTCCTCCAGCCACTTGGTGATAACGGGGATGGCGTCCTTCACCGTCAGTCCGTTGAGGAAGTCGGAGTTGACCATGATGCCGGTGTCGTCCTTGGCGGTGAAGGCGGCCTTCTGTACATCCTCGCCGCCGGAGACCACCTCGATGATCTCACAGCCGAACTTCTTGGCAAACTCCCAGTCGCGGTCATCGTGAGCAGGGACAGCCATGATGGCACCGGTGCCATAGGTGGACAGAACATAGTCGGAGATAAAGATGGGGATCTCCTTGTTGTTGACCGGGTTGATGCCCCGGACACCGTCCAGCTCTACGCCGGTCTTTTCCTTGTTCAGCTCAGTGCGCTCCAGGTCAGACTTGGAGGCGGCTGCCTTCTGATAGGATATGACCTCGTCTGCGTTCTTCAGTTTGCCGCTCTCCAGCCAGCCCCGTACCAGGGTGTGCTCCGGGGAGAGGACCATATAGGTGGCACCGAATAGAGTATCGGGACGGGTGGTAAAGACCTTGATCTCCTCGCCGGTGGTGGCCTTGAACACCACCTCGGCGCCCGTGGAGCGGCCGATCCAGTTGCGTTGCTGAGTTTTGACCCGGTCGATGAAGTCAACGGTGTCCAAACCGTCAATCAGCTTCTGGGCGTACTCAGTGATCTTCAACATCCACTGGCTCTTTTCTTTGCGGATGACGGGGGCGCCGCAGCGTTCGCACACGCCCTCCACTACCTCTTCATTGGCAAGCACACACTTACAGGAGGTGCACCAGTTTACTGGCATGGTGGTCTTATAGGCCAGGCCGTGCTTATACAGCTGGAGGAAGATCCACTGGGTCCACTTATAGTAGCTAGGGTCGGTCGTGTCCACCACCCGGTCCCAGTCGAAGGAGTAGCCCAGCATGTGGAGCTGACGGGTGAAGTTGGCGATGTTGTCCTTTGTGACCTTGGCAGGGTGGACATGGTTCTTAATGGCGAAATTCTCGGTGGGCAGGCCAAAGGCATCGTACCCGATAGGGAACAGCACATTATAGCCGTCCATCCGCTTTTTCCGGGCAATCACATCCATAGCGGTGTAAGGCCGGGGATGACCCACGTGCAGTCCGGCAGCAGAGGGATAAGGGAACTCCACCAGGCCGTAGAACTTAGGCTTGGAGGTGTCGCCGTTCTGACAGGCGAAGGTTTTTTCCTCCGCCCAGCGGGTCTGCCATTTTTTTTCAATGGCGGTGAAATCGTACTTCAAAGTTATCACGCTCTCTTGTTATTGTTGCCGCTTCTGCGGGAAATTTCTATAAGCCGTAATATTATACCTAAATTTCCTCTGAATTGCAAGGGTATGACTGGGGAAAAGCATCAAGGAAACGGGTTGTCAGCGGTATGCGGAGTGGGACGGGGACAATTTCTGGGTGTGCTTAGATCAAAGGTGTGTGTCAGGAGTGGAGGATAAAGATGGATTTAACTTATATTTTACAAAAAAAGTATATCAACACAGTGCGGAGCATGTTATACTAAATTACAAAACCTCTATATAGCTATATAGATAGAGGATATTGAAGAGAAAGCAGGGAACGTATGCCGAAGATGGTAGATACCCGCTATACCCAGGATCGAGAGCTATCCTGGCTCCGCTTTGATGAGCGGGTCCTGGAGGAGGCCAGGGACGAAGACGTCCCGCTGATGGAGCGGTTAAAGTTTGCCGCGATCTTTACCAGCAACCTAGATGAATTTTTTATGGTGCGGGTGGGTTCACTCTATGACATGACACTGGTGAAAGAGCCGCACATCGATAGTCGGACAGGACAGACGCCGGAGCAGCAGCTCCAGGCCATTTTCAAGGCTGCGGGCCCTCTGTATAAGCAGCGGGACAAAGTGATAGAGCAGTTGGAGAGCCGCCTGCGGGCCTGCAATATCTGCCGGTTGTCAGTGGAGGAAATGGATACTAAGGAGCGCAAGCAGGTGGAGAACTGGTTCCGGGACGAGGTGCAGCCAATCCTCTCCCCCCAGGTGGTGGACGCCCGCCATCCCTTTCCTCACCTGTCCAATAAGACCCTGAATGTGATGCTGCGGTTGGAGAGCGACGGTCAGGAGGCTCTGGGGCTGATCCCAGTGCCGCAGAGTCTGCCGCCCTACTTTATTCTGCGTGAGCGGGGGCTGAGATATATCCTGACAGAGGATGTGCTGCTGGCTTATGCGGATCGAATGTTCCCGGCATTTTCCATCCGGAGCCGGGCTGTGATCTCCGTGACCCGGAATGCGGACATCAGTCCGGAGGACGAGGCGTATGAGGTAGATGAGGACTACCGCCAGCATATGAGGAAGATCGTCAAAAAACGCAATCGGCTGGCCCCAGTCCGCTTGGAAGTCCAGGGCAGCCGGGATGAGAAAGGGATCGAATCCCTATGTCGGCGCTTGAACCTGAGTTTGGAACAGGTATTTTTCTCCAAAGCACCGCTGCGGATGGGATATGTCTTTGCACTGGAGGGGCAGCTGCCCCAGGAGAGTCGTACCGCCCTGTGCTTCCCGCCCTACACTCCGCGGCCTACCGCAGCACTCCGTCCGGATGAAAAAGTGCTGCATCAGGTACTGCGGCATGATGTACTGCTGTTTTATCCTTTCCAGTCTATGGATCCCTTTCTTCATCTGGTGCGGGAGGCGGCCTCGGATCCCTGTGTGCTGTCCATCAAGATCACGATTTATCGCCTGGCTTCCAAAGCTAAGCTGGCAGAGTATTTGTGTGCAGCTGCCGAAAATGGGAAAGAGGTCACCGTTCTGATGGAATTGCGGGCCCGCTTCGATGAACAGAACAACATCCAGTGGGCTGAACGGATGGAGGAGGCGGGGTGTACCATCCTCTATGGTGCAGAGGACATTAAAGTCCACTCCAAGATTTGTTTGATCACCCGAAGGGAGCGGGGACGTCTCCAGTATATTACTCAAGTTGGTACAGGGAACTATAATGAAAAGACTGCCCGGCAGTACACCGACCTGTGCCTGATCACTTCCCATCCGGAGTTGGGAGCGGACGCCGCCGCTCTGTTCCAGAACCTGGCCACAGCTAACCTGGAAGGGACGTATGAGCGCCTGCTGGTCTCGCCCTACCAATTGCGGGACCAGTGCATCAAGTTCATCGACCGTGAGATCGCCAAGGGGAACCAGGGGTATATCTTCCTGAAGCTGAACTCCATCACCGACCGGAAACTCATTGATAAGCTGGCCCAGGCCTCCCAGGCCGGGGTGGAGGTGGTGATGAATGTGCGGGGGATCTGCTGCCTGCGCCCGGGGATCCCGGGCTTGACCGATCGCATCACTGTATTCTCCATCGTAGGGCGCTATCTGGAGCATACCCGGATTTACCGGTTTGGCCGTGGGGAGGATGCAGACCTGTTCCTCTCCTCCGCCGACTTTATGACCCGGAACACAGAGCGGCGGGTGGAGGTGGCCTGCCCCATCCTGGATCCGGAACTTCGACGAAAGGTATTCCACATCACTGATGTGCTGATCTCAGACAATGTGAAGGCCCGACAGCTGGGGCCGGACGGGCTGTGGCATCCCAGGCGGAACGGAGCGCCGCTCTGCTCCAGCCAGGAGGTGTTCCAGCAGGAGGCGGTGGAGGAAGCTGAGGGGATCCCACAGCACACTGCACATTCCGGCTGGAAGGAGAGCCCCTGGCGCCGCCTGATGGAGCGTCTGGGCCGCGCCTGACAAAAGAAATACCATATCAACAGGACACCCCCGCCGCATCAATGCGGCGGGGGTGTCTGCGACGATTGAAAAGTGGTGCAGCTACTTTTTCGAGGGGGATCGCACGAAATATTCACCGCAATTTTCTGAGAAATTGTGGGTAAATATTTCGTGAGAAGTATCACTTCCGAGGTACACGCCCCCGGAAATGACTGGATTCAATTTTATTCCGCCGCCCACAGGCGGCGGAACACTTTGCAGGAGGGCTTTTTTGATAAGCAGGGCCCCCTCGCCGCGTTATGCGGCGGGGGGCTAGTTCGGAATTTCAGGATCCCTGTTCTGAGGACTGAAACGGGTGTCCCGCGCCGTACCACAGGGCGGCGGCCTTCAAAACCAGAAGGAGCAGGCCAAGGGGGCCGAAGCCGTGGCGGAACAGGAGGGCGCAGACCCCCAGGCTGTACAGGGTCTGTGGAAGGTGGACCAGCAGGAACCGGCGCTCCCACGGGACGGCGGCAGCACCGCCGCCAAGGAGGAACCGGCGCTCCCCCCAGAGGGTGAGGATCAGAACGATGGCGAAGAACCCGATTGCCAGCAGGTCACCCAGCAGGGGCGTCCAGCGGACTGCGAGATAGAGGAGAAAGAGGGAAAGAAATTCCAGGTCAAAGACAGCGTGGACAGGGACCAAAGGG
This sequence comes from Lawsonibacter sp., assembly GCA_037257225.1. GTDB lineage: Bacteria > Bacillota > Clostridia > Oscillospirales > Oscillospiraceae > Lawsonibacter. Next base: position 33,622 of record JAYCWP010000017.1, read on the forward strand.
CGGAAACGGGACAGAAATCGGCCAAATCCCATTCTAATGACACTCCTCTCTGTATTTGATCTTCATTACAGTACAATAAGTATCACATTTTTTAGGGAAAAGCAATTTGAAAATTTTACAAAAAACAGGGGATCAAATGCACAAATCTTCCAAATACCGGGGGGGAAGATCAGAAGCCGCTCAGTGGTCGGAGGAAGCAGAGGGCATCATATCCCTGGGGACTGCCAGCGCGTCTATCAGGGGGCGGATGGTCCGGCGGTAAAGAAGGATGGTCACCACACAGGTAATGGCCTCCGCGATCAGGAAGGACAGCCAGATGCTGTCCGGGGCCAGCCAAAGAAGCAGGGCGGCGATGGGGAGCAGGAGCAGGATCTGCCTCAGCAGGGCGGTCAGCAGGGAGCTTCCGCTGTGTCCGAGGGACTGAAAGGCGGCGGACAGGATGATGCTCACCGCGGCGATGGGGAAGGAGAGGGCGGCCATGCGCAGGGCGGGAACGCCCATAGCGGCGGCCGCTTCACCGGCGTGGAAGCAATATCGCAGCAGGGGGCCGGCGGCCAGGACCAGCAGGGCGGCCCCCGCCACGGCGGCGGACAGAGCCAGCTGCACCCCGAAGCGCACCGCTTGGGAGAGGCGGGGGGCGGATTTGGCCCCATAGTTATAGCTGAGGATGGGGATCAGGCCGCTGTTGACCCCGAAGATAGGCATAAACACAAAGGACTGGATTTTAAAATAGACACCCAGCACAAAGACGGCGGTGTCCGACCAGAGGGTGAGCAGCTGATTGAGTCCCAGAGACATAAAGCTGGACAGGGACTGCATCACAACGGCGGGGGCGGCGATGCGGAGCAGCTCTGCGGAAAGGGCGCGGTCGGGCCGGAAGCCCCGGAAGGAGATGGAGAACTCCCCCCGGATGCGCCACAGCAGGAAAAATCCGATGCAGGCCCCGGAGATCTGACCGATGACGGTAGCCGCGGCGGCCCCCACCACCCCCATATCCAGACCGAAGATAAACACCGGATCCAGAACGATGTTGAGGATGGCGCCGGAGCCCTGGACGATCATGAAGCCAGCGGGATGGCCGGTGGTCTGAAGCAGGCGCTCGGTAAGAAACTGCATACACATCCCGATGGACAGGCCGCAGCAGATGACCAGATAGGAGGTCCCCGCCGCCGCTACTGCCCCATCGCCGGTGGACAGGCGGAAAAAGAGGGGCGCGCCCAGCAGGGCGAAGGCCAGGAACAGCAGCCAGCACAGCCCATAAAACAAAAAGCCGTGACAGGCCACCCGGTTGGCCTCCTCTTTCTGCCCGGCTCCCAGGCGCTGGGCGAACAAGGCATTGAAGCCCACCCCGGTTCCAGCGCAGAAGGCCACCATCATCAGCTGGACCGGATAGGCGTAGGAGAGGGCCAGAAAGTCCAGTTCGCTCACCTGGGCCACATAGATGCTGTCTACCAGATTATAGATGGCGCTCATCAGCATAGAGAGCATGATGGGAGAGGACATGGTCCACACCAGCTTTGGAACTGGAAGAGTTCCCAGAATGTTGTCGGCAGGGCGGCTCATCATGCAGCCCCCTCTCCAAAGCATGGTCCGCCGGAGCGGCTCCGAGCAAGTGTCAGTATCATATCTGTGGCCCCCTTGATTCTGATTCCGAACAGTTCGGTCCAGAAGAGGTTTTTCTATGTCCAGTGTACTGGATTTTGCCCGAAGATGCAAGCCCCTTTCCCACCGTACCGTACCTGCTCCGGCACCGAGCATCACAAAAAATAAGAAGCGGGCCCCAGTCCTCCGGTGCGGAGGATCAGGGCCCGCTGTTCTCTCAGCTCACAGAGCGGAGTCAGCTGACCAGATTGGTAAATACCGTCAAAACGGCGGTGTTTGTGAAGTCAATGAACATACCACCCACCAGGGGAACGACAAAGAAGGCCTTGGGTGCTGGACCGTACTGGTTCTTGATGGTCAGCATATTGGCCATGGCGTTGGGGGTAGCACCCATGCCGAAGCCGCAGAAGGCGGCGGTCATCACGGCAGCCTCATAGTCAGCGCCCATAACACGGAACACCACAAAGGAGGCGAACAGGAACATCAGCAGGGTTTGGACCGCCAGAGTCACCACGATGGGCAGAGCCAGTTCAGCCAGCTGCCACAGCTTCAGGGTCATCAGGGCGATGCCCAGGAAAATGTTCAGGCTGGTGTTGCCCGCCACATCAATGGCCTTCAGGGGCAGCTCCTTGCCCATAGCGTCGGCCACGTTGCGGATGATCAGGGCCACGATCATACCGCCAATGTACACCGGCAGGGTGATGCCAATCTTGGCAAAGGCGTTGGTGATGTAGGTTCCAATACCGGTGGCAATGATGATCAGAACGAAGGAGTCCAGAAAGGTGTTGCTGTCCAGCTTCTCAGCCTTGGTGAGGTAGACAGTCTCAGGCTCGCCCAGCTTCTCGTCCTCCGCAGCCACATGGGGCTTCAGGTTGTACTTCTTGATTTTCCATCTGCCCAGAGGGCCGCCCATGAGGGAGCCAGCCACCAGACCATAGGTGGCGCAGGCAACTGCCACAGTCATGGCGCCTTCCACACCGGCCTTCTGGAAGGTATCACCGAAGGAGGCGGAGGTTCCGTGGCCGCCTACCAGGGGCACGGAGCCCATGCACAGGCCCATGCGGCCGTCCAGATCAAAGAGACCAGCCATGCCCACGCCCACCAGGTCCTGCATGGTGACCATGAGGGTGGCCAGCAGCAGGAAGATCATGACGGGCAGTGCGCCCTTCTTCAGCAGCTTGATGCTGGCGCCGAAGCCCACACTGGTGAAGAAGAAGTCCATAAAGGCCACACGCAGGGTTTCATCGAACTCCAGGGTCAGAATCCCGGTCTGATAGGTGACCAGGTGCAGGATGGCGAAGATCAGTCCGCCCACCACTGGGGCAGGGATGCAGCAGCGCTTCAGAAAGTCGACGTGATCGACAATGAAGCGTCCCAGGAGGAACAGCAGCATCGCCAGGGCCGCTGTCTGCAGCATATCCATGTGGATCGTCAGCATAAGTTTCCTCTCTCCTCTTCTTTTGTTTTCAAATTGTATTCTTTGGCTACGTTTTACTTCGTTTTTTATTTTATACATCAACTTCAAATTCCTTCAAATTTCTACAATGTGAAGTTGATTTCCCGCACTTTCCACAATTCTGGATATTCGTTTTTGAACAATTTCACGACTGATATCCAAAAATCAACCTTTTATTTACGACTTTCCTGCTATTCGTAAAGAAAAGATGAAATTTTGAACCAAAATTTACATCATCTTAATGGGCCGGGGGATGGGAATGGGGTGAGGGAAAACATCGTTCTGGGATGCGGTGCGTTTTGCTTTTGGCTTGATGCTCCGTGGCAGGAAAGAAAAAATATTCCGTTCCCGGAATAATGTTCCCAGGACAGGTTCATACTAGAGGGCGAGGTGATATCCATTGCAGTACCGCGATCTGTACGCCCTGTTCCGCCGGGAGCCGGAGGCTAAGCGTTATTTCGACGCCCTCCCCGCTCATGTGCAGGACAGGATCCGTACCCGCCCCAATGGGGTCAACTCCATGGCTGATCTGAAAGACTGCGCCGCCGCACTGTTGAGCGGAGGCAACGAAACGGAGGAATTTGAATGGCAAAGAAAGGTATGAAGCGCCCGGAGAACAACGAGTCTGCGGCCCAGAACCGTAGTCAGTCCGGTGCCCAGAATGTAGTCAACGGTGCCAAGGGAAAATCTGAGACAGCCCAGCAGTCCTGAGCAAATCCCCGCCTCCGGTTTTGGAGGCGGGGATTTTTAAAAACGGTTTGCTGGGACATACTAGACCGGGGGTGATGGAATGCTGGAACAAAAGAAACGGAAGGAGTACCAGGAACTTCTGGGAGAGGATCTGCGACTCAATCCTCAGTTGCGTCTCTGCGCCCGGTTTGATGATGTCAGCATTGCGAAATTTCCTGTAGCGGCTCCCGGTGAGATGGGTTTCCGCGTGGTGGACAACTGTGCGGAGGAAAATATCCAATAGTGAGACCCGTGGCCCGGACGAATTTCGTCTGGGCCACGGGTCGGTTTTCATCACTCCACAGTGACGCTTTTTGCAAGATTTCTAGGTTTGTCAATGTCGCAACCGCGCATCAGAGCGACATAATAGGCGAACAGCTGCATAGGAATGACCTCCAGAGAGGGCAGAAACATGGGGTGAGTATCTGGGATGGTCATCGCACTGTCTACCAGAGCATCTAACTGGTCCCTGTGACTGGAGGTCGAAATGCCGATGACGTCTGCGCCCCGGGCCTTGACCTCTTTTACGTTGCTCATCAATTTATCAAATAAGGTGTTCCAGCTGGCCAGAGCCACGACCAGGGTACCATCCTCGATCAGAGAGATGGTTCCATGTTTCAGCTCGCCGGCAGCGTATGCCTCCGAGTGGATATAAGAGATCTCTTTCAATTTGAGAGAACCCTCCAGGCCCACAGCATAATCAATATTCCGTCCGATAAAAAAGACAGAGTTGTGGTTGAAATAGATGGAGGCGTAGTACTGGATCTCCTGAGTATGGGAAAGGATCTCCTCTGCCTTGGAGGGAAGCAGGCGCAGCTGTGCTACAAGTTCCCGATACTCCTGATCTCCGATCCGGCCCAAAAGTTCAGCAAAGTAGAGGCCAACCAAATAGATCACCGCCAGCTGAGTAGAGTAGGCCTTCGTGGTGGCTACGGCGATCTCCGGTCCCGCCCAGGTATATAGCACATCATCAGACTCCCGGGCGATGGTGGAGCCTACTACGTTGACAATGGACAGAAGGCGGGCGCCCAGGCGCTTGGCCTCCCGCATGGCGGCTAGGGTGTCGATGGTCTCCCCAGACTGGCTGATCACCAGAGCAAGGGTGCGGTTGGTGACGATGGGATCACAGTAGCGAAACTCCGAAGCCAGGGTTACTTCCACCGGGATACGCAGCAGCCGTTCCAAAATATACTTGGCCGCCACCCCAACATGATAGGAGGAACCGCAGGCGATGATATACAGGCGGTCCATCTGCTCTAACTCTTCCCGGGTGATGGTCAGATCGTCCAGTACGACCCGATCCCCCCGCAGGCGGGGGAAAATAGTGTCCCGCAGGGCCTTTGGCTGTTCCATGATCTCCTTGAACATGAAGTGCTCATAACCGCCCTTTTCTGCTGCGGAAATCTCCCAGTCCACATGGGAGTGCGCTTTCTCCACAGGCTGGAGCAGGGAGTTGTATACCTGAACTGAGCTGGGGGTGAGTACCGCTACCTCACCATCATCCAGATAGCATACCTCGCGGGTGTGCTTGATGACGGCGGTGACGTCAGAAGCCAGCAGATTGAAGCCCTCACCATATCCAAGCACCAGGGGGGAGTCCTTCCGCACTGCCACCAGCTTATCCGGCTCGTCGGCGCATACGATCCCCAGAGCGTACGCGCCCTCAATGCGGTGGAGCACTTTAGAGACTGCATCGAGCAGGTCCCCGTCATAGTAATACTCCAGCAGCTGGGCTACCACCTCGGTATCTGTCTCGGAGGCGAAGCTGATTCCTTTGGACTCCAGAAACGCCTTCAGCTTGGCATAATTTTCGATGATCCCGTTGTGGACTACAGCGATCCGTCCGGATTGACTCACCTGGGGATGGGAGTTCACATCATTGGGCGCACCGTGGGTGGCCCAGCGGGTATGACCCACACCCATGATGCCGGGGACGAGAGCGCCGCCGTCGGTCAGATCATATAGGACTTGGAGGCGGCCCTTGGCCTTTACGATTTGGAGCCCGTTCGCCGGATCATAGACGGCCAATCCAGCGGAATCGTATCCACGATACTCCAGGCGGGATAGCCCCTCCAGCAGGATGGGCGCTGCCTGCTCTGACCCAATAAAACCAACAATACCACACATAAAATGTTATTCCTCCTCAAATATTCGACTTCGGGAGGACAAACTCGCAGATATTTGTACCCTCGTTTCCCGATCACAGCCCCTCTGTTTTGCGGTTACCCGCATATTTACTGACTGTGTACGCACCCGGGCGGTGCGGAAGGGCATCCGCCGAATTTTCAGACTGCGGCTGGGCCGCAGTCCCCTCGATTCTCCCTTCTCCTCGTCATCCTGCCCGCCGGGCAGGCGCTGGCGCTTTTGATGCATATTCCAATGATAAGTCACTGGATCGGCATAGTCCTCCTTCCTTTCTGCGAAGCGTTAAACAGGCTTGCTATGGTTCATTTGTTCCACCGGGGCAGATAGGGCGCAGCACCCGGCAGGGATTTCCAGCGGCCACCACATTGGGCGGGATATCCCGACTGACCACGCTCCCTGCGCCGATAACTGAGCAAGAGCCGATGGTGACTCCGGGCAGAACAGACACATTGCCGCCAATCCAGACGTTGTCCCCAATGGTGATAGGTCTGGCAAACTCCAGTCCGGAGTTCCGGGCATCTGAATCCAGGGGGTGTCCCGCCGTGTAGAAGCCGCAGTTGGGGCCAATGAATACATGATTCCCAAAGGTTACCGAGGCGCAGTCCAAAATGACGCAGTTGTGGTTGATCTCAATTTGAGAACCCATGCGGATGTTGAAGCCATAGTCGCACCAGAATATGGGCTGGATGGAGATGTGGTCTCCTGCCTTGCCCAGAAGCTCCCGCAGCAGCTGTCCTCCGGTCTCGGGGGACAGCACGGCATCAAGATTGAACCGGCAGCACAACTCTTTTGCACGCTGTCTGGCCTGGACCAGTTCTGGTGCGTCAGCTTGATACAGAGCGCCAGCCTGCATTTTCTCCTGTTCCGTCATGGTGTTTCATCCCTTCTGGCAGCCCGAAGCCGGTACGCCGCCTGTTGAACAGACAACATTATAGTCGATGAAAAAACCAGAGTAAAGCATATCAGGGTGAAAAAACGCCCCATTTTCTGAATTTTGTGAGAAATTTTAAAATACCACTTTACAATAAGGTGAAACCCTGCTATAATAATGAAGCTATAGAGAAAAGCGCCCGTAGTTCAATGGATAGAGCGTCAGATTCCGGTTCTGAATGTTGGGGGTTCGAGTCCCTTCGGGCGTACCAAATGAAAACCCTAGAGTCTCAAAGACTCTAGGGTTTTTGCAACCTATTTTCTTTGGGTGAACCACAGAAAACAGCCTATTCTAGCTTTTTAAGTGGTGGAAAAAATTGCCCCTTACGGATGACCATGCGCTCCATCTGATGCTTGCGCCAGTCTCCATAGTCCGGGATGTCCCTGCTGTCCTCCTCAGAGAGGGACAGGGTGGTGGACCGCAGATGCGCCCGCAGGTCTCTGTACTGCTCGTAGGTGTGTCCACTTTGCCGGACAATTCCCGCAGCCGCCCGGAAATGCGGCGCTCTGCCGCCGGGTCGGCGGCGTATTCCACCTGCGGAAAGGTCGGTGTCCATGCGTCAGCGGAGTAGACGGTGTTCTTGCGGTTTGCCTTGGGGTCGATGCTCCGCTTGTCCATGACAAGCGTAATGTCCCCGAAATTGGTGTGGGGTACGTCAATCCGGGTAACAGCGATGGAGGGCATAGGGAAGCCGCCCAGCCGAAGGTCGCCCCACAGTTTCTCCTCCGTCAGATTATGCAGGGCAATCAGGTTCTCGGTCTCCTCCACCGGGGCCTTGAGGGAAAAGCGCCCGCTGCTGCCCAGATCGACCACGGAAGAAAACGGAACGCCGGACATCTTGACACGGTCTCCATCATAGGCTATACTGCCCATAGAGCCATTCCGCAGAAGCTGTCGGGACGTGATTGTAAGCCCGAACTGGCGAAGAAGCGGAACGGTTCTTTTTTTGTCTGCATACAGAACGTCGCTGCCGGTCACGAAGCTGGCAGGGTTGTTCTTGGTGTATGCGCTATTCACCTTCTGCATATCATTCAGAAGGAAGCCGCTTTCACGAGGGCGCAGGTCGAGGACTGCGAGCATCGGCTGGCCGTTCTGGGCTTTGATGGACCCATACAGCACCATGCGGCTGTTGTTCCCGGCCTTGCCGGTTCCTTTGCTTTTCAGGATGAGGGTGGGGTCCTCCAGCATCTCTGGAATACGCTGGATTTCTCGGATACTCATTTCCGGGTGCTGCTCCAGGATGATGCTGATTTTGTCCCCGTTCATGTAAATGTCGCTTTCAATAGCACCGAGGCCTTGCAGCACCGGGCCTGTGCTGCCCAGGATGAACAGTTCACCGGTGGGCTGTCCATCCTCGAACCATTCCCGCAATTCCTGGCGGAACTGCTCATTGATAGAAAACCTTGCCTCGCCGTCCGTCTGGGCGGCGTTTTTGTTCGTCTCCAGGTTCTCCGCCTGCTTTGCCGCAGCCTCCAGCGCCGCCGTCAGCTTGCCCTCGGCGGTCTGCGCCTGCTTCTTCTCCGCCCCGGTCAGCTTGCGGACGATGGCCCGGATAGCGTCCCGCACCTTCTCCAGCAAGGTGCGGTCGTCCCGGTGCTTTTCCTGATTACATAAATAAAATGTTTGGAAGTATGATCTTTATTTATAAAGGGCAGAGCATCAGATGCAGCGAAGTTGTTCCTTTCGGGGCGTTAGGCGTTCTAGTGCTGACTGTATGCTCAACTCTATCTCGACTGATTCCGGCCCTTGTGGTATACTGTATCAGATATCAAACTGTCTGAGGAGGCATCGAGATGGGCGGACAGGGATCACAACAGGAACGGAAGCAGCTCTGCGTAGGTCTGCTGGCCCATGTAGACGCGGGTAAGACTACTCTGTCGGAGGGGCTGCTCTATGCGAGCGGTCATCTGCGCCGCCTGGGGCGGGTGGACCACCAGGATGCCTTTTTGGATACCGATGATCAGGAACGGGAGCGAGGAATCACAATTTTTTCGAAACAGGCCCGCCTGTCTCTGGACGGCCTGGACCTGACCCTGCTGGACACCCCGGGCCATGTGGACTTCTCCAGCGAGATGGAGCGCACCCTCCAGGTGCTGGATTATGCCATCCTGGTCATCAGCGGCACAGACGGCGTTCAGGGACACACCACTACCCTGTGGCGGCTGCTGGCCCGATACCATATCCCGACCTTTCTGTTTGTCAACAAGATGGACCTGGCGGGTACGGACCGAGCTGCCTTGTTGGAACAACTGCGCAGCCGGCTCAGCGGTGGCTGTGTGGACTTCTCTGCTCCGGACTGGGAGGAGAGTGCAGCCCTGTGTGACGAAGGCATTTTAGAGAAGTATCTGGAGGAGGGGGCCCTGGATGATGGGGATGTGATCTCCCTCATCCGCCACCGGAAGGTGTTTCCCTGTTGGTTCGGTTCAGCGCTGAAGATGGACGGAGTGGCAGAGCTGCTGCAGGGCATCGGCCGGTATGCTGTCCCGCCGTTGTATCCTAAGGAGTTCGGTGCGAAGGTCTTTAAGATTGCCCGGGATCCCCAGGGAGCTAGGCTCACATATCTGAAGGTCACTGGAGGCAGCCTCAGGGTGAAGGCTCTGCTTACCAACCGCAGCCCCAGCGGCCCGGAGCCGGCCGAGCCGTTTTGGGAGGAGAAGGCCGACCAGCTGCGTCTGTACTCTGGCCCCCAGTACCGCCTGGTGGAGACCGTTCCGGCAGGAACGGTGTGTGCGGTCACCGGCCTGAGCCATACCTACCCAGGACAGGGACTGGGGGTGGAGCCTGAGTCCTCTGTTCCGCTGCTGGAGCCAGTGCTGTCCTATCAGGTGTGCCTCCCAGAGGGGGCCAATGTCCATGCTGTCCTGCGCCAGCTGAGCCAGCTGGAGGAGGAGGACCCACAGCTCCACATTGCCTGGGACGAGAGCGCCCGGGAAATCCGCCTTCAGCTTATGGGTCAGGTGCAGCTGGAGGTTCTCCGCCGCCTGATCCAGGAGCGATTTGGACTGGAGGTTGCGTTCGGCGCGGGCAGTGTCCTTTATAAGGAGACCATCTTGGAGCCAGTGGAGGGGGTAGGCCACTTTGAGCCGCTGCGCCACTATGCTGAGGTCCACCTGCTGCTGGAGCCGGGAGAGCTGGGCAGTGGACTGCGCTTTGATACTGCCTGCTCTGAGGATCAGTTGGACCGGAACTGGCAGCGGCTGATCCTGACTCATTTGGCTGAAAAGGAGCACAGAGGGGTCCTTACCGGTGCGCCAATCACTGACATGAAGATTACGCTTGTGGCCGGACGAGCCCATGTAAAGCACACAGAGGGGGGAGACTTCCGACAAGCTACCTACCGGGCGGTGCGCCAGGGACTCAAGTGTGGCAGGAGCATCCTGCTGGAGCCGTGGTACGACCTGCGCCTGGAGGTACCTGCTGACCAGTTGGGCCGGGCCATGGCAGATATTCAGCGGATGGGGGGGACCTTCCAGCCGCCAGAGTCTCTGGGGGAGATGAGTCTGCTCACTGGCTCCGTCCCGGTGTCGGAGGTGGGGGATTATGCGCTCCAAGTGGCGTCATATACCCGTGGGTTAGGACGGCTGTCCTGTGTCCCTGCCGGTTACCGCCCGTGCCATCATTCGGAGGTGGTGATTGCTGCTGCGAACTATGACAGCGACCGGGATGTGGACAACCCCGCCGACTCTGTGTTCTGTGACCACGGAGCGGGCTTTGTGGTTCGTTGGGACCAGGTTCGGGATTATATGCATGTGGACAGCGGCCTGTCCTGGGAGGCGCCGGAAGAGGAGGAGGCACCTGCTCCAGTAGTTTCGCGCCGTGGATCGGTGTACTCTGGATCGCTGGAGGCCGATGAGGAATTGAAGGCCATTTTTGAGCGGACCTACGGCCCTATCCAGCGCCGGGATCTACGGCCCCAGCCCAAGCCCCGGAAGCGGGACGAACTCCCGGAGCGGCAGACCATTCTTTCACCCCAGGAGATTGGTCCGGAGTACCTGCTGGTGGACGGCTATAACATCATCTTTGCCTGGGATGAACTGAAGGCTATTTCCCAGGATAATCTGGATGCCGCACGCCAGCGGCTCATGGATATTTTGAGCAACTACCAGGGCTACCGCCACTGTGAGATCATTCTGGTCTTTGACGCCTATAAGGTCCCCAGGGGAGTGGGCGAGGTGTCCCGTTATCATAACATCTATGTGGTCTACACGAAAGAGGCTGAAACGGCGGATGCCTATATTGAGAAGGCCACCTATGCCCTCAGTCGAAAGAAGCACCGGGTGCGGGTGGCCACCTCGGACAACGCTGAGCAGCTGATCATTCTGGGACACGGGGCCCTGCGTGTTCCCGCAGCCGCCTTCCATGCGGAGGTGGAGCAGGCGGCCGGACAGATCGCTGCCCTGCTGGCCCAGCAGAACCGCACTGCGCCTTCGAAGCCGATTCAGGCTGCTATGGAGCGAGCCAGGCAGCAGAGAAATCAGTGAGAACAGCTGTGCGGTGGGCGGAGCAGGGTAAATCCGGTTTACCCAAAGAGTCCTACTTTTCAGATCCATAAAAAATAGCCACACCAATTGGTGTGGCTATTTTTTATGGAAAGTACGATCAAACTCGATTTTTTTGCAAGCAAAAATGCTGCGCAACGGCGCCCTTAAACTGACGCCCATCGATAGGGAGAGTGCTTTGGAAAGGAAGAGTGATAAATATGTATATGCTCTGACTTTTATAAAAAAACGTCGGAACAAACGTTATATCGTTTGCTCCGACGTGGTGCGCGAGGCGGGAGTCGAACCCGCACGCCCTTGCGAGCACTGGCACCTGAAGCCAGCGAGTCTACCAATTCCACCACTCGCGCGAATGGGGAAGTTGAGCATTTGTTTTGCTCAGTGCAGGCATTATATTACCATATCTGAGAGTGGGTGTCAAGTATTATTCTGAAGGATCCAGTTACTTTTTGTTTTACAGATCTGTGAAGGAGAAAATAGGTATAGAGAGAAAGCGGATTTGGCACACTGTAAGGGAAGGAGTGTGTCTGGCATGAAAAAGGAGATTTGGCGCTCTGCTGTTTCTGGGGCGGCGGCTGGAGCGGCTAACGGACTGTTTGGCGGCGGCGGCGGATCGGTGCTGGTCCCACTGCTCACACGATTCTGCGGGTTGGAGCAGCGGCAGGCATTTTCCACTTCCCTGGCGGTCATTCTGCCCATGTGTATCTTGTCTGCGGCGATTTACCTGTTTCGTGGTGGCCTGGATCTGATGGTGGCTCTGCCTTATCTGATTGGAGGAACGGTAGGCGGCTGGTTAGGGGGCAAATGGTTTCAGGGGGTTCGGGTGGTATGGCTCAGGCGGGCTTTCGGGCTTCTGCTGCTGTATGGGGGAGCGAGGTGCATACTGTGAGGGAGTGGCTGCTTCCGCTGCTGGCAGGCGGGGCCGCTGGAGTGCTGTCCGGCTTCGGAGTGGGCGGCGGGACACTTTTGCTGGTGTATATGACTGCCTTTGCCGGTTTGGACCAGCGGTTGGCCCAGGGGATCAACCTTCTGTATTTTCTCCCTTCTGCCGCCATGGCACTGCCTGCCCACTGGAGGAACGGTTCTGTGGCCCGGCCCGTCCTGATGCCTGCCATCCTGGCTGGCCTGCTGACGGCAGGTGTGGCCGCCTGGGTGGCAACGGTGATGGAGGTAGAGCTGTTGCGTCGATGCTTTGGTGGATTTTTGATCATTATCGGGGGAATGGAGCTGTTCGGAAAGGAACGGGGTGGACAGGAGTCCCCTGCATAAATAGCCTGCGGGCCGCCCAGGTTGGACGGCCCGCAGAGTCGTATTTGGAGCAGTTTCAGCCAATGCCGCCCTTGACTGCACCCAAAATCAGCACCAGCAGGGTGACACCGCAAAACAGATACTTGGCCATGGGGTAAAACCAGCGGCCCAGCGGCTTGCTTCTGGACAGATTGACCTGCTCCAGCACATAGTCCTTTCCGCACACCCAGAAGAACATCACTCCGGCCAGCAGAGCGCCGATGGGGCAGATGTAGATAGAGCACACATCCATCCAGTCGGATACGATAGGAGCGATGGCCAGCCCGACGACCACGCCGATCGCGCCGACGATGGCTACAGCGGCAGGACGCTTCAGGTGGAACAACTCCTGGAGGGTAGCGGTGGGGGCCTCAAACAGGTTGACCAGGGAGGTCAGGGCGGCGAAGAGCACCGCCAGGAAGAACACCACCAGCAGGATGGGCCCGCCAGGCAGGCGGCTGATTACATTGGGCAGGAAAATGAACATCAGGCCTGGGCCGCTGTTGTTCAGCTGTTCCCCGGCCACTGCCATGGCGGGGATGATGACCAGGGCGGCCAGCATGGCGGCCAGGGTATCAAACAGGGCGACCATCTTGGCGTCGGCTGGTACGTCGGAGTCCCGGCCAAGGTAAGAGCCGTAGATCAGGGTTCCGTTGCCTGCGATGGATAGGGAGAAAAAGGCTTGTCCAAGGGCAAAAACCCATACCATGGGGTCCAGCAGTCCTTCGGGTTTGAGGACAAAGATGTACCGATAACCCTCAGCTGCACCGGGAAGGGTGATCAGATAGACGGCCAGACCGATGAACAACAGATAAAACAGGGGGGTCATTACCTTGTTGGCTTTTTCGATGCCCCTGCCGATGCCGAAGGCCATGATGACAACTGTCACTGCCATCCCAACCAGCTGCCAAACGGTGTTGCTGCCGGCTGTGGCGCCGAAGTTGGCATCAAAGGCGGCCACCCCCTGCATTTGAGACAGGCTGCCGGTGAAGGACTGGAAGGTGTACTTAAAAATCCAGCCGGTGACCACGGAGTAGCCGATGGCCAGTGCCAGGGATCCAAGCACTGGAATCAGCCCCAACAGTTTTCCTGGTTTGTCGCTTCCAAAGCGCATCTGCGTGGCTTCGCCGAAGGCATGGACCGGACCGGAGCGGGTGGCACGTCCAAAGGACATCTCTCCAATCACACCGGTGGAGCCGATGATCACCACGAAAATCAGATAGGGGATCAGAAAGGTGGCCCCGCCATAGGCAGACACTCGGGCGGGGAACAGCCAGATATTGCCCATTCCCACCGCCGAGCCGATGCAGGCCAGAATAAAGCCCCACTTGGAGCCCCAGGAGTCGCGTTTTGTACCTTGCAGCATGGAGTCACGTCCTTTGCTGGCCCGCAGAGGCGGGCCGGATTCAGTATGCTTTATCATACCACAGTTTTGGGAAAAAACAACTCCTGACTTCCGGGGAGGCGGAACGATGGGAGCAGGATGGAAAAAGCGCCCCGGAGAAGGCTCCGGAGCGCAGGGGTAGACACGCTGGACGCGGCGGCTCAGTCTTGGATATCGCAGCAGCGGCGGTCGCAGAAATACTCCCGGATCAGGGGCAGCACAGCCTGGTGCTCCGGGTGGTTCTGATAGAGCGGCAGGTCATCAGCCTGAGCGACCTCAGAGTAGAGGACCAGATCGCAGTTGCTGCTGTCCAGAGGCGGGCAGCTGGCCTTTACATCAAGAGCGCAGGGAACCAGATCCTTCAGGGCGTTGATGCGGGGGACGATCTCTTTGCGGACAGCCTGGCGCTGCTCATCGGTGAGCTCAGGCTTGAAATTCCAAGAGACGATATGACGAACCATCGAACATTCCTCCTTCATGTATGGTACTCCTATTGTAGCGGGGAAGCGGTCGTTCGTCAACGGAGAACTTGTCCGGTGCGGGTGCGTTCCGATGGATAGAGGCCAAGGGCTACCGTGACGTCAGAAATCTCCTGCCAGGGGGCCAGAACGGTGCGGATGTCCAGGCTCTGGGCGGCCTCTAGTTTGCGGCGCAGAGTGGCACCGTCATCAAAGAGGACAAAGTGGGCTCCGGACTCACGGCTCATATAGGTGAAGTACCGGGCGCACAGCTCCTGGGAGAAGAAGATGGAGGGGGAGAGTTGGTGGATGCGGCGGTGAAGTTCGTCTTGAGAGAGGGGGATCCCGCTGCCGGATGGGGAGGGAAGAAAGAAGTCCTCCGCTACCCGCTGGAGGGCCAGGGCCACCCGGTCCCGGCCAAAGCGCTCCTGAGCCTCTTGCAGGCGCTGCCGGAGAGAGCCGCCGGACAGGGCGGAGGAGATCATCACCAGGGCATGTTCAGAGCAGTGGCCGTACTGCTCCGGTACGATCAGGGTCCAGTTCCGGCGGCGGCACTGGCTGCCCAGTTCCCGGACTACCTGCTCCAGAGGAGGGAGCCTTCCGGCCTCAAAGTCACAAACCACTCCGGTGAAGCCACGGGCGGAGCACTCCTGGATCACCTCCTGACAGAAAGGGGCCGCCGCCCCCAGTCCATCGAAGGTGCGGCAGTCCAGCAGCATCATCCCGCCCCGCGGGGCAGTGGCTCCATTGGCCCGGAACAGATGCGGCCCACGTCCCATGCGGTAGACTGCGTGGGCGGGGATCACGGGAAGGCGCTGAATCTCCCGCAGGCGGTCGGGCGTAATGGTCACGATGATGGATTCCAATGACATGACAGGGTCCCCCTTGTCCAAATTTTTCTGACGTGATATACTGGGACAGAGAGCCGGGCGGCCCTTGCCCGTACCAGGCGACGTCTGTTCCACTGTATGGTTTGAACAGACCGGTTAGAACAAAAGGAGGACACATCCGTGCCCGTTTCACCTATCCCAAGGGGGGTCTACTCCTCTGTTACTGCACTGGATCCCAAGGCCCTGCGGGCCAGGGGGATCACTCTGGTGCTGGCCGATCTGGACAACACTTTGGTTCCTTATGGCGTGACTGAGCCGCCGGAGGAAATCGTGGCTTGGAAGCAGGCTCTGGAGGCCCAGGGGATCCAGCTGTTTCTGCTGTCCAACAGCCGCAAGCCAGGCCGTGCCCAGAACTTCGCCCAGCGGCTGGGTATCCCCTATCAGGGGCACTCCGGCAAGCCAAAGCGGGCGGGCTATCTCCGGGCCATGGAGCGCATGGGGCGCAGGCCGGAGGAGACGGTCATGGTGGGCGACCAGATCTTCACGGATACCCTGGGGGCCAACAATGCCGGGGTGATACCCATGTTGGTAGAGCCCATCCGGCTGGCTGGGAACCCGGGGCGTTATCTGCGTTATGCGGTGGAAACTCCCTTCCGCCTGCTGGGAAAACGGAGGCCCTTCCTGTGAGCGCGCGGTTCGGTCCGGCGGGCAACAGCGACAGTTTTTCCAGTGTTCACCGTTCCTCCATGGCCGCGCCCGGCTGGATTGCGGAGCGGGGGCTGGACTGCTATGAATATCAGTGCGGCAAGGGAGTCCATGTGGGGGAGGATACCGCCAGAAAAGTAGGGGAGAATGCTGCAAATGCGGAGATCTCCTTATCCCTTCATGCGCCTTACTTTATCAACCTGGCTAATCCAGATCCAGAGGCTCTGAAAAAGACCATCGGATATATCACCGGGGCCTGCCTGGCGGCCTCCTGGATGGGGGCAGAACGGGTGGTGATCCATTCCGGGGCACTGATGAAGCGCAGCCGACAGGAGGCCCTGGAGACTGCCAGAGCCTCCCTGCGGGAGGTCATCGCCGCCTGCGACGGAGCAGGTTTCGGGCACATCGCCCTGTGTCCGGAGACCATGGGAAAAATCAATCAGCTTGGGGATCTGGACGAGGTGCTGGAGCTGTGTACCCTGGATGAGCGCCTGATCCCCTGTATCGACTTCGGCCACCTGTACGCCCGCTCCCTGGGGGCGGACGACGGGCAGGAGGCGTTTGCCCGGATGCTGGACCGGGTGGAGGAGGTGCTGGGGACAGAGCGGGTCAGCCGTTTCCACAGCCATTTCTCCCACATAGAATTTACTCCCAAGGGGGGCGAGAAGTGCCACCGCACCTTCGCCGACGATGGGGGCTTTGGCCCGGACTGGGCTCCTCTGGCGGCGGAGATCGCTCGACGTGGGTGGGGCCCTACTTTCATCTGTGAAAGTGCAGGGACGCAGGCGGAGGATGCACTGGAGATGAAAAAGATCTATCAGGAGATGCTGTCCGCCCAAGAATAGAGGCACTTTCGCAGGGGGCCCCATCGCAGATGGGGCGGCGCATCTGCACCGAACAAGCATTTTTGCAGAGCAAAAATCTTGGCGGAGGAGACAGTACTGGATCTGGCCGCGGCTTGGGGAGTTAACGTGCGGTTTACCCGCAGGCAGTACCCACCGGCCTATGGATTTTTATGCAGCTTGCCACTATGATCGTGTGACAGAATACAAGGAGGGATTGAGATGAACCATCTCATGCAAATCACCGCCCAGCTGCCAGAGTATGGTCTGGATGCCATGTTGGTCACCAGTGCTCCTGGCGAGTACTACGCGATAGGTTTTGAGGGGGAAGGATGGGTTCTGGTGAGCCGGGAGGGGGCCCATTACTCCACCGACGGTCGGTATATTGAGGCGGCCCAGAAACAGGTAACCGGGGCAGAAATTTCGCTGACAGAGCGTGGACGAAGCCATCTGGTCCTGGCCCGGGAGGAGATCCAGCGCCGTGGGCTGAAGCGGGTCGGTTTTGAGAGCAGCCGGGTGAGCGTGGATGAACTGGAGTGCTGGAGGGGAGGTCTCCCATGTGAGCTAGTAGCGGCTCAAGGACTGCTGGATGGTTTGCGGGCGGCTAAGGATGAGGAGGAACTGGATCAGATGCGTCAGGCTCAGCGCATCACCGATGAGGTATTTCAAGAGATCCTGGACTTCATCCGCCCGGGGCTGACAGAGCAGGAGGTGGCTGCCCGGTTGGTGTATGAGCTGCTGCGCCGGGGCGGACAGAGAGTGTCCTTTGACCCCATTGTGGCTGCGGGAGCCAATGGATCCATGCCCCATGCGGTGCCAGGTGAGACGGTGCTCCAGCCCGGGATGTTTGTGACCATGGACTTCGGCTGTGTTTATGGAGGCTATTGCTCTGATATGACCCGGACTGTGGCCATAGGCCAGCCTACAGAGGAGATGAAACAGGTCTACTACACAGTACTGGAGGCACAGAGAGCAGGAATCGCAGCCGCGCGGGCTGGTGTTACAGGCAGTGAGGTGGACAGGGCTGCCCGGAAGGTGATTCAGCAGGCGGGCTATGGGGAGTTCTTCTCCCACAGTTTCGGACACTCCCTGGGTTTGGAGATCCATGAGTCTCCAAATGCTTCTCCCAGCGAGCAGAAGGTACTTCCTGCTGGGGCTGTGATCTCCGCTGAGCCAGGGATCTATCTGCCGGGCCGCTTTGGAGTGCGGATCGAGGATGTTCTGGTGCTGCATGAGGGTGGCTGTGAGGACATTACCCGGGCGTCAAAAGACCTGATCGTGCTTTGATTTCCTGTATATTTTCTGAAACCCCCTTGTCAAACGGAGGAAAAAAGGGTAAAATAAATCAGTTCATTAAAAACAATGGAGGATGATTCCTATGGCAATGATTTCCGCCAGTGATTTCCGCAACGGCGTGACCTTCGAGATGGATGGTAAGGTCATGCAGGTCGTCGAGTTCCAGCACGTTAAGCCCGGCAAGGGCGCCGCCTTCGTCCGCACCAAGATGAAGAACATCATCACCGGCGGTGTGACGGAGACCTCCTTCAATCCCACTGCTAAGTTTGAGCAGGCTTTTGTGGAGCGTAAGGACATGGAGTACAGCTATAATGACGGCGATCTGTACTATTTCATGGATATGGAGACCTTTGATATGCTGCCCATCAGCAAGGATCTGCTGGGTGATGCCTTCCGCTTTGTGAAGGAGAATATGAGCTGTAAGGTCATGTCCTACAAGGGCAGCGTGTTCGGCGTGGAGCCCCCCAATTTCGTGGAGCTGGAGGTCACTGAGACCGATCCTGGCTTCAAGGGTGATACCGCTACCAATGTGACCAAGCCCGCTATCGTAGAGACTGGGGCTGAGATCAAGGTTCCCCTGTTCATCAACCCCGGTGATAAGATCAAGATCGACACCCGGACTGGTGAGTATCTGGAGCGCTGCAAGGGCTGATTTCAGCTCCGCAGTACTCAAAGTTATCGAGGCTAAACGAAGTTTTGCATAGAGTTCTTTGTCCCACTTTCTGACAAGAAAGCAGGGGAAACTGTTTGTAGAGAGGCTGCGCCTCAGAAAGGAGCAAGTTATGACCATTTCCGAGAAAGTCGCTTATTTGAAGGGCTTGGCAGAGGGCCTGAATCTGGATGTGGACAAGTCCAAGGAGGCCAAGCTTATCTCCGTGATGATCGGGATCCTGGAGGAGATCGGTCTGTCCATCGAGGATCTGGAGGAGAACGCTCTGGCTCTGGGCGAGGAGATCGATGTCCTTTCCGATGACCTGGCGGATGTAGAGTCTGTGGTATTCGATGAGGATGAGGACGACGGGGATTACTTCGAGGTGGAGTGCCCCAACTGCGAGGAGCCCATTCTCATTGATGATGAGGCCCTGGCGGCTGGTGAGGTGCAGTGCCCCAACTGTGAGACCCGGTTTGCCTTGGACCTGAGTGATGACACGGTGGATGCCGACGAGGACGCGGAGTGATCTGATCGGACCTCTGATTAGAAACAAAAACTGCCCCGACACAGCTTTGGCTGTGCCGGGGCAGTTTTTATTGTTGTCGCTTCAGCGCAACGACAACCCCCAGCTATGCTGGGGAGAGTAAAAA
>JAYCWP010000018.1:0-27234 GCA_037257225.1 Lawsonibacter sp.
AAAAATCAAATTTTGGAGTAGAATTTTATCTCATACAGTGAAAGAGCTTTTTCGTAGCTTTTTATATAAGAAAAGCCGAAAACCCTTGAAAACAAAGGCTTTCGGCGTTGTTCACTGGCGTCCATAAGAGGATTTGAACCTCCGACCCCACGCTTAGGAGGCGTGTGCTCTATCCAGCTGAGCTATATGGACGTGTCTGATATATGATTATAGCCCGATCAAAGTCGAACTGCAATCCCTTATTTAGTTTTTTTTGAGGTGGCCGTTGTAACGCAACCTTAGGAGGGGTGCGCTCTATCCTATTGAGCTACTGGCGCAGAGATGCAGAGCGGCCCCGCCGCTCTGTTCTTTCATTTTATCCTCTTCCCCTCGCTCTGTCAACGAAAACCTGTCCGTTCCTCATCCATCTGCCCAGGCGACATCCTGGTGGGCGATGGCGACAGCATCCTGGTCATCAAGTCGGAGGATGCCGAGGAGCTGGCCAAAGCCGCCGCCGCCGTCAAGGTGAAGGAGGAGGGACAGTTAGCCGGGATCCATGCCGGCAAGGGATTCCCCCGTCCCTTCGTAGACCAAATCCTAGAGCAGATCGGCGTGGAATATGTCGATTGATCTTCCATATCCGCTTTTTAACAGAAGGGGGACCGGCTATGCCGGTCCCCCTTCTGTTCCTTGTCAGCTATACAGCACTTCCCCGGAAATCCCATCACCTCTGCATCCGCAGAAAGCATGAAGCTGTTCTTGATTTGACGCTGGCACAAACCCGTGATAAACTACCCCATATCCCCACCTCACCATCCCTAATCCCTCAAGACAAGGAGTTGCTGAAATGAAACCAATGGTCAGCGTCATTGTGCCGGTTTACAATGCGGAACAGACCATCCGCCGCTGTGTAACCAGCATCCTGGAGCAGCAATTTATCGACCTGGAGCTGCTTCTGGTAGACGATGGCAGCACCGACGGCTCCGCTGCGATCTGTGATGAATTTGCAGCCAAGGATACCAGAGTCACTGTGATCCACCAGAAAAATGCCGGTGTTTCCACCGCCCGCAACCACGCTTTAGATCAAGCCCAGGGCGTCTATCTCCAGTTTTTGGACAGCGATGACTGGATCACCCCAGATGCCACCCGCTCCCTGGTCCGTGCTGCGGAAGCCAATCACTGTGATCTGGTAATTGCAGATTTCTACCGGGTAGTCGGCGACCGCCTCTCCCGAAAGGGAGACATTGACGAGGACGGCCTTCTCACTCGGGAGGAATATGCCGCCTATATGATGGAGAATCCCGCAGACTTTTATTACGGCGTCCTGTGGAACAAGCTCTACCGCCGTGATCTGGTGGAGCAGTACCATTTGCGGATGGATCCAGAAATCAGTTGGTGCGAAGACTTTTTATTCAATCTGGAATATATCCGCCGGGCAGAGCGCTTCTACGCCTTATCCGTCCCGATTTACTACTATGTCAAAACCAAAGGCTCGCTGGCATCCCAGAGCCTGAGCATCTCCAGAACAGTCAAGATGAAGCTGATGATCTTTGAGTCCTATCATCAATTTTACAAGGACGTTTTGGACGAAGAAGGCTATGAGCGATGCCGGGCTAAAGTATACCGCTTTCTTTTGGACGCCGCTGGCGATGGTGCGGTACCGCCACTGCTCCCAACCAGCCAGCGGTTAGGCGACGAGAGGGTGCGCGCCCTCCAGGCCGGTGTAATGGGAAGCGGCCCTCTCTGCGATGCCTACCGGGAACGGAGGCTTCTGGAGTCTCATCTGGAGACTGCTGCATTAAAAAACGGGCTTTCCCTTCCAGAGGCTCTGGTCCTGCTGTCCCTGCGGCAGCTTCAAGGTCCCTTCACCCGCCGCGGTCTGGCGGATTTTTCCGGACTTTCCCGTGCCTCCCTCGCTCTGGCCCTTCAGCGGCTCACCTCCAAAGGCCTGCTGGAGAGCGAACCCCCCGGTTATCTGGATATACGCCAACCCGCCCTGACGCCTGAAGCGGCTCCCGTACTAGCCGACCTAGAGGCTGCACAGGATGACGCCCTGGCAGACCGGCTGTCTGGCTTCACCTCCGAGGAGCGTGCGGAGTATCTGGAGTTCTCTCGTCGCATCACCGAAAACCTCCAACGGTGCTTTCGATAAATCGGTCCAGCATAAATGTGCTGCTACCTCTGTTCCCGTATGATACTACGGCCAATGCGGAAACCGCCAGAATTCCCGGAATCCTATCACTTGCGTCGCCTGAGTCCTGTGCAGCTTCTGTACCCGTTCCCTTTTATTTGAGCACAAGACATCCAAATTTTATCGCAATTTCAGGAATTACCCTTATGAGTATCGAAAAAATGATCCATCGCAGAATCCTTCCCATCTGCGATGGATCATCTTTACTTCCATGAAATCAATCCCGCACTATGTGGATATAAGGTGTATCCTGAATGGTTCAAAAAATCAAAACTCCGTATCCTTTGCAATGCAAAAGACACGGAGTTTCTAATCTGGTGGACGATACAGGACTTGAACCTGTGACCTCCCGCACGTCAAGCGGATGCTCTACCAGCTGAGCTAATCGTCCAGACGACGTTAGTTATAATACCACAAGGCATTGGAATAGTCAATTCTTTTTTTCAAAAATTTTATTCTTTTTTCAAGAATCCTATCTACTTGAAAAAAAGCAGCTTCCCGCGTGAAAAACGACAAGATCTATGCTATACTAAAGGGGCAATACTCAATTCTCAAAGGAGGATTTTCCTATGCTGACACTCAATCTGACCAATGCAGACAGCTTCCTTCCCCAGGATTATCTGACCAGCCGTAAACCTCGTCTGGAACAGGCGGCGGAGATGCTGGCCACCCACAGCGGACCAGGCGGCGATTTCACCGGCTGGGTAACGCTGCCCCGGGATTATGACAAGGAGGAGTTTGCCCGGATTCAGGCAGCCGCCCGGAAAATCCAGAAGCAGTCCCAGGTGCTGGTCGTTATCGGCATCGGCGGCTCCTATCTGGGCGCCCGTGCGGTCATTGAGCTGCTGCGCTCCCCCCATTATAATCTGAAAAAAAAGGACACCCCCGATGTCCTCTTCACCGGAAATGGACTGTCCACTGACGCTTTGCTGGAGACGATCTCTCTGATTGGGGACCGGGACTTTTCTGTTAATGTGATCTCCAAATCCGGCACCACCACCGAGTCCGCCATCGCCTTCCGCATTTTTAAGGGGATGCTGGAGGAGAAATACGGCAAGGAGGGCGCCCGGGAACGCATCTATGCTACCACTGATAAATCCCGTGGCGCACTGAAGGGTCTGGCAGACGCCGAGGGCTATGAGGAATTCGTTGTGCCCGATGCCATTGGCGGCCGGTACTCCGTCCTCACTGCTGTCGGCCTGCTTCCCATCGCTGTGGCCGGAATCGATATCCAGGCCCTGATGGATGGTGCAGCCCAGGCTATGACGGAACTGTCCGTTCCCGGACTGGACAACCCCGCCTGGCGGTACGCAGCCGCCCGCCACGCCCTGCACGAGAGCGGTAAGAAGGTGGAGATGCTGGCCGGCTATGAGCCCAGCTTCCGCTTCTTCGCCGAGTGGTGGAAACAGCTCTACGGCGAGAGCGAGGGCAAGGAGGGCAAGGGCCTGTTCCCCGCTAGTCTGGAGTACACTGCGGATCTGCACTCCATGGGCCAGTATATCCAGGAGGGCCAGCGCCTCATGTGCGAGACCGTGGTCAACTTCGCGCCTAAGGGCGAGTTCCTGATCCCCAATGACCCAGAAAATATCGACGGCTTGAACTTCCTGGCTGGAAAGCCCCTCTCCTTCGTGGCAGACAAGGCCATGCGGGGTGTGATGCTGGCCCATGTGGACGGCGGCGTACCCAACGTGCTCATCCAGATGCCAGCCATCAGCGAGACCAGCGTGGGCTTCCTGATCTACTTCTTCGAGTACGTCTGCGGCTTGTCCGGCCATCTGTTGGAGATCAACCCCTTCAACCAGCCCGGTGTGGAGGCCTATAAGAGCAACATGTTCGCTCTGCTGGGCAAGCCCGGCTATGAGGCACGCCAGGCTGAACTGGAAGCCCGTCTGTAAACAAAAACCTTTCCGGCAGCGAAAAAAATTCACAATGTTTCAGTTGAAAATCCTGCCGTGATATGGTAAAGTTAATACAACACAAGGGACCAGCGTCCCTGGTAACATCCATGAAGGAGTGATTTAACATGATTCGAGTCATCATGGGTAAAAAGGGCACCGGCAAGACCAAGCAGATGATCGACATGATTAACCAGGCAGTACAGAGCGAGCACGGCAACGTGGTCTGCATCGAAAAGGGCGACAAGCTCCGCTTCGACATCAACTATCAGATCCGCCTGGTAGATTCCAGCCAGTACGATGTGGCTGACTACGCCGCCATGAGAGGCTTCATCAGCGGTCTGTACGCCGGCAACTTTGATATTACACACGTTTTTATTGACAGCCTGACTAAGATCATCCCCTCTGACGGCTACAATGAGACAGAGGATTTCCTCAAGTGGCTGAATGACTTTGGCGAGGATCACGGCATCAAGTTCACCATCACCATCAGTGATGAGCCTGATCTGGCTCCCGAGGGCATCAAGCAGTACTTCTAAGTTCCCCATCCGGGATCATCCCAACATGCATCGGCGCGCCGCCTTCTTTATGGAAGGCGGCGCGCTTTTTTGTCCGCTCAGTGTTCGAACCATTCGGTCATACAGATGTACCTGATCCTTGGTAGACATAATTTTTAGAAACCGCCGATTTCCCCCTTGACAAGAGCACAGTTTCGCGGTATTATAAGCTCATGAATAGAACATTTGTTTCATTTTTAAATCTAACCAAACCCTCCATTGTCTTTCTTTCCTCTCAACTCACTCAGAAACATCCGCCGCCGGCATAGCAAAATAAAAAGAAAACGGCATCCCGATTTGGATCACCGTTTTTCTAGTGGACAAGCAAAGTCAATATCGCTATGTTCAAACGTATACCCACAGAGTCTCCCATCCGTGGCCAACTCAGCAGGCAAGCCTTAGCCGGAAGGTAAACCGGGGGCATATCTGTACTCTAATTTATAAAATAAGTCGAAGTAAGCAATATAAAAAGCTTACTCCGACTTGGTGGAGGAGGGTGGATTCGAACCACCGAAGCGAAACGCAACAGATTTACAGTCTGCCCCCTTTGGCCACTCGGGAACTCCTCCTTATTAAACTGTGGAGCTGGTGGACGGATTCGAACCCCCGACCTGCTGATTACAAATCAGCTGCTCTACCGGCTGAGCTACACCAGCGCATCAAGAGTGCTGTCCAACAGCAGGACTTATTCTAACAGAGAAACTACATCTTGTCAATAGAAATCTTAATTTTTTCTGATTTATTTTAGATAGGCCTGCGGGCCCTCTTTTTCTGCGCTCTGCCCCCTTTATGGGCCAGGCGCAGAAAAAGCCAGCGGCAGCAAGCCGATCGCCTCAGCTTCGGCCGAGAGAGAAGAAAGGAGCGAATGACTCATGGGATATGAATGTACTTCCGGACTGCTCCCGCCCCTTCGGGATGTCCAGCTGGCTGCCCCGGCCGCACTGTGCAGCCAATGCGGCGGGGAGCTGTACCGACAAGAACCTCTGATCCAGCGAAATGGCCACCTCCTATGCGCTCGCTGCGCAGCAGAGCGCCGGGGCGGACGCAGACGGCGGGCGATAGAACAAGAGGAGGAATGCGGACGATGACCTTGCAAGAACTTTCTGTAGAGTACCGCACACACGCCCAAGCGCTGGATTCCCGCATCTGCCAGCTCCAGGCAGTACTGGAGCAGACTGCGGCCGAAGAAGAACGTTGTCTGCTGTCAGAACGGATCCGGATGCTGTCCATTATGCTACGGGAAGCCCGGGAACTGGCAGTACTCACCCAGCATTATTATGAGAGGGGATACCACCGAAATGCCAAATACACGATATAGACGCGGGAGACCGTATGCCGCAGATATGGCCGTCTACTCCCGTCAGATGTCAGCAGACAACAGCCGGGAAATCAATCGGCTTCGGCGCAATCTGATTCAGGCTCTGCAAGAGGATGTAACTGAAAAACAGCGCAAAGCGCTTCTGCTGTACTATGCCGAGGGCTATAATATGCGTGAGATCGGGGAGCAAATGGGCGTGGACAAGTCCACTGTCTCCCGCACCATCAAACGAGGGGAACGCAGGCTCCAGCGGTGTCTGCGCTATGGCGCAGGCCGTCTGCTGGATGAACTCCGGGAGAAGTCATAATAAATTGTGAGAGATGGCAACCGCTCCTCAATCTCTTCATCTCATAGCTTCTTTGGATCTCCGCTGAAGTTTTATGCCGTTCATTTACAGAATGGTAAGCACCACCTTACTTTTCCGTTTTCTGGCATTCCATCATCCGTCAAATTATGGTATAAAGTGCACTTGATTTGGAATCGGAACATTTGGCACACCAACATCGACTTAAGTCAGATGAACTGCTCAGATTCAAACCCCATCTTCTCCACCACCAGATAACAGCTAAGAGCGTCCCCAGACAAAAGTCCGGGGACGCTCTTTTGGCTCATAATCTTGGAATCATCCAGATTAGATGGTACCGAGCACGCCAGTCACAGTGAAGGTTCCGTGACCAGAAGTGATGGTCAGGGTCACAGTGTACTCTCCAGTGGTGCTGGGAACAGCGGTGTACTCGGAGAAGGTGATAGTGGCACTGGCCTTATCAGCCACGCTGCTTTCAGTCACCTGAGCACCCTTGATCGCACAGACCTGAATGCCCTTGCTGTTCTTCACAACTACGTCAGCCTTTGCAGCGCCCTGGAACTCAGCGCCGGAGTTGTTCGTGAAGTTGATCTTCATACCCTTATCAGAGAAGGACAGGGAGTTCAGAGCCAGGCCCTTCTCCTGCTCCTGAGGCTTCTGAGGCTTCTGAGGATTCTTGTCATCCTCCTCCAGAACGCAGATGCCGGTGATCACGTCGCCGTCCAGAACAGCGATGTAACCGTCATTGTCGTCGTTCTTGATGGAGGAGATGCGGGAGATGTTGAAGTCGCCCTTGTAGTCGTAGCGGACCACGGCCACATCGTCAGTCCAGGCATAGCGGATATTCTTGTCGCTGATCTGGTCAATGGACTTCAGCATAACAGTGGACTTCTCAGCCTTCTCAGTGCCAACGCCGGTGACATAGCCGTCTCCGTCATTGTAGCTGTCATACGCCTTGATGCTGGTGACCAGGCCGTCAGAGTTCTCGGTGATGCTCTTCAAAGCCACGATGTCGGAGGAACCGTCCTTCACCAGCTTGTCAGCGGCGGTGGAGCTTTCCTTCACCTTCAGGGTGACGACCTCGCCGTCCACCACGGCATCGATCTCATACCAGTTACCGATCTCGGTGTCCTTCACCCGCTTGGCGTTGGGGTTAGCCTTAGCGAAGATGACCTCGCCGGTGCCAGCGGTGTCGGCGTCCTCAATGTAGACCACCTTGGCCACGTTGCTGTCCTTCTCGGTAGCGACAACAACCTGGGTCTCGGCACGGCCGTCAATGTCGGGGACATTCTTCACGCCGGTGTAGACGGTGAAGTCGTAATCGTCATAGCTGTCGTCGTCGGTATCAGCGACCACAAAGATGGTGTTGGCGTTGGCGGTGTAGCGGCTCAGGCTGTTGAAGGCGATGTCCATGCCGGCCACGCCGTTCTCGATCTTCAGATTCTCATCCACAGCAATCGCCTTCTCGCTACGGTCAGACAGAGAGTAGACGTCGTTCTTATCTACAGTGTAGGACACGAGGTGGTTATTCAGATCGGTGTTACCATTCTTAACGTCGGTCTCAACCTTAACCATAGTGCCGTCAGTCA
This sequence comes from Lawsonibacter sp., assembly GCA_037257225.1. Classification (GTDB taxonomy): domain Bacteria; phylum Bacillota; class Clostridia; order Oscillospirales; family Oscillospiraceae; genus Lawsonibacter. The sequence goes on from JAYCWP010000018.1 coordinate 7,834, forward strand.
GAACCAGGCGTGCGTACACGGTGGTGCCCTTGTTATCGCCCTTGCCGTACTGATCGTCGTCAGTACCCATGGACAGAACGTAGGCGTAATCGTAAGTCACGGCGGACTCGTCGATGTAGGCCACATAGCCGTTGGCGTCCAGATAGGCGACCACGTCGTTGTCCACGTTGTCGGTGGTCAGACGGTTGGCCTTGGCGTTCTTGTTGTACTTATAGGTGGTGCCGCCCACGACGAAGTTGTCGCCGTCCTGGTCATTGGTGATGGCGCGGACGCGGGTGACCTCGCCCTCCAGCTTCTCAGCGGCATAGACGTCCTGGATGTCGCCGTTGGCATAGGAGTAGATGACAATCTCGTCCTCCTCAAAGAGGGTGGTGTCGAACTCGTCGGTGGTCTTGGCGGGACCCTCGTCCAGGTCAGACAGGGTGATGGTCTTGTCGTCCTCGTCAACCTTCAGGACCTCAGCGGCATAGTACTCGATGATGGCCACGTCCACGGTCTTGTCGGTGCCGTCCACGAACACCTCGGTGACCACGCCGTTGCCAGTCAGAGCATTCTCGCCGGTGGCCTTCGCAAAGAAGTCCTTGTCATCGTCGCTCTTGTTGGCGTTCAGCTTGTCGCCGTCGTACTTCACGGTCTCGCCGTTGAAGGAGACGGTCCACTTGTAGCTGTCGGTGGCAGTCTTGCCGACCTCGTTGTACAGAGCCTTGGAGGTCATCTTGGCAGTGAAGGTGTGGTCGGCCTTCTCAGCGAAGGTGCCGATCTCCTTGGCCTGATAGTCCCACACAGTGGCGGGGCGGCCGAAGTCGTCATAGCCGTTTTCCTTGGTCAGGTCGCCGGAGTACAGCTTCTCGCCCAGCTCCACGATGGAGCCCTTGGAGTACTCGCCGTTGTTGTCGGTGGCCAGCTTGTCGTTGATGGCGTAGGCATAGTCCTTGCCGCTGGTGATGAAGTTGTACTTCACCTTGCCGGCGGAGACGGACACGTCGCCAGTCTCGACCTTGATGGTGTCGTCGTCGGCCTCGACGGTGCCGGACTCCAGAGCATTCAGCACCAGCTGAGCCAGGTCGTTGCGGGTCATGGCCTCCTTGACTCCGGAGTCAACGTCGTCGAACAGGTCGATCTTGTTGCCCTGGGCGACAGTGGACAGCTGCCAGTCAGCGCCGAAGTCGGACTGATACTGGAAGTAGCCCAGAGCCTTCATGACCATCAGAGCGGCCTGAGCGGTGGTAACGGAATCGTTGCCGCCGTAGGTCACCTTGTCATAGCCGCTGGTGATGCCGTTGGTGTAGCAGGCGGCCACATAGGGCTCGGCCCAGCTGGGCACGTCGGTGAAGGGGCTGGTGTTCTTGTAGCTGGCCACGTTGTAAGCCATCAGGTTGGACATAACAACGGCCATCTCGTTGCGGGTGACCTTGGCCTCAGGATTGAAGTTGCCCTTCTCGTCGCCGACCATGATGTCAACGGCCTTGAGCACCTCAATGGCTTCCTGATTCTGCTCGGAAGTCACGTCCGCATAGCTCGCGGCGCTGCTGCCCATCACCATCAGACCAGAGATCATGGTGGCGGTGAGGCCCAGGCTGAGAGCACGCTTCAGGTTTCTCATTGGAATTCCTCCTTGATTTTTTCAAGCTGCGGGGTTGGTTATTCTCTTTCAGGGAGCAGACTGCATGCCCTAAATATCAGATGCGTGCCTCCAATCATTGGAAGCCCACATCTTGTGAGAGCATAACACCTCTTACAGCCATGAAAAAATACAAAATCCCGGTAGAAAACTTCAAAAGTCAAGCTCTCTTCCCGCGAAAAATCACATTGGTAGACTACTGGTAGACCGACTTCAAAAACACGCAAAGTAAAAAGCCCCAGAAGCCTTGCACCGCAAGACTTCTGGGACTCACATCTGGTAGACATTTGGTAGACCGCAGCTGTCTACCATTCATTTTTTCTCAAAGCGGTAGCCCACTCCACGCAAAGTAACGATCCGGTCATTATACGGTGCAATGGCCCGCCGGACCTGCTTAATATGGGTATCCAGGGTGCGGGTATCCTCAGGAAGATCGCCGCCCCAGACAGTATCCAAAATCTTTTTCCGGGAAAAAACTACATCCGGATTGGCAACTAGCAGGGCCAGCACATCAAATTCCTTCGGCGTCAGGCTGACCTGGTTTCCATCCACCATAACCCTGCGAGCAATTAAATCGATATAGATGCCATCTTGTTCAATACTTCGCTGCCGCATAGAGTCCAGCAGCGGGCCGCGCTTCATGATGGCCGAAATCCGCAGCATCAGTTCCCGGGGAGAGAAGGGCTTGACTACATAATCGTCCGCTCCCAGTTCCAACCCGTGAATCCGGTCAGCTTCATCGCCTCGTTCGGATAGGATTAGGATCGGAATCTGAGAAAAACTGCGGATCGTTTGACAGACAGAAAACCCGTCCATCTCCGGCAGCATCACAGCAAGAATGACAAAATCAAATGCACTCTGCCGACAGAGGGCCACCGCGGTATTGCCATCGCTGGCTTCGGCCACATCATATCCCTCCAGCCGTGCGTGCCGTCCGATCTGAGCCCGGACATCCATATCGCCGTCTACTACAAGGATACGCTTCATAGAAGTACCTCCTCTCAATTTCTGAACCGCCTATTGATCTGGGAGATATTGGCCTTGAACCAGCCGGAGCCTTTCCCGATATTGAGAAACGGCCCGAGCCGGTGCGATGAGCACAAGCTCTGTCTCCAATGCGAACAGCCACCCGAAAAACTGGGGGCTCAGCACCAGAGGAATGCTGACGGTGAAGTGGTCCGGTCCGTCCGGGACCAGAATCACATCCTGACCAAAGCGGTCTAGGATCACGCCCACCATTGCGCGTGTTCCCCGCAGCGTAACGGTCACCTCTTCTCCACTGTACATCCCAAAATACTTCTGCCCATATGCGGCAATGTCAAAGGCGGGATATTGCTCTGTGCCCTCTAGGGGCAAATCTGTGATGGAAATCTCCATCATCTTGTCCACGCAATAGTGGCGCATCTCCCGGTGCAAGCTGCCATACGCCACCAGATAGTAGTTGTCATGATTCCAAATCAGCCCATATGGGGAGACAACATACTGCTGTCCTCTCCGCCGCAGAACTTTCTTCCGCTGGATATCATAGTCAAAATATTGAAATGTGATGGCTCTCCGCTCTGCGATTGCAGTGTGCAGTCGATCCACATTACTGGACTGCGTCCACCAATAATCGAAGTTCCGGCAGTTCAAATTCCCGGGCGCCTACAAACCACCCAGGATGTTTTCCCTTTCGACATTGGACGTCCACACCAAAACGGGATAGGGCATCCAAATCGTCATAGATACTCTTGCGCTCCGCCTGAATATCATGGCAGGCCAGCTTGGAAATCAATTCCTGCACCGTCAGCTGATGTTCCTCATCAGTCTGCTGTGTCAGGATCTGATACAGGTACAGCAGCTTCAGCTTTTGATTGGCACTCCGTGCCATGGCGGACCACCTCCACGGGATCGGATCAGGACCAGCCCGCCCAAATCTCAGGGCAGTAGCCCACCGTAGCCTGCTTTCCATTTCGGACAATGGGGGTACGGAGCAGTGCTGGATTCTGAAACAGCTTATCCATCTTAGCCTCGTCAGAGGCAAGATATTGGAGCAGCACAGCATCCGGATGCTTGGGATCCACCATGGCCTCCAGACCAACAGCCTGGCGCACACTGGTCAATTCTCCCCGGCTCATACCGTACTTTTTTAAATCGATGAATTGAAAGCGGATCCGCCGTTCCTTGAACCAACGTTCCGCTTTTTTCGTATCAAAACTTTTAGAGGTTCCAAAAACCTGGATATTCATACACAGGCCTCCCCGGAATCGGAGACGCAGGACTAGAGCATCAAAACGGGGTAAATCCACCGAAAAAAGGGACAAAACGGAAGAAATCATCCATAAAAGCAGAACATCTGCATATCAGGGCCCGAAAGTTCTGTCCCGTTTTCCCTTTATCCGTTGGGCCTCCCTCCTACCGCATCCGAATTTACTAGGAAAAGTATACCATATTTTGCCGGAAGAGACAAGATACTTCCCATAAGAAACGAGAGTTTTCCAGAAAACTGTCAACTTGGCAAAGTTTCTGTCTGATTATGTTTCAGAGGTATACAGCAGAGGAAAGTTGTGGTATACTACATTTAACTCAATTCCTTGATGGGCCGTTATTTGCTATCGGCCCCAAAGTGGATTTATACGCGGATGGAGTGCTCGAGCAGCTGTGTTCGCCCCCCGCGTTTAAATAGCGCACTCCCAGACCGTGCAAGCAGGCCGGCTGGGACTGCGCCGGGCGTTTCAAACATCTCACCAAAGACGAAGAAAAGCGGATCTCCCTAGGCGAGGCAGGGCTGCGGGGGCAGGTTTCTTCGTCTGGTCGTTTTACAGACCGCACAGAACAGGGCGGGATATTTTGCGCCTGTTGATAACAAAACAGTGCTATGATGTAACGATCAGAAAGGAAGTAACGAAAATTTTATGGCTGAAAAATTGAAAATCATCTCTCTGGGCGGTCTGAATGAGATCGGCAAGAACCTGACAGTCTATGAGTATGGCAACGACATCATTGTTGTGGACTGCGGCATGGGGTTCCCGGATGACGATATGTATGGCATCGATGTGGTCATCCCTGACGTAAGCTATCTCATCAAGAACCAGAGCAAGATCCGGGGCATCTTTATCACCCACGGGCACGAAGACCACATCGGGGCCATCCCCTATGTGCTGCGTTCTGTCAATGCGCCCATCTATGCCACCCGGATGAGTGCCGGGCTGATCCAGCTGAAGCTGGAGGAGCACCGTCTGGTATCTAAGACCAAGATGATCACCTGTGAGGCAGGAGATGTGATCCAGGCAGGCAAGTTCTCTGTGGAGTTTATCCATGTGAACCACTCCATTGCGGATGCTGTGGCCTTCGCCATCAAGTCCCCAGTGGGCACTGTGGTCCATACTGGTGACTTCAAGATCGACACCACCCCTATCCAAGGCGGAATGATCGATTTGGCCCGCTTCGGTGCTCTGGGGCGTGATGGTGTGCTGGCCCTGCTGGCTGACTCCACCAATGTGGAACGCCCGGGATATACCCGCAGCGAGAGCAGTGTGGGCAACTCTTTCGATGTACTGTTCAAGGGTTGTGAGGAACGTATCATCGTCACTACTTTCGCCTCCAATGTGGACCGTCTCCAGCAAATCATCAACGTGGCGGCTCGGTATGGCCGGCGGGTTGCAGTCACAGGCCGCTCTATGGAGAACGCCATGAAAGTCTCCACCGCCCTGGGCTATATGAATATCCCGGACGGGGTGCTGATGGATCTAAATCACATCAAGTCTCTGCCCAAGAACAAGGTGTGCATCATCACCACCGGCAGTCAGGGCGAGACTATGTCCGCCCTGTCCAGGATGGCCTTCTCCACCCACCGCCAGGTAGACATCCAGCCCGGTGATAAAGTGATCGTTTCCGCCTCCACCATTCCAGGCAACGAAAATGCCATGGGCAACGTCATCAATGAACTCTATCGCAAGGGAGCCGATGTGGTCAACGAGCGGGAACTCCCCCTCCATGTGTCCGGCCACGCCTGCCAGGAAGAGTTGAAAATCATCCACGGCCTGGTGAAGCCCAAATTCTTCATTCCGGTCCACGGAGAGCAGCGCCATCTGAAACTTCACGCCAAACTGGCCCGCCAGATGGGCATGGACCCCCGAAATATCTTGATCAGCGACATCGGCCGTGTCATCGAGTTGACTCCCAAGAGCTGCAAGCTGGGCGGCACCGTCACTGCGGGCAAGGTGTTCGTGGACGGCTCCGGCGTGGGCGATGTGGGCAGCGTGGTCCTGCGGGACCGCCGCCACCTGGCTCAGGACGGTATGGTAGTGGTGGTAGTCTCCATGTCCGGTGAGGATGGAGCCTTGGTCTCCGGCCCGGACATTATCACCCGGGGCTTCGTATATGTGAAGGAGTCCGAGGGTCTGATGGACGAACTGCGGCAGGTGGCTCTGGACGCTATTCTGGACGTGGATACCCGCTACGCCACCGACTGGTCTGCCATCAAGCAGTCCATCAAGGCCGACCTGTCTAACTACCTCTATAAAAAGACCAAACGTTCCCCCATGATCCTGCCGGTCATCATGGAAGTATAACGCCCTGTGGTCAAAACATAAGCAGCCCGCCGGGCCCTTTTCGGGGCCCGGCGGGCTGCTTATGTTTTGAACTTCTGCGGTTCACTTCCGCTTTTTATGCTTATCAAAGAAGCCCTTCAGGCCACCCTCTTCCGGAACATTTTCGCCCATCGCCTCCGCATAGGCCCGCAGGGCTTCCTTCTGTTCCCCGCTGAGGGAGGTGGGGACCTGAACCCGGACAGTGACATACTGGTCGCCCCGGCCCCTGCCCCGCAGCTCCGGGATTCCCTTGCCCCGCAGGCGGAAGGTGGTCCCAGGCTGGGTCCCGGCAGGCAGGTTGTACTTCACCTTGCCGTCAATGGTGGGGATCTCCAGCTCCGCGCCCATGACCGCCTGATAGAAGGTCACCGGCTGCTCATACAAAACAGTGGTTCCGTCCCGGCGGAATTGGCTGCTGGGCTTCACCCGCACTCCCACAATCAGGTCGCCGGCAGGGCCGCCATTTTTGCCCGCATTGCCCTGTCCCCGCAGGGAGACAGCCTGGCCGTCATCGATACCAGCGGGAATACTGACCGTGACCCGTTTGCTCTTTTTCACGCTGCCGCTGCCATCGCAGGCCTTACAGGGGCTGTGAATGATCTTGCCGGTACCCCGGCAGCGGGTGCAGGCCGCTGTGCTGGAGAAGGCAAACCCACCGGTGCGCTGCTGCACCCGTACCACACCAGTGCCCCGGCAGTCGGGGCAGGTCTCCGCGGTGGTTCCAGGCTCACAGCCGGAGCCGTGACACACCTCACACTCCTCACTGCGGTTCAGGTTTAGCTCCTTTTCACAGCCAAACGCAGCCTCCTCAAAGGTGATGGTGAGGTTGGCCCGCAGGCTCTCCCCCTTCTGGGGCCCACTGCGCCGGGCGGAGGATGAGCCGCCGAAACCTCCAAAGCCGCCGCCGAAGAAGGAGCCGAAGATGTCGCCCAGATCAATGTCCCCCATATCGAAGCCAAAGCCGCCGCCGGGGCCGCCCGCACCATAATTGGGATCCACCCCCGCGTGTCCGAACTGATCGTACCGGGCCCGCTTCTCCTTGTCAGAGAGGATGCTGTACGCCTCATTCACTTCTTTGAATTTAGCCTCCGCCGCTTGATCTCCGGGATTCACGTCTGGATGGTACTTTTTCGCCAGCTTGCGGTAGGCCTTCTTGATTTCTTCGTCCGAGGCGCCCTTGCTAACGCCCAGCACCTCGTAATAATCTCGTTTCTGTTCTGCCATTCTTGCTTCACCTCTTGGAAATGGAGGGATAAAACAGCGGGCGCACACGGCGCCCCCCTACGCCCCACTCCATTTTATAGGGACGTACCGTGCACGCCCGCTGAAACGCCCCGAGTGGGACGAAGAGATTCTCCGCCCCACTCCGGTATATGATCTTCGTTACTTATTATCGTCGTCCACCACGGTATAGTCTGCATCTACCACGTCGGGGCCTGCGTCGTTCCCGCCAGCCTGGCCGCCGCCGAAGTTGGCGCCGCCCATATCAGGGCCGCCGGCCTGCTGGCCATTCTGCTGATACAGCTTCTCGCTGACGGCATAGAAGGCCTTTGTCAGCTCCTCAGTGGCATTCTTGATGGCCTCAGTGTCGTTCCCCTTCAGGGTCTCCTTCAGCTTGCCCAGGGCGGACTCCACATTGGCCTTGTCACCGGCATCCAGCTTGTCACCCATATCCTCCAGGGTCTTTTCCGTCTGGAACACCATCTGGTCAGCCTGGTTGCGCACATCGGCCGCCTCGCGCTGCTTCTTATCCTCGGCGGCAAACTGCTCGGCCTCATGGACCGCCTTGTCGATGTCCTCCTTGGACATATTGGTGGAGGAGGTGATGGTGATGTGCTGCTCCTTGCCAGTGCCCAGATCCTTGGCGGATACGTTCACGATGCCGTTGGCGTCGATGTCAAAGGTAACCTCGATCTGAGGCACGCCGCGGCGGGCAGGGGCAATGCCGTCCAGGTTGAAGCGGCCCAAAGTCTTGTTGTACTGAGCCATCTCACGCTCGCCCTGGAGCACATGGACCTCCACGGAGGTCTGGTTGTCGGCGGCGGTAGTGAAGGTCTGGCTCTTCTTCACGGGGATGGTGGTGTTGCGCTCGATGAGCTTGGTCATCACGCCGCCCATGGTCTCGATGCCCAGGGACAGGGGGGTGACGTCCAGCAGCAGTAGGTCCTTCACATCGCCGGTGAACACACCGCCCTGGAGGGCCGCACCAGAAGCCACGCACTCATCGGGGTTGATGCCCTTGAAGCCCTCCTTGCCGGTGAGCTTCTTCACCTCGTCCTGGACAGCGGGGATCCGGCTGGAGCCGCCTACCATCAGGACCTTGGAGATCTGGCTGCCGGACAGGCCGGCATCGCTCATGGCCTGCTTAACGGGGCCAGCGGTGGCCTCCACCAAGTGGTGGGTCAGCTCATTGAACTTGGCGCGGCTCAGAGTCAGGTCCAGGTGCTTGGGGCCGGTGGCGTCAGCGGTGATATAGGGCAGATTGATGCTGGTGGAGGTAACGCCGGACAGCTCGATCTTAGCCTTCTCAGCAGCCTCCTTCAGGCGCTGCATGGCAACCTTGTCGCCGGTGAGGTCGATGCCCTCAGCCTTCTTGAACTCGGCAGCCATCCAGTCCATAACGCACTTGTCAAAGTCATCGCCGCCCAGGCGGTTGTTGCCGGCGGTGGCCAGCACCTCGATGACACCGTCGTCAATGTCCAGGATGGACACATCGAAGGTGCCGCCGCCCAGGTCATAGACCATGACCTTCTGGGCATTCTCCTTGTCCACACCATAGGCCAGAGCCGCAGCGGTGGGCTCGTTGATGATACGCTTCACGTCCAGGCCAGCGATCCGGCCGGCATCCTTGGTGGCCTGACGCTGGGCATCGGTGAAGTAAGCAGGAACGGTGATGACCGCCTCGGTAACCTTCTCACCCAAATAGGCCTCAGCATCTGCCTTCAGCTTCTGAAGGATCATGGCGCTGATCTCCTGAGGCGTGTACTTTTTCCCATCGATGTCTACCTTATAGTCAGAACCCATCTCACGCTTGATGGAAATGACAGTCCGGTCGGGGTTAGTGATGGCCTGGCGCTTAGCCACCTGGCCCACCATGCGCTCTCCGTCTTTGGAGAAAGCGACCACAGAGGGGGTCGTACGGTTGCCCTCTGCGTTGGGGATGACGACAGACTCGCCGCCCTCCATTACAGCCACACAGCTGTTGGTAGTACCTAAGTCAATACCGATGATCTTGGACATAATGTTTTCCTCCTAAATATATGAAAGATTGTCGTTTATAAAATGAGTTTTGGATCTGGCTGCCATGCTGCGGCGATACACTTCGCTTTAGTTGGCCACCTTTACCATGGAGAACCGGATAACCTTGTCTCCCAGCTTAAAGCCGGCCTGGAACACCTCAGCTACAATATTCTCTCCCAGGCTCTCATCCTCCACATGCATCACTGCGTTATGAATGGTGGGATCGAAGGGCTGTCCCAAGGCGGGGATCTCCGTAATCCCCAGTTTCTCCAGCACGGACCGCAGCTGGGTCATGGTCATTTCCACGCCCTTCTTATAGGCTTCATCGGCGGTCTCCTGCTTCAGTGCCCGCTCCAGGTTATCATACACCGGCAGGAAGGCCGATGCGGCGTCCGCCTTAGCGTCGTTCCAAATAGACTCCTTTTCCTTGGTGGTACGCCGGCGGTAGTTGTCGTACTCGGCCGCCAAACGGAGGTATTTGTCCTCCTGCTGGGCCGCCTGATCCTTCAGAGCCTCCAGCTCAGTCAGCAGGGGATCTGTCTCCGCTCCGCTGGCCTCGGAGGCCGGCTGTTCGGTCTGGACGGACTCCGCCGTCTCAGGGGCCATCTGCTCCTCGGCCATTGTCTCCTCCGGCCGTTTCTCTTTCCTGCTCATGGACTATTGTTCCTCCTATTCCTGATCCTGTCCGTCCCCGCCATCACTGCCGGCTGGGAGCTCCCCCTTGCCGAACATCCGGGTCAGGCTGTCGGCAAAGTAGGACAGGCGCGCTGTCACTTTGGCGTAATCCATCCGGGTGGGGCCTACCACCCCGATGACGCCCCGCATATTATCTCCAATGTCATAGCTGGCCATGACCACACTGGTGTCCTTTAAAGCCTCGTTCACGTTCTCCGGGCCAATGAGGATATTCATGTTCTGGCCATCTCCCAAGGTGACCGGGAGACGGGAGGCCTCTTTTTCCTCCGCCAGGTAGTTCATCAGCGGCTTGGCCTTATCCAGGCTCCGGTACTCCGGATGCTCCAGCAGGTGGGTGATCCCCGCCGTGTGGACCGGCTGGTTGCGCTGCTCGCCCAGGACCTCGATGGCGAACTGAACCACCATGGAAATCAATTGGAATGCACCCGGGGCCGAGCGGGTCTCCATCCGATCCAAGGTGTCCTCCATTTCCTCCAGGGTCAGTCCCACAAAGGAACTGTTCAGCACCGTGGAGAGCAGCTGGAGCTGGGTGTCGGAAAGGGTGTCCGGGATGCGGACCAGCTTATTTTTCACCACACTGTTGTCCGTCATCACCACTGCGATAAAGGCATTTTCCTCCACCATCAGCAGATCGTACCGCTTCACTGTCACCCGCATCCGCGGGGCAGCGGCGGTAAAGACTGGGTAGTCACTGATTTGGGAGAGCACCTTTCCCGCCTGATCCAGGCACCGATCCAACTCCTCCATCCTCAGGTTCAGTGCCTCGTTAATCCGCTGGGTCTCCTGGATGGTCAGCTGGTGCTCACCCATCAGTTCATTGACATACAGCCGGTAACCAACAGGGGAGGGCACACGTCCAGCGGAGGTGTGGGGCTGTTCCAGATAGCCCATCTCAGTAAGGTCGGCCATCTCGTTGCGAATGGTGGCGGTGGAGATGTCCAGGCCAGCCTGCTGGGCCACAGCCTTGGAGCCTACTGGCTCCGCTGTGATAATATAAATCTCTACGATCGCCCTCAGGATCCGCTTTTTCCGGTTGGTCAGCTCCATACGCTCACCTCCTGTACTTCGTTTGGTTTCTTTAGCACTCATCATCCATGAGTGCTAAAGATAATGTACCACCTACCCCCGGGATTGTCAATAGGCACTTTATGAATTTATTATAAACAAACACTAAGAAGCACATTCTTTTCAGGATTTGCAGAGAAATCATCTCTTTGCTAATCCACAGCCGACCTGGGTCCCCCACGGCAGTTCAAAGGAACTCTCCGGCAGAAATTAGCTTCTGCGCGATCAGGCGCCCCGTTTGGTCCAGCATCCCAGTCCGTCCTGATTTCGGACTGACAGCAGGAGCAGCAAGCCCCTCCCCTACCATCTCTCAGAATATGAACCGCCTCTCATAACGAAACAGCGGAAGGGACAGGCCCTTCCGCTGTTTGAAATCGAAATAAAAAGATGCCACACTCAGTTCTTCAGACTCTGCATAGGGGCGGGGATCCGTCCCCCCCGCGCCACAAAGTCCCGGGCGGAGAAGGGGTGGACCGGCTGCACCGGGGCAGAGCCCAGCAGGCCGCCGAACTCCACCAGGTCGCCCACCTGCTTGCCAGGGGCGGGGATCAGCCGGACCGCAGTGGTCTTGGAGTTGACCATACCGATGGCCGCCTCATCGGCAATAATGGCAGACAGGGTTTCGGCGGAGGTATCTCCGGGAACCGCAATCATATCCAGTCCCACCGAGCACACGCAGGTCATAGCTTCCAGCTTATCCAGGGTAAGGGCCCCGGAACTGGCGGCGGCAATCATGCCCTCATCCTCACTCACCGGGATAAACGCACCGGACAGGCCACCCACATGGGAGGAAGCCATAACACCACCCTTTTTCACCGCGTCATTGAGCAAGGCCAGGGCCGCAGTGGTACCGTGGGTACCGCACACCTCCAGACCCATTTCCTCCAAAATCCGGGCTACGCTGTCACCCACCGCCGGGGTGGGAGCCAGGGAAAGATCCACAATGCCGAAGGGGGTGTCCAGGCGGCGGCTGGCCTCCTGCGCCACCAGCTGGCCCATGCGGGTGATACGGAAGGCAGTCTTTTTAATGGTCTCCGCCACCACGTCAAAGGGCTGGCCCTTCACCGCCTGAAGGGCATGGTGAACCACGCCGGGGCCGGAGACCCCCACGTTGATGACCTTCTCCGGCTCACCCACCCCGTGAAAGGCACCAGCCATAAAGGGATTGTCCTCCACAGCATTGCAGAACACCACCAGCTTGGCACAGCCAAAGCCACCCTGATCCGCAGTACGCTGGGCCAGGTCCTTGATGGTGCGGCCCATCAGGGCCACCGCATCCATATCGATGCCCGCCTTCGTGGAACCCACATTCACACTGGCGCACACCAGGTCCGTGGTAGACAACGCCTCAGGGATGGAGGCGATGAGCTTCCGGTCGGCCTCCGTCATCCCCTTCTGTACCAGGGCGGAGAATCCGCCAATAAAATTGACGCCAGTGGCCTTGGCCGCCCGATCCAGGGCGGCAGCAAATGGAGCGTAGTTGTCGGTCTCTGCGGCAGCGGCCACCAAAGCAATAGGAGTGACGGAGATCCGCTTATTGACGATGGGGATGCCAAACTCCGCCTCGATGGCCTCTCCGGTGGCCACCAGCTTTTCAGCGTACCTGGTGATCTTATCATAAATCGCATCGCAGGCCGCCTTTGGATCACTGCGGGCACAGGACAGCAGCGAGATCCCCATGGTGATGGTCCGCACATCCAAGTGCTGCTGGTCGATCATTTGGATGGTCTGCATGATTTCGTGTTGACTGAGCATAAATTGCCCCTCCTAATTGTTGTCGCATAACTGCGGTTGCTCCGCTCTCCTGCATGCTTCTTTTTGTCACGCTGCGGATTGGGCGCACAGACGGGGAGACAACTCCTCCGACTCCGGGCAGACCCGGTCCCGCCGTTGGCGGCCCCTGGGCTCTGCCCATCCGCTCCGCAGTCTGTCTCCCCTGCGCGCATATCCTCCGCGCTTCTCTTTGTCACGCTGCGGATTGAGCGCACAGACAGGGAGACAGCTCCTCCGACCCCGGGCAGACCCGGTCCCATCGTTGGCAGCCCCTGTGCACCTATCCTCTGCGCTTCTTTTTAGATTCGATGCATTGCATCAAAAATATCCTCCCGCTGGATACGGATAGACAGCCCCCGCTCCTGACCAGCCTGTTCCAACAGCCGAGAGATCTCTACAATGGACTTGTCGCAGGCTTCAGTGTCCACCAGCATCACCATGGTGAAATAGTCCTGCAAAATGGTCTGACTAATGTCCAGGATGTTGATACTGTGCTGAGCCAGCAGGGAACACACCGCAGCGGTGATCCCCACATGATCCTTGCCAATGACAGTTACGATCGCTTTCATAGGTATATCTTCCTTCCTTATTCATATCACACTACGTCCGCCTGCAGCAGCCCAAACGCCTAATTCAATTCATCCAATGTCAATTCAAAACCATCCAAAAAATGCTCCATGAAATAACTCAGAGCCGGGATCGGCTTCTGGCACAGGGCCGTATACGTCTGCTCCCGGGCCTTTTTGAACTCCAAATTTCCCGCCTTCAGTTCTTCCACACACTTAAGATAGGCAGAGAGTTTGTCCGCAGCCTTGACTAAGGCCCGCAGTTCCGGATCCGGAATGGTCAGCGCCTCCTCATAAGCGGGGCGCAGCTCTTCCGGCAGCATGGACAGCAGCTTTCCCACCGCCACCGCCTCCACCTGCTGGTAGGCACTCTGGATACCCGGGTTGTCATATTTGATGGGGGTAGGCAGGTCACCGGTGAGGATCTCGCTGGCATCGTGGTACAAAGCAGCCACAGCCACCTGGCCAGGGTCCACATTTCCGCCGAAATACTGGTTCTGGATCACAGCCAGGGCATGGGCCAGAACCGCCACCTGGTGGGAGTGCTCCTGAATATTCTCCGGCTGGGTGTTGCGCATCAGTCCCCACCGGGAGATATACCGCATCCGGGCAATCATAGGGAAAAAATTATGGGCCACCGGGTCCCGCCTCCTTCCTTGAGATGGTTGCTATTTTATCATAGCCAAGGGCCGTTTGTAAACCGGAAACGGCATCGGCCACGCATTTACACTTCACCGCTCAGGATGCGATCCTGTATTGAACAGGCTGAAAACTATTGACGGCCCTATCTTACGCCTTTTATTCCATTCATATCTCCATTCCATGTCTCATCATGTGGCAGCTGTAGCATTCCTCCACCTGAAATGAAGCACACCAGAGCGGCAGTCGGGAAGCTGCACGTATTTCCTGTTTACTCCCGACGGATTTTGCGGTAAAATGGAACAGATCAAAACAGAAAGGGAGGGCGGAGAATGGCCCAACTGTTGATGCCGGGCAGCGTGGTCGCTATGACGGACCAGGCAGCTGACCGGCTTTTGAAGCTGGACAGCGGCGACGCCGCCCTGCTATATCTGCATCTGCTGCGCCGGGGCACGCCGGACGGCCTGCGCTGGCCGGAGGACCGAAAGCAGCGGGCACTGGATCAGCTGAAGGAGCACGGACTGGCTCCAGCCGCCCTGTCCGCCGCCCCTGCGGCTCCTGCCGTCCCCGCGGAAACCCCTCCTCCAGAGTATGGGGCGGAGGATATCACTGCCGCCCTCAGCGACCCGGCTTCCACCTTCCCGGCCCTGGCCGATGAGGTGGAGCGGCGGCTGGGCAAAAAACTCACCGCCAACGATTTAAAGATCCTGTACACCCTGTATGACCACCTGGCCCTGCCCACCGAGGTCATCTTTCTTCTGGTCAACTGGTGCGTGGAGGAGATGGAGCGAAAATACGGCCCCGGCCGCAAGCCCTTCCTCTCCCAGATCCGCCGGGAGGGCTTTGTCTGGGCCCGGAAGGGGATCGACACAGTGGAGGCTGCAGAGCGCTATCTCCAAACCCTGGTGCGGCTGCGCGGCCGCGGAGCAGAAGTGCTTCGGCTGCTGGATATCCCGCCCCGGCCTTTGGTGGAGCGTGAGAAGAATTATATTGCCGCCTGGGATCAGATGGGCTTCGACGATGAGGCTCTCCGGGCGGCCTACGAGCGCACGGTGATGAAAAAGCAGTCCATGGACTGGAGCTATATGAACGGCATCCTCCGCCGGTGGCACGAGAAGGGCCTGCACACCCTGGCGGCCATCCAGGCCGGGGACCGGGACCCCAGGCCGGTGCAGGCCGCCGCGCCATCCTCTCCCGCTGCCGCCTCCCGGGAGGCGGAACAGGCCCGGGAGGATATGGAGCGGATGCGCCGCTTGATGGAACAGATGAAGCAGATGGAGGGCTGAACCCATGGCTTACGATCCCAATGTATTGCGCCGGGCCTCTGCCCGGCTCGAGGAGGAGAAGCGCCGCCGCGAGGATGAGCGTGAGCTGCTCCGGCGGCAGACCTATGCCAAAGAGCCCCGGTTGGCTCAACTGGACCGGCGTCTTCAGGGCACCATGGCCGAACTGGTAGCTGCTTCCCTTCGAAAGGGCGAGAATGCCGGTGACGCAGTGCGCGCCATCCGGGACAAAAACCTGGAACTTCAGCAGGAGCGTGCCGTACTGCTGGGCGCGCTGGGCCTGCCCGAGGACGCCCTGGACGACAAACCCGCCTGTCCCAAATGCGGAGACACCGGATGGAGGGGGGCCCAGATGTGTGACTGTCTAAGATCTCTCTGCACCCAGGAGCAGATCCGGGAGCTTTCCAAACTGCTGGATTTGGGAGAGCAGTCCTTTGACACCTTCCGTCTGGACTATTACAGCCAGTCCGTGTGGCCCGGACGGGGCACCTCCCCTCGGGAGAATATGGATCTGGTATACGAGGTGTGTCTGAACTATGCCCAGAAATTCGGCCGTTTTTACTTCAAAAACCTGTTCCTATCCGGCGCTCCTGGATTGGGCAAGACCTTTTTGTCTGCCTGCATCGCCCGCTCCGTGTCAGAGCAGGGCCGTTCTGTGGTGTACGACACCGCAGGCAATATCTTTGCCCAGTTTGAGACCCGGAAGTTCCAGCGGGACGCAGAGGGCGTGCAGACTGCCCTGGATGAGACCCGGCGGTATCTCACCTGTGACCTGCTCATTCTGGACGACCTGGGCAGCGAACTGACCACCCAGTTCGTTCAGTCCGCCCTGTATGAACTTCTGAACACCAGGCTGGTCGCCAACCGGCACACGGTGATCTCCTCCAACCTCACCATGGAGGAAGCCGCCCGGCGCTACTCTCCCCAGATCGCCTCCCGCCTCATCGGGGAGTATCATGTTCTCCACTTCTTTGGGGATGACATTCGTCTGTTGAAGAAAAATAAACTCTGATATACGCATATATCCCCCTGGCTGTCCATAGGCGGCCAGGGGGATATATGCTTCTGGTACGGACAAAAGCCGGGGATCCTATTTCGCCGCACCCGCGCCGCTCACCGGCCGGCTCGTCTCACGGCTGGGCTGGCCACCCCGCATCTCCTCCATCTTCCGGCGTCGGCCACGCGCCTTGGCCAGTTCACAGATGGGAATGGGGGCCGAAGCCAGCAGTAAAACGGTGATCCACTGTCCTCCATCCATGGAAACCACGGAAAACACGCTTCGGAGTGGCGGGAACAGAAGCACCGCAAGCTGCATGGCGGCCCCGGCCAAAAATGCCTTGTTCATGGCGGGGTTGGACAGCAGGCCCTGCTCCAGCAGGGAGCGGTCCTCACTGCGGACATTGAAGGCATGGAACAGCTGGCACAGGGTGAGGGTGGCGAAGGCCATGGTGTTGGCCACTGCCCCCTCCAGACCCGGGGCAGCCAGTCTGGTAAAGCCCAGAAAATAGGCGGTCAGAGTCAGTCCTCCCACCATCAAACCCTGCCAGGCCAGTCGAAGGGAGAAACTCCGGTCAAACAGCCCACGGTCTGCCGGACGGGGCGGCTGCTCCATGACGCCATCCTCCACCGGTTCCACTCCCAGCGCCAGCGCCGGGAGGGAATCCGTAACCAGATTGAGCCACAGAAGCTGCACCGGCGCCAAGGGCATCTGTCCAAAGTCCAGAAGGGTAGCGGTAAAAATAGTAAGGATCTCTCCAATATTGCAGGAAAGAAGGTAGTGGATGGCCTTGCGGATGTTGGACCAGATCCCACGCCCCTCCTCAATGGCAGATACGATGGTGGAGAAGTTATCATCGGTGAGGATAAGGTCAGCCGCCCCCTTCGCCACATCAGTACCAGAGCGTCCCATCGCGCAGCCAATGTCTGCCGCCTTTAGGGCCGGGGCGTCGTTTACCCCATCCCCCGTCATGGCTACCACACACCCCCGCTTCTGCCATGCCTTTACAATACGCATTTTGTGTTCAGGAGACACACGGGCGAATACAGAAAAGCGGTGGATATCCTCCTCCAAAGCCTCCTGGGGCAGAAATTCCAGTTCCGCCCCGGTCACTGCCAAGTCTCCCGGCCGGTAAATATCCAGTTCCCGAGCCACCGCCAAGGCCGTGGCCTTATGATCCCCGGTGATCATCACTGGCCGGACTCCGGCCCGGTGGCACAGAGCCACCGCCCCCCGCACCTCAGGACGAGGAGGATCCATCATGCCAAATAAGCCCAGAAAGGTCAGCCCGCTCTCGATGGCCGCAGGTGTCACAGATGGCGGCAGAAACGCCAAATCCCGGCTGGCCACCCCCAATACCCGCAGGGCCCGCCCAGCCATCTCCTCATTGGCCCGCAGGATTCCTTCTCGCTGCCGCGGGGTAAGAGGCCCCTGCGGGCCGTTGGTACAGCATTCCAGCAAAATGTCCGGCGCACCTTTGACAAAGATCCGGAAGCCCCCCTCCGGTTTTGGATGGATGGTAGACATAAGCTTCCGACTGGAATCGAAGGGAAGCTCCCCCTGTCGGGGCCATTGTTCCTCCAGCTTGTTCCGATCCAGCCCCTCACGGGCAGCGGCCACAACGAGTGCCCCCTCTGTGGGGTCTCCCTGTGCAGCTGGGGCCCCCGCCCTCCACTCCAGTCTGGCATCGTTGCACAAAGCCCCAGCCAGCAGCGCATCTCTTCGCCGTCCACCAGCAGGGATCCACACCTCCTGCACCGTCATTCGGTTCTGGGTGAGAGTCCCGGTCTTGTCGGAGCAGATCACTCCTGCACACCCCAATGTTTCAACCGCAGGCAGTTTTTTGACGATAGCGCCCCGAGCGGCCATCCGTCCCACTCCAAGCGCTAGTACAATGGTAACAATGGCGGGCAGCCCCTCCGGGATGGCGGCCACCGCCAGAGACACAGCAGTAAGGAACATATCCAGCATCCGCTTCCCTTGGATCAAGCCCACCCCAAACATGACCGCACAAACCGATAAACACAGAAAAGACAGAGTTCGGGAGATCTCTCCCATTTTCTGCTGAAGAGGGGTGTCCGTCCCCTCGTCTCCCAAGAGCAGTCCAGCGATATGTCCCATCTGGGTGTCCATCCCGGTCGCACACACCAAAGCAGTCCCCCGCCCTGCGGTAATCAGGGTAGCGGAGATCACCATGTTGGTCCAGTCTCCCAAAGGTGCTCCCTCTGCCAAAACATCGGCAGGCGCCTTTTCCACCGGAATAGACTCTCCCGTCATGGCGGACTCATCTGCCTGAAGCCGGCTGCACTCTAAAATACGCGCATCGGCCGGAACCAGATCACCAGCCTCCAGCAGAATCACATCTCCAGGGACCAGTTGGGCCGCAGGAAGCTTGACCGGACGTCCGCCCCGCAGAACAGTAGCCTGAGGTGCGGACAGCCTGCGCAATTCCTCTAAGGCGTGCTGGGCACGGTCCTCCTGAAAGATAGAAATTACGCTGTTGACCGCCACAATCACAAGGATAATAGCCGCATCCAGCCACTCCTCTCCTCCGCTGGCTGCCAGGGAAAGCCCCGCTGCCCCCAGCAGCACCAGGATCATGGGATCCCGCATCTGTTCCAATAGCCGCCCCAGAAGCCCCGCCTGAGGCGGCGGCTCCAGTTCATTTGGCCCTGTGCGCCGCAGGCGCTCCTCCGCCTGGTGCTGAGACAGTCCGCTGGGACGGGCATCCAATTCCTCTAAAAGCCGCGGCAGCGGCTTGCTGTGCCAGCTGCTCATACCATCACACTCCTTCCATGTTTTCCCATTATAGCAGGGGACTTGTCCGCTTTTTGGGGAAATCTAGGAATAGAGCTGACCCGTTACAAGAAAATTGAGTTCGATCAGATGAATCTATAGATAAGGTACAATAAGTTTCGCAAATTGAAAAGTATATAAAAGGAGACATGGT
>JAYCWP010000019.1:0-10527 GCA_037257225.1 Lawsonibacter sp.
GAATACATGGGAGGAATCTGTTGAATCGAACCGCGGAAGCGAGGCAGGACGGCCTCCAGCTCCCCGAGGGTCACCGCAGCGGGTGTCTCCTCCAGCACTGCGCCGGAGGTATCCTGAGTGTCAGTGACCAGTCCAAGACGCAGTCCGGCCAGATATTCTTTCTGTCCTTCAGAGGCAAACTCTACTGCCCGGGTGGCCCGCCCCACAAAGACAGGAAGTACACCGGTTGCCATGGGATCCAGCGTACCAGCATGCCCGATCCGACGTTCGCCCAAACAGCGGCGCAGCCGGGCACATACATCCATACTGGTCCAATCCTGGGGCTTATCAATGATTAAAATTCCGTTGGCCATAGTGCCTCCTGTCAAGCCTGGAGGCCCTGAACCTGGCGAATGGCAGTCATCAGGACCTCTTTGGTTTGCTGGATATCACCATCCACCGTAGCTCCGGAAGCGGCGGCATGGCCGCCGCCTCCCAGAAGGGCACATACAGCGCTGGCGTTTAGCTGGCTTGGGTCGGTGCGCAGGGAGATCTTACAGCATCCGGGCTTCAGTTCCCGAATGGTGATGCCGGTCTTGACTCCCTCTACCTGTCCCACAAAGGCGGCGATGTCCTCTGCATCCGCTTCGGTAGCCTGAAGCTGGGCCAGCATCTCCAGACTGATGGTGGCGATGGCGATCTCACCATCGTCATGAAACTCCATGGATTCGGTAAGCAGGCTTTCCAGACGCAGGCGGCGGAAACTTTTGGTGCGGAAGTGGCGCTTGTTCAGCTCCGCTGTGGGGATCCCCGTGTCCATCAGGGCGGCGGCCACCCGGTGGGTGTCGGCAGAGGTGTTCCCGTATACGAAGCAGCCGCAGTCGGTGGACACGGCCACATACAGAGGGAGAGCGATGTCAGCGGTGACTGGGCCAAGCTGCCGCAGGATGTCGTACATTAACTCGCCGCAGGCGGCCCGTCCGGCGTCCAGACAGGTCTCCCGGGCAAAAAACTCCTGGGACGGATGGTGGTCGATGGCCAGATCCACCCGGGGGAGGTAGGTCAGGGCGTTGTCTGGGAACAGGCTCCGGGCGGCTATGTCCACAGAGACTACTGTGTCCGGAAGAAACTCCTCCGGGGCCAGAAGTCCCTTCAGATAGGGGGAGAACAGGGGGGTGATCTCCGGATTGGGCAGGACATGGGCGGCCTTGCCCAGAGAGCGGAGGGCACGGCACAGGGAGGCAGCACAACCGACGGTGTCGCCATCCGGGCGGACGTGGGTGAGGATCAGATACTGGTCATGAGCGGCAAGGAACTCTGCTGCCTGAGAGGAGGAGATGGTCATGCCTCATCCTCCTGATCCTCGCCATAGTGGTTGTCCGGATTGACCGGCTTGACTACCTGGGGGTCCCGGAGCAGGGAGAGAATATGAGCGCCCTGATCGATGGAGTCGTCAGGGACGAAGGACAGCTCCGGGGTGTTGCGCAGGTTCAGAGAGCGTCCCAGCTCCCGGCGGAGCCAGCCGCCGGCGGATTTCAGACCCTTCAACACCTGAGCCTCACTGCTTTTGTCCAGAACGCTGACATAGATCTTGGCGTATTTCAGATCAGGGGTGGTGCTGACTGCGGTAACGGAGATCATCCCGGTGACCCGGGGATCCTTGACGCCGGGGATCAGGGCGGAGAGCTCCCGCTGGATCTCCTCATTGATGCGTCCAATTCGATTGCTTGCCATAATATGCTCCTTTCCAAAGGGGGCGGAGCCCCCGGTTCAAATCTGAATGGTCAGACAGGTCTGTGCCCGCTCAAAAAGCTGCTCCAGGGTGTCCGGCTCCAGAGCGGCCAGCGGCCCAGTGAAACGGAAGGTTCTGGCCGGGCCGTCCCCCACCCACAGGTTCCACAGCTCTGCTGTCTCGCCGGGGCGGAGATGTTTTTCCAAATAGGTCCGCAGCTGGGCCGTGTCCTCCCCTGTGGCCCGGAGGTCCAGCTCGTACTGAAAGGGCTTCATAGTCAGACCCAGTTCCTCCACACCACGGCGGTAGTATTTGTGTGTTTGGACGGAAAAACCGTCCTCAGTCACCGGGCCGGAGGGAGTGCTCCGGATCCGGCGGCTGTTGGAGCGGTACAGAGGGAGGGGATGGTCGGCACAAAGCAGAGTGACAGTGCTCATTTTACTTCCTCCAGAACACAGAAACAGGGCGGGGGTACAGACGTCCACCCGCCTCATCATACGATTCTATTATACAATGATTTTTTCCCGATGAAAAGGGGAAATTTCACCGCTCAAAGGTGTAAAAAGCAGGAGGCCTGGATCAGATCTCTTGATGTTCCGGCCGGCTACATACTGTGAATCCTCTAATGAGTTGTAAATCAGAGGAGCGCCCGGGCGAATATTATTCACCCGGGCGCTCCTTGTTTGATAGCTTGATTTCGTCCCATCCAAACCGTACCTGCTTGGCTGGGTTAAGATTTGGGAAACCAGGGGACAGATGCGGCGGATCAGCGCTCGACTTCCTCCATAATGAAGGCCTCGATGATGTCGCCCTCCTTGATGTCCTGGAACTTCTCAAAGGTGATGCCGCACTCGTAGCCGGCGGCGACCTCCTTCACGCTGTCCTTGAAGCGCTGGAGGGAGGCGATGGCGCCGTCGTAGATGACGATGTTGTCCCGGAGCAGGCGCATCTGGGCATTGCGCTGCATCTTGCCGTCCAGCACATAGCAGCCGGCGACCATGCCCACGCCGGTGATGCGGAACACGTTGCGGACTTCGGCACGGCCCAACTCCACTTCCTTGAACTTGGGAGCCAGCATACCCTTCATAGCGGCCTCAATCTCGTTGATGGCATCGTAGATGACCCGATACATCCGCATATCCACGTTCATCCGGGCGGCGGTGTCCTTGGCGTTGGCATCAGGGCGGACGTTGAAGCCCACCACGATGGCCCCGGAGGTGGCAGCCAAAGTGACGTCGGACTCGTTGATGGCGCCTACGGCGCAGTGGATGACCCGAACCCGGACCTCCTCGTTGGTCAGCTTCTCCAGAGAAGCCTTGACCGCCTCGGCGGAGCCCTGGACGTCTGCCTTGACGATGACATTCAGGTTCTTCATCTCGCCGGCCTGGATCTGACTGAACAGGTCCTCCAGCGTGACCTTGCCAACGTTGTTGTTCAGCGCACTCTTCTGCTCATGCTTACGCTGCTCCACCAGCTCGCGGGCCATACGCTCGTCAGCCACGGCATGGAAGTCATCACCTGCGCCGGGCACCTCGCCCATACCGATGATCTCCACAGGCACAGAGGGGCCGGCCTCGGTGACCTTCTGGCCCTTATGGTTGGTCATGGCGCGGACACGGCCCACAGCAGTACCGGCGATGATCACATCGCCCTGATGCAGGGTGCCATTCTGAACCAGCAGAGTGGCCACAGGACCGCGGCCCTTGTCCAGGCGGGCCTCAATGACTGCGCCGTGGGCAGAGCGGTTGGGGTTGGCCTTCAGTTCACGCATCTCTGCAGTGAGGACCACCATGTCCAGCAGATTGTCGATGCCCATGCCCGTCTTTGCGGAGATGGGGCAGATGATGGTCTCGCCGCCCCACTCCTCAGGTACCAGCTCGTACTCAGTGAGCTGCTGCATGATCCGGTCGGGGTTGGCAGTGGGTTTATCCATCTTGTTGATGGCCACGATAATGGGGATCTCGGCGGCCTTAGCGTGGTTGATAGACTCAACGGTCTGAGGCATGATGCCGTCGTCAGCGGCCACCACCAGGATGGCCACGTCAGTGATCATAGCGCCGCGGGCACGCATAGCGGTGAAGGCCTCGTGGCCGGGGGTATCCAGGAAAGTGACCGGGCTGCCTTTGACGTCCACCTGATAGGCACCGATATGCTGGGTGATGCCGCCCGCCTCGCCGGAAACTACATTAGCGTGACGGATATAGTCCAGCAGAGAGGTCTTGCCGTGGTCGACGTGGCCCATGACCACCACAACGGGGGCACGGGGCTGCAGATCCTCTTCCTTATCCTCGGTGGTGTCGATCAGCTTCTCCTCGATGGTGACCACGACCTCTTTCTCTACCTTGCAGCCCAGCTCCATGGCCACCAGGGCGGCGGTGTCGTAGTCAATGATCTCGCTGAGGGAGGCCATTACGCCCATCTTCATCAGGGCCTTGACCACCTCTGCGCCAGTCTTTTTCATGCGGGAAGCCAGCTCGCCCACGCCGATCTCATCGGGGATCATCACCTTCAGCGGGGCCTTCTTGGCGATCTCCAGCTGGAGGCGGCGCATCTTCTCGGCTTCCTCCTGCTTGCGCTTGTTGCCTGGGCCCTGCTGGCGGCCGCGCTGACGTTGAGCATTGCGGCCCTGGAACTTCTGCTTTCCGCCGCCCTGCTGCTGCCGTTCGGTGGTGAAGTTTTCCAGGCGCTCATCATATTTATCCAGGTTCACTGCGCCGCTGCCGCGGGTGTCAACTACCTTCTTAGCAGGGATACGGGAAGTGGGCTGACTCTGGACGGCCTGCTGCTGGGGCTTGTTCCCAGTGTGGGGCTGCTGCTGAGCAGGAGCCTGCTTGCTGTTCTGGGAGACAACGGCCTGCTGACTGTGAGCGGGCTGCTTGGCGGCCGTAGACTTTTGCTGGGGAGTGGGAACCTGCTTGGTCTGCTGCGCAGCGGCCTTGGAAGGCTCGTGATACACGTCTTCATAAATGGAGGCGATAGAATCCACCTGATTATGCTGGGTCAGGTATTCAAAGACAATGGCGAGCTCCTGCTCAGTCAGGGGCTGCATGTGGTTCTTGGGGGGATGTCCGTATTGAGTGAGGATGTCCATGACCTCCTTGGAGGGGAGCTCTTTGGAGCCATGTTTGAAATCCTTTGCGACCTTGTGAATGGGATATTTGATCATCATATTCGGAAGCCACCTCGTTTCTTAGGGATTGTTCCGGAACTTACCGGACAGCCTGCGGCCGCCAGGGCCGGGCTTATGGGAATCACCGGAGCGGGAGGAGAGGCCAGAGCCGTTCCTGACGCCGGGGGCGGAGGGATGGGGGGCGGAGCCACCGCGTGTTTTCCGCGAGGACTGTTTGCCATTCTGAGCGGGTCTGCCGTTCTGCTTGGGTGATTCAGTCCGCTTAGGCGGGGGCGGAGCCCAGGGAGCTTTTTTGCCCTCACGGAGATTTTTTTCATGCTGGCGCTGCTCCCGCTGCCG
The DNA here is from genome assembly GCA_037257225.1 of Lawsonibacter sp. Classification (GTDB taxonomy): domain Bacteria; phylum Bacillota; class Clostridia; order Oscillospirales; family Oscillospiraceae; genus Lawsonibacter. The sequence goes on from JAYCWP010000019.1 coordinate 5,181, forward strand.
CTGAAGAACACGGTCAGCCTTGATGCGGAGCTGCTGAGCGGCAGGGCCGTAGCGTTCCGGGGCGCGGGCGGCCAGCTTCTGGGTGAGGGAGGCGGCAAAACCAGCATCTGTCAGGGCCAGCATAGCACAGGAACCCCGGCCCAGGGCAAACCCCAGTTCTGCTTTGGTGAAGGGAACCTCCAGCCACAGGACATTTCCTGCCTCGCCAAAGTGGGCAGCCCGGCGGCAGGTGTTAGGCGCGGCATCACTGGCCAGAAGGACCAGTCGGGCCTGCCGAGCGCGGCAGGCTGCACCCACTGGCTCCTCGCCGATCTCCAGGCGGCCGGCCTTACGGGCCAGACCAAGTAGGTGGAGAATGGGATCATTGGTCATCTTGGGGCACCTCCTTCATCTGGGCCTCCAGTCCGGCCCAGATTTCATCTGGCAGCTGGGCGGAGAAGGCGCGTTCCAGGGCCCGGCTTTTCTTGGCCCTGGCCAGGCAGGCAGGGTCGGGACATAGGTATGCCCCACGTCCGGGCAGCTTGCCCTTAAAATCCAGAGAGACCTGCCCCTCGGGGGAGCGGACCACCCGGATCAGTTCTTTTTTGGGCTTCATCTCCCGGCAGCCCACACACTGACGCATGGGAATTTTCTTGGGCACGTTCTGCACCACCCTTCTGTGAATTGGAAATGAAAAATGAGAGGTTATGCCTCTTCTGTAACGATGGGGCCTTCTGCGGAGATCTCCTCCAGGGCTTCAGCTGCATGGACGGACTCATCTTCTGAAGGCAGATCCTCCTCTGGCTCCTCAATGGGCTCCAGGGGGGCAGAGGCGGGCTTGATATCGATTTTATAGCCAGTGAGTTTGGCGGCCAGACGGGCATTCTGTCCCTCTTTGCCAATGGCCAGGGACAGCTGATCGTCAGGGACCACCACGCGGCAGCTCTTGCCGTCGGGGAGGGGCTCTACACTGATCACATCAGAGGGGGCGAGGGCGGCGGCGATATAGGCTTCCGGATCCTCAGACCACTTGATGATGTCCATTTTTTCACCCTTGAGCTCCTCCACAATGGTGTTTACCCTCTGGCCGCGGGGGCCGACACAGGCTCCGATGGGATCTACATTTGGGTCGGCGGACCAGACCGCCAGCTTGGTGCGGGAGCCTGCTTCACGGGAGATGGACTTGATCTCCACGGTTCCGTCATAAATCTCAGGGACCTCCAGTTCGAACAGGCGCTTGACCAGTCCGGGGTGGGTGCGGGAGATGATGACCTGGGGGCCTTTGGTGGCCTTTCTAACCTCTACCATATAGACCTTCAGGCGCTGACCCTCGGTATAGGTCTCGCCCCGAACCTGCTCGTTGACACCCAGATAGGCATCGGTAAATTCAGAGCCGGAGCTGATGCGCACTGTGGCTGCACCGTTGCGGGGATCGATGCGGGTGACCACGCCGGTGAGCAGCTCGTGTTCCTTGGAGGAGAATTCGTCATACACCATGCCCTGCTCTGCCTCCCGGATACCCTGGATGATGACCTGCCGGGCGGTCTGAGCGGCGATGCGGCCAAAACTCTTGGGCTTGACCTCGATGCGGATCACGTCTCCCAGCTGGGCACGGGGGAGGGCGGCCTGGGCCTCGGCCAGGCTGATCTCACAGGCGGGGTTGTCCACCTCCTCCACTACGTCCTTCTTCAGGAACATCCGAACGGTGTTGGCCTCTGGATTGGCATCTACCACCAAGTTATCACCCACACCCTCGTGATCCCGCCGGTAGGCAGATACCAGCGCCTGAGTGATTTTTTCCATCATGTAGCCAGGTTTAATGCCCTTTTCCTGCTCAATCTGAGCGATGGCGGCAAAAAACTCCTGGCCGTCCAGCTCATTATTGTTGACCTTCTTGGTCGTTTTCTTAGCCACAATCGTTTCCTCCTAACGCTAAACTATCAAGACAAGCCTCAGAAGCGGGGATAGAGCCGCACCTGGGCTACTTCTTTCTTTTCAAAAGACATGGGCTGACCGCCCACCTCAAGAACCATATCTCCATCCTGCCAGGACTGGAGCAGGCCAACAAAATCTTTCCGGCCGTCACGGGCGCGATAGAGCCGGACTTCCACCTCGCTGCCCTGGAACTGGGCGAAGTGCTCTGGCTTTTTCAGTACGCGGTCTGCCCCGGCAGAGGAGACCTCAAAGGTGTAGCTCCCCTCAATGGGATCGGCCTCGTCCAGCTTGTCGGACAGGGGGCGGGAGACTGCCTCGCAGTCCTCGATAGAGATGCCGCCCTCCTTATCAATGTAGATCCGAAGGAACCACTCGCCGGCCTCCTTGACGTACTCCACATCCCACAGAGAGCAGCCAGCTGCCTCAACAAAGGGAAGGGCCAGCTGGGCCACGGTATCTGTTACCTTTGCCATAAAAGAAAACCTCCTGTCCCAGTCCGAACCACCTAAAACAGGAAAGTTCGGGTCGTTTGGTCAATCAAAAAGAGCGGAGCCGAAACTCCACTCTAGCCAATACTACCATAATTTACGTTTCTACTATATCACAGCCAGAAAAGGATTGCAAGGGGGCGGGAGGATATTTTTCCCCCCGGCCCCCACATTTTACAGAAGAAGTTCAGTACCAGATTCCGTTAGCCCTCCAAAGGCAGGCCGGACAGCCACCGCCGGGCCAGATCCAGGGCATAGTGAGCGGTTTGGGTGCGCAGACGGCTCCGGACATGGCGGCCGCCCAGGTGGAGGGGGCGGACGTAGGTGCCGTCCGGTGCAGCGATGGCCACGAACATGGTGCCGACCTCATTGCCCCGGTCATCCCGGTCAGGGCCGGCCACGCCAGTGGAAGCCAGGGCCAAGTCACAGCCCAAGGCTCTCCGTGCGCCCTCTGCCATAGCATGGGCTACGGGCTCTGACACCGCGCCGTACTGATCCAGCAGGGCCTGGGGGACACCCAAAACGCTGTGCTTGACCTCATTGGTGTAAGAGACCACGCCTCCTCTGAATACCTGGGAGGCCCCGGAGACATCAGTGAGCCGCTTAGCGATCAGGCCTCCGGTGCAGCTCTCTGCGGTACCAAGGGTGAGTCCACGGGCCTTCAGACCCTCCAGCACCACATACTCCAGGGAGGGGACGTCCACTCCGTAGACCAGAGCGCCGAACCTGGATTTCAGCTCCTCTACCTTGGGGAGGAGGAGGGCCTGGGCCTCCTCCTGGGTGGGGGCCTTGGCGGTGACCCGCAGTTCACACTCACCCTCCTTGGCATAGGGAGCCAGGGTGGGGTTGGACATGGCGTTCATCTCGTCCCGAAGCTGGGCCTCCATGGCAGACTCGCCGATGCCGAACAGCTTCAGGGTGTGGGAGACGATAACTCCCTCGGACAGGGACTGGAGATAAGGAACGACCCGGTGATGGAACATGGGACGGCACTCACTGGGGGGACCGGGGAGCATGATGACGTGGATGCCATCCGCCTCGAAGGCACAGCCGGGAGCGGAGCCCCAGTCGTTGACCAGAACGGTGCTCCCCTCGGGGACCAGAGCCTGCTGGAAGTTGTTTTCCGTCAGGGGGCGCCCGGTGACCCGGGCATAGTCCTTGATACGTTCCAGAGATTCCTGATGATAGACCAGCTTTTTCCCAAATGCCTCGGCCAGGACGTTTTTGGTCAGGTCGTCACAGGTGGGACCCAGGCCGCCGGTGGTGATGATGATGTCGGCCCGGCTTCGGGCCAGCTCCACCGCCTCCTGGGCGCGCTGTGGATTGTCTCCTACTACCGTGTGCCAAAACACGTTCAGACCCAGGGCGGACAGCCCCTGGGAGAGCATCTGTGCGTCGGTGTTGGCGATGCTGCCCAGCAGCAGCTCGGTGCCAACCGACAGGATCTCGACCTTATGCGACACAAAAAGACCACCTTTCAGAGTGATGCTGCGGGCAGATCCGCAGCATGTGGAAGCAGAAAAACAGAGCGGGCAGCCTGCCGGGGAGACGGGCTGCCCGCCGGAGTGTCTGGATGGGATGGGGAGGGCCTTACAGGTTGACCTGAACCCGCTCAATGCCGTCCACAGCTGCCTGGACCATGGCCTCGATGTCCAGGGCCTGCTCGGCGGCCTCCACCTCGCCGGGCATGGGGCGCAGACGGGGGTGGCGGGGGGTAAACACGGTGCAGCAGTCCTCATAGGGAAGGATGGAGGTCTCAAAGGTGCCGATCTTACGGGCGATCTGAACGATCTCCTCCTTGTCCATCCCGATGCAGGGCCGCAGGATGGGCAGTTCTACCACAGAGCCAGTGACCAGCATGGCGTCCATGGTCTGGCTGGCGACCTGGCCCAGGCACTCTCCGGTGACCAGGGCCTTGGCTCCGCACCGCTTGGCCACCGCCTGAGAAATACGCATCATAAAACGGCGCATGATGATAGTGAACAACTCTTCGGGGCAGGAGCGGCGCAGCTCCTCCTGAATGGCGGTGAAGGGCACCACATGGACGGTGAGGCGGCCGGTGTAGGGGGTGAGCAGACGGGCCAACTCCAGCACCTTTTCCTTGGCCTCCGGAGAGGTGTAGGGATAGGAGAAGAAATGCACCATCTCCAGGGCTACTCCGCGCTTGGCGATCATCCAGGAAGCTACCGGGCTGTCGATGCCGCCGGACAGCAGGGAGACTGCACGGCCATTGATGCCCACGGGCAGGCCGCCAGCCCCAGGCTGGGGCTGGGCATGGACATAGGCGGCGTAGTCCCGGACCTCGATATAGACTGTCAGCTCCGGGTGGTGGACATCTACCTCCAGATTGCTGTAGGCCTCATGGAGCTCACCGCCCACATACTGGCTGAGCTGAATGGAGGTCATGGGGAAGGTTTTATCTGCCCGCTTGGTCTCTACCTTAAAAGTCTTGGCAGTCCGGAGCTGGTCGTCCAGAAAGTCCTGGGCGCAGGCCAGAATGGCGTCCTTGTCTTTTTCACAGGGACGGGCCAAGGACAGCCCCGCAATGCCGAACACCTTGGTCAGGGCCTCGTAGGCACCCTGCACGTCGCAGCTATCGTCCTTGGGCTCCACATAGGTGGCGGACTGCCGGGTATACACCCGGAACTGGCCGTAGGGGTGGAGGCGGCGGTGGATGTTGGCCTGTAATTTATCCTCAAAGCTGCGGCGGTTCAGGCCCTTGAGGACCAGCTCGCCCAGCTTGAGCAGAATGATCTCGTTCATGTCAGTCCCTCTCTCATCTTTCGTGGTATCCGATGGAAATCGAACCTATTATAGCCGATGGGCGGGGGAAATGTCCAGAAGAAACGGGGAGAAAAGTGAGACCGCTAGAAATCATGTCTGGATCCGCAGCCGGAACCGAGATCTTCGAACACCTGGACGATGGCCTCAATTTTTTGAAAGCA
>JAYCWP010000020.1:0-36454 GCA_037257225.1 Lawsonibacter sp.
ATATAGTGTATATATACTATATACACAGTATATATAAAGACTGCGTCGATGTCAAGAGAGTTCTAAGGGTTTCGGAAGAAATATTTTCCCACATTCCAGTTGGAAGGATTGACACTTCTTTTACTCTTTACTATAATAAAATACTATCCCGACCCTGTTCGTTTTCGGCGTGGTGCGGGACAGTATTTTATCTTTGAAAGGGGTTCTCCCAAATGAGTGACCAGCGTGTTTACAACTTCTCAGCAGGACCTTCCATGCTTCCTCTCTCCGCCCTGGAGCGTGCGGGATCAGAGATCACCAACTATCATGGTTCAGGTATGTCTGTGATGGAGATGAGTCACCGGTCAAAAGTTTTTATGCAGATTTTTGAGGAGACCCAGGAAAAGCTGCGCCGTCTGATGCAGGTGCCCGACGGCTATCGGGTCCTTCTGCTCCAGACCGGTGCCTCCGGCCAATTTTCCATGATCCCACTGAACCTGATGGGTCGCACTGGAAAGGCCGACTATGCAGTCACGGGCAATTTTTCTTCGATTGCCATGAAGGAAGCAAAAAAGTATGGTACGGTGAATATTGCTGCTGACTCTGGGGATCGGGATCACTCCTATATCCCGGCCCAGGATCAGCTGAAGCTTGACCCGGAGGCCAGCTATTTCTACTACTGTGCCAACAACACCATTTACGGCACCGAGTGGCAGTATATCCCGGAGACGGGAAATGTGCCCCTGGTGTGTGATATGTCCTCTAACATCCTGTCCCGGCCGGTGGATCTGTCCAAATTCGGCATTGTTTATGCCGGAGCACAGAAGAATATGGCGCCTGCCGGTCTGACAGTGGTTATTATCCGGGAGGATCTGGCTGGACATGAACTTCCCTTTACCCCACTGATCATGAACTATCAGACCATGATTGAGAAGGACTCCATGTACAATACTCCGCCCTGCTGGTGCATCTATATGCTGGGCCTCACCCTGGACTGGGTGGAGGAGCAGGGCGGCCTGGTTGGGATGGAGAAACTGCGCACTCTGCGCTCTTCCATGCTATATGATACCTTGGACAATTCCCGGCTGTTCCGCTGCCATGCGGAGAAGGGGTCCCGTTCCGGAATGAACGTTACCTTCCGCACAGGTGATGAGGCGCTGGATGCCAAATTTGTGGCAGAGGCTGCAGAAGCTGGTTTCGTCAACCTGAAGGGGCACCGTAAGACCGGCGGTATGCGGGCCAGCATTTATAATGCCATGCCCATAGAGGGCGTGGAGCGCCTGTGCCAGTTTATCCAGGAGTTCGATCGGAACAATTGAGTGTCATTGGCGGGCATGGCAAGGAGCCGCCTGACAATGGCTGGAGCCGCTAAGCAACGCTTGTAGAGAGCGTTCTCATTACAACATAGATTCGAGGTCTTTAAGATATGTACCGTATCAAAACCTTAAATAAGATTTCCAGCGCTGGTTTGGATCTGCTGGATCAGACCCGCTTCCAGGTGGGCAGTGAAGTGGAGAACGAGGACGGCATCCTGGTTCGATCCGCCCCCATGCACGATTATGAGTTTCCGGAGGAACTGCGGGCCATCGCCCGGGCAGGCGCGGGAACCAACAACATTCCCATTGATCGGTGCTCGGAAAACGGCATTGTGGTATTCAATACTCCAGGTGCCAATGCCAATGCGGTAAAGGAGCTGGTGATTGCCGCCCTGCTCATCGCCTCCCGCGACATTCTGGGTGGTGCAGAGTGGGTACAGGAGCAGGTCCACACTCCCGGGGTGGATCTGGCTGCTGCGGTGGAGAAGGGAAAGTCTGCCTTCGCCGGTCCGGAGTTGTTCCGTAAGACTCTGGGCGTTATCGGTCTGGGAGCCATCGGCGCACTGGTGTGCAACATTGCGCTTGAGCTGGGCATGGATGTGTACGGCTATGACCCCTTCCTGTCGGTGGAAGCTGCCCTGCGCCTGGACCGCCATGTCCATGTGGTGAAAAATGTGGATGAGTTGTATCGGGTATCTGACTACCTCACCATCCACGTCCCCTATAACAACAATACGAAGGACTTTATCAATGCAGAGTCCATCGCCAAGATGAAGGGGCAGGTCCGGATCCTGAATCTGGCCCGGGGCGGACTTGTGAACGACGATGACATGATCCAGGCTCTGGAGTCCGGACGGGTGGCCCGGTATGTGACTGATTTCCCCAATGAGAAAATTGCAGTTGCAGATCATGTGGTTGCGTTGCCTCACCTGGGAGCTTCCACACCGGAGAGTGAGGAAAACTGTGCCCGCATGGCGGCAGACCAGCTGAAGGACTATCTGCTCAACGGGAACATCAAGAACTCTGTCAACTTGCCCAACGTGGCTCAGGAGTGGAGCGGGATCTCCCGGGTGTGCCTGATCCATCAGAATATTCCGGCTATGCTGACCAGAATTACCTCTATCCTCTCTGCGGAGGGGGTCAACGTGGAAAATCTGACCAATAAGTCCAAGAAGGACTACGCTTATACCATGGTGGATCTGAACAGCCGGATCAAAGATAAAGTGGCAGAGGAGCTGCGGGCGATCCCCGGTATGGTGCGGGTCCGGGTGCTGAATCATTGAGGTCGCTGCGCCTGCAATATAATGCGCCGGTGGTGCTGACATTTTCCCTGCTGTCCCTGGGAGCGTTGATTTTGGGGATGCTTACAGGGGGAGGGAGCACTCGGCTGTTATTCTGCGTCTACCGTGCCCCGCTTACTGATCCGCTGACCTATGTGAGGATGTTTACCCATGTGCTGGGTCACGCCAATTATACCCACTTCATTGGGAACATTATGCTGTTGCTGGTGATCGGGCCGCCTCTGGAAGAGAAGTACGGCAGCCGGCGGCTGCTGGGCTGTATTGCGCTGACTGCCCTGATTTCCGGTTTGGTGCAATATCTCTTGTTTCCAAGTTCAGCTCTGCTGGGAGCCAGTGGGATCGTGTTTATGATGATCGTGCTGTCCTCGCTGGCAGGGATGAGGGCGGGTGAGGTGCCGCTGACCCTGGTTCTGGTGGTGCTTCTCTACTTGGGGGGCGAGGTGGTAGATGCTGTGACCACCCGAGACAGTGTCTCTCAGTTGACCCACATCGTGGGCGGCCTATGCGGTGCGGTTCTGGGCTTTTCGATGGGCCGCAGCCGAAGGATATAAGAAAAAATAGGGGGCGTTCCCAAAGGGAGCGCCCCCTATTTTTTTCAGGAGAAAATCCTATCATTTTTGATTGGTAATGGCTCTTGGCCTGAAAGCGGCGGCCCGACTCACTGTTCAGTGCCTGCTCTACCAAGGAAGTGTAGAGATTGCCCATGTAGCACTGGTCCAGGATGAAGAAATCACAGGGATAGAGGCTGCCATCCACCTCGACTACCAGGTAGCTGCTGTGGGCGCTGGAGGCGGCACAGGTGCTTAGGGTATTCCGGCCAGAAGGGGAAGGCAGTCGTCAAACAGGCGGATACCCGCATACTTCGCAGCAGCCCAGCTGTTTCATGTTCTGTCATACCCTTTGCGGGCCGCAGTTTGATGTAAAAGGAGTCTTGTTTCCCATAGAAACAACTGTCTCAGTGTGTGATGGGGGCAGCGTTTGAGGTCTGGACTGGACGGTGGTTTAGGGCCTGCTCCCGGATCCAGCCCAGCTTTCGCCGATAGAACAGTACGGTGACCAGAGGGGGAATCAGATCGGAGATTGTCTCTGCACAGAAGGTAGATACTGCACCGAAGGCGGCGGGCAGGGCGAACAGAGCCGCAAAATAGATGGCCTTCCGGAAAAAGGACAGGGGGAGGGAGAACTGCATCATCCCCATGCCATTCAGTCCGTCCACAATGACATACTGCACGGCCAGAGGGACCACGCCGATAGAGAAAATGTGGATGGCAGTGACCGCCAGGGCAGAGACTCGGGGGTCCGGCGTGAAAATATGGGTGAAGGGAGCGGCCAGCAGCAGTCCTACCAGACACAAGGCGGTGGTATAAGCCAGTGAGAGGAGCAGGATATATTTTTGGGCCTCCAGGATACGTCTTGGCTGTCCAGCTCCCAAATTGTATCCCAGGATGGAGGCTGTTCCGCTGGTGATACCGCCTAAGGGCATGGTGACGACCAGCATGAAACTCTGGGCAACAGTGGCCGCGGCCACCAACAGATCGCCCTGCTCCGGGCCTCCGTATCGCTGAAGTACTGCATTGAGGGCGATGATCATTACGTTGTCTACTGCGATGATGACAAAGGGGGTGAGGCCAGTGAGCAGGATACGCAGCATGGTGCGAAGGCTGTATCCGCCAAAGGTAATGCGTACCGGCGGTACTGGGCCGAATAGGAAACGCAGCACGAACAAGCAGCTGGCCAGCTGGCTGAGCACGGTGGCGATGGCCGCTCCCTTGACGCCCAGGTCCAGCAGGAAGATAAAAACCGGATCCAGGAGAATGTTGAGCACCGCCCCCAACATCACCGACTGCATCCCCTTCTTGGCGAAACCCTGGCAGATGATGAATTGGTTCATCCCAGTAGACAGCAGGGCGAATATCGTGCCGGTGAGGTAATAGGAGTAGTAGTCCATCGCATAGGGCAGAGTCTCAGGGCTGGCGCCAAACAGCAGCAGGGCGGGTCGCCGGGTGGCATAGGCCACCCCCATCAGTGCCAGGGCCAGGCTAGTGAGGAGAAGAAAACAGTTGGCGAGGATACGCCGGGCCTCATCCTGCCGCCCTTCGCCCATCCGGATGCTGATGAGGGGGGAGCCGCCTACCCCCACCCAGAAGGCCACCGAACTGAGCATGGTGACAATGGGGCCGCATACACCGGCTCCAGCTAAGGCCAGACTGCCAACTTGGGCGATGTTTCCAATGTACATCCGATCCACTACGCTATACAGCACGCTGACAAACTGGGCCAGCATGCTGGGGATGGCGATGCGCAGGACCAGCGGCCGGATGGGGTCGCTGCGCAGATCATTTTCCAGCTTCATAAGGATGCTTCTCTCCTTCTCTTGCACTCCTCAGCAGGCGGCGGGCCGCCCGCTGACGGCCATTATAGCATGGAGATGGATCAAAAGTAAAGGACTAGCGCAGGGCCCACTGAAGCATCAGCAGCAGGCCGAAGCCGGGGGCTCCCAGGACCCCGAGCACCAGGGCATTGACTGGGTTAACGCCCAGGCTGACGCCTATAAGGGGACTGACATGGCTGAACAGGGCCAGGACCGCCAGCCCCACAGAGGAGCGAACTGCCAGCCGGAGCAATTTCCCCAGAGGGCGGCGGAGCAGAGCCAGCCCGGCCAGCAGGAGAAGTCCCAGCGCCAGCCAAGGAGTGGAGGCCCCGGTCACGGGGCACACTCCAGCTCCTTGACCCGGCGGAGCAGATAGTCATACCGGGATTGGAGAGCTTTGATCTCAAAGACATAGGATTCAATCAGATCGCTGTCGCTGACGGTGTTGAAACTGCCGTATGCCTGTTGGATCAGGGTGCGGGTACTGGCCAGAGAGGCCAGCAATTCCTGGCGTTCCGCTTCTCGGGCAGCATGCTCCCGGCGGCGGGGGGAAAACAGGGCGTGGGTCATGGGTGTCTCCTTTCTCAGGGCCGCGCCGGAGCGGAGGGGGCGCGGGAGCCTCTGTATCCTGAGGGTATGAATAGTTTGGACAAATATTCCAGACTTTAACCCGAAAAGGGGATGAGAACAAATAAAAACATCCCCGTGGACGAAACCACGGGGATGTACTGCTGGAGAAAAGATGGAATCACTGTTTGGGCAGAACGGTTTCGCACAGCGTCTTGAGAACGGCAGAGAACTCTGCACGGGTAACGGTGCCCAACGGGGCGAGAATCTGGGTTCCATTTGTGCTGCGTCCGGCCAGAAGGCCCTGGCCTACCGCCCATTCCACAGCCTCCTGGGCCCAGCCAGCCACCTGACCGGCATCGGAGTAGGAGGTCAACTGTGCGCGCTTTTGGGTATCCAGGCCTGCTGCCTTGGCATAGCGGAAGAGGGTGAGGGCCAGCTCCTGCCGAGTGGGTGCGCGCTCGGGAGCGAAGGTCTCGCCATCCACACCACTCATGATATCACGGGAGACGGCCCAGGAGACGGCGGAATAGCACCAGGCTGTATCGGGAACGTCAGTGAAGTGAGTCAGGCCACCGTCTGGCTTTCCTGCTAGCTGGAACAGGATCTGGGCCAGCATGGCACGGTTCAGAGGCTGATTTGGAGAGAAGCGGCTTCGGCTGGAGCCAGAGAGCAAGCCCTGAGAGACCACATAGTCCACCGCGCCGTAGTACCAGGCGCCAGCAGGGACGTCCCGATAATCGGCGGCAGAGGGGGCGGGGAGCTGGTCGAACAGATTGAGGTAATAGCATAACTCATAGTCCGCATTGTCGTGAACAGAATGGTAATTCACAGTGATCATATAGAGGATAGAGTCTGCTGCGGTCTGTCCCCCGGTCATGCCAGAGAGGTGGCTGGAACTGCCGCTGGTAGTGCGGTCCTGAATGGCGGCCTGGCCCCTCTTGAGCAGGCTGGAGGCAGTAATAGTATAAGTCTTTCCAGCAGTGAGAGCAGTGGAAACGCCGCTGCTGGCTGCGGTCAGGGTGCCAGAGGGGGTGAGTACATCGCACACAGGAGACTCCTGGCTGCTGAGCAGTTCATACAGCCCGTCCCCATTCAGATCGGTGAGATAGTCCACTGTAACAGTGACCTGGGAGGTCTGGGGGATCAGGTGAAATTCTGCATCTTTGGTCACACGGTTGACCGGTGTGTCAAAGTCCAGTGTATCCACGGCCTGAAAGCGCTCCCCTCCGTCACGCTGGTACAGAGACAGCTGGAGGGTGGATTGAGGAACATCAGTCTCCTGAGCAGAGATGAGTACTTCTGCAAATCCACCAGAGGCCAAGGGGTCGGCAGCGGATGCAGGAAGGGTCATGGATAGGGTCATCGTAAGTAGAATCGCGGCGGAAAGTCCGCGTCTGAAGCAAGGTCGTCGCATGGATAGACTCCTCTCAAATAGGAATAGGCGGGCTGGCAAAGGCTGCTCGCGCACCTCTGGGCCTCTATTATAGCGGAGGAGAGGACAAAAAGCAAGAAATACGGCTCGAAACTGCGGACACATATACATCAACTAAAAAATATTTTGGTTGACAATGTGGAGGTAGAAATGTATACTTGGAATACAACAAGGTTTACAATGTGGAGGCGTTCCTGTGAAGAGTTTGGCGGAAGAAATCATTGCGGGCCGGCGGTTGGGCAGCCGGGAGGAGGCACTCCCCCTGGTGGAGGCGAATCTGGAGGAGTTGTGCCAGGGGGCAGACCGGATCCGGTCCGCCCTGTGCGGCAGCCGGGCTGATCTGTGCACCATTATTAACGGGCGCAGCGGCCGGTGCGGCGAGGACTGTAAGTTCTGTGCCCAGTCCTGCCACTACCACACCCAGGCGGAAGAGTACCCATTTCTGGCAGAGGAGGAGATCCTGGCAGCCTGCCGCAGGGATGAGGCGGCAGGGGCTCATCGCTTCTCCATCGTCACTGCGGGCCGGAACCTGAAAGGGGAGGATCTGGAGCGGGCCTTGTCCGCATATCGGAGGCTGCATCAGGAGACGGGGATGAAGCTGTGTGCCTCTCACGGCCTTCAAACACAGGAGGAATTTGAATGCATGAAGGCGGCAGGCGTAGAGCGCTGCCACATCAATCTGGAAACCTCTCGCCGTTATTTTCCCCAAATTTGTACGACCCACAGCTATCAAGACAAGGTGGACAATATCCGCCGTGCTCAGGCAGCCGGACTGGATGTGTGCTCCGGCGGTATCCTGGGGATGGGAGAAACCTGGGAAGACCGGATCGACATGGCACTTGACCTGGCAGCGCTTGGGATCAGCTCCATCCCACTGAACATTCTGAGGCCTATCCCTGGTACTCCGTTTGAGGATCTGGAGCCCATCACCAATCAAGAGGTGCTCCGGGCAGTGGCCATCTTCCGCTACCTCAATCCTACCGCCTGGATCCGGATGGCCGCCGGGCGTGGCCAGTTTTCCGGTGGCGGGGCGGAACTGTTCCGCTCCGGGGCCAATGCGGCTATCACTGGGGATATGCTTACCACCACTGGGACCAGCATGGCGGGGGATACCGCGATGTTCCGGGCCTTGGGCTATCAGCTGTAATGTACAAGAGAGAAGGAGAATCATGATGCAGGATCAAATAACTTCCGGTGTGGCCGGACAGAAAAACAAGACGTATGCCCTGGCGATGACTGCCTTGATGGCGGCGGTGACTTGTGTACTGGCCCCCATGGCCATCCCCATCGGGCCAGTACCAATCTCTCTGACCAATCTGGCCATTTATCTATCCCTGTATTTGCTGGGCTGGAAGTGGGGAACAGTCAGCTATGTGGTTTATATGCTCATCGGCATGGTGGGTGTTCCGGTTTTCTCCGGCTTCACTGGGGGGCTTGGCAAGCTGGCCGGACCCACCGGCGGCTACATCATCGGCTTTGTGCCCATGGCAGTATTGGCTGGATTGGTGATCGACCACTCCCGGAGCAGGGTGATCCAGTTGATCGGGATGGCGGCGGCCACGGCGGTATGCTATGCCTTCGGTACGGCATGGTTCTGCCTTTCTATGGACAGCACGGTGTCTGCCGCCCTGGGCCTGTGTGTGTTTCCGTTCATTCCTGGTGATGTAGCCAAGATGCTTCTGGCTCTGACATTTGGCCCCATGCTGCGGAGCCGTCTGGAACGGGCTGGGTTATATCGGGGCTGACACTAGGTTGGGAGGGGGCAGTCAGCCCCCTCCCAGAAAGTTTTGATTTTCAGCAAAAAAGACTTGACAAGCGGGTTCGGGGTGCATATAATGGCACCTAACAAGTCAATGATGTGCAAACCTTTGAGAAAGAGGAGTAGCCGGTGCGGCAAACCCAAAGAGAGTCCCGGGTGGTGAGATCGGGGCGGGGCGCGGCCGGGCGAATGGACTTTCGAGGGCGGCTTGAACGGGGGACCAAATTGGAAACCCAAGTAGATGCCGACGGGGACCCACCCGTTATCCACCGGGCACGCGTGATGGCGCGTGAAGCGAGCGGACGTTGCAAAACGTCAATTTGGGTGGTATCGCAGGAGTGCAGCTCTTGTCCCATAGATGGGATGAGGAGCTGTTTTTTTATACTCCGGCACAGGTCGTTGGCAGCGGCCCCTCCATCGCCCACCCGAACCAATTTCAGCCCGAAACCGGGCAATATGGAGGTCATTGTAATGAAAAACAACACCATGAAGAAGCTTCTGACTGCGGCGCTCTCCCTGACCATGGCCCTGTCCCTGGCCGCCTGCTCCGGCAGTTCTGACAGCGCAGTTTCCGGCGGTTCCGGCTCTGCTGCCACAACCGATGGCTATAAGGTGGCTATCGTGCGGCAGCTGGACCACGCATCCATGAATGAGATCCGGGACGCCATCATCGCCCAGCTGGACGTCCGGGAGGCGGAGCTGAGCGTGACCATCGACTATGAGGATTTTAACGGCAACAACGACCCCTCTACCCTGTCCCAGATCGGCGCCCAGATCATCGCTGACGGCTATGACGTTATCATTCCCATCGGCACCACGGCTGCACAGCAGATGGCGGCCACGGCGGAGCCCACCCAGACTCCGGTGGTATACGGCACCGTCAGCTACCCCGAGGTGGCCAAACTGACCGGCATCCCCTATGTCACCGGGACCAGCGACGCGCTGAACGTGGAACTGCTGCTGGATATGATGCTGGCCCAAAATCCCGGCATCCAGACGGTGGGCCTGCTCTACTCCACCTCTGAGGTGAACAGCGCCCCCGCCATTGAGGACGCCAAGGCGTACCTGGACAGCAAGGGGATCGGATATCTGGAAAAGACTGGGAACACATCTGATGAGATCATCGCCGCCGTCAGCTCCATGGCAGGCCAGGTGGATGCGGTGTTCACCCCCACTGACAACGTGGTCCAGGCTGCTGAACTGGCCATTGCGCCCACCCTGGCGGAGGCGGGTATCCCCCACTATACCGGCGCCGACTCCTTTGTCCGCAATGGGGCCTTCGCCACCTGCGGCGTGAACTATACCGACCTGGGCAGCCAGACCGCCGACCTGGCGGTGGAGGTGCTGACCACTGGACAGATCCCCGAGTATGTCACCGTGGCCGGGGACATCATCACCGTCAACACCGAGACTGCCGCCACCCTGGGCACGGACTACTCCGGATTTGCCGATATGGGATCTCAGCTGGTAGAGGTCCAGACGACCCAGAACTGAGGTTTTCTGCGGCTATGCCCCATAATATACCCTCTGCCTTGGGCGGAGGGTATGACTTTGATGTATTTGAGAGGAGCGATCCATCGTGCTCACTATCATCCAGACCGCGCTGGAGGCAGGATTTCTCTACGCCCCCGTTGCTATGGCCTTATTTCTCAGCTTTTCTATCTTAAATATTGCCGATATGACCACGGACGGTTCATTTGTTCTGGGCAGTGCGGTGTCCGCTATGATGTGTCTGGCTGGGCATCCGGTGCTGGCTCTTCCGGCGGGGATGCTGGCGGCGGCGGCCGCCGGGTTTATCACCGCGTTTTTGCAGACCAAGCTGTCCGTCCCGTCCATCCTGGCGGGCATCATCACCAATATCGGCTTGTACAGCGTCAACCTGATGGTCATGGGCAAGAGCAACCAGTCTCTGTTCCAGACGGATACCATCTACACCCTGGCCCAGGGGGCCGGATTCGCCGGGAGCTGGTATAAGGTGGCAGTGACCGCCCTCATCGTGCTGGCCCTGGCCGCCGTGCTGGTGCTGTTTCTGGGCACCCGGCTGGGCCTGTCCATCCGGGCCACGGGGGACAACATGGATATGGTGCGGGCCTCCTCCATCAACACAAACTTCACCATCACTGTGGGCCTGTGCGCAGCCAACGCCATGACCGGCCTGGCCGGGGCCATGGCGGCCCAGTGCAACACCTTCGCCGATGTGAACGGCGGTACCGGTATGGTGGTGCTGGCCCTGGCCGCCCTGGTCATCGGTGAGACCCTCATCGGCAAGGGAGGGATGGCCCGCCGGGTGCTGGGTGTGGTGGTGGGCAGCATCATCTACCGCCTGCTCTACGCCGCCGCCCTGCGCTTCCATGTCCCCGCCGACTATATGAAGCTGGTGTCTGCCATCATCGTGGCTGCGGCCATTGCAGCTCCTGCGGTTCGGCGGTGGGCCGCTTTCCAGCGGCGAAAAGCCGCTGCCAGAGCGGAGAAGGGAGGAATATAACATGCTGAAGCTGGAACATATCTCCAAGACCTTCAATCCCGGTACTGTCAACGAGAAGAAGGCCCTCAGCGGCCTGTCCCTCCACCTGGAGCCCGGGGACTTCGTTACCATTGTAGGGTCAAACGGTGCAGGCAAGAGCACCCTGTTTAACGCCATTGCCGGAGGTTTTTATGTGGACGAGGGTTCCATTACCCTGGCCGGGGAGGACATTACCTTCCAGCCGGAGTACCGGCGCAGCCGGGTGCTGGGCCGCCTGTTCCAGGACCCCATGCGGGGGACCGCCCCCCACATGACGATTGAGGAGAATCTGGCCCTGGCCTATCTCCGAACTGCCAAGCATCAGCACGCATTCTTCAGCCGAACCAGTAAGGCGGACCGGGCCCTGTTCCGGGACCAGCTGGCCAGACTGGACATGGGCCTGGAGGACCGGATGGGGCAGCCGGTGGGACTGCTGTCCGGCGGGCAGAGGCAGGCCCTCACCCTGCTCATGTCCACGTTAGTTCCTCCGAAACTGCTGCTGCTGGACGAGCACACTGCCGCCCTGGACCCCGGTACTGCCGAAAAGGTGCTGAAGATTACCCGGGAAGTGGTAGCCGAGCATAAAATCACCACCCTCATGGTCACCCACAATATGCACCAGGCTCTGGAACTGGGTAACCGCACCCTGATGATGGACTCTGGGAACATCATTTTGGACGTCCGGGGGGAGGAACGGTCCGGACTGACTGTGACCGACCTGCTGGAGCGCTTCCGGGCGGGAGCCGGAAAACAACTGGATAACGACCGGATCCTGCTGTCATGAGGGCAGAGAAGGTTATGACAAGTAATCCTGAGGAGCACGCGGCGGGGCCGTGTGCTCCTCAGGATTTGATGTTCTGTGGTGCTGAGGACGGGGCGGGTCAGCCAAACTGGCTGTTATAGAGGGCAGCATATTTTCCCTGACGAGCCATCAGTTCCTCGTGACTGCCGACCTCTTTGATGTCGCCGTCCTCCATATACAGGATCATATCCGCATCCCGGATGGTGGACAGCCGGTGGGCAATGACAAAGCTGGTGCGTCCCTTCATCAGCTCCGCCATAGCCTTCTGGATCAGGACCTCTGTGTGGGTGTCCACATTGCTGGTGGCCTCGTCCAGAATCAGGATCTCCGGGTCAGAGGCAATGGCCCGTGCGATGGTGATGAGCTGGCGCTCCCCCTGGGAGATGTTCTCCGCACCCTTGCTCAGCACCATGTCATAGCCGCCGGGCAGAGTCTTGATGAAGCTGTGGGCGCAGGCGGAGCGGGCCGAGGCGATCACCTTCTCACGGTCCATGTCCGTCTCTGCATAGGCGATGTTGTCGGCGATGGTGCCCTCAAACAGCCAGGTGTCCTGAAGGACCATGCCGAAGCGATCCCTCAACTCTGCCCGGGACATCTGCCGGATGTCGGTGCCGTCCACCTGGATGGAGCCGCCGTTGATCTCATAGAACCGCATGAGCAGATTGATCAGAGTGGTTTTTCCTGCGCCGGTGGGGCCTACGATGGCCACTTTCTGGCCGGGTTCCACAGCCAAGTCCACCCCCTTCATCAACGGGCGGTCCGAAGTATAGCCGAATTTGACCTGGTGAAAGACGACGCGGCCGCTGTGCTCTCTGGGAACAGCTGGGGACTGCGGATCCGGGATCTCCTCCTCGGCATCTAGAAGGGCAAAGATGCGCCCGCCAGCAGCCGCTGCCGCGCCGAAGCTGCCCACCATGCCTGCCAGAGAGGAGAAGGGCTCGGCAAAACGCCAGGTGTACTCCAGCATGGCCTGGACGTTGCCCACGGCGATCTTCCCCGCAATGGCCCAAAGGCAGCCGATGGCGGCGCAGACCACATATCCCATGTCATTGACCAGGGTGGTGATGGGGCTGACGGAGCCTGCGGTCACCTCGGCCTTGCGGGCGCTGTCCCTCAGGGCCTCATTCAGCGCCCGGAATTCCTTCTTTGCCTGCTTCTGGTGGTTGAAGGTCTGGACCACCTGCTGACCGTTGTACATCTCCTCCACATAGCCGTTCAGGCTGCCTAGGAGGTTCTGCTGCTGCCCGTAGTGTTTTTCGCTGGCCTTCATCACCCCTGCCGCGCTCAGCAGGGACAGGGGGACCATGACCACCGGGATGACAGTCAGTGCGGGGCTGATGGCCAGCATCATCACCAGCACACCCACGGCGGTGGTGATCTGGGTCACCACAGAGGTGAGGTTCTGGCTGATGGCATTGTTGATGGTGTCCACATCATTGGTGATGACGCTGAGAATATCGCCGTGGGTGTGGGTGTCGTAATAGTCCAGCTTCAGCCGGTGCATCTTCCCGTCGATGTCGCTCCGGAGCTTCTGCATCACATGGGCGGTGATCCGGGCCATGCCGAAGCCCTGGAGGAAGGTGAACAGCTGGGAGATCAGGTACAGGGCCACCAGCGCGGCCAGCAGCCAGAGAATGGTATCCCAGTAAAAGACTCCATCGGCGATGCTGGCGAACAGCGCGGTGGTCACCCGCCCGATGAGGAAGGGGGCCAGGACCATGAAGGCCGTGCTGATCACGGCGGACAGCATACAGAGGAACAGGGACAGACGGTGCTTTTTTAAATAGCCCAGCAGGCGCTGGAATGTGGTTCGGCGGCTCATATCAGACGGCCTCCTTTCCCAGCTGGATCTCCGCGATTTCCCGGTAAAGGGGACAGGTGCGCAGCAGCTCTCCGTGGGTCCCCTGGCCCACGATCCGGCCGTCATCCACCACCAGGATGCGGTCCGCATCCAGGATCGTGCTGACCCGCTGGGCCACCAGGATGACGGTGGCCTCCCCCATGCTCTCCTTCAGATTTTGGCGCAGGGTCTGGTCGGTTTTCATGTCCAGGGCGGAGAAGCTGTCGTCAAAGACATAGATCTCCGGCTGCTTCATCAGGGCCCGGGCGATGGCCATGCGCTGGCGCTGGCCGCCAGACAGGTTGGAGCCTCCCTGGGCGATAGGGTCGTGGTATCCCTCTGGCTTTTTGGCGATGAATTCCGACGCACAGGCGATCCCGGCGGCGCGGGCCCAGTCCTCCTCCGTGCCGTCCTCCTTCCCAAAGTTCAGGTTGGAGGCAATGTCGCCGGAGAAGAGGACATTTTTCTGGGGCACATATCCGATGATGGAGCGCAGATCGTCCACGCGGTACTGCCGGATGTTGACGCCATCCACCAGGATCTCCCCAAAGAGCGGGTCATAGAGCCGGGGGATCAGCTTCAAAATGCTGGATTTGCCCCGTCCCGTCCCGCCGATGATGGCGGTGATCTCGCCGGGATGGGCGGAAAAGCTGATGTCCTTGAGAATGGGCTCGTCCGCACCGGGGTAGGCGAAGGTCACATGGCGGAACTCCAGCGTGGAGCGCAGGGGGCGCTGCTCAAAGGGGAAGTCCCCGTCCTTGATGCCGGTCTCTGTCTCCAGGACCTCCGCGATGCGGGCGGCGCAGGCGTAGGTGGTGGGGAACATCATGATGACCAGGGACAGCATGATCACAGAGGTCAGTACCATGCTGATATACTGGCTGTTGGCCACCAGAGAGCCCACCTCCATGGCCCCGGTGTCCACATAGTGGGCTCCCAGCCCCAGGATGGCCGCCGTGGTTACACCGAAGATCACATTGATGGCGGGGAGGAGCAGGCTGGTGATCCGCCCAGCCGACATGGCGGTCAGGGCGTAGTCCTGATTGGCCTGCTGGAATCGGGCGCTCTCGGTTCCTTGCTGGTTGAAAGCACGAATGACCCGCACTCCCTCCAGGGATTCCAGAAAGAGCCGGTTGATTTTGTCCAGCTTCTGGCGGAGTTTGACGGAATAGCGGGAGGCCAGGATCACGATGACCGACAGGGCGGCGATCAGGACTGGGACGGCGATGGCCAGTACGGAGCTGACCTTTCCCCCAGTGGCGGAGGAGAACACCAGCCCGGCCACCGCCATCATGGGAGCCAGGATGCCGATGCGCAGCAGCATGGAGAGAAAATTCTGCACATTGGTGATGTCCGAGGTGCTCCGGGTGACCAGGCTAGCCGTCCCGAAGCGGTCCATCTCAGCGGAGGAGAAGGTCTGCACCTTGTCGAACACACGCTCACGGAGCTGGGAAGCAAACTGGGTGGAGATGCCGGAGGCCAGCCGGACAGAACCCAGATTGATAAGACAGGAGAACACAGTGATGACTGCCATGATGACGGCGAGGACTCCGATCGTGGAGCGGGACTGCACCGCCACCCCGCTGTTGATCATCTGGGCCAGAAGAGAGGGGAGCATCATCTGTCCGATGGCGGACAAAAGCACCAGGATCGACAACCCGGTTACCTGCCTTCCGCTCAGCTTTATCTTGGAAAAAATCGTTTTCATGGGGTTTTTATTTGCCTCCTTGATGTGGAATGATGGGATCAGACAGCAGGGGACGGCCCGGCCTGCCGCCTTTTTTGCCGTATGGGCGCAGAGAACCTTTACAGCCCTGGAACGCCCATGTTACACTGGTACCATCATAAACCATCCTGTAACAGGACGGTCAAGGGGGAATTTTTTGTGCTGGATCAGCGGCAGAAGCTGTTTACTATCGGACAGTTTGCGGCCATCCACGGTGTGACGAAAAAGACACTGATGTGGTATGATGAGATGGGGCTGGTGATCCCTGCTGTAATTGGGGAAAATGGGTATCGCTATTATACCTATCAACAGAGTTCCACGCTGGAGACTGTGCTGATGCTCCGGGAGCTGAATGTCTCAATCCCAGAAATCAAGGAGTTTATGGAGCATCGTTCTGCCTCTGGTATGGAGAAACTGCTGTCCGCCCAGATCCGGGAACTGGATGAGCGGCTCTCCCATCTGCGGACAATGAAAAAGACCCTGGTGAGCCGCCACCAGGACATGATGGCATTGCTGCACCTGGATCTTTCTGAAATCAGTGTGGTTCAGAAGGAAAAAAGCTGCTTGGCTGTGGTACCAGTAGAGCAGGAGTTACCCACGGCAGCTGATGTGGAGCAGGTGATCGGGGCGGTAAAGCGGTACAAGCTGCAGCGCCTTCATGATGCGGTGTATGGCTCCATGATCGCGGTGGATCAGCTGTACCAGGGGAGTTATGACCGATATGAAGCGCTGTATGTGGAATTGCCCCGCCTCAGTACCCAAAAAGGGCTGCACATCCGCCCTGGCGGTCAGTATCTCCGGGCTTTCTGCAAGGGAAGCTGGGATAATCTCCCGGGCCGCTATGAGGAGATCCTCGCCTATGCCAGGGCGCATGGTTTGGAACTGTACGGATATTCTTATGAGACAGGGATCAATGAAAGTGTTATCAATGGTTTTGACGAATATATTACCCAGATTGAGATCCCGATTCAGATATGAGTTTCAGATATGAGTTAGAGAGAAAAGAACCTGCCGCAGGCTCCAGCAGCCTGCGGCAGGTTCTTTTTGTAAACCTAGGGATCCAGCTGGCAACAGCGGCTGAAACAGCGCTCAGTCCTCTTCGACCAGCACCAGCATTCCGTCCAGAAAACGTTTGAGATTGGCCTTTCCCTTGGGGCCGCGGCCCTGGATGCAGGACATCTCAGCCCGCACCTCCTGGAAGGGAAACAAGCGGGAGGCGTACCGGGTGAAGACCTCGTTTCCATAGTCCTCAAGCCCTAAACTGGCCAGGTGGTGCAATCCCCGCTCCACGGCCCGCCTGGCCCTCTGCTCCATGGATTTTGGGCTGTCACTGAGTTGAGCGCACAGGGCGCCGATTCCCACCTGACTAACTTGCTGTCCCTGCTCCAAAAGGAGCATACACAGTTCCACGATGTCCCGGGCGCCCTTTTCTCCCGCCATTCCCAATTGACTCAGCGTGGTCTGAATGCGCTTTCGTTGGGCGTCCAGGTGGCTGCGCCCTCCAACTGGAGCGGCCTTTTCTGCAAAAACACTCTGGATCGTGTGGAGATCCCGTTCGTTTTCCAGCTGGCGGCGCACATTTAGGACGACCTGACGCACTTCGATGAGATTGATGGGCTTGTTGATGAAAAAGTCCACTCCGGCCAGATAGGCCTTGGCCACCATTTCCTTGTTGCTCACCTGAGAGATCATAATGAACTTAGCGCGGCAACCCTGCGCTTTTAGCTCACGCACCACCTGGATGCCATCTTTCTGAGGCATCAGCAGATCAACTAGAACCAAATCGGGGTCCAGGGCCAGGATCTGTCCCAAATCTGCCGGTTCCCCGCCGCTGTCGCCGCACACAGTGCCAAGTTCATTTCCCTCCACGATATCCTCCAGGATCCCGATCACGGAGGTGTCATCCTCTACAATATAGATCCTCATACTGCTCCCTTCTCCATGGCTGTTCTTGGAATGGTCACGCGAAAACATGCCCCTGTAGCATCTGTTCCACCAGGGACGGCTCCCGGTCCGCTGTCTACCTGAATGGTCCCACCCAGTTCTTGAACCATGAACTCTACGGCGGGCAGGCCGATCCCACGGCTAATATTTCCGGTTTCTGGGTTGAACTTGGTAGAGTAGCCTACCCGGAATAGATTCTGCATAGCTCGGGGAGAAATGCCGGGGCCGTTGTCCTGAACAGTGAACACCAAATCATCCCCAACCAGCTGTTCCTCTACCCAGATGGCTCCAGTGCCACGTCCGCTTTGGATGGCTTCGGCGGCGTTCATGACAAGATTTTTTAGGATGGACATGAGGCGGTAGTGCTCCTCGGTGGCGAAGTCAGTCTCATAGTGGCACTGAATAGCGATTTGCTCCCGGGCTTCCCCTAAAATGTGTCCCATGGTGTCCTGGAGGATGTGGAAGAGGTCGGAGATCCACATCTGCTCATCGTTGTCCGTTCCGGTGCCGGCCACCTCTCCTTCAATGCCCCGGATGATGCTTAGATTGTCCTTTTTGACCTCATGGACATCACGGGCGATGGACAAGGCCAGCTGCCGCAGTTCCTCTGGGCAGTTCTGTGCCCCAAGCTGCTCATACAGCCGGTAGGCCCGGGTCATAATGCCTTCGATGTTTTCTGCGTCCTTCTTTAGAAAGTAGAGCTCATTTTTCAAATTAGCAGTCATAAGAAATAGACGCTGATAGCGGCGCTCGTGCTCCTCCACCAACAGGAGACGGCGAGAGCGGCGAATCCCCCATAGCACACCCACTGCCAGAAGGGACCGAGCCAGCCCCAGCAGTGCCAAACCGGCCAGAGAGGCTGGATCCGGGAGTGAGCCCTTGGACAGGGTGAGATTGACAACATTGGAGAGAACGTCGCAAAGCCAGAAACTCTGCCATAGCTGGAGGAGAGATGCCTGCTCCCGGTGCCGCAGTACCAGACAGAACAGCGTTTCATAGCAGAGATAAAAGATGGCGCCCGGGTATTCCTTCAGCAAGATCCCAGCCACCCCTGCTATCCCTGCTCCACCCAGCATTCCTAGAAAACACCGTACCAACAAAACCATGCAGCTGGTGAGCACTCCAGTGTCCGGCTTTCGGCTGTCTTGCATCAGGGTCACCAGCAACACTGGGTAGAGTACCACTGCGCCAGATACTCGGAAGTTGTCCACCCAGACATTGACAAATAGTTCAGCACTCAGTGCCGTGGCCAGGGCGGTCAGAAGCCGCCGCTCCCACCGGGCGGCCCGCCGCCTCAGCCGCCGCTTCTCTTGCTCCATGCCGGATCTCTCCTCTTTACAATGTTTTGCCCAAATTATACCACGGTTTTCCCGTGTTTCCCATAGGAAAATGAAATTTTTCTTCGGCCACAGATGAGAGAGGGACATGAAAAGGCTGGGGCCTCCGTAGAAACCCCAGCCTTTCAGGGCGGATCTGCCGCGGTTAAAAGAGGAACAGCCAGGCGCACCAGGCGCCAGAGGCGAGCAGGGCTCCCGCTGCTCCCCAGAATGGGCCGGCCAGCCCGGCGAACCGGCCCAGTTTTCGGTCCCAGGCCCGGCTCCCTTTCAGATATCCGTCTGCCGCCTGTCTGGCTTGACGGAGTACCTGGTCAGCACTGACGCCCTCCCGGGCCAGCGCTTCCTCCTTCACGATGAAGATTGCCTCCTCGAACAGTTTGGGGTCGGGAGAACGTACCAGAATAACCTGGCGTGTGATGCCCTTTACCATGTATGTCACGTCCTTTCCTGGAGCCTCGGCTCGCTCTGCTCCCATGATCTGCTGTTATTCTGTCCCGCCTGCTCACAGGATATTCCAGCTTTTCTCTTGTGATGGGGGCAGCGGAAAAGAGTGTGGTGGCCTGGGCTCCTCTTGTCCAGATGATCGAACTGTGATACAATATCCCGGTTCCCAGGCGGTGGACGCCAGGAGCCAGATCGGAACCAAAGAGGAATTTGCTATGATTCACTACGACGCAGGAGAATTTGATATTGCAGTCATCGGTGCGGGGCATGCGGGCATTGAGGCTGCCTTGGCTGCCGCGCGGATGGGGCTGCGCACCCTGTGCTTTACTGTCAACTTAGATGCAGTGGGTAATATGCCCTGCAACCCGGCCATCGGCGGCACTGGAAAAGGCCACTTGGTCCGGGAACTGGACGCCCTCGGGGGTGAGATGGGCCGGGCCGCTGACCGGGCCTGTATCCAGTACCGCATTCTGAACCGAGGGAAGGGGCCCGCTGTGTGGTCCCTGCGGGCCCAGGCGGATCGGCGGGAGTACCAGAAGGTGATGAAACACACCCTGGAACTTCAGGAAAACCTGTGGGTAAAGCAGGCCGAGGTGGTGGAGATCCTCACGGAAGGCGGTGGAGTGTCCGGCGTGGTCACCCACACTGGAGCTGTCTATCGTGTGAAGGCGGCCATCGTGGCCACCGGTACCTATCTGGGAGGACGCACCATTGTGGGCGAGGTGGTCCGGGACTCTGGGCCGGACGGTCTGGCCGCTGCCCTGCCGCTGACCCAGTGCTTGGTGGACCTAGGGCTGACCATCCGTCGTTTCAAGACTGGGACGCCCCCGCGGGTGAATGCCCGCAGTGTGGATTTCTCCAAGCTGGAGGTCCAGCCGGGGGACGAGGACGCCCAGCCCTTCTCCTTCTCCACCCGGGAGCAGCCGGCCAACCAGGCTGTGTGCTGGCTCACCTCCACCACGCCGGAGACCCACGCCGTCATCCGGGCCAATCTGGAACGATCCCCTCTGTTCTCCGGGGTCATTGAGGGGGTTGGACCCAGGTACTGCCCATCCATTGAGGATAAGGTGGTCCGCTTCGCCGACAAGGAGCGGCACCTGTTGTTTATCGAGCCCATGGGCCTGGATACAGAGGAGTTGTATATCCAGGGGTTCTCCTCCTCTCTTCCGGAGGAGGTGCAGCTGAAGATGCTCCACACCATTCCTGGACTGGAGCATGCGGAAATGACCCGGTGCGCCTATGCCATCGAATATGACTGCGTGGACCCCACCGAGCTGGAACCCACCCTGGAGACGAAGAAGATCGCCGGACTGTACGGGGCGGGGCAGTTTAATGGCTCCTCTGGCTATGAGGAGGCCGCAGTCCAGGGGTTTGTTGCCGGTGTGAACGCCGCGCTGAAAATTCAAGGAAAGGAGCCTTTGATCCTTCGTCGGGACCAGGGGTATATTGGTGTGCTCATCGACGACCTGGTCACCAAGGGGACCAACGAGCCTTATAGAATGATGACCTCCCGGACAGAGTACCGCCTGCTCCACCGGCAGGACAATGCGGACCAGCGGCTGACCGCCATTGGCTGCCAGCTGGGGCTGGTTCCACAGGCGCAGCTGGAGGCAGTAGAGGCGAAATATGCCGCAGTGGATCGGGAATGCAGGCGGCTGGAGCATGCCGGCGTGGCCCCCAGCCCAGCGTTAGAGGATTTCCTTCACAGCCACGGTGAGCCGGCCGCCCCCAACGGGGCACGGCTGGCCGATCTGCTCCGCCGCCCTCCCATCCGGTACAGGGAGCTGGCCGCACTGGATCCGGCCCGGCCTGAACTTCCGCCGGCAGTGCAGGAGGCGGTGGAGATCACCGTGAAATACCAGGGCTATATCAGCCGCCAGCTCCGCCAGGTGGAGGAGATGAAGCGGCTGGAGCGCACACCGCTTCCGGAGGGACTGGAGTACAGTGCTATCAAGGGCCTTCGGCTGGAGGCCCGGCAGAAGCTGGACCGCATCCGCCCCAAGAACCTGGGACAGGCCAGCCGGGTGTCTGGGGTGTCTCCGGCGGACGTGGCGGTGCTGATGGTATATTTGAAGCAGAGAAGCGGGGAGACCCCCGCGCCACATGACCACTCGGGAGGGCGCTGATGAAGCTGACACAAGTAAAAGGAAATACTTGGGTGCTGGAGGGATTGGAGTTCATCCCCCTCTATCGTCTGGATGACCGACGCTGCATCCTGCTGGACACCGGACTGGCCCAGGAGCGGGAGGAGCTGGAGCAGGCTCTGCTGGACCACGGCCTCGCTCCGGCGGGCATCCTGTGCTCTCACGCCCATGTGGACCACGGGGGGAACAACCGGTATTTTCAGGAGAAATACCGCATCCCGGTGGCCCTCACATCCCGGGAGGCGGGGATGTGCGCCAGCCTTCTGACCCTGAAGTGCTATTTTCTGCTCCTCTCTCCAGATATGGTAGAGCAGGACGCCGCAGGGCTGGTCCACACGCCGGATGTGCTTATCCCCGATGGGGACGGCCCCTTCTCCTTTACTGGGGCGGAGTTTCAGATCCTCCAGACCCCGGGGCACTCCGCCGGACACATTTCCACCGTTACCCCGGATGGAGTGTGCTATGTAGGGGACGCCCTTCTCTCCAGGGAGCAGTTGGATGCCAAGCTGCCCTACTGCCTGTCCCACCGAATGGGGATGGAGAGCCGGGAGAAGCTGCGAGGGGTGGACTGTGAGCTGCTGATCATGGCCCACCGGGGGATCGCCCGGCGGGAGGAACTGGACGGGCTTATCGACGCCAATCAAGCCCTGACTCTGCGGCGGGCAGGAGAGATCCTGGCCCTGATTGATCGACCCATGGCCGCCAGTGATATCGTCCGCCAGGTCTGCCTGTTCTACAAGCTGCTCTCCCAGAAACCCCGCCGCGCCCTGCGGTTCGAGCGGAACATCCGCTTTTTCATCGAGTTCCTGGTGGACCGGGGGGATCTGGTCATGGAGACGCAGGACGGTGTCACGGTCTACCGTCCCGCCCGCTGAGGCGGTGGAAAAGGCTTTTTCGACAAGCTGAACTGCTCTCTGCTTCGGCAGGGAGCAGTTTTTCTTTGAAAATGTAAAAAATGTTTGACATATTGGAGGGGATGTGCTATCTTAAAACTGTAAAAAAGATTTGACATTTCGGTGGATGAGGAGGAGATCATCATGGACAAGGATATATGGATCATTTCCCTGTTTTTGGGTATTCTGCTATTTTCAGCGGCGCTGATCGTCTGGATGTTTCTCTCACTGCTCCGGTCAGAGCTGGAGGATGAGCGGCGGCAGCTCATCGTAGGCCGGGCCAGTCTGTGGGCCTTCACCGCCATGGTGGGCGCGACCCTGATTGAGATGATAGAGACGGCGGCCGGGCTGTCTGATGGGGCGCCGCTGTCTCCATTTGTGCGTCTGACAGCGGCGGCGGTGATGTATGCCATCTTCCTGGGGTGGTTCAAGCACAAATACGGAGGGTGAGCGGGCCGTGGAAAATCAGATCCGGGCCCTGCGGAAGGAGCGGGGCATCTCCCAGGAGGACCTGGCCAGGCGCTGCGGCGTCTCCCGTCAGACCATCAATGCCATCGAAAATAATAAGTATGACCCAACCCTATCCCTGGCCTTCCGCCTGGCCCGGGAGCTGGAGACGACGGTGGACGGGCTGTTCTTCCCGCCCCAGTGACGGTAAAAAGACGTTTCGACACGCGCAACAGAGCGGCTCCCCGGGGGGAGCCGCTCTGCTTTTGGTATCCGGATCGGAAAGCTGGGAGTGGGACTACATCAGGAGCCGCCGCAGCACTGGGGTCCGGGACAGGAGCCAGGCAGCCGGCAGGGAGAGCAGCAGGGTGGCAGGGAACTGAAACAGCAGGCACTGTCCCGGTGTCCAGTTTGCCCCGGTCAGCCGGGACGTCCAGGTCAGGATCAGGGGATGGACCCAGTAGACGCCGAACACCAGGGGGGAGAGCCGGGCCCAGAGGGGGGCGGCGGGGACCGGGCGGCGCTCATAGCGGGCCCGGAGCCAGACGAACAGTGCGGCGGCGCACAGGTAGTGGCTCAGGCGGTAGCCGCTGGCGGAGGGGAGGGGGACCCCGGCTGGAGAGGCGGAGGCCCAGTTGGCCCACACGTCCCAGACCCAGCCCAGGACGCCGCCCAGATAGATCAGGGGGCGCAGGGAGGGGCGGGGAGGCTGGCTCCCCAGCAGCCAGCCCAGCAGGAAGTATCCCGTCAGGCCCTCCAGCATGGCGGGGATGGGGCGGACGGGAATGGGGGATAGCCCCTCCAGCAGGGGGAGCAGAGTGGTGGGCAGCAGGATGATCCCGATTAGGACCAGCACCTCACGCCCGCTGGCGTGGTCCACGATCCGTTTCAGGAAGGGGGCGAGCAGATAGAGCCCCAGCAGCAGATAGATGAACCAGATGTGGTAGTAGCAGCCCCGGTCCAGCAGGCCCTCCAGATACTCCAGAGGAGAGAAGGGGCGGCGGGCACTCCATGCATCCGCCAGGGCATAGATCAGGTTCCACAGGACCAGGGGGACCGCCAGGCGGGGGATGCGGCGGCGGTAGAAGGGAGCCACCTGAAGGGTGCGGGGGTCCCGCAGGAGCAGGAAGCCGCTGAGCATAAAAAAGAGGGGAACGCCGGTGCGGCTGAAGGGGTCCAGCAGCAGGCAGAAATACCAGGCGGGCGTCCCAACCAGGGCCGGGTTGGAGAGCAGGGGGGCGGCGGTGTGGAGGGTGACCACCATCAGGATGGCCAGGCAGCGGAGCAGGTCCAGCTCGGCCATCCGCTGGGGCGGGCCGGAGGGGGAAGTCAGGGGACGGTCCATGGACGGTTCCTCCTTTTGGAAGCTTGTGCCCCCATTATAGCGCACCACCAGCGGAAAAGCAAAGGTGGGACGGCACTCCGGTTGACGGGAGGGAAAGTTTTTCTTATAATGATGTCTGCTGAATCAGCTGCGCAATTCCATCAAAACGGCTCAAAGGGGCTTTTTAAGGAGTTCAGACATTGTTTATGATGCTTGTGGCTTTGTTCAGTATGCATTATAATGGAGAAAAACAGGGACAGGGAGGCGGAGCGGAATGAGCCGGGAAAAGGTGCTGTCCCTCCTGCTGGAGCAGGGGGATTCCTATGTGTCGGGAGAGGCTATGAGCCGGGTGCTGGGCATCAGCCGGGCTGCGGTGTGGAAGGCCATCGAGGCCCTGCGGCAGGAGGGGTATGAGATCCAGTCCGCCCCCAAGCGGGGCTATCGGCTGGAGCGGGCCCCGGACCGGGTCCGGGAGGGGGAACTGGCCGGGCCGCTGGCAGACTGTCATGTGGGCAGCCGGCTGATGTGCCTGGACGTTATTGACTCCACCAATACGGAGGCCAAGCGCCAGGCCATGGCCGGAGCCCCAGACGGGCTGGTCATCCTCAGCGAGGAGCAGACCGGCGGCCGGGGGCGGCTGGGCCGCTCCTTCCAGTCACCCCGGGGCACGGGGCTGTACCTCTCAGCCCTGCTGCGGCCCTCCCTCCCGCCCCAGGAGGTGGTGGACTTCACTGCCTGGGTGGCGGTGGCGGTGTGCGACGGCATCCAGGCGGCCTGTGGCGTGCGGCCCAGGATCAAGTGGACCAACGACATCGTGCTGGGGGGGCGGAAGCTGTGCGGCATCCTCACAGAGCTGGGCCTGGAGAGTGAGAGCAATGCCCTGGACTACCTCATCACCGGCATCGGCGTGAATGTGAACCAGCGGCCGGAGGACTTCCTTCCGGAGGTGCGCCCCATCGCCGTCTCGCTGGCCCAGGAGCTGGGCCGTCCAGTGCGCCGGGCGGAGCTGGCGGTGGAGATCATCCGGGCGCTGGACCGGATGTACGCCGGATTTCCGGACAACAAAGCGGAGTATCTGGCCCGGTACCGGGC
Organism: Lawsonibacter sp.; assembly: GCA_037257225.1. Classification (GTDB taxonomy): domain Bacteria; phylum Bacillota; class Clostridia; order Oscillospirales; family Oscillospiraceae; genus Lawsonibacter. The sequence continues at coordinate 25,225 of JAYCWP010000020.1, forward strand.
GGACTGCCTGACCCCGGGCAACCAGGTGCAGCTGATCACCCCCGTCTCCCGTGAGGAGGCCTTTGCCCTGGAGATCGATGACCAGTTCCGGCTGGTGGTGGAGTATCCGGACGGCCGGCGGGCCGCCCTGTCCGCCGGCGAGGTGTCTGTCCGGGGGATGTACGGCTATGTATAGACACTGAGGAAGAAAAAACGCGGGCCTGTTCAGAGTGAACAGGCCCGCGTTTTCGTTTTGGGGGACGAGGGAAGGTCACAAAAGCGCTGGGCGTGGGATCAGCCTCCGGCCTGAGCCGCCCGCCGGGCGGCCTTTTTCCGTTTGGCGGCCAGATAGCGATCCTCCTCGCTGAAGATGCAGCCGCAGTATTTCTGCATATAGAAGCCGTGCTCCCGGGCGAATTCCTGTCCCGCCTGGAACAGGGGACGGAAATCCCGGTCAAGAAATTCCACGCCGTAGCGCTCCCCCATGGCCTGGGCGGTGGCCCGGATGGCCTCATGGTTTTGATAGGGGGAGATGAGCAGGGAGGTGGTGAAGCTGTCAAAGCCGTGCCCGGCGGCATAGCGGGCGGTTTCCTCCATCCGCACCTGATAGCAGTAGGCACACCGCCCGTCGATGTTGCCTGCCACATGGGTGATGAAGCTGCGCAGGTCATAGGTGCCGCCGATGATCAGTTTCATGGAGATCTCCCTGGCGTACTCCTCCAGGGTGTGCTTCCGGGCCTGGTACTCGGTGTAGGGGTGGATGTTTGGGTTGAACCAGAAGCCGGTGACCCCGATCCCCTCCTCCCGGAGGGCGGCGATGGGCCGGTTGGCGCAGGGGGCGCAGCAAATATGCATCAATGTATTCATGGAAAAGTTCTCCTTATACCGGGGGCAGGATGGTGACCGCAAGCCCCTTTCGTAAGGCGTAGGCCAGGGTCTGGGCGGTGCCTCCCTTGGGTACCCCGTCATACACCGCCAGCAGCCGGGCGGAGCGGTCCACCATATAGCGGTTGCGCCGCATCATGCACCAGCGGTCATACTGGTGCTGGACCAGGGTCTCATAGTCGCACTGCTCCAAAATGTGCTGATACCGCCGCTGTTCCTCCTGGGGCCAGCGGCTGGCCTGGCTCTCACAGGGGCGGGCGGCCTCAAGGGTGATGCCGGAGCGGCGCTCCCGCAGATCGAGCACGGCCTCGGCAAAGTACAGATCGGCGCCCCGGGCCATGCCGCAGATGAAATGGCGGGAACCCGCGTCGTACTCCGCCTCCAGGGCGGCGGCCAGGCGGGCCTTCAGGTCCGCACAGCGGGGGTCGTTTTCCCGGATCCCCCAGGGCAGCTTGTCCGGCCGGTGGCCGGTAAAGCAGCAGGTCTCAGTTTGCTCCAAGGCTCCCGCCTCCTCTCACAGTGACAAGCATCGGGATCTCCCCCGTTTGACGGTAGCTATTCTATCGGAAAATCTGGGAGAAGTCAACCGGCGCCCGGTGGAGAAGAGACTTGCCAAGGTGGGCAGGAGATGGTATACTGGGAGAGAATCAAACATCTGTACCAGAGGAGGGAGGAAGATGACGCTGATCCTGTGCGTGGACGACCGGGGAGGGCTGTCCTTCAACGGACGGCGGCAGAGCCAGGACCGGAGGGTCCGGGAGGACCTGCTGACCATGGCCGCTGGTGGGACGCTGTGGATGGACGGCTACTCCCGGCGGCAGTTCACAGAGCCGGAGGCTGCCGCCATCCAGGTGGACCGGGACCCCGCCGCCCGGGCGGCAGAGGGGGATGGGCTTTGCCTGCTGGAGCTCCAGGACCCGGAAGCGGCCCTGGAGCGGGCGGAGCAGCTGGTCCTGTACCGCTGGGGGCGGCACTATCCCGCGGACCGGAGGCTGGACCTGCCGCCAAAGGGCTGGCGGCTGGAGGGACGGACAGAGTTCCCCGGCCGCTCCCACGACATGATAACAAAGGAGATCTACATCAAATGAAACGAACCAAGCAAGCTGCACTGTCCCTGCTTCTGCTGCTGTGCCTGCTGCTGTCCGCCTGTGGGACAGCCGCTCCCGCCCCGTCCTTCGATCTGGGGGACATCCCGGAATTTTCCGGCGAGCCCTATGTGGTGCTGGAGGACAACCGGCCCGGTTTTCCAGAGGAGGAGTGGTCGGCGGAGCCCTTTGAGGAGTACAGCCCTCTGGACGGCCTGGGCCGGTGCGGGCCGGCCTATGCCTGTGTGGGTCTGGAGACCATGCCCACTGAGGAGCGGGGCTCCATCGGGCAGGTGAAGCCCTCCGGCTGGAGGACCGCCAAGTATGACAATGTGGACGGAAAGTACCTCTATAACCGCTGCCACCTGCTGGGCTTCCAGCTCACTGGGGAGAACGCCAACGAGGAGAACCTGATCACCGGCACCCGCTATCTCAATGTGGAGGGGATGCTCCCCTTTGAGAACCTGGTGGCCGACTATGTAAAGGAGACGGAGAACCATGTCCTCTACCGGGTGACTCCGGTGTTTCAGGGGGATGAGCTGGTGGCCCGTGGGGTGGAGATGGAGGCCTTCTCCGTGGAGGACCGTGGGGAGGGTGTGTACTTCCACGTCTACTGCTATAACAACCAGCCGGGGATCTCCATCGACTATGCCACCGGGGATAGCCGCTTGACCTCGGAGCCGGCTGGGGAGGACGGATCTGCGATTGCAGAGCACTACATTCTGAATACAAAGTCTAAAAAGTTCCATCTGCCAGACTGTTCCGGTGCGGCGGATATGAGTCCGGTCAATCGGCAAGAGTTTGTTGGAGAGCGGCAGGAACTGCTGAATCAGGGCTATGCCCCCTGCGGCATCTGCAAACCATAAACCGGAAAAATGGCAGGACAGCATAAAAATCGGAATCAATGTATTTTATTCCGTTCCGGAAGCAAACTTCTGAAGGCAGCTAGGCGGTTTGGTGCCTGATGATATTGGATATGCCTGGAAAGAAAATGAGGAACAGGGGAGAATGCAAAAAGAAAGACATGACCATCGGTCATGTCTTTCTTTTTGTATGAGAAAACGAAAAATATAGGCTGAAAGCAGCGTTGCTATTATGAAAGAGACCATACCATTCCACAAGTTTAGAAGTGGGATACTTTTACCTTACAGAGTTGTGCAATTCCCTTCCTATAAACAGACAAGATTTGCTGTGCTGCTTAGGAGAATGGCTGCAACAAATCAGAATCTATCTCCATAAGAAAACGTTTACACAAATATATCTAGGTATATGGTCGTATAGCACAAAAATGTAGACTTAAAAATATATGTATTGTATGAAAAATAAAAAGCAGATTGACAAAAGCAAAAAAATATGCAAATAATATAGATACAACACATAAAAACGTTTTTATCAAAGAGAACAGAGCCTGTACATTTAGAATGGAAAAGTGACATCCAGATTATTTGAAGAGAAATTTCCTAATCTTCGCGTGATCGCTATGCAATAGAACTATTTAAGGAGGAGATTGAAAATGGCACTGAATGTAATGGAACAGTTTTCCCTGAAAGGCCGTGTGGCTATTGTCACCGGCGGAGGCCAGGGACTGGGAAAGGCGATGGCAATTGGTTTGGCCCAAGCGGGGGCGGATATTGTGATTGCAGCTCGGCGAATTGAGACAGCATTGGAGACTAAGCGGCTTATTGAAGCGGAACATGTTAAGTGTACCGTTATTAAGGGCGATATGCGCATAGAGGAGGATGTGGTTTCCATGGTCGAGCAGGTCATGGATGAGTACGGAAAGATTGACATTCTCGTTAATAATGCAGGTACATGGCGGGGAGATGACGCAGAAAAGGTTACCTTCGAGGACTGGAAAGAGGTCATTGATGTCAACCTCAACGGACCATTTATTGTCTCGCGGGAGGTAGGAAAGGTCATGCTGAAGCAAGGAAAAGGCAGTATCATCAACATTGCTTCCATGTCTGGGATGATTGTCAACACCCCACAAAATCAATGTGCATACAACGCATCCAAGGGTGGACTTATCATGCTAACCAAGTCCATGGCCACCGAGTGGGCCCAGCGTGGTGTCCGCGTCAACGCTATCTGTCCGGGCTATATGCGTACAGAGATGAGCGAAGATCGATATCAGAGAAAGGATCCTGCGATTGAGCGCTGGTTCTCTATGACTCCCATGGGGCGCTCTGGCGTGGCGGACGAATTGATGGGTGTTGCGGTCTACTTGGCTTCTGACGCATCCTCTTTTGTCACGGGAAGCACTTATCTGGTGGACGGCGGTTACACCGCTTGGTAAGAAGAATCCACATATATCTATCAAGATATATTGGAGATAAAAATTATTTGGAGGTAATGAAGATGAAAAAGTCCCTGGCAGTACTCCTAACGCTTTGCATGACCGTAGGTATTTTCTCTTCCTGCAGCAGCACTTCCGGTAATACCAGCAGCACAAGTGACACTGGTGACACTTCTGATGGGTTGAAGATTGGTGTTTCCATTGCGGATCTCTCTAATCCATTCTATGTGGATATTCAGGATGGTATGGAGTCCGCCAAGACTGAGGGCGACGAGCTGGTCATCATGGATGCAGCTTTTGATGCAGCTAAGCAGATTTCTGACATCGAGGATATGATCCAGCAAGGTGTGGATGTGATGTGTATTGATCCTGTGGATTCCGCTGGGATCAAGTCCTCCCTAGAGGTGTGTAAATCGGCTGGAATCCCTGTAATTGCATTTAACTCCCCTGTGGACAACACCGATTTGGTGGATTGCACCGTAGTGTCCGATAACTACATGGCCGGCGAGCTCATCGGCAAGGCCCTGGCTGAGAAGCTGGGTGGGACTGGGAAGATTGCTATGCTGACCTATGATGTAGCTGTTGTATGTTACGACCGCGCGGAAGGCTTTGTTAAAGCGCTGTCTGAGTATCCAGACATGGAGATCGTTGTCCGCCAGGAAATCACTCCGGGTACTGATACCGCTCTGCCTGTGATGGAAAATATTCTTCAGTCTTATCCTGAGATTACAGGTGTGTTCTGCCTGAATGATCCTTCTGCTTTGGGAGCTCTGGCTGCCATTGAGGCTGCTGGAAAACTGGATGCTATCAAGGTTGTAGCCGTGGATGGTTCTGCTGATGGCAAGGCCTCTATCGCTGCAGATCGGTTGCTTGCTACCGCTGCCCAGCATCCTGTTGATATCGGCGCGGAGACTATTAAGGCCTGCCATAGTTTGGTTGGCGGGGAAGGCGTTGAAGCTGAGATTCTGATCCCTGTGGAGCTCATCGATGCCACCAACTGCAACTCCTAAGGCTACATAGCGTACGTACAGAAAAGTATTTCAAAGCCTGTCTTCGTTTGCAGTCCGGCAAGAATGGATGGATCCACCCCGCAGACCGGGGTGGATCCTCCTTAAACCATGTTTTTTGATGGAGGGATATTGTGAGCAGTCCTTACTTTCTTGAAATGACCAACATCTCCAAAACCTTCCCCGGTGCGAAAGTGCTGGACCGCATTGACATCCGAGTAAAACCGGGCGAGGTGCGTGCTCTGATGGGCGAAAATGGAGCTGGAAAATCTACATTAATAAAAATCCTGGGTGGTATATACAACATGGATCCCGGAGACGGGGAAATCAAGATTAACGGTACACCGGTTAAGATCAACTCGGTACAAGATGCAAAAGAAAACGGTATCAGCATTATTCACCAAGAAATCAGCCTTGCAGATAATATGACAGTGTTTGACAACCTCTTCATGGGCGCAGAGCGGATGAAAACCCTGTTCATTGACGATAAAAAAATGATTCGTGAAGCGCAACAGGTGATCGACACTATGGACATGCAGATAAATGTCCGTAGCAAGGTCAGCGAGTTGAGCATTGCAAAGCAGCAAATGGTTGAGATTACCCGGGCCATTATGTTTAATGCCCGGCTTATTGTAATGGATGAGCCTACCTCATCTCTGACTAGTGTGGAGATTGAGCATCTGTTTAAACAGATTGAAAAGCTAAAGGCACAAGGGATCGCAATTATCTATATCTCACACCGAATGGATGAGATTTTTCGGATCGCCGACTCGATCAGTGTTCTGCGGGATGGACACTTGATTGGGACTGATGAGGCGGTCAATCTGGATCAAAACAAATTGGTTTCAATGATGGTAGGACGAGAAATCGTGGAAGTCTATCATCGGGAGAGCCGGCCTGAGATCGGGGATGTGATCCTGGAGGCAAAGAATTTAAAGAACAAGTACCTCAAGAAAGTTAGTTTCCAATTACGCAAAGGTGAGATCCTTGGCTTTTCTGGCCTGGTGGGTGCGGGGCGAAGTGAGACGGCCCGGGCTATCTTTGGAATCGACCCGCTCCAGTCCGGCGAACTGTTGATTGAAGGACGAGGTGTCCAGATTCACAGTGCTCGAGATGCCATTGCTCAGGGAATTGGATTTGTACCTGAGAACCGCAAGTTGGAGGGACTTTTTCTGAGCGGAAGCATTGAGGATAACATGACCTATGCTGTTTTGGAGAGGTTCATGGGAATTGTGGGTATCAACCGGGCAAAGCGCCAGGAAATTGTAGACCAGCATGTCCATGATCTGGCCATTAAAATGACATCTACTAAGCAGTCAGTGGGCCAACTGTCTGGCGGCAACCAACAAAAGGTTCTGGTCTCAAAGTGGCTTGCAACCGAGCCGAAGATCTTGATTTTGGATGAACCAACCCGGGGCATTGATGTAGGCGCCAAAGCAGAAATCTATCAGTTGATTTTTGCTTTGGCACAACAGGGAATTGCAATTATGCTGATTTCATCTGAGATGGATGAAATTATTCACCTCAGTGACCGGATTATTGTAATGCATGAAGGTGCTGTTTCCGGTGAGATAGAAAACGATCCCACCAACCGTGCGTCCCAGGAAAAAATTATGTGGCTTGCATCTGGAGGTATTTAATCATGAAGAAGTATGAGCAGCAAAGAAACGACTCGCCGCTGGTGCAAGGAGCGTATTGGGGACTAGATTTTCTCAAAAGAAATGCCGGTATTTTAATTGCCCTTTTTGTGCTTACCGTATTTCTGACGGTGACGACGGAGAACTTTGCTTCCCAATCGAACCTGTTGACCGTACTGCGTCAAATCTGCACCAATGCCCTACTGGCCTTCGGGATGACTTTTGTCCTGGTTATCGGCGGGATTGACCTAACTGTTGGTTCGGTGCTGGGTGCCTGCGGTGTCAGTGTGGTTATGCTCATTGAGAGCGGAGTGTCTATTGCGGTAGCTGTCATTTTGAGCCTGCTCTTAGGAGCATTTCTGGGTCTAATCAACGGATGTATCATTGCTTTTACCGGCATGCCGCCCTTTATTGTTACCCTGTCTATGATGGAAGTTATCCGGGGACTTGCCTTTATCATCACAGATGGACGGTCTGTCAGCTGCACAAATGAGTCTTTCAACGCCTTTGGGAACAGCTATTTCTTGGGAATCCCGATACCTGTTTACATTGTGTTTTTTGCTATGATAATTTGCAGTGTGATTCTATACCGCACCAAATTCGGCCGTCGTATGTATGCAGTTGGCGGAAATATAAACGCAGCAAAGTTTACTGGCATCAATACGAAAGCAGTTACTATCCGGGCGTATGTGATTTCGGCAGCGCTTGCCGCCTTGGCCGGGATTGTGTTGGCCTCTCGGATGTATTCTGGACAGCCCACTGCAGGTGATGGCTATGAGTCAGATGCCATCGCTGCCGCAGTTCTTGGCGGGACCAGCTTTAACGGTGGCGTTGGTACGCTCAGCGGGACCCTGTTTGGTGCGCTGGTCATTGGGATTTTGAACAACGGCCTTAATCAGATGCATGTAACCTCCTATATGCAGATGGTAATCAAGGGCATTGTTATTATTCTGGCAGTAGGCATTGATATCTTTAAAAATAGAAGAAGGGCAAAATGAACCGGGTCTGCCAGATATACTTTCTGAATTGCCCTGTTATGTAACGCAAGAAGGGGCGCTGCGCGGTTTACAACCTGTGGCGTCCCTCTTTTTCGGACAACGGAGGAGCGAAATATGGAAAACAAGTATGTGATCGGTGTAGACTATGGCAGCGACTCTGCCCGTGCGCTGGTCATAAATGCAGCCAACGGAGCTACTGTAGGACAGGCGGTGTGCCAGTATCCTCGGTGGAATCAAGGTCTATACCAGAATGCGGCAGCTGGGATGTTTCGACAACACCCACTAGATTATCTGGAGAGCCTGACTAGCTGCGTTACACAGGCTTTGGAACAGGCAGGGGAAGAGGTCAGAGGACAGGTGGTGGCACTGGCGGTAGACACAACTGGTTCCACCCCATGCCCGGTAAATCAGGCGGGAGTCCCACTGGCCTTGCTACCTGGCTTTGAAGAGAATCCAAACGCCATGTTCCATCTGTGGAAGGATCACACCGCCGTTTCCGAAGCGGAGCAGATCACCAAAACATTCTCTAGCTGGAATGGCATAGATTACACACGTTACCAGGGACCCTATGCCTCTGAGTGGTTTTGGGCAAAAATCCTCCATACTGTTTCTGTGGATCCCAAGGTGCGAAAGGCAGCATACTCCTGGGTGGAGCACTGCGACTGGCTGCCCGCCCTTCTCGCCGGCGAGACGCGTCCAGAAAAGATGTACCGTTCTGCCTGTGCAGCAGGCCATAAAGCCTATTGGAACAGCGCATGGGATGGACTACCGGATCGTCGCTGCCTAGAGTCTCTAGATCCCTATCTCGGACAGATTTGGTCTACTTACGGAGCAGGTCCGCGGCCCTGCTCGGAAAATTTGGGTTGTATTACACACGAGTGGGCAAAACGGCTAGGCTTGCCTGAGACCACTATCATTGCTGGAAGTGCTTTTGATGCCCATGCGGGAGCAGTGGGCGCTGGTATTTGCCCGGGCAAGCTGGTGCTGAATATTGGAACCTCCGCTGTGGATATGCTGGTATTAAGGCCAGATCAGATTCCGGCAGGGAATTTCTCATACGCCTGCGGAGCTGCCGAGGATAGTATTCTTCCTGGGTTCATTGGGGTGGAAACCAGTCAGGCGGCCTATGGAGATGCCTATGCGTGGCTCAAAAAGCTGCTTTTGTTTCCTTTAACCGAGATAGAGTACTCTGCCGACATTATTTCTCCACAGCAGATGTCTGCCTTGTCACAAGCAGCGGAGGAGAGCATTCTTCGTGAGTTGGAGGAAAAGGCCCGGAAGCTTCCTTTGAAGGGTGCAGTCACAGCGTTGGATTGGTTTAACGGTCGACGGTATCCCCAGGTCAACGAACATGCCCGCAGTGCGTTGAATGGGCTTCACTTAGGGATCGGGGCAGCGGAACTGTATCAGGCACTAGTTCTAGCTACCGCATTTGGACAACAGACTATCTTGAGAACCTTGGCCCGGGAGGAGATAACTGTTGAGAGCATAATTGCTGTGGGAGGAATCGCCCAGAAGTCAGATTATGTAATGCAAACATTAAGTGATGTATTGGGTTGTCGGATTGACGTATCCCAGACTGTCCAGGCCTGCGCTAGGGGAGCGGCCATTTATGCTGCCACTGCTGCTGGGCTTTACTCGGATATTATGGCTGCTCAGCAGGTTTTGTGTGAGGGGGTTTTACGCAGCTATACTCCAAATCGGGAGAAGGCAGCAGATTATAAACATCTTTATGAGGCGTACTTAGATTTGGCTCGATGGACGGACTTAGGGATGATCTGTAACCCGTGACATGGGTTGACAGACGAAAAAATTAAAATATAATAAATTCAAAGTGATTTCCAAATCTTCTCATGAAACTATGAAATGGGGGATAGAATATGGAAAAATCGCGACAGATAACGATTAAAGATGTGGCGGCTCGTTCCGGTGTTGCCATTTCTACGGTGTCCCGTGTTATCAATGATCGTGGACTTGTCAGTCCTGAGACCCGGGAGCGGGTACAGAAGGCGGCTCACGACTTGGGGTATGTGCGCAACTCTATGGCCGCATCCATGAAAAGTGGAAATAGCAATATGATCGTGGTAATTATCCCGGACTTGGTAAACGATTTTTTCTCTGCTGTGGTACAGGGGGTAGAAGAGGTTGTGTCGGCCTATGGATATTCTACATTATTTTTTACTACCGGTGAGTCCCCAGAAAAGGAGAAAAAATTCTTTATGGGAGAACTGGGAAATTTAGTGGATGGTGCGGTACTGATTCCATCCATTGATGACTTTAATTTTTACTATAGCCTCAAAAAAAATGTTGTTTTAGTAGACCGCACATTAGGCAGTCTCGATTCGGTGGTGATAGACAACTACCGCGGAGCCTTTCTAGCCACCGAGGAACTGTTGCGTGCAGGACACAAGAAAATTGGCATTATTAACGGCGACCGAGGCAGGGACTTTACAATTTGTACAAATCGGATGGACGGATATCTTGCAGCTATGAAGCAGTACCAAGTTCCCGTTCAAGACTCCTATGTCCTCTACGGCCCTTGGTATCAAGAGAGTGGATATGAACTCACCCGGCAACTGATGGAACTGCCCGATCCTCCAACGGCAATTTTTGCTGCTAACAACCAAATCAGTATCGGATGTATGAATTATCTTATTGAGCACGACATCCAAATTGGTCGAGATATATCTTTGGTAGCATTTGATGATTCATTATTGGCCCGAACGATTACGCCAAAAGTGACGGTGATTGAACGGCCGACCATTGATATGGGACGAATTGCCGGGCAAATTCTCATGGATAATCTAAAAGGCAATGGGTCGTGTGGACAAAAGAGGCACATGATGGATGTAAAGTTAATTCGCAGGAATTCAGTTGTTCGCTTGAATGAAAAAACAGGCGAATCAGGAAAGTCGAGTTAACGAGCCGGAGAAACTTGTGAACTGCAAAAAATTTGGGCGTTGAGGAAAATGATCCTCAACGCCCAAATTTTATTGTTGTCGCTTCAGCGGGTAGTGTCAAGAATTTTTCGCAAATTGGTTTGCAGCCCTGGCATGAATGAAGTCAGCCAGCAATGGAGGCGTCCTCAACGGCGGCCTCCAGGTGCTTCATATTCATGTACTTCTTGTTGCCCCACTGGGTACCAGCCACATGGCGCAGCCGGGCACAGACCAGCATAAGGGCAGAATTGCCATCCGGGAAACTGCCTACCACACGGGTGCGGCGGCGGATCTCACGGTTCAGCCGCTCAATAACATTGTTGGTGCGGATGCGAGTCCAGTGCTCGCTGGAGTCTATGAAAATTTTTCTGTAAATAAAGATTTAGAAGGTCTTCTATGATAAA
>JAYCWP010000021.1:0-42229 GCA_037257225.1 Lawsonibacter sp.
TTTTTACTCTCCCCAGCATAGCTGGGGGTTGTCGTTGCGCTGAAGCGACAACAAAACAGCCCCGGAGCGCGGCTGAACCTCCGCTCCGGGGCTGTGTGATCCTTGATGCTGTTTGGGGCAGTCTCAGCGCTTGCGGCTGAAGATGCGCTCCAGAATGTCCCAGTCGTCATCGCTGACGACTGCCTTCTCCGGCTCAGCAGCCGGGGCGACAGGAGTCTGGTACTGGTACTGGGCTGTGGGGGCGGCGGCGCGCTGCTGCTCCTCCACCTTGGCGCCGGCGGCGGAGAAGGGCTTTGCCCCCATGGCGGCGGGCTCCTCCTTCTCGTCAAAGCCGGTGGCGATGACGGTGACCTTCAGCTCGTCCTCCAGATTTTCGTCGAAGGCCGCGCCGAAGATGATGTTGGCATCGGGATGAGCCGCCTCCTGCACCAGGTTGGCGGCGGTCTCTACCTCCTCCAGTCCGATGTCCGTGGAGCCGGTGACGTTGATCAGGACACCCCGGGCCCCGTTGATGGAGGTCTCCAGCAGGGGGCTGGAAATGGCCATCTTGGCGGCTGCCTCCGCCTTATCCTTACCGGCGGCGCGGCCCACACCCATGTGAGCTCGGCCCGCATCCTTCATCACGGCGGACACGTCGGCGAAGTCCAGGTTGATGAACCCGGTGTTCTTGATAAGGTCGGAGATGGACTGAACGGCCTGCTGAAGCACGTCGTCGGCGATCTCAAAGGCATTCTGCATGGTGATCTTGGTGTCACTGGCCAGCTTCAGCCGCTCGTTGGGGATGATGACCAGGGAGTCCACCTTGTTGCGCAGCTCGGCGATGCCGCCCTCTGCCTGCTTCATACGGCGGCTGCCCTCGAACCGGAAGGGCTTGGTGACCACGCCTACGGTGAGGATGTCCTGCTCCTTGGCAATGTCGGCCACAATGGGGGCCGCGCCTGTTCCGGTGCCGCCGCCCATGCCGGCGGTGATGAACACCATATTGGCCCCTTCCAGGGCCTTAGCGATCTGGGTGCGGCTCTCCTCTGCGGACTTACGGCCCACCTCTGGGTCAGAGCCTGCACCCTGCCCCTGGGTCAGCTTCTCGCCGATCTGAATCTTGTAGGTGGCCGCTGACATAGTCAGCGCCTGTTTATCGGTATTTACCGCAATAAAATCAACGCCCTTTGTGCCTGTATGCACCATCCGGTTGACGACATTGTTTCCACCGCCGCCCACACCGATCACTTTGATGTTTACTACACTGTCGGGTCCCATATCCATTCCGAAGGCCATGGTCGTTCCTCCTAAGTATAAAATAAAATCCGTCACAAAACCAGCCCTTGTGACCGGATACTGAATCAAGACTATACCTTGATTCATTGTATCTCTCTTTTCCAAACAGGTCAAGAGAAAATGCTGGAAATCAGGAAACTTTCCGCCGGATCAGCTTGCCGCCGGAGAGAACCGGGCCGCATATTCCTCCTGAGTCAGATCCATAATCCCTGCAGCCTGCTCTCCCCGGGTCTGGATGGTATCCTCCACCGCCAGGGCCAGCACCCCTAATGAGTGGTCCAGGTCCTTTCCGAGAGGGATCCTAGCTTCAAACCGCTCCCGATACACCATAGAAATCCAGGTGCTGTGGGTCAAATCGATGGAACCCACCTGCTCCAGCATCCCTGCCTGCTCCAGTGCGGCCAGAAGCTCTTTCAAAGTCCCCAACCGCCCCTGCTGACTCTGTGGCACAGCCATCTGCTCTCCCGCCCTGGGGGCCAGGATGGTCAGCCCGGTCACCGGAATGGCACTGGAGTCCTCACCGGCCTCCTCCAGCAATTTGCCAGCTGCATTGATCAGCCAGGGAACTGTGGCTGCGGTCCTCTCCTCAGTCTCTTCCTCAGCTTCCCCGGAGGAATCCTCCCCCACCTGCTCCGCATCAGGGGCATCTGCAGGCTCCGGGTCGGCGTAGACCTCTATTCGGGCGGCGGCAGCCCACTCCTTCACCGTAAAGGTCAGTGTACTGGGCAGGCCACGCTGCACCGACACGTCCCCTATATAAGGAAGCTGCTGCCGGATGCGCTGGGATACCTGGGTCTTGCTCATACGAAACAGGTTGTCCCCCACTACCACGCCAGAGGCTGCAATCACCTCCTCCGGTGTATAGCGGCTACTGCCCACCACCGCAATGGTCTCCACCTGGAAGAACACTGTGGCTCCCACCGTCAGGGCGGCCACCAGGGCCGCCCCGCACAGCAGCTTAAACAGCAGGCCCATCCGACGCCGGCCGTGCTTTCGTTTTCGGTTGTGTCGCGCTGATGCCATTGTTTTCTCCTGTCACCCCGGGGCTGCCGGGGATGTGTTCAATAGGTGGTCACAGCCGTGTCCGGATATCCGCACCCAACGCTGCCAAACTCTCATCCAGTCCTTGGTAACCCCGCCGAATATGGCTTAGGCCGCTCACACGGCTGACCCCCTCCGCACCTAGGGCGGCCACTACCAGTGCGGCTCCGCCCCGTAAGTCGGTGCTCCGCACCACCGCCCCATGGAGGCGGCTTCCAGTGACCACAGCCACACGGCCAGCTAACTGAATGTCTGCCCCCATGCGGGCCAACTCATCTACATGACGGTAGCGGCTGTCGAATATATTCTCCACTATCATAGTGGTCCCTGTTCCACCAGCCAAAGCCGCCATCAAAATGGCCTGGGCATCGGTGGGGAAGCCAGGATAGGGTGCGGTGCGTACCGTCCGGATGCCTCTCATCCGACCAGACGCAGCAATAGATATCCCTTCCTGGTCAGTGCAGAGACGGCAGCCTGCCTCCTCAAGGCAGCTGCAAACCGCCGCCAGATCTGCTGGATCCACGCCGGTCAGTCTCAGTTGCCCACCCGCTGCCCCAACAGCACATAAGTAGGTAGCGGCCACAATGCGGTCGCCCATCACGGTATGCTCCGCCGCATGGAGCGGAATACCTCCCTGAATGGAGATCACTGGGCTGCCCGCACCAGACACCCGTGCCCCCATGGAATTCAGGAATTTCTGAAGGTCTACAATTTCCGGCTCCCGGGCAGCCCCCACAATGGTAGTCATCCCCTGGGCAGCGCAGGCCGCCAGCATCGTGTTCTCCGTTGCCCCCACGCTGGGGATAGATAAACATAATTCCCGGCCCACCAGACCCTGTCCACAGGTACAGGTCAGCCGCCCCTGATCCTCCGCAATTTCCGCCCCCAGACCACACAGAGCATTCAGGTGGAGATCGATGGGACGCGGACCCAATTCGCATCCCCCTGGATAAGAGAGTTCCGCCCGGCCCAGGCGGCCCAGCAGTGCCCCCAAAAAGATCACCGAGGAACGCATCTCCCGCATCAGCCGGTCTGGAATCCTGCATCCAGTCAGCTGGGATGCATTGATCAGGACAGTATCCCCTTCCCGGACTGCGCTGCAGCCCAGCAGGCGCAGGATCTCCAGGGCGGCAGTCACATCGGACAAGTCAGGACAGTTTCGGATCACACTCTGGCCTGGTGCCAGAAGGGCGGCGGCCAGAATGGGCAGGGCACTGTTCTTGGCTCCCTGTACCCGCAGTTCCCCCCGAAGGGGCTGCCCGCCACAGATCTCATAAAAGCTCATGGGATAGCCTCCGTTTTCTGGTTTGATTCAGGCTATCCTATGCCAGCTGGCGTTATTTGGTCCGTCTAGACTCCATAAGTTCCCGCAACGTCTGATAGATTTTCTCTCCAGCATCCGGAACCGCCATAGAGTTCAGCGCACGAACCATCTCTTCACGCTGGGAACGGTCCCGAAGCAGGCCTTCCGCCTTCTCGTACAGAGTATCCCCTTGGCAATCCTTTTCCAGGAGCAGAACCGCCGCTCCTTGGTCCGCCAGCACCCGTGCATTTTTCTCTTGGTGATTGGCGGTAACGTTAGGAGACGGCACCAAGATGGAGGGCTTGGCAATGGCGGTCAGTTCAGAAATCGTGGACGCCCCCGCTCGGCACAGTACTACATCGGCAGCGGCCATGACCAGAGGCATATCATAGATATACTCCCGAAGCTCCACCCCATTGTCTCCCAGCTTCAGCCCCCGGCGGAGCAGTTCCTCCTGCATCCAGGAAAAGTCCCGGCCCGCCCCGTGGATATGGCGATAAGGAGCCCCCTCATAGCACTCCTTGGCGATGAAGTCCGCCATACGGCGGTTCATTGCCTCCGCACCCAAAGAACCCCAGTAGGACAGGAGCAGAGGCCGGTCATCGGTAAAGCCTAACTTTTCCCGGGCCTCCTGGCGGGTATAGCGGAAGAAGTCTCCCCGTACCGGGGTACCCGTAACCACGACCTTCTCCGGATTGTCATAGTGGGATCGGCTCTCCTCAAACCCCACCATCACACAGTCCACCACCTTGGACAGGGCCTTGGTAGTCAGGCCAGGTACGGCGTTGGACTCGTGGACTGCTGTGGGGATATGCCGCCTGGCAGCCTCCTTTACCACAGGGAATGAGGCGTATCCCCCTGTCCCAACCACCAGGTCAGGGCGGAACTCATCCACGATCCGCCGGGCCTGCTTCTGAGAGGTATACATATTCCGCAGAGTGCCCAGATTGTGGGCGATATCTGCCGGGGCCAAAGAGCGGTGAAAATTGGTGATCCGCACCGTCTCGATGGGGTAGCCCTCCTTAGGAACCAGCCGGGTCTCCATGCCGCCGTCTGCTCCTACAAAGAGGACCCGGCAGCCCGGCTCCCGTTCCTGAAAGATCCGGGCCAGCGCCACCGCAGGATTCACATGCCCTGCAGTCCCGCCACAGGTAAATAGGATGTTCAAATCAACCACCTCAGGTAGTATTTTTTACAATAATAACTCTTTGTATTTCTAATCAGCTAGTCATGCTTGGGGGGAGGAATCTGACGGGATATGCTCAGCACTATCCCCATCTCGCCCAACTGGATCATCAGGGCGGTTCCGCCGTAGCTGAAAAACGGGAGAGAGATTCCCGTGTTGGGGATCAAGTTGGTAACCACACCGATATTCAAAAACACCTGAACCGCCAGCAGAGTGATGATCCCCACAATGGTGAGCGCACCGAATTTATCCCGAGCATTGAGTGCCAGCCAATATCCCCGCAGAATCAGCAGGGCAAACAGGACCAGCACCACCAGCCCGCCCACAAAGCCCAGTTCCTCCACCACGATTGGGAACACGAAGTCATTCTCTGGCTCCGGAATATACAGCATCTTCTGTACGCTGTTCCCCAGCCCGCGGCCCAGCATTCCGCCAGAGCCAATGGCGATGAGGGACTGTACCGTCTGATAACCCAGGCCCTGCCGCTGACTCCAAGGATCCAGCCACAGGTTGATGCGGTTGGTCATATAGGGGGTCATGGTGATGATGAGCCATAGCAGAGCGCCCACACTGCTGATCCCGGCCACAAACCAGCCCCCATGGATCCCGGCAGCAAACAGCACCGCCGCTCCACCCGCCAGCACCAGTATGGTACCTGACATGTGGGGCTGTTTCAGCATCAGGGCGGCTACCAGCAGCAGGATCGCACCGTAGGGCACTAGTTCCAGAAAACCTATGCGCTCCAGCCGGTTGAGCATCCGGCCGGTAAAGGTTCGGTTTTTATAACGCTTACGCTTCTCCGTATCCCGCTTACACAGCCGTGCAGCAAAGAAAAGGATGACCGCGATCTTGGCCAGCTCCGATGGCTGGAACTCAATCCCCAGCTTCAGCCACCGCCGGGCTTGGTTGTGGGTCACTCCTAGAGGAGTAAACACCAGAACCAGAAGGATGATCGAGCCGATCAAAGCAGGCATTGACATCCAGCGGAAGGTCTGGTAGTTGATCTTGGAAACAACGAACATCCCCACCACCCCCACAGCTCCGAACAGAGCCTGACGGGAAATATACACCAACGGGTCACCATCTGTATAGTAGGCCGTTGCGTAGGAGGCGGAAAACATCATGATCAGCCCAATTCCCAGCAGCAGCAGTACCAGCATCAGAAAGGGCAGATCCAAGGGGCCCCGGGCCAGCTGCTCTTCCACGGTTAGATCTCGTTTTGGTTTTCGGGCCATGGGGCTCCTCCTTTCTGTTCAACCTTCATGGTATCTACAGGTCACATTGGATAGCGGTACATGACCCCCCAGAAGGCCAGTACACATAGCAGAAGGGTCAGGCCGGAAAAAACACAAAACAGTTTGTTTTCACTCCAGCCACCCATCTCTAGATGGTGGTGCAGGGGCGCCATGCGGAAAAAGCGCTTTCCCCCGGTCTTTTTAAAATAGACCACCTGAATGATGTCGGAGAGAACCTCCACCACATAAATCAGTCCCACCACCGGAATGACCATGGGCAGATCCAGGGCAAAGGCCATCCCACACACTGCCCCACCCAGGAACAGGGAGCCGGTATCACCCATAAACACCTTGGCAGGATGGAAATTATAGATCAAAAAGGCAGACAACCCTCCTGCTATGGCAGCAGCGGCGGTGATCAGATCGCTGCGGCCATACCAGGCAGACACTGCGACATAAAACAGCATTACTGGGATAGTGACCCCGGTAGCCAGACCGTCCACCCCGTCAGTGAGGTTTACTGCGTTGACCGTCCCCACCATCACAAAGGCTGCAAACACCATATATACGATCCAGGGAATCCCTACGATCTCAATATTGAGGAATGGGATATACAGGTCAGGGGTAAGATAGCCATCCCGACGCATCAGCACCGTAAAGACAATGGCCGCTGCCAGCTGAAGCAGGAACTTTTGTGGGGCAGTCAAGCCCTCATTGGCATGGTGGCGAAGTTTTTGCAGGTCATCCACAAAGCCGATGGCCCCAAACACCAGCGCAAACAGGAACACCACCAGATGGTTGTGCAGTCCGTTTTGCAGGTCCTCCCACCCAGCGGTGAGCACAGCGATCCCAATGCCCAAAATAAACATCAGGCCGCCCATCGTGGGTGTACCTTGTTTAGAGAGATGCCACGTAGGGCCATCTTCCCGGATGGACTGTCCCGCCTTCAGCCGGCGGAGTACCGGAATCAGGATCTGTCCGGCAATGGCGGTGACGCCGAACGCCACGATAAAACTGAGAATGTATGTCATCTTGTTAAAACCTCCAGGAGTTCTTTCTCTTGGGTATTGCGGAATGGCTTCCGCGCTTGGGCAATCTTGTATTATACTACACCGGCAGGCAAATTTCCAGCCCTTTCCCGGCGCTGCGCCCGTTTTTCAAAGTATTCCGCCACAATCTCCCGTTCATCCAGGGGAAGAGTCGCTCCCTGTACCTCCTGAATGGTCTCATGTCCCTTTCCCGCCAGCACGATCACATCTCCAGATCGTCCCTGAGACAGCGCCCAACAGATGGCCTGCCGCCGATCGGGCTCCACATGGACCTCTCCGCCGGGGCCTCCCATCCCGGCCAGAATATCCTGAATAATGGCCCATGGATCCTCCGTCCTGGGGTTATCAGAGGTAATCACCGCCAAGTCTGCCAGCTCCCGGACCACACCGCCCATAAGTGGCCGCTTGGTTCGGTCCCGGTCCCCGCCACAGCCAAATAGACAGATCAGCCGGCCAGCGGTAAAGTCCCGGGCGGTAAGAAGGATATTCTCCAGAGCATTTGGGGTATGGGCATAGTCAATAAGCACTGTATAAGCCGTTGGAACCGGCACTACCTCCACCCGCCCCCGTACCCCTTTGGCACTCCGAAGCGAGGCAGCAATATCCGCCAGCTTCAGCCCCAGACACAGTCCGCAGGAGACAGCGGCCAGAGCATTGTAGATGGTAAAGCCACCAGGTATGGGCAAATGGATCCGCTGGATGTCCTCCCGACTCACTGCTTCAAATTCCACATGGCCGGGGAACAAACGGATATTTTTAGCTGTGAGGCAGGCCGCGTCCTTGTTCTCTGAGTAGGTAAACGCAGGACACTCTACCCGCTCCCTATACCACCGTCCCGCCGGATCATCCAGATTCAGTACTGCCTTCTGACACTGCCGGAACAGCAGGCTCTTGGCCTGACGGTATGACTCCATGCTCCCATGGTAGTCCAGGTGGTCCTGAGTCAGGTTGGTAAAGACCCCCGCAGCAAATTCCAACCCCTCCACGCGGTGTTGAACCAAGGCATGGGAGGACACCTCCATCACTACATGGGTACAGCCTCCATCCGCCATACGGCGCAGCAGGCCTTGGAGTTCATAACTATCCGGGGTGGTGCGCCCCGCCGGGATGATCTGATCTCCAACCATATTCTGAACGGTTCCGATCAGCCCCACCCGGGTCCGCAGTGTGGCCTCCAACATATCTTTGATCAGGAAGGCGGTGGTGGTCTTGCCGTTGGTTCCAGTCACTCCCACCAAAGTCAGTCCTTCCGCTGGACGGCCAAACCAGTTGGCCGACAGAAGCGCCAGAGCCTGCCTTGGATCTGGCGTCACCAGCCAAGGTCCCTCCTCCTCGGGGCGTTCCCGACAAAGGACAGCGGACGCTCCTCGGTCCAGGGCCTCCCGGATATACCGGGCTCCATCGTCCCGAGATCCAGGAAGGGCCGCAAACAGGGCTCCTGGCTTCAATGTACGGGTGTCATAAGATATGGAAGTTATTTCCATATCCAAATCAGGAGTCTCCCCCGTGAGGGGGACGCTGTGCAAAAGTTCCCACAGCTTCATCACTATCACCCCTCACGGGTGAGTTTCATTCTCTCTAAGCCTTGCTGTGCTGGCGGCTAATTGATCCCGGCGTAGCCGTCCTCTGTCACGGTAGCAAACTGGACATCTACAACAGTACCAATGACTGCGGGCTCACCAGCCGCCACGCTTTGACTCTCCGCCTTGGAGGTATTGCTGTAAAAGGTACTGGTTCCAACGGCATGCATGAAGAAACCAGCTGCCTCCAGACGCTTTTTTGCGGTCTCATAACTCAGACCCACAATATTGGGCATCGTGCCCGTCTCCTCCGGCTGAGCGCCACCCAGATAGAGGATCACTGCAGAGCCTCCGGGCACTGCTGCACCGGCAGCAGGAACCTGGGACGTCACCACATCGCCTATACCCACAGTGCGGTAGGTAAGCCCCTTTTTCTCCAAACGAGCCGCCGCATCGGCCACTGAATAGCCAACCGCCTGGGGTGTGCTCACATTCACTGCTGCGGACTCTTCCTGGCTGTATTGTTTCTCCACACCCATATAGTCCAAAATCTGGGCGATCAGCTTTCCTGCCTGGGGAGCCGCCATATTGCCGCCGCTGATATAGACGCCGGTGGTTCCGTATTTGCTGCCAGGGGACGCCTCTTGAGGCTTGTCATAGGCCAGCAGCACAATAACTTGAGGATCGTCCGCCGGAGCAAACCCCATGAAGGAGACGATTGTTCTCCCTTCCTCATCAGTCTCAGATGACCCGGTCTTACCTCCGATACGGTAGCCCGCCTGATAGGCGTTCCCACCAGTGCCCTCGGACACCACGCTCTCCAAAATGGCCCTGGCCCGGTCGCTGCTCTCCTGGCTGATCACCTGTCGGGTAAGAGTAGGCTCTGTATTCTGGAGCACCGCGCCGCTGGCATCTGTAATCGACTGGACCACATAGGGCTGGTACAGATTTCCTCCGTTAATCACGGCAGAAAAGGCGGTAACCATTTGCATCGGAGTGATAGTGAATCGCTGTCCAAAGGAGGCTGTGGCCAGGGATAGGTATCCCTCCAGGGAGGTAAGGTATTTCCGGCCCCAATCCTGGCCCTTCTCCTCGCCAGGCAAATCGATTCCCGTCACCTCTGTCATACCGAAAGCCTCAAAGTAATCGTAAAACTTCTCTGCTCCCAGCCGCTGTCCGATCATCATAAAGGCCGGGTTGCAGGAGTTCTGCACGGCCTGAGCCAGGGTCTGATGTCCATGTCCCTGAACCTTGGAACAGTTGATCCGCACCCCATTGACCATGTAGTAGCCCGGGCAGTCGAAGGTAGAGTTTTCATCCACCACGCCCTCTTCCAGGGCAGCAGCCAGCACCAGGGCCTTAAAGGTGGAACCCGGCTCATACGGCTCTCGGATGGCCTTGTTCCTCCATTGGGTCTCCCGCGCCTTTGCGGCCGCCTGGGCAGCGGCCTGCTCCTGGAGCTCCGCGTCAGTGTTCTGCTCCTCTGCGGGCTTCTGGGCATTCTCCGCCTTGAGCTGGTCATATAGGCCCGGAATGTCCGCCTGGATCTTCCCCTGGAGCAGGCTGTCCGTCACCGCCGAATAGCTGTTTGGATCGAACTCTGGTGAACTAGCCATAGCCAGAACTGCCCCGGTCTTAGGATCCATCACCACACAGAATCCACCATTGCGCACATCGTACGCCTGGATTCCAGTCTCGATGGCCTGCTCGGCATAAGCCTGAATGGTACTGTCCAGAGTCAGGGTCAGGTCATAGCCGTTGACTGCATCAATGTAATTGGAGTAGCTGTTGTACATCTCCACATTTTTCGCTGTTTTCCCTGTAACTACGCGGCCCGGGATGCCCTTAAGCACATCCTCATAGCCAGCCTCCAGGCCGTACACACCACCCTCAGTATTAACAAAGCCCAGCACCTGAGAGGCCAAGGCGGAGAAAGGGTAATACCGCTTGGTACTTGGAGTCAGGTAAAGATAATAGGCCGTTTTGTGCTCCTGGATGAAGGCCCGGATGGCTTCCGCCTCTCCCTCCTCCACATTGGTCAGCAGCACCTCATACTGAGAGTTCTCCTTCCCCAGCCGCCGTTCTAAATCCTCCCGGTTCAGGTCCGGACGGATCGCGCACAGGCCATCCGCCACTTCGTCCCGTTTCCTCTGGATCTCAGCTTGATAGGTGCTCTGATCCAGTTTCCCATCCTCATCCTCAAAGTCGTCCTTATCCACACTGTTGATCAGGTCTTTGGGGGCTAAGATCAGGTTGTAGACGGTGGCCGACATGGCCATCACCTCTCCGTTGGTGTCCAGGATGTCCCCCCGGTGCGCCGCAACGGCCACATCCATCAGCTGCTGCTCAGCAGCTTTCTGCTGATAAAAATCATGATCCCGAATGGAGATATTCCACAGCTGAACTACCAGAGGAATAAAAAAGCCCACCCCGCACATCAACATCAGGATCACAGTACGGCGGAACACCTTCCGCTTCGAGGTCCGGTTTTGTTCCGGCTGACCGCTGCTCCGACGTTCCCGCTCTTCCCATTGACGACCCACGCAGGCCCCTCCTCTCTCCTGTTTGGAGAAAATCTCTCTTCTGACATCAGAAGGGCGCAGGGAAGTCGCCTTCCCGCGCCCTTTATCTCTGTCCCGCTCCTTCTCTGGCTCCACTATATGGCTGCGTCAGCGGAAATATTCAATCAACTCATACACAATGTTCTTCAGCCCCTGGATCGCTCCTTGTACGCCAGAAGCCGCCTCCTCCTCACCGTACAGCACCACGCTGTCCGGCTCAGACAAATCCAGATAGACGATCTGTTCCTCTGTCGGGCGAACCATAGTATCTCCCACTGCAGCCTGGATCCGCTCCATATCAAAGACTTGCTCATATCGAGCAGAAAGCGTTACATTTTCCGCCTGGAGCGTCTTCAGGTCGTTTCGAAGGGTGACCACCGTATCGTTGGCCATCACGAACTGGGCATAACTAAAAATCAGCAGAGCAGCAAAAATACCCACCGCAGCAAAGCCGACCACTGCGAAAGGAGATACCTCTCCCGCCTCCCGAACCTGTACCTTGGTACGGGTGAGAACCCGCTCTCGGGTGCGCGGACGCACCTTGGGCTTGGGCTGGAGGGTGGTCTCCCGACCGGGAGCCCGGACTGCGCTTCCATCGTACGCAGGAGCATAGGCGACGCTTCCATAGGTGCGATAGGATGATGTATTGTTGCTGCGATGGCGGCTGGCCATTCCACTCACTCCATTCTCCTCATTGTCTCTTATCTTACTGCGGATCTGGCATCCTGCGCTGGATATCTGGATCCTTCAGCTTTTCCGCCACCCGCAGCTTGGCACTGCGGGCCCTGGGATTCTCCTCCACTTCCTGCTCTGAAGGCAGGATCGGCTTCCGGGGAATCAGCCGAACATCTGGTGTTTTTCCACATACACATACTGGAAAATCCGGCGGACAGGTACATCCCCGGGCAAATGCGGCCAAGCCGCTCTTGACGATCCGATCCTCCAGCGAGTGGAACGTGATCACTGCCAGCCGGCCACCCCGGTTCAGCCGGGGGACAGCCGTCTGAACCATCCGATCCACACTGGCCAATTCATCATTGACCGCGATACGAATGGCCTGAAAACTCCGCTTGGCTGGATGCTGTTTCTCTTTTAAAGCTCTGGCAGGCATCCCACTTCGGATGACATCTACCAGCTCCAAAGTTGTCACAATAGGCTTGTCCGCGCGGCGGCGAACAATGGCCGCTGCAATAGACGCAGCATAACGCTCTTCACCGTACTGAGTCAGGATGCGACGCAATTCCTCTTGGCTCCACCCGTTCACCACGTCTGCAGCGCTCAAACTCTGATTCTGGTCCATACGCATATCCAGCGGGGCATCTGCCATGTAGGAGAAGCCCCGGGAGCCGTCGTCCAGCTGTGGGGAGGACACCCCAAGATCGAAGAGCATCCCATCCACACCATCCAAATCCAGTTCGTCCAGAATCCCGCTCAACTGATCAAAGTTGCTGTGGACCAGTGTCACCCGATCCATCCATGGAGCCAACCGTTCCTGGGCAGCATCCAGCGCCGCCTGATCCCGGTCCACACAAATCAACCGCCCAGTCGTCAGCCGCCGGGCAATCTCCCGGCTGTGTCCCGCTCGCCCCAGCGTTCCATCCAGATAAATGCCATCTGGCCGGATGGCCAAAGCCTGGATACACTCGTCCAACAACACCGGACGGTGGATAAATGTCTCACTCATCTCAGAACCCCAACTCACTCATACAGGCCGCCATCTTCTCCGGCGTCATTTCCTCCTCGTCCTGGTACCATAGCTGGGCACTCCAAATTTCCGCCCGGTCATTCACACCCAGGATCACCGCATCCTTTTCCAACTTTGCATAGCGGCGCAGCTTTTGCGGGATCACGATACGTCCCTGGCTGTCCAGCTCGCATTTCACCGCATTTGCAAATAACGGCCGCATGACCTTGGACTGCGTCATGGGAAGGGAGGCAAACTTTTCTGTAAATTTATCCCAGGTGTTTTGGGGATAGATGGCCAAACAGGTATCAATCCCCATGGCCAGATAAAAGGTAACACCCAACTCTTCCCGGAGTTTCGCTGGAATGAACAGACGGCCTTTGGCATCGATGCTGTGCTCGTATGTGCCGGTCATCTGCGTCACCTCTCCCCCACTTTACCCACTTTCTATGGGGAGTTACACCACTTTCCCCCACCCTTGTATTTCAGTATAAAAGCTGTTGACATAAAAAGCAACCCTTTTTTTCATTTTTACGCAGAAAAAAACCGCAGGATACCCGCGGTTTCGCCTCTTTTCTAGTGTAAAACGCATGTTCCATCCGGTGAACAGAACACTTTACTTCTCCTTCGTTTTCGGAAGTTCCTGCTTTGTTTTTCTCCCTAATATTGTGCTTTACCATTTCCGCGTGAGGTTTGTCTGCTTTTTCATTGCGGCAGCAGCCCAGTTGTGGTAGACTGAACACACAGATTAGAAAAAGTGAGGAGACCTGTCATGCTGGACTGGACAGAACTGGAAGCGCAATGCCTCTCGTGCCAGCGGTGCGCGCTGGCGGATACCCGACACCATGTTGTATTCGGTACAGGCTCGCGGAATGCAGAGGTCATGTTTATTGGGGAGGGGCCCGGGGAAAATGAGGACCTTCAGGGGCAACCCTTTGTAGGGCGAGGCGGCCAGCTGCTGGATGAGATGTTGGAGCTCATCGATCTAAACCGGGAGAAAAACGTATATATCGCCAACATTGTCAAGTGCCGGCCTCCTCACAACCGTGATCCTCTGAATACCGAACAGGACGCCTGCATCAACTATCTCCGAAATCAGGTGGCACTGATCCGCCCCAGAATTATTGTCTGCCTGGGACGGATCGCTGCAACACGCCTCATCAAGCCCGATTTTAAAATCACCCTGGAGCACGGACAGTGGTTTGAAAAATCAGGCGTCTCCATGATGGCCATGTTCCACCCTGCCGCCATTCTGCGCGATCCCAGCCGACGTCCGGATACTTTTCTAGATCTCAAAAGTCTCCAGGCCAAGATCCGCGAGGTCTGTACCCACACCTACCAGTAAAAGAGAAATTGTTGTGGGTCGGATACTTTTCCCCGCAGAACCAATCCATACTCGGCACTCACACATGCACAAAAAGCGGCACGGAATACTCCGCGCCGCTTTTACACACTTTTCTGAATATCCAGAACCGCCAGCACATGGCAATTCCAAATTGACTGAATCACATCATTTTTACTGTATAATACACCAGCAGGGCAAACAGCCAAGCTACCATGGCATACAGCAGATAATAGGACAGCGCCCCACCCACAAAAGCAGCAATGGCGATAGCCCCCAGGCTAACCACACAGCTCAGCAGCATCAAGGGGTACCCAGCCTCTTCCGGAAGCAGCTGTCCCGCTTCACCGGCAAACAACCGGCCACCGTGCCCCTTCAGCCAGAGGATCAAACCAAGCAGCAGCAGAATAACCACCACTGCTCCGATGGCATAGAGGCTTGAAGCGCCCGCATGACGGATAAACCACAGGCCCAATACGCCCACGCCGCTCACCAAGGCAGACAAGAAAAATTCCCGCTGATATAGATAATATACCAAGGCCAGAGCCGCCCAGGCTGGCACCAGCCAGAACAGCATCCGAACACCAGACTCTTGGAATACCAGCGTGATCTGCGCACAGAGGAACAGCGCAGCAGAAACTGCTGTCAACGTCAGCGGAAGGCCAACCTGGCCGCCCTGCTTCAAGCGCAGAGCCGTCCACACGCCACAGGCCAATAGAGCCACCAAGCTGCCCCACCGCAGGCCGTTGAGGGCTGCGCTGATGGCCATGGCCAAATTGATAGACTCCTCGGTAGTGCGGAAATTGATATAATACTTATTGACAAGGACCAGCAGAAACTCCAGGATAATCGCTGCGCCGATCCAGATCAAAGCCCGGTTCAGGTCGCGGTCCTCCTGGCGCCGCTGCGCCTCTCTCTCATTATAATCCATGTGCTCTGATTCTCCTTGCTTGATACGCCAGCTCTTAGTTCTGCGCAGCCGGCCGCTTGCTATACATTAGCATTGAATATCTAGTCGATTTATTATTTTACCAGAAGTCCAAAACTTTTGCAACACAAAAAAAGGAAAAAAACTATAACAGCATGGACTCATGACAAAAAAATATACAAAACAGCCAAAAGCCGGGAGGCAATCTCCCGGCTCATGGTCAGTGAATCGACATCGTCTGTATTGGCTCAGCTGTTGCCGAATTCAGAGAAGAATCGGTCATGGATGACCTGGACCGCCCGGTCAGCATCCCGCTCATCCACCAGGACGGAAACTTTGATCTCGCTGGTAGAGATCATACTGATGTTGATTCCAGCGCTGGACAGGGCCTCAAACATTTTGCAGGCCACGCCGGAATTGTTCACCATACCAGCGCCCACAATGGAGACCTTGGCTACCTGGGCGTTCACCTCGATGGACTGGAAGCCGATGTACTCCCGGTTATCCTCAAGAATGGCTTTGGCCTCCTCCGCATCGTTGCGGGCTACCGTGAAGCTGATGTCCTTGCTGCTGTCGCGGCCGATGGACTGGAGGATAATATCCACATTGATTTTCTTCTTGGCCAGCAGTGAAAAGATCTTAAAGGCGATCCCTGGCTCATCCGCCAGGCCCACCAGGGCCAGACGAGCTACATTCTTATCCTTTGCCACACCGCTAACGTGGGTCTTTTCCATGGTCTTGACAACCTCCTTGACTTTTGTACCAGGCTTCCCAGAGAAGCTGGAGAGAACCTCCATATTCACATTATACCGCTTTGCCATCTCTACCGAGCGGTTGTGGAGGACCTGTGCACCCAGACTGGCCAGTTCCAGCATCTCATCAAAGGTGATCTCCTCCAGCTTCCGTGCTCCCTGCACATTGCGGGGGTCAGCGGTATAGACGCCGTCTACATCGGTGTAGATCTGGCACAGGTCGGCGTGAAGTGAGGCCGCCAGAGCCACCGCAGAGGTGTCCGAGCCGCCACGGCCCAGGGTGGTTACATCACCATACTTATTGATGCCCTGGAATCCGGCCACCAGCACGATCTTCCGCTTATCCAGTTCAGTCTGGATGCGCTCCGTTTGGATCCGCTTGATACGAGCCCCGCCATAAGCAGAGTCAGTGTTCACACCAGCCTGCCAGCCAGTGAGAGAGACCACCTGATAGCCCATAGCCTCGATGGCCATAGCACACAGAGAAATCGAGATCTGCTCCCCGGTGGCCAGCAGCATATCCATCTCGCGCTTGGAAGCATGGGGATTGATCTCGGCCGCTTTAGCGATCAGATCGTCGGTGGTATCCCCCTGGGCGGAGAGCACCACCACCACGCTATGCCCTTTGCGATGGGTTTCTGTGATGATCCGGGCCACGTTTCGCACGCGGTCCGCGTTGGCGACAGAGCTGCCGCCGAATTTTTGTACAATGAGTGCCATATATCGTTTCCCTCCAACGGTTGATCAAGACGCAAATTGCTCCGGTCCGGCTCCCGCCGGCCCTTTCATCCTATGCACGCTGCCGCTGCCAGGCCAAGATCACAGGATGCGGAACATGGAGTCTACCTCCACACCGGCCAGACGATCCCGCAGCTGCGGCTCAGTCATGGGGGCAGTAAGGAAGGCAGCCTCATCGGCGGGCGCGCCGCTGCGGGCCAGAGGCTGTAGCTCACCACAGGCCAAACGTGCCTGATCCATGGAGATCCGCGCCCGAACGTACCACCGGGAGGTCAGCAGATCGGAAGACACCACCAGATCAGGGGCACCAGGCCCCCACTGGTTCCGGTGATCCCGGCGGGTATCTCTTGCAATATCCATCACATCAGCCACCACAGCGGAAGCAGTGGGCAGCTTGCCTGCACCGCGGCCGTAGAACATCACATCACCCACGGCATTTCCAGTGACAGCGATGGCGTTAAACACATCCTCCACTCCAGCCAGAGGGTTTTCACAAGAGACCAAGTGGGGGGCCACAAAGGCACACACCTTGCCCTCCGGCTCCCGGATCGCCCGTCCAAGCAGCTTGATCTTATAGCCGCAGGAGTCCGCATAGGCCACATCGGCCAGGCTCACTCCCCGGATACCCTGGGTAGGCACCTGGTCTGGATAGACATGCTGCCCGAAGGACAGGGCTGCCAGAATACAGGTTTTGCGGCAGGCATCGTGGCCATCCACATCAGCAGTGGGGTCCTGCTCAGCATAGCCGTTGGCCTGTGCCTCCTTCAGGGCCTGCTCAAAGGTCAGGCCCGCCTTGATCATCCGGGTAAGGATATAGTTGGTGGTACCGTTGAGAATTCCAGTGACCTGGTCCACCTCATTGGCCGCCAGGCAGGCGTTCAAAGGACGCAGGATCGGAATGCCGCCGCCCACGCTGGCCTCAAACAGATAGCTGACGCCGTTCTCCTTGGCCAGCTGAAGCAGTTCATAGCCGTGTGTAGCCACCAGTTCCTTGTTGGCCGTGACCACACTCTTTCCTGCCTTCAAGGCCCGGGTGGTATAGTCCAGAGCTGCGCCGACACCACCGATGGTCTCCACCACAATGTTCACCTCAGGGTCCTGCTCGATCGTAGAGAAGTCCTTGACAAACAGATCCTTATACGGCCCTTCAAAAATATCCCGGGCCCGCATAATATATTTCAGCCGAACTTGGTTGTTCACCCGTCCATCGATCAGTCCGCCGTTCTTAGTCAATACCTCAGCCACACCGGAACCCACAGTCCCGAAGCCCAAAAGCGCTATATTTACCATTCTGTTCACCTCATTCTACATCTGCAAGCCGCCTTAACCGGCCAGAATCTCACACTTCAGCACACCCGGACTGCCCGCTGCCGCATCCAGCATATCCTCCAAAGATCGTTGGAGGGCAGAGGTCTCTGCCGTGATGGTCACCACTGCGCAGCCGTTGACTGGGATATTCTGATTGATGGTCAGAATATTCACCCCTGTTCCCGCAAAAACATTGAGCAGCCCGGACAGGATCCCCGGCTCATCCTTCAGCATCGTCTGAAATGTGACGATTCTTCCATGGAGCATATCGTTGAAGGGGCGCACCGCATCCTTATACTTGTAATAGGCACTGCGGCTGATGCCTACAGCCTGGGCCGCCCGATTCACTGTGGTCTCCTCACCAGTCTCCAGAAGGCGCTTGGCCTCCGCCACCTTGCGGAAGATCTCTGGCATGGCAGAGGCCTCCACAATAAAGTATCCTGTCGTCTGTTTCATAGGGCCCTCCATTCCTCGCCGCCATTGTCCGTCTGCTGTGGTCATTTGTTTGTGTACTGCGGTCTATTTTAACATATCTTCTACAAGGTTGCAACGACGAAACGCATTCTATGCATAGATTTTCCATGAAAAACACAGTCGATATTTGTCGTTTTCTACAATATCATGGTGAAGTCACAGCGGGAGGAGCCTGCGCTCCTCCCGCTGTTGAGATCAGTAGCCGTAGGGCAGCCCGGTCTCTGGGTTGATCAACTCTCCATGTCCGCCGGAGCTGCCCGCATCCGGAGGCAGCGCCGGGTCATCTGCGCCGGGTTCCCCCGTCTCTGTACCTCCTGGCTCCTCCGGCTCCCCAGGCTCCGGACTCTCTGTGCTGGGGGCATTGGCGTGCACGGTACACCCCTGCCCGCCCGCGGCTGCCAGATAGGCGGAGTAGAATGCACTGCTA
This sequence comes from Lawsonibacter sp., assembly GCA_037257225.1. Lineage (GTDB taxonomy): Bacteria > Bacillota > Clostridia > Oscillospirales > Oscillospiraceae > Lawsonibacter. The sequence goes on from JAYCWP010000021.1 coordinate 18,824, forward strand.
TCCCTGGCCACAGCGCCGCCTACACTCTCCCGGTCCAGATTCAGGTAGCACAAAGTCCGCACACTCACCTCGGGGCAGTAGGGTCCTGCTGCACGATAGAAACCAGTAAACTCTCCATTGGCATCCAGAATGGGATCGTCCACGCACACCCGTACCATAGAGTTGGATCCCTCTTCCAGGGAGTGACAGCTGCACACGAAGGAGGGGCGGTCCTCCGGGAACACATATCCAGTCGCGATTCTGGAACTCCCTCGGGCATCATACTGGCACGCTTCGATGGCCTCACCCCCACAATCCATGCAGTAAGAGACACTGACCAGCCCGCTGACCTGTGGGAATTTCCGGTCTGCCAGCCCCTCATGGATGGGAGTCATCACTTTTTTGAACACTTGGGCAGCAGGGTTGCCCGGAGCGGGAACTCGTTCTGGTGTCTCATAGCCCACCCAAACCGCTGCGGTGTAATAAGGGGTATAGCCCACGAACCAGCGGTTGTCCTTCGTATCGGTAGTACCTGTCTTACCTGCGGTCGTCATGCCGCCGATGCGTGCCTCTGTTCCACCGCCGCTGCTCACCACATTGGTGAGCATGGAATTGATATAGTAAGCAGTGGTGTCCTTCACTGCTACTGAGTCTTCCCGGGTGTTGTCCAGGATGACTTCTCCCTTACTGTTCTCTACTTTTGTATAGGTGCGTGCCTGTCGATAGACGCCACCATTGGGGAATACGGAGAATGCGTTGGCCATATCCCGGGTACTGACACCATCGGTCAAACCACCCATGGCCAGGGGAGCGATCCCAATATCCCCCTTCACCTCGCCATTCACCATGCGTCCGCTCTCCAGCGGCAGGTGGAACCGCTGGGTAGCAAATTCAAAAGCCTTCGCCGGAGTCACCTGTGCCACGGTACGCACTGCCACCGTGTTATAGGAGTTCTCCACTGCCTGATTCACGGTCACCTGTCCCCGATAGACACCGTCCACGTTCACCGGCCACGCCTTACCGCCCAGAACCTGATATGGGTAGTCAGGCATCACAGTGATGGGGCTCATCAGGCCCATCTCAATGGCTGGGGCATAAGCGGACAGTGGCTTGATGGAGGAACCAGGCTGCCGCTTGGCACTGCTAGCCAGGTTCAGCCCCCGGTTGATCTCCTTCCGGCCGATCCGGCCCACCAGGGCGGCAACGTCCCCGGTCTCGTTGTCAATGATGGTAATGGCCGATTGGAGACGCTGGCCCGTGCTCTTGGAGACATAATTCAGAAGCTCCTCGTCCCCATAGACGGCCTCCGCCTTTTTCTGGACCTCTGGATCAATGCAGGTATAGATCCGCAGACCGCCGCTGGACAGCATCTGTCTGGTCACCTTGTCGGAGTAGCCGTACTTCTCCTGCAGATCCTCCATCACATCAGAGATCACTTGCTCTTCATACCAGGAGTAGATGTTCTCCGCACTCTCCGCATCGCTGCTGGATCCAGCTTCCATGCCCACAAAGACCAGCTCCTGGGCCACCGCCTGATCATGCTCCTCCTGGGTGATATACCCTTCCTTGAGCATCTGGTTCAAAATGACCTCCTGGCGGTACTTGTTCCATTGTTTGCTGTCCCACAGTTCTCCCTCACTGTTGGCCACCTTGGCCAGGGAGTACGGACCATACCTGGAAGGGTTGTTGGTGATGGCAATGAGGCTGGCACACTCGGCCAAGGTCAGCTCGGACACCGGCTTTCCAAAATACTTATCAGCAGCAGCCCCCACACCCTCGCAGCCGGCGCCCAGGGGGATGATGTTCAGATACCACAACAGTGTGGTGTCCTTGTCATAGTTGCGGTCAAACTCCAGCGCCCGGAAGATCTCCGTCACCTTTCGCTTCACAGTGGTCTCATTTTTCTTCGTCAGGTTCTTGATGAGCTGCTGGGTGATCGTGGAGCCGCCCTGGATGTCTCCACCGGTAAACATGCTGAACACTGCCTGGGCAGTACGCCACCAGTCCACACCGTTGTGTTTCAGAAAGCGCCGGTCCTCAATGGCGATCGCCGCCTCCTTCAGATCCTCTGGGATCTCCTCATACTCCACCCACTGGGAGCTAATAGAGGTGAGCACCTGCCCCAATTCCTGGTACTGGCCGCTGTCATCCTGATAGTACATCACACTGTTTTCCCGCAGTGTGAAGTCCCCCAGGTCCAGCGATGCCTCCGGGAGGATGACCGTCTTGACGTAGACAGCTCCGAAGCAGCACAGGATGGCCCCGGTGGTCATTGCAATGAGCAGCAGGGTGCCGATCACCCGCATCGCAAGTCCGCCCCGGCCACGCCTCTTTTGAGGCCGGCGGGGTCCACCTCCGGAGCGCTGGCTGGAGCCGTTGCGGGACCGGGGTCGGCGCTCCTCCCCGGACGAATAAGAAGAATAATTTTGTTCAGACACAGAAATCCCTCCGAACCTGTGGCACGGCCTGCTTCCGGCGTGCCCAATGTCCATGGTGATAATCGGTTTCGATTGTCCCCTTGGTATGTCTTTTCCGTGAAAGAGACTTGACACATACTTCGGGCGGCAAAAAATCAGTATATATTATACCATATTTTGCGTTTTTGTCCATCCTGGGTTTTCTCTCTCACCCTGTAAGGCGCTCATCCGCCGTTTTCCCTAATATGGTCCGTGTGGTTTCCGTGTCTCTCCAGCGCAGAGAGACGTTTTTCCCTTGAGCACCCCGGTGGAATATGCTATACTGCACTTGAATCCGGGTTTTCTCCGGATCTGTGTGTGGGCCGACTCGGCCAAATCGATCCTTCCAACTCCGCCTGTATCGTCCTGAATGGGCCGCACAGCGGGAGATCTGGAACACCACTTTAGGAGAGTGTTATCTATGAACGGTATCTTGAAGAGCCTGCCCTTCCGACTTCTGATCGGCGTTGCAGCTGGCATCGTACTTGGCCTCTGGGCGTCCGGCTTTACTTATGGCGGCCAGATCATGCAGGTGGTATTGACCCTCAAAGAGCTGCTGGGTTCTCTCATTAACTTCTGCGTACCCCTGATCATCATCGGTTTTATCGCTCCCTCCATCACCAGACTGAAACAGAATGCCTCCCGGATGCTGGTTCTGGCCTTGGTACTGGCCTACACTTCCTCTGTATGCGCAGCTCTGATGTCCATGGCAGCGGGTTACGCCATCATCCCCGCCCTGTCCATCCAGTCAGCCGCGGAGGGCCTCAATCAGCTCCCCGAACTGTTGTTCAACCTGGAGATTGCCCCGGTCATGTCAGTAATGTCTGCCCTGGTGTTCTCCGTGCTGGTTGGCCTGGCCGCCACCTGGGCCAAGGCCGAGGCCGTCACCCGGCTCTTGGATGAGTTCCAGCGCATCGTGCTGGACATCGTGACCCGGGTGATCATCCCCATTCTGCCCTTCTTCATTGCCGGCACCTTCACCAGCCTGGCCTATGAGGGCTCCATCACCCGGCAGCTTCCGGTGTTCCTCATCGTCATCCTGATCGTTATGGTAGGCCATTACATTTGGCTGGCCGTATTGTACGGCCTGGCTGGAGCCTACTCCGGCTCCAACCCCTGGGAAGTCCTGCGGCACTATGGCCCTGCCTACCTCACCGCTGTTGGCACCATGTCCTCCGCCGCCACCCTGGCAGTTGCCCTGCGCGGGGCCCACAAGTCCTCCGTCCTCCGCCGGGATATGGTGGACTTCGGCATCCCTCTGTTCGCCAACATTCACCTGTGCGGCTCTGTACTCACTGAAGTATTCTTCGTTATGACTGTCTCCAAGGTGCTGTACGGTCATCTCCCTGCCCCCATGACTATGGTTCTGTTCTGCCTCCTGCTGGGTATCTTCGCTGTAGGTGCCCCTGGTGTCCCCGGAGGAACCGTGATGGCATCTCTGGGCCTGATTATCAGCGTCCTGGGCTTTGATGCCACAGGCACCGGCTTGATGATGACTATTTTCGCCCTTCAGGACAGCTTCGGAACCGCCTGCAACGTCACCGGCGATGGCGCTCTCACCCTGATGCTCACCGGCTACGCCAAGAAGCATCATATTCAGGAAATCCAGTCTGTGGATATCCTATGATTCCCGCTCCTCCCAACCCCGCATTGGTATTTTGCCCCGTCCGCTCCCCGGACGGGGCTTTTTTCAGGCCTTCCACAACAGCACCAAGCAAGAGGCCGGAGCATCACACTCCGGCCTCTTGCTTACCATATTACAGAGTCTCCGCCCAGCGTTCCACCGCATCCCTCAGGAACTGGGCACAACCCGGAAGGTTCCGGTCGTAATAGGCTGTAAAACGAGGATCTTCCGTATAGAGAGCGGCCAATCCCCGGTGCTTCCCTGGGTCATACCGGTTCCCAGTCAAGGTCAGCCACCGCCGGTGTAGGGCGGCGATCCGCCGCCCCTCTTCCCCTTCAGGGGGTAGTTCCTCCGCCACAGCGTACTCCAGTCCCTCCCGGATTTCTTCTCCCAGGCCGGTCCAGGTCTGATACTGCTCCTGGGTCAGGCCCATCACCGCGGCGTTGGCCTCGTCCATCTGGGCATCGCCGTACTGTTCCCGAACCTCCCGGCCATAGAGCGCCTCGTTGCGCTCCACTGCCTGACGCTTGAATACCTCAAATTTTTGTTCGTCCCGCATGATCTCGTTCCTTTCTTCTGCATGGATGGTGTCTGTGACCGACCGGATCAGCCCGTCCAGGCGGGTGCGCTCCCCCTCCAGCCGGGCCAGGTGGCCCCGCAGAGCGGCCAGCCGGTCGAAGTCAGGATCATCCAAACACACCCTGATCTGGGCCAACTCCACCCCGAGGGCCCGATAATACAGGATGTCCTGGAGCCGATCCACCTGGGCCGGGCCGTAGCGGCGGTAGCCGTTTTCCGCCACGCGTCCAGGCTTGAGCAGACCGATCTGGTCGTACCAGCGCAGGGTTCGGGTGGTCACCCCGGACAGGCGCGCCAGTTCTTGAATGGAATATTCCATGCTGATCCCTCCTCAGCCCCCATTGTAGCCTCTGCCGTTACGGCAAGGTCAAGGGCTTTTTTCAAACTTCTTTCACCATCGGGACCATGCCCCTCCCAGTATAGCAGAGCGGTCCCCGCCTGTAAATTTTCTTGTAAAACTGCCGCATCTGGTGTAGGATACAAATAAAATGCCTGCACTGGTCCACCCGGTCCCAGGCTTCAGGAGGCACTATGAAGATCCTCATCTCCCCGGCAAAAAAGATGCGGTCCGATCCGGACACCCTGGCCCCGGAGGCCCTTCCCGCCCTCCTTCCGGAGACGGAGCGCCTCCTCACCGCTCTGCGCGCCATGACGCCCGGGGAACTCCAAGCTCTGTGGCGGTGCAGCGACGCCATTGCCACCCAGAACCTGGAGCGGCTGCGGGACATGGACCTGCGGCGGCGGCTGACCCCAGCCCTGCTGTCCTATGTGGGGCTCCAGTACCAGTACATGGCCCCCAGTGTCCTGGAACAGAGCCAGTACGACTATCTCCAGGCCCATCTGCGCATCCTGTCCGGCTTTTATGGTGTACTTCGCCCCTTCGACGGGGTGACCCCCTATCGGCTGGAGATGGGGGCCAAACTGAAAACCGAGAGCACACAAGATCTGTACGGATTCTGGGGGGACAAGCTGGCCCGGGCCCTCGAGCCCAAGGACGGGCCAGTGGTAGACCTGGCCTCCCGGGAATACAGCCGGGCAGTCGTCCCGCACCTGCCCCACAGTGTCCCTCTGGTCACCTGTATCTTTGGCCGTCTCCGGACAGACGGGCGGGTGGTGGAGCAGGGCGCTCCCTGTAAAATGGCCCGTGGTCAGATGGTCCGCTGGATGGCGGAGCGGGCAGTCACCCGGGTGGAGGAGCTGCGAGAGTTTCAGGATCTGGGCTACTGCTTCTCTCCGGAGCACTCTGATCCCGGACGGTATGTATTTTTGAAGGAGGATGACACATGATGTTAGAGATTGGAAGCCAGGCACCGGACTTTACCCTCCCGGACCAGAACGGGGAACCTGTCTCCCTGTCGGATTTCCGGGGCCAGACGGTAGTACTCTATTTTTATCCTAAGGACAGCACACCAGGCTGTACCCGTCAGGCCCGTGCCTTTGCCGCCGTCTATGAAGAACTTCAGCAGTTGGGAGCGGTGGTGCTGGGGGTGAGCCGGGACTCCTCGTCCTCCCACTTACGGTTCATCCAGAAAAACGAACTGCCTTTTCGCCTGCTTTCCGACCCGGATCGGACTGTCCTTGAGGCCTACGGCGTCTGGCAGGAAAAAAAGCTGTATGGAAAAATAAGTATGGGCATCGTCCGTACTACCTATCTCATCGATGGAACTGGGATCATCCGTGCCGTCATGCCCAAAGTCAAACCGGACCAGAACCCGGCTGATGTGCTGGCCCTGATCCAGACCAGAGAGGAGGCAGATCAATGATCCGATTTGAGTGCGACTATGCCGAGGGAGCCGCGCCCCAGCTTCTGGCGCGGCTGACCCAAACCAACCTGGAACAAACCCCTGGTTATGCCGTAGATGACCACTGCCAGCGGGCCCGTACCCTGATCCGTACAGCCTGCGATGCACCCCAGGCCGCAGTAGAGTTTCTGGTAGGCGGCACCCAGGCCAATCAAACAGTGATCTCCGCCGCCCTTCGCCCCTACCAGGGGGTCCTGTGCGCCCAGACCGGACACATCAATGTCCATGAGACTGGGGCCATTGAATCCACCGGTCATAAGGTACTCCCCCTCCCCTCCCGGGATGGCAGGATCACCCCAGAGCAGGTGGAGCAGTTCTGCGCCGCCCACTGGGCCGACCCCACCCGGGAGCATATCGTCCAGCCCGGCATGGTCTATCTCTCCCAGCCCACCGAGACCGGGCTTCTGTACACCCGGGCAGATCTGGAACGCTTCCGAGCCATCTGTGACCAATATAGTATGTATTTATATGTTGACGGAGCCCGGTGTGGCTATGGGCTGGCTGCACCTGGAAACGACATGGACCTCACAGACCTGGCCCGTCTGACCGATGTGTTCTATATCGGAGGCACCAAGGTTGGGGCCTTGTTCGGTGAGGCAGTCGTCATCTCCAATCCCACCCTTCAGAAGGATTTCCGATACTGCATCAAGCGCCATGGCGGTATGCTTGCTAAGGGCAGATTGCTGGGCCTCCAGTTCGAGGCCCTGTTCGAAAACGATTTATACCGCCAGCTTGGCCATCACGGTGTGGAGCAGGCCCTGCGCATCCGGGAGGCCTGTCTCCAGCGGGGGCTCCCCCTCTACTTCGACTCCCACACCAACCAGCAGTTCCCCGTCCTGACCCGGAAGCAGTGTGAGTATCTGGAGGATCAGTATGCCTTTACTCTCTGGAAGCAGCTGGAGGATGACCGGGCTGTGATCCGCTTCTGCGCCAGCTGGGCCACCGACCCAGCCGCTGTAGACGCTCTGACCACAGATCTGCTGTCCCTGCCCTGATCCGCACCAAGGGTAGACATTTGTATGTGGACATGGTAAAATGAAATACTTACAGGGAAATTTTATCCTTGTGGCACCACAACGCTCTGGAGGAACCTTCCATTGAAAACCAATATATTAGACATCCAGTTTGACAACCTCACTCGGGCAGAGGCCCGGCAGGCCGGGGCCGAGCTGCTCCACTCCCCCGACTTTCACTATGCAGTCACCCCAAATCCGGAGTTCATCCTCACTGCAGACAAGGATTTGGAGTTTCAAAAGATCCTGAACCAGGCCGACCTGGTCCTTCCGGACGGCATCGGTGTGGTCTACTCCGCTAAAATCCTGGGCACCCCGTTGAAGGAGCGGGTAGCCGGCTTCGACTTCGCCTGCGATATGCTGGACGTGCTGGACGAGATGGGCGGACGGCTGTACCTGCTGGGCTCCAAGCCCGGCGTGGCTGAGGAGGCAGGCCGCCGCATCCTGGAGCAGCATCCCCATATCGTCCTGTGCGGCACCCACGACGGCTATTTCCAGGACTCCGACCCCGTGGCCCATGAAGTGGCACAGGCCCAGCCTGACCTGCTGTTCGTCTGTCTGGGCGCCCCCAAGCAGGAGAAGTGGATCGCCCGCTTCGGCCTGCTCACTGGGGCCAAGCTGGCCATCGGCCTGGGAGGCGCTCTGGACGTGTTCGCCGGCAATGTGGAACGTGCCCCGGAGCAGTGGCAGAAGTTAGGGATGGAGTGGGCCTACCGCCTGGTGAAAGAACCTAAGCGCATCGGCCGCATGGCCAAACTCCCCCTTGTCCTGGTCAAAGCCGCCGGCCGTCGGGCCAGCGGGCATGGAAAGCAGCGGGTTCTATGATGGCAGGCCGGCTGATCGTATTTGAGGGGACGGACGGCTCTGGCAAGTCTACTCAGTTCCGTGCCCTGTGTGACCGAGCCGCCCGGACCGGCCACAGCTTTCAAAAACTGGTTTTTCCCCAGTACAGCGAGCCTTCCTCCGCCCTGATCCGGATGTACTTGGGTGGGGAATTCGGCTCCAATCCCGGTGATGTAAACCCCTATGCCGCTTCCGCCTTCTATGCGGTAGACCGATATGCTTCTTTAAAAAAGGTGTGGGGCGAATTTTATCAGTCCGGCGGTCTGGTCCTCACCGACCGATATACCACTTCCAACGCCGTCCACCAAGCTGTTAAGTGCGCTCCGGAAGAGCGAGAGGCCTTTCTCCGCTGGCTGGATGATTTTGAGCATCATAAAATGGGACTCCCTCGCCCTGATCTTGTCCTCTACCTGGATATGCCCACCGACCGCGCCGTCTCTCTGCTCCGTCAGCGAGAGAGTAACACCCACACCAAGGCGGACATCCACGAGCTGGACACCGGCTATCTGGCCGCCTGCCGCTCCTGTGCTCTTCAGGCCGCCCAGCTGCTGAACTGGCAGGTGATACGCTGTGTGGACGGGGATGGCCGGCTGCGCTCCATCCAATCCATTCACGAGGAGATTTGGTCTCTGACTGAACCCCTTCTGTAACTCTCTGTCCGGCGTGAGTCCCGCCGGTTCTTACTGATCTACTGATTCAAGGAGGTCTTATCCTATGGTCTATGTTCTGCTCGCCCCCGGCTTCGAGGAGTCGGAGGCCGTTGTCCCTACCGACCTGCTCCGTCAGGCCGGTTTGGAGACCGCTCTGGTCTCCCTCTCCGGTCCCACTGTTTCCGGTTCCCATGGGATCACCCTATGCGCCGATTTGGAGCTGTCCCAGGTAGATCTGTCCAATGCTGAGATGCTTGTCCTCCCCGGCGGCCTTGGTGGCGTAGAGGCGCTGTGGGCCGACGACCGGGTCTCCGCCCTGATCCAGGAGGCCGCCAGAAAGGGCATCTGGCTGGCCGCTCTGTGCGCCGCACCCATTCTGCTGGGACGCTGGGGCCTTCTGGATGGACGGAAGGCCACCTCCTACCCCACCCGCCACAATCAGTTGGGCAAGGCAGAGGTCCTGCCAGAGGCCCGTGCCGTGTCCGATGGGAAGTTCGTCACCGGCCATGCCTGCGGCTCCGCCTTTGATTTCGGACTGAAACTGGTAGAGGTCCTCCGGGGTGAGGAGGCCGCCAGCGCCATCAATGACGTCATCTTCTACCGCCGCTGATGGCAAGGCCGCCCTGCGGCATAAGGTTCGGCTGGTCCTGGCAGGCCTGTCCCCAGAGGCGCTCTGCCGCAGTGACGACGCTCTGTTCTCTGCCTTTACTGCCCTGCCTCAGGTGAAATCCGCCTCCACCCTGTTCGCCTTCTGGGGCATCCCAGGCCGGGAACCTGACACCGCCCAACTGATCCGTGCCCTCACTGCATGCGGCAAACGGGTGGGCCTGCCCAGGATGCTGCCCGGCCGGCAGATGGAGGTACGGCTGTATGACCCGGACCGCCCCCTGATCCCGGCAGCCTTCGGGATTTTAGAGCCATCGGCAGACGCCCCTCTTCTCCCCCGAGAGGACATTGAACTTGCACTGGTCCCTGCTGTGTGCTTTGACCGCCGCGGCTTTCGCCTGGGATTTGGCGGCGGCTACTACGACCGCTGGCTGTCTGGCTTTTCTGGGATCACCGTAGGACTGTGCCGGGACTGTATACTCCAGGATCAAGTTCCCATAGAGGATCACGATTGCCGAGTGGACCTTCTCCTCACGGAGACCCGTCGCTTTCCCCGCTGAAATGCAGAAGGAGCAGGGCAAAGCCCCGCTCCTCCTGTCAGTCTGTTTTGAATCTCCTCAGCATCCACAGCCGTTGTCACAGCCGCAGCCGCCGCAGTTGTTCCCGCAGCCACAGTTATTCCCACAACCGCAGCCGCTGCCGCCCCAGCTGTTTCCACAGCAGCAGCACAGGATGATGATCAACAGGATGATCCACAGGCAGCTATTGCCGCCCCAGCCATTGTTTCCGCAACACATATTGTTTCACCTCTCTTATAGAGCACTGGGAGCCTTTCCCGTGCGTTCTGATATAGTCTATGGTGAAGCCCTGTCCCTGGTTCCCCTGGGACAGAAAATTTTTCTCTGTTAGGAGCTGACTCTATGGCACAGGAACACCGCAGATCTCCCCGCGAGCCGGAGCGGAGAGAGCGCTCCGCCCCCCGGGCTCGCTCTACTCAGTCCAGGCCCGCTCCGGCCCGCCGCCGTAGCAGCGGGGCCAGCTTTGCCCTGCTCTATGTGATCTTCGTCATCGGGATCTCCGCCCTGCTGGCCTGTATCGGCTGGGTGGCGGCCAATGATGTGCTGGCCCTGAACAAGCCGGAAAAGACAGCCACCATTACCATCCGCGAGGAGGATAGCTTCAGCGATGTTGTCTCTATGCTGAAGGAAAATGACCTGATCGAGTACAAGAGCCTATTTAAACTCTTTGCCGCCTTCACCGGCGGACGAGATAAAATTGTGGCCGGGACCTTCACCCTGGATACGGATATGGACTACCGTGCCCTGATCTCCGGTATGAGCGCCAACTCAGCCACTAAGGCTACCGTTAAGGTGACCATCCCAGAAGGCTATTCTATCGACCAGATTTTCGCTATGCTAGAGGAAAAAAGTGTGGTGTCAGACACGGCTAAGCTAGAGGAGGAAGCCGCCAACCATGACTACGCCTTCTCCTTTCTCCAGGACCTGCCCCTAGGGGACTACCACCGGTTGGAGGGTTATCTGTATCCAGACACCTATGAATTTACAACCCCTCAAACCCCCCTCTACGTCATCAATAAGATGCTGGTTCAGTTTGATGCTAAGCTCACCGAGGATCTGCGTCAACAGATTGCTGACAGCGGACGCACCATCCATGAGGTACTCACCGTTGCCTCTCTCATTGAAAAGGAGACCGACGGTGCTGACCGGGCAGAAATTGCCTCCGTTATCTATAACCGATTGAATAACCCCAACTCCTCCGCTGGCACCAACGGCTACCTTCAAATCGATGCTACTCTGGCTTATCTCAATGGGGGCAAGGTGCCTACTGAGGCAGACAAGTCCATTGACTCCCCCTATAACACCTATCTCTATCCAGGTCTTCCCCCCGGCCCCATCTCCAACCCGGGGATTGAGTCTATCTTAGCCGCCATGAATCCCAGCAGCACTTCTTACTACTACTATGTGCTGGGAGATGACAACCGCCACCATTTCTTCCACACCTATCGAGAGATGCAGAACTTTATGGCCACCCAGACTCTATACAGCAACAGCTGACCCAGACACGCGAGGGCCCCGGAGCATCTCCGGGGCCCTATTTCAGGAGGAATACAATTTGGAACGAAAAAATATCGAGCTGCTTGCCCCCGCTGGGGATATGGAGCGGCTGCACATGGCGGTGGCCTATGGGGCCGACGCCGTTTATCTGGCAGGCAACACCTTTGGAATGCGCTCCTTCGCCGGTAACTTCACTCCAGAGGAACTAAAATCTGCTGTGGCACTGTGCCGTAGCCACGGAGTGCGGGTCCATGTCACCTGCAACACTATGCCTCGCAATGACGAGGCCGCCCGCCTGCCAGAATGGCTGGAGTATCTGAATGACGTAGGGGTAGATGCTGTCATCCTGGCCGATGTGGGGGTGCTCTCTTTAGCCAAGCGGTATGCCCCCCGGGTCCAGTGCCACATCTCCACCCAGGCCAGCATTGTCAACTACCAGTCCGCCCGGGCCTGGTATGATCTGGGCGCCAGCCGGGTGATCCTGGCCCGGGAGCTCTCTCTGGATGAGATCCGAGAAATCCGAGCCAAGACCCCTAAGGAATTGGAAATTGAAGCCTTCGCCCACGGGGCTATGTGCGTCAGCTACTCTGGGAGATGTCTGCTGTCCAACTACATGACAGGCCGGGACTCCAACCGGGGTGCCTGTGCACAGCCCTGCCGCTATCAGTATGCTCTGATGGAGGAAAAGCGCCCCGGGGAGTACTTCCCGGTCTATGAGGAGAATGGAGAGACCTATATTCTGAACTCCCGGGATATGTGCATGATCGATCATGTGGGTGAACTGATGGATGCTGGCCTGGACTCTATTAAGCTGGAGGGCCGTGCTAAGTCGGCCTACTACGCTGCGATCGTCACCGGGGCATACCGCCACGCCATCGATGCAGCAGCTGCTGGCCTGCCTTTAGATCCGGTATGGAGAGATGAGGTGGAGCACATCAGCCACCGACACTACTCCACCGGCTTCTACTACGGCCAGCCTGGCCAGTTCACCCAGGATGCCCGGTATATTCGGGACTGGCAAATCGTGGCCAAGGTCCTCTCCTGCGACAGCGAAGGAAATGCCCTGCTCACCCTGAATAATAAATTTGCCCGGGGAGACCAGCTGGAACTGGTCGGACCCAATGTGCGCCCCATCTCTTTCTCTGTAGAGGACCTGCGGGACGAGGAGGGCCAGCTTCTGGATGAGGTCCGCAAGCCCCAAATGCGCTTCCGACTGAAGCTGCCCCAGTCTGTCCCCCCCCTCTCTCTCCTGCGCCGTCAGGCAGAGCTGACTCCCTAAAACTTTCCACAGTCTAGTTCCGGACACAGAACTCCCCTGCCTGGGCGGCGGCCCAAAACGGCCGCTGCCCAGGCGTTCTCTTTTTCTCTCCACATTTCGCCTATGAAATGTGGAAAATCTTTTAGGAAGATTATGAAAAAAAACTCTTTTCATTTCCTTCCTTTCTGAATTATCATAATGACCTGTTCCATTCGATTTCAGCCCGGCCTGCAGCCCCCGTTTATCTCACCAAGGAGGAATGATCCATGACCCGAGATCTCACCACAGGCAGCCCAATGCGGCTCATTTGGAGTTTCACCCTGCCAACACTGTTCGGGATGCTGTTCCAGCAGTTTTATAACATGATGGACACTATGATCGTGGGACAGCTGCTGGGGGCTTCTGCCCTGGCCTCTGTCGGCTCCACCAGTTCCATTAACTTTTTTGTCATTGGCTTCTGCATGGGAGTGTGCAACGGCTTTGCCATTCCTGTGGCCCAGCGCATGGGGGCCGGAGATTACAGCCAGATGCGCCGCTGTGTGGCCAACGCCGGGTGGCTGTCCGCCCTGTTCGCCGTAGTCCTGACGGTGATCACTGGTCTGTTTTGCCGCACCATTCTTACCGTGATGCAAACCCCGGAGGATATCTTTGACGGAGCCTACTGGTACATCCTTATCATCTTCCTTGGCATTCCAACCACTTTCCTGTACAACCTGTTGGCCGCTGTGATCCGGGCCCTTGGCGACAGCAAAACCCCCGTGTATTTTCTCGCCATTTCCTCGGTCCTGAATATTGTCCTGGATCTTCTCCTGATCCTGTACTGTAACACCGGTGTAGCCGGGGCCGCCTTGGCCACTGTCATCTCTCAGGGTGTGTCCGGCCTGGCCTGTCTGGCTTTCATGTTCAAGCGCTTTCCCATCCTCCACATGACGCCGGAGGAACGGCGGCCGGATATCCGCACCTGCCGAACTCTCTGTCTCATGGGAATCCCCATGGGACTTCAGTACTCCATCACCGCCATCGGCTCCATCGTCCTACAGTCCGCTGTCAACCATCTGGGCAGCCGCTATGTAGCATCGGTAGCAGCAGGGACTAAGCTGTTCCAGGTCATCTGCTGTCCCTTTGATGCCATGGGGGCCACCATGGCTACCTACTGCGGACAGAATGTGGGGGCAATCAGACTGGATCGTTTGGGACAGGGAATCCGCGCCTGTTCCCTACTGGGCCTGGGCTATGCTCTGCTTTCCTTTGCCGCTATTTTTTTCTTCGCTCCCCAGATGGCCCTGCTCTTTCTCAACCCTGGCGAGGAGGCCCTGATCGGCTATACCGCACAGTACATCACCACCCTAGGCGCCTTTTTCTTCCCCTTGGCCCTGGTGAATATCCTTCGCTTCTCCATCCAGGGAATGGGTTTCAGCAACCTGGCCATTCTGGCCGGAGTCATGGAAATGTTTGCTCGAATGGGGGTCGCCACCCTTCTGGTGCCCGCCATCGGCTTCACTGGGGCCTGTTTCGCCTCCCCCACAGCTTGGGTGTGCGCCGACCTGTTTCTTATCCCCGCTACCTTTTGGAGTATCATCCATCTCCGCAAGCTCTATGAGCAGTCTGGATCATCCTCTAGAATTTCCGCCCAGTGATCGAACTTCTCCCCCTGTCTCCAGCAGTACACCGCAGTTTTGGATACAACACAGCGCCTCCCCTGACCGATCCAGTCAGGGGAGGCGCTGTCCTTATGATTATTATTGCGGTTCAGAGGTCATCAGAACCATCTGAACCTCCACAGGGGCTTCTCCCGGGAGGGAAGCGATCCCGATGGCAGCCCGGCTGCCAATCCCGGCGTCACCCAATTCCTCCACCAGGTACTCGGAGGCAAAGTCCGCCAGCTTTGCATGGGAGCTGAAGCCTGCCTCACCGTTGATGTACACCGTCATATACAGCAGCTTCTGGATCTGCTCTCCCTCTGCCAGCGTATTCCGGGCAGCGGTGAGACAGTTTGCAGCAGCCTGGCGGACGGCGTCCCGATAGGTCTCCAGCGGCTCCTCAGCCTTTACCTTACCGGAAAAAATCAGCACACCGTTATTCCGCGGAGTCATACCGGCCGTAAAGATCATGCGGCTGCCCCGGGTAGCAGGGACATACTTTCCCTGGGGGATTGGATTCTGATTCGTACTCATGCGCGATACCTCTCAACCATCTTACAAATTCTTTCTACTGCGGACACAGCCTTATCATGATCCTGGGAGAAGTTCATCCGGACAAAATTATCATACTGTTTACCGAACTCTGTCCCCGGAGTGACCGTGACATTGGCCTGAATGCGGCAGAGTTTGACAAACTGGAAGATGTCGATCTTCAGCGGCGGGAGCCGCAGGAAGAGATAGCTGCCGCCCTCCGAAGGACGCGCCCAGCAGCCGGGGCAGCGATTAATAACCTCCATCAAATCATCCCGGATACGCTTATGTTCGGCAATACGCTGCTCCATCCAGCCCTCAGGCTCAGAGAACCAGTTCAGAAACGCAGCCTGGCAGTAGCCGGCACAACGGAGCGAGACCACAGCCTGAAGCTTCTCCATTCTGGTAATGATTTCTGCGTTTCCGTAGCCAACACCCAGGCGGAACCCGCTGAGGGACTCTGTCTTGGAGGGGCCAATGATGGTAATCAGCTGATCAGGCTTCTCCTCCAGAGCACGCAGATGGGTATAGGACTGATCAGGATCAAAAATCTGCCGGCTATAAAGCTCATCTGCCAAAACTGCCACATTGTACTTTTTTGCCAGACGGCCAATGGCAGCAACCTCTTCGTGAGAGTAAACAACGCCAGTGGGATTGTTGGGGTTGGAGTAAAGGAACAGCTTAACTCCGCTCTTGAATGCTTCTTCCAGCTGCTCCAGGTCAATGCCGGAGTTGCGCTCCACCTCCTGCCAGCGCATCTGAATGGGGACGATCTCCCCTTCAAAGAACTCAACCAGCTTCCGGTTGTCAAAATAATCCGGTTCCACAATGGCCACCTTATCCCCACGGGATACCAGCGACCCCATCGCCAGAAACAGTGCGCCCTGAGTTCCGGGAGTCAGAATGATCTCTGTATCAGGATCTACCGGAGCGCCGCTGTATTCCGCCAGCTTCTCTGCCAGATACTGGCGAATGGTTCCCTTACCCCGGTACTCTGTGTAGGCCTGATAGGTCCCTTCCACAGCATACTGCTTCACAAAAGTCTCCAGGCTGCCGGGGATGGGAGTGTGGGCGTTGACATCGCCGTGGGAGAAGTCAACCGCTGGTCCCTCCAGCTTGTCCCCAATCATGGGCAGAGCTTCATCCTTCTGAAGGCCCTCCTGGCCGGGGGCGTTATCAGTGCCCAATCTAGCAAATTTTTCTTGAAGTGTCATATAATCATCCTCCTGGACTCGATATAATGTAATGTAATCGTAGAAACAATTTACTGCGATGGTATATTTCTAGGAAACAGGGAAGATTTGTCTCAGTTTCGAGAAATTATCAGATTACGTCCCCAAATCAGGCACGGAAGGTATCCCGATCCAGTTTTCCAAGAGAACTGGCAACAATGGTTGTTCCAGCCAGATCTCCAGTAATATTTCCGGTCGTATGCGCAGGATCCACAACGGGCCAAATCGCAGCCAGGATGGGAATCAGAGTCAGCGGCATCCCAAGCGTCTGAAGAAGAACGGTGGACATAACAATTCCAGCTCCCTTAACTCCAGCGCAGCCAACAGACAGGACCAGTCCCATAAAGACAAACTGAATCAGGGAAGATGCAGTCATAGGATACCCATAGAGGTTAGACGCAAAGACAGCGATCACGCCCAGCACAACTGCCATTCCATTCATATTGCAGGTATTGCCTAGAGGAAGCGTAAACCCATAGATATTTTCTGGTACACCAAGGTCCTTCTCGGCACAGTGAATGGCTGTGGGGAGTGTGGCAGCAGAGGATGTAGTGGATGCTGCCACCACGATCGGTGAAGTAATATTCTTCACAAACTTGAGTGGACTCTCCTTGGTGAAGAAGCTAACCGCCAGGGGCTGCAGGATAAAGATGACAAGCAGACAGGCGACATAGTCGGTAACGATAAAATTCAGCACCTGAAGCAGCATATCATTGCTGATACTGGTCATCATCTGGGCGATGAGGGAAAAAATACCGAGTGGAGAAATTTTCATAATCAAGTCGGTCATTTTCACCATTGCATCCGCCGCCTGATGAACGACACGGATCAACTGTTCCGCAGAGTCGCCAATAAACAGCAGCACAACGCCCAGCAAAATGGAGAATACGATGATCTGAAGCGTGTTACCAGTGGTCAGCGCTTCAAAAATATTGGTAGGAACCCAAGAAATCAAATTCTCCAGGAAATTATAGGAAACCGCTTCACCAGCTTCGGACCCCAAAAGATCCGTCACACCTCGACCGGGCTGGCTGATCAAGGCGACGCCCATACCAATAGCGGCCGCAATCGCACTGCTGATGAGATAATAGACAACAATGCGGACTCCTACCGTACGCAGCTGACGCACATCTCCCATTTTGCAAACACCACTGACCAATGTAAACAATACCAGGGGCGCAATCAGCATTTTAAGCAATCTGAGGAAAATGTCTCCGAGAAATGTGATATACGGGACAGCCTGCGGGAGCAGCAAACCATAAGCCGCTCCCAGCACAATGGCTACAACGATCTGTTTCCACAGGGCAATCGAGTTTAATTTTTTCAGCATAAATCTGCGAACCTCCTGTTTTTCACAACACTTCGCTTGGTTTCTGGATCTCTCTTCCGCTGCCACACCGGTGGTGTAGCCAAAATTCCGGAAGTCAAATACAGAACAAGAGTCGCGCGCCTCTCCCGCCATACAGGCAGTCCATACAGCGGACACCAATACAAACCTCAGGCTGCCGGTACCAAAGCTGCTTTTCCTAATTGGTGATCTTTGCATAAAAATGTCCGCTGTGCTTTCTGTGCCCCTACTATATCATACAGAAATTATCTTGTAAAACGAATATTATAGATATATAATATATCTATCAGAGATATTTGGAGTGCAACATGAATCTAGAAATTTTGGAAACTTATGTAAATGTTGTGAAGACACGCAGCTTCACCAAAACCGCCGAGTCCATGTTCATCTCTCAGTCCGCAGTGAGCAACCGACTGGCAAAGCTGGAAAGTGAATTAAATGTAAAACTTGTGGAACGGCGCCCAGGACAAAAGGGGATCAGCCTAACCAGGAAGGGAGAAGAATTTGCCGAGTTTGCCAAACGATATATTGATCTGGAGCGTCAGGTCTTAGACTGGAGCAGCGGATCAGTGACTGAAGTGTTGCGGGTCTCTTCGGTTATCAGTCTGACGCACCATGTTTTAAAAGGTTTTTACCTGGAACTTCTTACCAATCATCGATTGTCAATCACACTGTCTACCCACTGGACCGATCGTATCATTTCCATGCTGGAAAATAGGGAGGCAGATGTCGGTATCTGCCCCCGAGTATTTTATTCCCGATATGTAGAAGCAACCCCCATCTTCGACGAGCCGCTCTACCTGATCAGCAGCAAAAGTGTTTCCAACTATCCGGACCAAGTGGATTTGAGGGAGCTGAAGCGGAGTAATGAGATCTATTTTGACTGGGGACCACGCTTTGTTGAATGGCACGACCGTCTGATGAACCCTCTTGAACTTCCAATTATGGTAACAGATACCACAGAAATCATCCCAGATTTACTTCGCCTTCCGAACAGCTTCAGTATCGTTCCAACTAGCATTTTTAAGTACTATGGCAATAGCGACCTGCATTTGAGCCGAATCCTGCCAAAACCGCCCTGTCGAACCTGCTACTTGCTGAAACCCAAAGATCACCAGACTCAGAAGGAAGATGTGATCCGTAAGTTTGAAGCAGAACTCCGTCGCTATGTTTCCAGCCTTCCAGACATTACACCACTCTGAAAAATCAGCATTTATCCCTGTGTTCCGCAAAAAATATACAAAATCTGAACGGGGAGAGCCGTTGACTTCCCAGCAAGGGACGGCTATCATAAACAGCGGAACGCACATTTTAACTTTAGAGCTGAGATCGCCGCCGCGCTGCCTCAGGACAGCGGCGCTATAAGATCAGCTTAGCAAGGTGGGATTGCATTGGATTATGTGATTTTTCGGGATATTGCGGTGGTCTTGGTCGTCGGAAAGTATATGGGGCTGCTTGCCCGTAAATGGAAAGCGCCTCAGGTAGCGGGAGAAATTTTGGCTGGCCTGCTTATAGGACCCTGCCTTCTGGGGCTGGTGCAGCCCTCTGATTTTCTGACTCAGATGGCTGAGTTGGGTGTGGTGCTTCTGATGTTCAGCGCTGGTCTGGATTCAGACATCGATGAAATCATCAAAAGCGGCCCTATTGCTCTTTTGGTTGCAATATGCGGAGTTCTTCTTCCTCTTTCAGCGGGCACCGCACTGTATATCGCCTTCTATGGATTTGATGGATTCGCCTCCGACTCGTTTTATCATGCACTGTTTATGGGCTGTATCCTGACCGCTACCTCTGTATCTATCACAGTCCAAGCACTGCGGGAATTGGGGCATCTCAAAACTCGGGTTGGAACCACTATTCTCTCCGCTGCCATTATCGATGATGTATTGGGCATCATCGTCTTAACTGTAATCACTGGCTTCAAGGATGCATCCACTTCCCCCGCCAAGGTACTGACGGACACTGGGCTTTTTTTCCTCTTTTCCGGAGTGGTTGGCTATCTGGTCTACCAAGTCTTTGAACGTATGAGCCTCCGCCACCCCAAAACCAAACGACTGACCGTTCTGGGACTGGCCTTCTGCTTTATCATGTCTTATCTGGCGGAGGAATTTTTTGGGATCGCGGACATCACTGGAGCCTATGTGGCCGGCCTGGTTTTGTCCAAGCTGCGGGACTCCGGCGATATTGAGCGGCGCCTGGATGTCAACTCTTATACGATGTTCGGCCCCCTGTTTTTTGCATCAGTTGGCATCAGTACGGACATCAGTGCCTTTGACACCTCAATTTTGGCGTTCTCTCTGGCCTTTTTGGTCGTAGGGCTGCTCTCTAAAATCGTAGGCTGTGGCCTTATGGCCTGGATCTGCCGTTTTAAAAAGGAAGATGCCCTGAAAATCGGCGTTGGGATGATGAATCGAGGCGAAGTTGCCCTTATTGTATCCCAGAAGGGGCTGGCGGTAGGACTGATGAATGCCGCTTATTTCCCCGCAGTCATCTTGCTGATTATTGTATCCGCCGTGGTCACACCTATCGCCCTAAAAATTCTATACTCCTCCTATCCTGACACTTCCGTGAACCCTGTATAATACATTTAAAAGCGCTGCCCCGCACATCTCGTACAGGGCAGCGCTTCCGCATTTTATTTCTTTAGTCTTCTATTTGCTCCTCATCTGTTGATCCCAGTGCCGCCCGAGCATCTGGGCCTGGCACAGGTTGATACTCCGGCTCTGGATCCATCACTTCCTTCGTCCCCACACAGCGGTTGATTTTTGTGCCAAGGTTGTGGAATTTTTCCTCATAGTCGGTCATTACACCCTGGATTCCTTCCGCATGGAGATCCCTGGTCACTTCCGAAAGCGCATAACCCGCCTTGGGGAACTGAAACAGGGAGTATTCAAACAGGTCCCGGTTGTCCGTCTTAAAATGGATCTGCCCACCAGTACGGAGTACTCCGCGGTACAGAACAAGGAAATTCTGATGCGTAAGCCGCCGCCTGGCATGCCGGTTGGAGGGCCAGGGATCGCAGAAGTTGATGAACAGGCGGTCGATCTCATTCGGAGCAAAATACTCCCGCAGCCTGGCCGCATCACCATCTACAAAAAACACGTTAGTCAGTCCTAGCTGTGCACAGCGCTCCATGGCCACAATCATGGCGTCCGGTACTCGCTCCACAGCCAGATAGAGCACATTGGGGTTCTGCGCTGCAGTTTCTGCAGTGAACCGTCCCTTACCGCAGCCAAGTTCCAGCCAGACCTGCTCCGCATCCGTCTTCAGCTCCCCCCAGCGTCCACGCTGTTTCTCCGGCTCCTGGATCAAAAAACGAGCGCAGCGCTCCATCCGTGGGATCAGATTCGGCTTTTTTCTCATGCGCATAGATTGTCACCTCTCAGATTTGTTCCAGAAATATTCTAACATATTCAATCAACCTCTTGCAATCTTTTTCAAAATATACTATACTAGGTAAGTCCCCTCTCACAGACGCCTCCAGATAGATTGTGACACTATACTTTCTCTTGAGTTGTATGAGAGATCCGGGTGTAGCGCAGTTGGTAGCGCGCTTGCTTTGGGTGCGTGCGGCTGGGGTTCGGCCCGCAGCCCTCAGAAACCCCGGAAAGCCTTGGGACACTTGGGCTGACAGCACTTCTCGTTTCGCCGGCAACTGGTCAAAAATCGGCGTTGACCACATGTTTGACCACATCTAAAAATTCCATAACCGGGTGTAGCGCAGTTGGTAGCGCGCTTGCTTTGGGAGCAAGATGCCGGGAGTTCGAGTCTCCCCACTCGGACCAAACAAGGACGGTTATTTTGATAAAATAACCGTCCTTGTTCATTTCCATTCAAACTATTGCAGCACAATGGTTTCCAGCTATAAATTGTTAGCCGTTAAGGAGCAGTTTCCTTGACGGCTTTTCTTTTTGCCTTCAGCTACCGCGCAACCATCTCCGTGGGTTCAGTGGAGTATCGGTGTTCGGTGGACTATCCCCTCTAGTAATTTTGTTGCCCTCGTAGTAGAATGATATTGTACCGCGAAACGAACAATATCAAATGCAAGGTGATTAACATGTCAGACATTGAGCGCTTCAAAGAAGAACATCCTTCTCTTGACTCATATTGGAGATCTGTCATTTTGTTTGGGCGAAATGTGGCATCCTATAAATTTGCCTTGGCAAAAAGCTTGCTAGAGATCGCTCCTACAGGCAAAACGATCATTACTCTAGATGAGCTGGCGGTTCCGTTTTCGCAGCATCTTTGCGAGCATATTGCTACTGCGCCAAAGCAGGCAACGAGCAGTACCAGTCGTTTCTTGGACGCTTGCAAAAATTTCAATTCTGGAGCAATATCAAAAGAAAGCCTGATTGGTACTACCGTCCAATTAGGTTTTAACAATGTTATCGATGCTTTTCACGTTGTAAACGACGGTGAAATCCCCATCAGATTTTATGAAAAGGACTATCATTCTGGACGCAAGCAGATTGTTCTTACAGACGATCTATTCAAACTTCAGGACATGCCTTACTTTAAAAATCTGACCTGTGAAGCCGAAGCTCGTTGGCGCCTTGTTGAGACTGCATGGGAACTTGGCGTGTCGAGGAATCTCTTAAGCGTCGGATATGATGAGGAGAAGCAACTTCTCTTTGTGAATAATCGTTTCAGAAGAAAAGATGTAACTTCTGCCCGAGATGCACTTAACGGATATCAAAAAGGAAAATGTTTCTATTGTTTCGAAGATATCTCCGTTGCTACACTCGATGACGACCTCTGCGATGTAGATCACTTCTTCCCCCACACGCTTCAGCCCCTCATTCCAGAAGTCAATCTTGACGGAGTATGGAATCTTGTGCTTGCATGTCCGCGCTGTAATCGCGGCACAAACGGTAAGTTTGCGAGGGTCCCCGCAATCAAATACCTCGAACGTTTGGAGCAGCGCAACAATTTCTTAATTAGCAGCCACCATCCTCTTCGTGAGACACTAATTCAGCAAACAGGAAGTACACCAGAAGAGCGCCACCGCTTCCTGGCTGAAATCGACAAGTTTGCAATCAACCATCTAATCCATCGTTGGGAAACAGATGCCGTTGGCCCGGAGGTTTTTTAAATGGATAAGACCGTTCAATATTACGACAACAACGCATCGTCCTTTGTTGATGACACACTCAATGCCGATATGACGGAGCTCTATGCCCTTTTCCAAAAATACTGTACCCCGGGAGCGGCTATCCTGGATTTCGGGTGCGGTTCTGGAAGAGACACAAAGTATTTCAAGTCACAGGGCTATCATGTTGATGCCATCGATGGTTCTCTGGAACTTTGTAAGATTGCTTCCGAACACTCTGGTGTTGCCGTTAAGCACATGTACTTCCATGAGTTGAACGCAGTCGAGCAGTATGATGGTATTTGGGCCTGTTCTTCTATACTGCATGTCCCCGTCGATGATTTGCCCGATGTTTTAAGCCGCCTTTATCGAGCACTTGTGGTTGGAGGTCACCTCTATACCTCATTTAAATACGGAGACTTCTCTGGCAACAGAAACGGTCGTTACTTTACCGACTTTACTGAATCCAGCTTCCAGGATCTTCTTTCTAAAGTCCCTGGGTTCCACATCGTAGAGACTGTCATTACTGGTGATGTTCGTGTAGGACGTGAAAACGAGAAATGGCTCAATCTGATAATTAAACGAATCAACTAACCATTAAAGGTCGCCGATTGTGACGACCTTTTTTCATGGTAGTGTCAAGAATTTTTCGCAAATTGGTTTGCAGCCCTGGCATGAATGAAG
>JAYCWP010000022.1:0-24603 GCA_037257225.1 Lawsonibacter sp.
ATTGTGCCCTTCTAGGGCTTACTCAAGCCCCCGGCTTAGCCGGGGGTCCTGACTCCGGCGGAGGGAGGGAACACGGTGCTGGTCTATCTGTCCATGATCGAATATTTCAGAGAAATGGCAGTGGAAGTGAAAAAGCAACCGCAAATTGACAAGATGCAACTACAAAGTGGTTTACTTGTGTGGTAAAAATGTTACGATGAGGGTGTAGAAAACGATGAAATTGAATGAAAAGTTGATTGAGCAGAGAAAAGCAAAAAAATTGACTCAAGTAAAGTTGGCAGAGTTGGCCGGAGTGACCCGGCAGGCGGTGTCGCGTTGGGAGGTAGGTGATGCAATACCATCCATAGACAATTTGAAGTACCTCAGCGAATTGTACAGTGTGCCGGTTGATTACTTTTTGAACCACTCAGAGCCGGAGAAAAAAGAAAAATTGGAAGTAAGGAATGAACCAATTCAGGTAAAAGGACGCAAAGAGAATAGGAAAAAATACTTGTGGATCGTAGGAATGTTGATTGGGTTTCTTCTGATTGCAGTGCCTATGTTTCAGGCAGGACACAATGGAAGGAGCGGGAACACACTGACAATGAGCGAGATTGAAAGAGAGGAAGTGGTCTCAGAGGTAGAAGGTGGCTTTGGGTTTGAAAGGTAAATAAAGATAAAAGGGAGATATACATGAAATTCAAGAAACTTGTTCAACTGATGCTGGTGTGCAGTATAGTGCTGAGCTGTGTTTGCATGGGAGTTGGAGCAGTTGAAGCAACAGAGCGCCGAGCCACTGGAAAATTCAGTATGGATATTGCGGCAGATACAATGGTAAAAGCGAATTCAAGCTTCCCACTGGAAGTAGGAGAAGTGATTACGATCAAAGCGTCATATTCACCATTTTCTGCTAGTGTTGATTTTGGAGTAATCGCACCGGACGGCTTTTTTTACTATGTGAATGTGAAAGATGGAAGTATCGACCAGGGAATTGAGGTGGAGCAGCCTGGTCACTACACGCTGGCTGTGCGTAATAATTCTTCAAACAGAATCAGCGTGTCAGGATATGTGAATTATTAAAATTCTTCCCCAAAAGGAAGTGATTCCAATGTTTTAGAGACGTGAACGTGTCAAAATCTTTACGCGAAAAAGGTTCTGGAAGCATCTTGAAATTTGAGAAAGGTGAGTGCTAGACTATGAAAAAGAAGATTCTGACGTTGGTTTTGGCGATGGCAATGGTGTTGGGTCTTTGTGGGAACAGTTTTGCAGTAGAGATTACACCGTATGAATTAGATCCAGGGTGTGGACACTCTGCACCACATGGGTAAAATGAAACCATTTCGCCGGCGGGACGCAGTCCTGGGGTTCCTTGTGGTTTTCCCGCTCCCACTTTGGGAAAATCGCTTGATAGGCAGGGCCCTGTCTGAGGGAATGGGGTATCTGAACTACAACAAAAGTCCGCTCCTGTTTATGGATGTGACCATCCTGACGCTTCTGCTGGCGGTCAGCGGTTGGTTTGAAAAGCGGACCTTCACCAGCGGGGTGTGGTGGTTCAAGAAGGATGAAAATACCCAGCTTCTCCCAGGCGGGCGGCGGGCCTATCTCTGGAGCAGTGCGCTCAGCATGGCGGTCAGCCTGCTGGCTATGGGGCTGTGCCTCTGGGTCGGACAGCGGTGGGCGGTGGTGCTCCCGCTGGTCAACGGGTCCGCGCTGTGGCTGGGATTTCGGATGCTGTTTTCCGGCAGTGAGGAGTGAATGAGGGCGGCCCGTCCGATGTACTGTCAGGGTATGCTCCTGGGATGCCGCAGGGGAGGGGCAAGCCCCTCACGCTGTTCCGTTTTGCGGTGATTTCCCTGAGATGTCGTAGGGGCGGGCCTCTGACCCGTCCGCCTGTTTTTCGGGAGGCTTTCGTTCCACGCTGAGGGTTTCGTCCCACAGGGCGAACCCCCAACGCGAAAGAAAAACCGGCCGCCAGCAGGCGGCCGGTTTTTTGACCGGAGGAACAGAAATCAGAGGAGCATGACTCCAGCGGCGTCACAGGCGGTGAGGGAGCTGTCATCCCAGAGGGACACCTGCACCTCGCCGATGTGGGACTTGCCCAAAAGCAGCATGGAGACCCGGGACTGGCCGATGCCGCCGCCCATAGTCAGGGGCAGTTGGCCCTCCAGGAGCATCTTATGGAAGGGGAGCTCCCGGCGGTCGTCACAGCCGGCCAGGGTGAGCTGGCGGTCCAGGGACTCGGGGCTGACACGGATCCCCATGGAGGAGAGTTCTACCGCATGGCCGTTGACGCTGTCCCAGCAGAGCAGATCGCCATTGAGGTTCCAGTCGTCATAGTCGGGGGCACGGCCGTCGTGGGGCTTGCCGGAGCGCAGCTTGCCGCCGATGCCGATGAGGAAGGTGGCCGGATGTTCCCGAACAAAGGCATTCTCCCGCTCCTTGGCGGTAAAGTCGGGATACAGATCCTCCAGCTCCTGAGAGGTGACGAAGGTCACCTCACTGGGCAGCTCCGGCAAAACGGACAGCTGGGGGAACACAGAGCGGAGGAAGGACTGGGTGTCCCGCAGTGCGCCTACAATAGCCCGGACGGTGTCCTTCAGATAGTCCAGATTGCGGTCCTCGGCGGTGATAATCTTCTCCCAGTCCCATTGATCCACATAGGCGGAGTGGAGGTTGTCCAGATCCTCGTCCCGGCGGATGGCGTTCATATCGGTGTATAGGCCCTCGCCGGGGTGAAACTGATAGCGCTTCAGGGCCAGGCGCTTCCACTTGGCCAGGGAGTGGACTACCACGGCGGTATCGGATACGGCGCGGATGTCAAAAGCGACTGGACGCTCCACGCCATTCAGGTCATCGTTCAGACCGGAGGACTTGGCCACGAACAGGGGGGCAGAGACTCGATGGAGGTGGAGGGCGCCGCTGAGACGATCCTCAAACAGCCGGTGGAGCAGGCCAATGGCCTTTTGTGTTTCATAAATATTGAGCAGAGGGGTGTACCCCTGAGGGATGCGGGAATGGTCCATAACAGAATACTCCTTTTCTTGTGGGCTTGGCACATCCAGGCGGATGCCTCATATTATAGTGCAGAAATGCAGAAATTGCAATCACGGAGGGTATTATACTGAATTTTTTAAAAAAAGGCAACGGACCAACGGAAGAATTTCCTGCGGTGTGTTGCGTTTTTGCGGATGGCAACCCTATGAAGCTGTTTTCGGTGGTCCTCTGGGCGCTGGCTCAGCTGCTTTTCCCGATGGGGCACATCCAGCGGCCTGCTGACTTGGTGGGCGGAAGTGGCGGCTTTAAGAGAAGTGGATTGCATGAGTTTCGTATAGGCATACCAATGGACTGTGCAGACTGTCCTTTTTAGGGAGAAAAGTCGGAATAAAGTTGAATATCGTACCATTGTCAAGACAGGACATATCTTTTATAATATGCCTGTTGAATGTATGGTAAATTGATTTGTTTGTGCGGCAACCGCTATACTATTCCATAAAAATGACTCAAAGTGGACAAAATTATGGAATGGAATTTGGCCGCAAGCCCATGAGAAAATGCATAGAGCAATAGGTTGTATTGCCTGAAAACTGGGGGCTGGAAGAAATTCAATTTGCTTTACATGTAGGATTTGGTTCTCAGCGCTTGTGGCTTGGTGCAGTACGTATTATAAT
This sequence comes from Lawsonibacter sp., assembly GCA_037257225.1. Classification (GTDB taxonomy): domain Bacteria; phylum Bacillota; class Clostridia; order Oscillospirales; family Oscillospiraceae; genus Lawsonibacter. The sequence continues at coordinate 3,648 of JAYCWP010000022.1, forward strand.
AAACTATCATTCTGTGGACGGGAGAAAACCTATGAAATTCATATCTTGGAATGTGAACGGCCTGAGGGCCTGTTTGAAGAAGGGTTTTTTGGAGTTTTATCAGCAGGAGCGCCCCGATTTCTGCTGCCTCCAGGAGACCAAAATGGAACAGGGGCAGGCGGATGTGGAGTTGGGAGAAGGAATCCTTGAGTACTGGAACTCTGCGGAGAAGAAAGGCTACTCCGGTACTGCGGTGTTTACCCCCCATACCCCTATCGCTGCAGCCTATGGTATGGATCTTGACAAACACGACCACGAAGGACGGCTCATTACACTGGAGTACGAGTCCTTTTATCTGGTCTGCTGCTATACTCCCAATTCCCAAGATGGGCTGAAGCGCCTGGACTATCGTATGGAGTGGGAGGATGACCTGCGGGAATACCTTATGTCCCTGGATCGAAGCAAGCCGGTGATCTATTGCGGAGATCTGAATGTAGCCCACCAGGAGATCGATCTGAAAAATCCAAAGACAAACCGGAACAACGCTGGTTTCAGCGACCAGGAGCGGGAAAAAATGACCACACTGCTTTCCTCAGGGTTCACGGATTCCTTCCGTTACCTCTACCCGGACGCCACGGGCGCCTACTCCTGGTGGTCCTACCGGTTCAACGCGCGGAAGAACAATGCAGGGTGGCGTATTGACTACTTCCTTGTCTCTGACAGACTGCGGGACAAGATCCGGCGGGCGGAGATCCTGACAACGGTAGAGGGCAGCGACCATTGTCCCGTTCTGCTGGAAGTGGACATCTGAAGACGCTGGCGATCTGTGTGCGCCCGGCGGCCACAGCTGCACTGACCGCAGCATTATGGACAGCGGGATGGAGCAGAAAGAGTAATCAGGCCGGCTGATCAGGGCCGGATATCCAGAGAGGAGAGAAAGAAATGCCGGAGTTTGATCCCAGAAGCTATGCTTACCCATCACGGCGGAATGTGGTGTATGCGCGAAAGGCGATGGCCTGCACTTCCATTCCACAGGGAGCGCAGATTGGGCTGGATATCATGAAGGACGGGGGAAATGCGGTGGATGCGGCGGTGGCTATGGCGGCCGCTATGCCGCTGTTGGAGCCCACCAGCAACGGTTTGGGCTCTGACTGCTTTGCCCTGGTATGGGTGGAAGCGGAGAAAAAACTCTATGGCCTGAATGCCAGCGGTGTGGCCCCGGCGGCCCTGTCCGCAGCAATGGTGCGGGAGATGGGACATCAGGTGATGCCTCAGGCGGGGTGGATCCCCACCATGGTGCCCGGCGCTCCAGCAGGGTGGGCAGAACTGAACCGCCGCTTTGGGAGCAAGTCGCTGACCCAGCTGTTTGCTCCGGCCATTTCTGCCGCCCGGGAAGGGGTTCCTGTTCAGGTGAACTTGGAACCTATGTGGGAGGAGGACTCTCAGCGGATCGCTGCAGCTATGGAGCGGGATCCTGCCCCGCATGCCTACTGGTGGAAACGGTTTATGAAGCCGGATGGCACACCCTATCGGGCGGGGGACATCTTTTGCTGGGAGGAGTATGCCCAGACCCTGGAGGAGCTTGCGGCCACCGGCTGCGAAAGTTATTATCGCGGTTCCCTGATGAAAAAAATCGTGGCCTTCAGCCAAGCCACCGGTGGTTACTTCTGTGAAGATGACTTCCGGAACTACAAGCCGGAGTGGGTGGAGCCAATCTCCACGGACTATAAGGGGTACACCGTCTGCGAGATCCCCCCCAACGGACACGGGATCACGGTGCTGATGGCCCTAAACCTGCTGAAGGGGTTACAGCTTTCCAATCAGAAGGACTGCGCTGATACATATCATAAAATCCTAGAGTCTATCAAGCTGGCCTTTGCGGACACCAAGACCTATGTGGCGGACCCCCGCTACATGAGGACCCGGGTGGAGGATCTGCTGTCGGAGGAGTATGCCGCCAGACGCAGGGCGCTGATTTCCGAGCAGGCGCTGACACCCGAAGCAGGGGATCCCTCTTGCGGCGGAACGATCTATCTGTGTACGGCTGATCCTCAGGGAAATATGGTGTCTTTCATCCAGAGCAACTACACTACCTTCGGTGCAGGGGTAGCCATCCCTGGGACTGGCATCTCACTCCAGAACCGGGGGGCCAACTTCTCCCTGGATGAGGAAAGCGACAACTGCCTGGCTGGAGGAAAGCGATCCTACCATACTATCATCCCTGGGTTCTTGATGCGGAACGGGGGAGCGGTTGGCCCATTCGGTGTGATGGGGGCCTTTATGCAGCCGCAAGGCCATGTCCTGGTGGTGGTGAACACAGTGGACTACCACATGAATCCTCAGGAGGCCCTGGATGCGCCCAGAATCCAGTGGACCGGAGGGAAGCACATCCAGCTGGAGCGTGAGGTTCCTGCCCACATCGCCCAGGACCTGGCCCGCCGGGGCCATGAGGTGGAGATCGTTAACTCCAACCTGCACATGGGCCGGGGGCAGATCATTTGGAAAACAGAGAATGGCCTGTACATCGGGGGCACAGAGCCCCGTTGTGATGGAACGGCAGCGGCCTGGTGAGGATCTGTCTCTCACCTGAGATGAAGCTGCTTGAACTCACTGAAGGAAGAATTCTGACAACAGTGAAGATGTATGACGAAAATGACCCTAGAAAGAAGGTATACCCATGAAAATTGCAGAACTGTTTGGAAAGGGAAAGACGGTCTTTTCCTGTGAGGTATTTCCGCCCAAGAAAACCAGCCCGGTGGACAGTATTTATAAGACACTGGACGGGTTGAAGGACATCCATCCCGACTTTATTAGTGTGACCTACGGTGCGGGAGGCTCCAGTGCGGTGAACCAGTCCACCCAGGAGATCGCCTCTATCATCCAGAATCAGTACCACATTACTGCCATGGCTCACCTGACCTGTGTGGCCTGCACCCGGGGAGAGGCAACAGAACTTTTGGCTGGCCTGAAGCGGAATGGTGTAGAGAACGTGCTGGCCCTGCGGGGAGATCGAAATCCCAATTTCCCGCCCAAGACGGACTTCCTCCATGCAGATGAGTTGGTCTCCTTTATCCACCGACGTGGGGACTTCGGCGTGTCCGGGGCCTGCTATCCAGAGGGGCACCCCGAGAGCCCGGATATGATCCAGGATATCCGCTATTTGAAGCAAAAGGTGGACGCAGGGGCACAGCATTTGGTGAGCCAGCTGTTTTTTGACAACGATGACTTCTATCGCTTTGTGGAGCGGTGCCGTATCGCCGGCATCAATGTGCCCATCGAGGCGGGCATCATGCCGGTATTGAACAAGGGCTCGATTGAGCGGATGGTGTCTATGTGCGGTGCATCTCTGCCGCGAAAACTGACCCGTATCTTGGCCCGGTACGGTGACCACCCTCAGGCTATGCGGGAGGCTGGGATGGCTTATGCGATTGATCAGATTGCAGACCTGATCGCCTCCGGGGTGGATGGGGTCCATCTGTACACCATGAACAACCCCGCGGTGGCCCGTCAGATCAGTGACAGTGTTGCCTCCATCCGAACGGTCTGAGCCTGGCTGCCGGCTGGGTTATGATCCCTTGAACGCAGGAAAGGTGTGTTGCCCTTGTCCATTTCTTTAACTGACCTCCAGATCGATGAAGTCCTCCGCTATATGGGAACGCCTCCAGATCGGGCAGAGCCCGCCATATACAAGCTGGCGGAGGATTGTGCCCGGGAGCTGCTGGGTGTGGTGCGCCCCCGATGGGCAGCCCGTACCTTTGAGCTGAAACCGGAGGAGGGAGGGGTGCGCCTGTCTTCCGGACTGCTTCTGCCAGGGGAGGATTTGAAGCGCCATTTGACCGGGTGCCGCCGGGCAGTCCTGTTCTGTGCTACCCTGTCAGCTCAGGCGGATGCCCTCATCCGGCGGGCGGAAAGCGGGGATATGCTCCGGGCGCTGACACTGGACTGCTGTGCCACTGCCGCAGTGGAGCAACTGTGCGACCAGATCGAACTGGAACTTCAGGGGCAGTTTCCTGACTGTTTTTTTCCATTCCGATACAGTCCGGGGTACGGGGATCTGCCCCTTACTGTCCAGAGCAGTCTGCTGGCCCTGCTGGACGCCCCACGTCAGGTGGGGCTGTGCGCCAGCGCAAGCCATATCCTAACCCCGCGCAAGTCGGTGACTGCCATTCTGGGAGTGGCAGACCATCCGATTCAAGCCTCTGTACGCAGCTGCCTGGGCTGTCCTGCCCACGACAGCTGCCAATATCGAAAGTCAGGTGGACACTGTGGAATTTCTTGAACTGTTAAAGACCGGCCGCCCAGTTCTGTTGGACGGCGGTATGGGTACGATGCTCCAAGCCAGAGGACTGCCCGTGGGGGCGGCGCCGGAGACGGCTGCCCTAGAGCACCCGGAGTGGCTGCGGGAGATCCACAGCGCCTATTTGGACGCTGGATCCCAGATCGTTTATGCCAATACCTTCGGGGCCAACCGGGAGAAGCTGGCCCACTGTGGAAGAACAGTGGCAGAGGTGGTCCCCGCCGCCGTCGCTGCTGCCCGGGAGGCGGCCCGGGGCCGGGGGCTGGTGGCCCTGGACGTCGGGCCCATCGGGCAACTGCTGGAGCCCACCGGGACCCTGGAGTTTGAACAGGCGGTGGACATCTTTGCCGAGGTGGTGGAGGCCGGCGCGGCGGCGGGGGCCGACCTGATCGCCATTGAGACCATGACCGACCTTCAGGAGGCCCGGGCCGCCCTGCTGGCGGCCAGGGAGCACTCCAGCCTTCCGGTGCTGGTGACCATGACCTATGAGGCCACAGGACGGACGTTTTTGGGCTGTTCCCCCGCCTGCGCCGCCTTGACCCTGGAGGGGCTTGGGGCGGACGCGATTGGTGTGAACTGCTCTCTGGGGCCCCGGGAGATGCCGCCCCTGGTAGAGGAGCTGCTGAAGTGGACCACTCTGCCCATCGTCCTGAAACCCAACGCCGGACTGCCCCGCCCGGACGGCTCTGGCTATGACATCTCTCCGGAGGAATTTGCTCACAGCCTGGCTGCCCTGACAGAGTTGGGGGTGCAGGTGTTTGGCGGCTGCTGCGGCACCACGCCGGAGTACATTGCTTTGCTGCGGCAGGAACTGGAGGGCCGGACGGTGCGCCAGGTCCCCAGGGCGGTCCCAGCCGCCGTGTGCAGCGGTACCCAGGTGGTGCCCATCGACCGGGTGCGGGTCATCGGCGAGCGGATCAACCCCACCGGCAAGAAGCTGATGAAGGAGGCTCTGCGCCGGGGGGACGTGGACTATATGCTGGGCCAGGCCCTGGCCCAGACGGAGGCTGGAGCGGACATTCTGGATGTGAACGTGGGCCTTCCGGAGATCGATGAGGCGGATATGATGGTCCGCACAGTGAAGGCTCTCCAGGGGGTGACTGACGCCACCCTCCAGCTGGACTCCACCGATCCAAAGGTGCTGGAGCGGACCCTGCGGGTCTACTGCGGCAAGGCCATCGTCAACTCGGTCAACGGGGAGGAGGAGAGCCTGTCTGCCATCCTGCCCCTGGTGAAAAAGTACGGCGCGGCGGTGGTGGGCCTGACCCTGGATCAGGGAGGCATCCCCAAAAGCGCGCAGGCCCGGGTGGAGGTGGCCCGCCGCATCCTGGAGCGGGCGCTGGCCCTGGGCGTCCGCCGGGAGGATGTGTACATCGACTGTCTGACCCTCACCGTCTCTGCCGAGCAGGAGGGGGCGGCCCAGACGCTGACCGCCCTGCGCCGGGTGAAGGAGGAACTGGGGCTAAAGACCGTGCTGGGGGTGTCCAACATCTCCTTCGGCCTGCCCGCCCGGCCCCTGGTGAACCAGAATTTCCTCACCATGGCTATGGCGGCGGGGCTGGACCTGCCCATCCTCAACCCCAATGTGGACACCATGATGGCGGCAGTGCGGTGCTATCACCTGCTGACCAACGTGGACCGGGATGCCCGGGAGTTTATTGCCGCCTATGGAAACGCCGCCGTGACCACCGCCATCTCCGGCGGAGGGGCCGCTCCGGCGGCCTCGGCCTCCGGCAGGGGCCGGAGCCTGGCTGAGGTGGTGGAGGCCGGGCTGAAGGGGGAGGCCGCCGCCGCTGCCCGTACTCTGCTGGAGACCCGGGAGCCCATGGATGTGGTGGATCACATCCTGATCCCCGCTCTGGACAAGGTGGGGGCCGACTTTGAGCAGAACCGGGTCTTTCTGCCCCAGCTGATCCAGTCGGCAGGGGCTGCTCAGGCCGCCTTCGAGGTCATCCGGGAGAGCCTGTCCCAGCGGGACGGGGGCTCGGTCAGCCGGGGGACGGTGGTGCTGGCCACCGTCAAGGGGGACATCCACGACATCGGCAAGAACATCGTCAAGGTTCTGCTGGAGAACTACGGCTATACCGTGGTGGACCTGGGGAAGGACGTGGACCCCGCCGCTGTGGTGGAGGCCGTCCGGCGGCATGGCGCGCCCCTGGTGGGCCTGTCCGCCCTGATGACCACCACTCTGAAAAGCATGGCGGAGACCATCGCCATGCTCCACGATGCAGGCCTGCCCTGTCAGATCATGGTGGGGGGTGCGGTACTCACCCCGGACTACGCCCGGCAGATCCAGGCGGACTTCTACGCCCGGGACGCAAAGGAGAGCGTAGACATCGCCAAGCGGGTCATTGGATAAGCATAAGCCTGTGGGCTGCCGGAGTTCCGGCGGCCCACAGGCCTTTTTCGCCCTGCTCAGCAGACGGTGAGCAGGGGCTGGAGCTGCTGCCCCTCTAGGGCGGCCTGGGCGGCATCGGCCACCAGAGAGAAGTCAGCTACTAGAGAGGTAGGCTTTCGTACTGGGTCGTCCTGGCCGAATGGGACGAAATAGATGTACCTGCGGTTGAGCAGTGCCCCCAGATTTGGTGCGGAGCCGGCCAGCCCATCGTTGGTGGATGGGGCGATGAGGAGTGGGCGGCCATTGCGCAGGTGTGCCTTGGCTGCCATAGTGACACTGGTATCAGTGATGCCAGCGGCCAGCTTGCCCATGGTGTTGCCTGTGCAGGGGGCGATGATCAGCAGGTCCAGAAGCTTCTGGGGGCCAATAGGTTCCGCCCCAGCGATGGTGGAGATGACCCGATGGTCACAGATGCGAGTCATCTCCCGCATCAACTCATGGGCGCAGCCGAAACGGGTATCGGTGGCTGCGGTGCACTCTGAGACGATAGGGATCACCCGGGCGAAGCGGGCTTTGACTTGTTCCAGTGCTTCCATAGCACGGTCATGGGTGCAAAAGGAGCCGCAGACTGCGAATCCAATGGTTTTGTCTTCCAAGAAAAACCTTCCTTTCTGCGTTATGCTCCCAGTTCGTGGAGCATGTGGTAGATGGTATGTTTGATGGCTGCCCCGGCGGTGACAGGGGCTACCTTCCCCGGCAGGGAGAGAGCCCAGATCACAGTGCGGCCCAGACGTCCAGCGGCTTCCAGGTCTACACCTCCGGGCTTGCTGGCTAGATCCAGAACCAGGCAGTCCGGCTTTAAATCGGCCAGCTCTGACTCCCCCAGAACAAGCGCAGGGACGGTGTTGACCACCAGATCGTAGCCGCACAACCAACCGGCCAGCTGGCCTGTTTGCTCTGCGCCATAGCCGCTGGCCTGAGCCCAAGCCAGGGACTCGTATCGGCGGGCGGCTACGGTGACTTTGGCTCCCAGGGCGGACAGCCGTTGAGACAGGGCCCGACCGACTCGACCAAAGCCGACCACCAGTACACGAGCGCCGTGAATGGTGATGGGGAGCTGTTCCATAGCGATTTGCACTGCTCCCTCGGCTGTTGGCACCGCGTTGGCCACGGCCAGTTCCTCGCGGGCGAAGTAGTCCCGGACGGCGAGTCCACGTTCGGCGGCTAGGGCGGCGGTGACCGGGTCCACCCGGCCGCCGAAGAGTACCTGACTGGGGGATAGGGGAGCGAGCACCTCGGTCAGCGGTAGAGAGAGGCGGGACAGCGGGGCGTTCAGAAGTCCTCCACCCGATGAAACGGGGAGAGGGAGGACCACGCAGTCCGCCTGTTCTACGCCAGAAAGTGCTGGCTCTGCTGTGAGGCTTGGAGCAGAGATGGATTCCTCCTCTAAAGCGTAGGTATGGACCCGGTGACCGTCCTCCGCCAGAAGCTGAGCCAGCTTTCCCTGGCGCATATCGCCTCCCAGGACCCAGAAATTCAGTTCGTGCCGCATGGCAGGACCTCCTTTATCCTCAATGCTGCACCAGACTATGCTGGATAAGCGGCGGAGGTGAATGAACATCTGTAGAAAAGAAAACATGCTTGACAGAGAAAACGAAAAAGAATATAATGATTTTGCACAATAGTGCAACAAAAGAAAGCGAGAAAGACGTCGTTTTCACCAGTGAACGAGGGCGTGTCGGCCCAGAACGCTGGCACGGTCCCCTTATGCTGGCAAGAACAACAAAAGGAGGTCCTGAGATGAAACAGCAAGTTCGCAAGATCCTGTCTCTGACTACGGCGGCAGCCCTGACCCTTGGAATGGTGGTCACTGCCCACGCTGCGGACAGCGGTGTGACCCGCGGCGATATCGCCAAACTCCTGGTGGAGAAGGCTGGATTGTCCGGCCAAGTGGCGGAGTATGCCGCCAAGCCCAGTGCCTTCCGGGATGTTGCCGAGGGCAGCGACTATGAGGGCTACATCAATCTCGCTTATGAGAAGGGCCTGATGAGTGGCACCGGCGGAGGCTCGTTCAGTCCGGAGACTAAGGCCACTCAGTTGGAGGCGGCAGCAGCTGTTATGAAGTATGCCGGCGTACCTGAGGAGATGCGAAAGGCGTGGCCCGCTGACTATAACGATACGGCGGTCCGTGTGGGTCTGACTGCGGGCATTGAGTTTAACGGCGCTGAGATGGTTACTGCCGCACAGTTTGAAGCCATGCTGAAGAATGGTGCAGCCCTGATTGGAAAGCCCTATATCGGGATCAGCTGGAAGAGCAATACTCAGAATTACGACTCCTTCAAAACAGTCATCCGCACTGCTGGGGGTAACCCGGTCGAGTTGGATCAGGTGACCAGTACAGCGGTTTCCTACGACAAGGATGGTAAGGTTCTTGGTTCCTACTTGGAGGAGAGTGGGATGCTCAAGCAGGCGTATGCCGACCAGATCAAGGCGAAGAATTTGACCAACAGCAACGTGGGTGAGGCCATGGCCGGCATCGACGGTGTGTTCTTTACTGGCGGCGAGGATGTGAGTCCTACGCTCTTTAAAGTGCCCCAGAAGGAAGCGAACATGGGTGAAGAGATCAATACAACCCGGGATATTTCCGACTATATGCTCATGGCTTACTGCCTGGAGAAGGATGTCCCAACCTTGGGTGCCTGCCGCGGGATGCAGGTGCTGAGCATCGTCTCCGGAAGTGGTTTTATTCAGGATATCCCTGCTTATTACAAGGCTGAGGGAAAGACTTATGACGACAGCCACCGGATGCCTGCGGACGCTCCTGACCGGGACTATGCCCGCCATGTGGTGGATATTATCGAGACCGACTCCTGGATATATAACATCGTAGGTGCAAATAAGCTGGAGAATGTTTCCTCCTGGCACCATCAGGCAGTGACGGATGTGACTGCTGATACCGGACTGACCGTAGTGGCGAAGACCACTGTGGACGGTTTGGACATCGTGGAGGCCGTGGAGAACCAGAGCAAGACCTTCTGCCTGGGAGTGCAGTTCCATCCTGAGAATGACGCAAAATTGGCTCTGCACGATGGTAAGCCAGAAGAGGCGAAGTGTGACCCTGATGTGTGCCTGAATTTCTTCCGGAATTTGGTGAAATATGCCGCAGAGAAGCAGGCATAAGGTGTTGAGAAAATTTATTTTTCATCGTTCTGCTGGCACATGAAGGTTCATGTCAGTGAAAAAACATCCCCCGCCGCCCACAGGGCGGCGGGGGATGTTTTTGATTCAGAGAATCAAGCTGGGAGTGGCTCTATCAGGGCCACTCCCAGCTGTCTTACAGGTTTTTGTCTAGGATCTGGGTGAATGCCTCCAGAGGCAGAGCACCTACCTCGCGGGCAATCTCTTGGCCGTCTTTGAAGAAGATAACAGTGGGGATACTCATTACACCATACCGCATAGCCAACTCGCCCTCGGCGTCTACGTCTACTTTACCCACCACGGCTTTACCGTCATACTGGTCTGCCAACTGCTGGATTACTGGGCCAAGCATCCGGCAGGGCATACACCAGTTGGCCCAAAAGTCCACCATCATCAGCTGGCCCCCGTTCAGAGCCTGCTCAAAGCTATCTTTGGTAAAATGCTGCAAAGACATTATAAAATTCCTTCCTTCTGATTTGATCGGATTGTGTTCAGGTTCCGCTGGAGGATCCAGAGGGAGACTCTGTACCGCGGCGCTCCAAAAATTCCGCAGCGGATAGAGCGGCGATGAGTCCTTCGCCCACCGCCTTAGAGACCTGGAGGGGGCCGCCAGTGCAATCGCCGGCAGCAAAGACACCAGGGATATTGGTGGCCATTGATCGGTCCACTTGGATAGCGCCCTCCTGGGTTGCCAGCTGTGGGATCAAGTCAGTGGGGGCCACTGCATCCCGCAGAATAAAGACACCGCTGCATGGGATGGAGACCCCATCAGCCACCAGGGCGGTGACAGTCTGTTCACCGGTGATTGCCAGGCGATTGGCTTGGATGAAGGGGATGTCTTCCTCCAGAGAGTCAGGGCGCTGAGCAGCTACATAGACCACCTGACAGCCCAGACTCTTCAAATAGGAAGCCTCCCTGGGAGCATCACCGCTGCGTCCCACCACGGCGATCGGTTTGCCCCGGTAGAGCATCCCGTCACAGGTGGCACAGTAGCTTACACCGCGGCCCAGATACTCTGACTCGCCTGGATATTTCGCCTGGCGGACTACGCCGGGGGCCAGGATCAGGGCTGTACCTTCATAAAGTTCACTGCCTACCGTTAAATGGAAGCCGTCCCAAGCCATCAAAGAAATCACACGGCCCAGAACGAAGTCGGCGCCAACCTCCTCTGCGTGCCGGTGAAACTGCTCCAGAAGTTCCATGCCTGTGACACCAGGCAGACCAAGATAATTGTCTACCCGCTCGGCTCGGGCCAGCGGGCTGTCCTGCCAGCGGTTTCCAACCACCAGCACACTTTTGTCCCGGCCTCGGGCGGCCACCGCCGCAGACAGGCCTGCGGGGCCACTCCCCAGAATGATGATGTCATAGCGCATCCTGCTGCGCCTCCTCTCCATTGTTTGGTGTGTTCAGCATAACATAGGCATGCTGGATCTTCTGTGACCAGGTCACAGAGCGGAGCGCTGTCAGGCCAGCAGCCGGGCCAGCAGAGATGGGTCGGCGTTGCCACCAGACAGAACAAATACTGCTTTGTCCTCCGGCCGGACGGGGAGCGCACCGCACAGGACAGCGGCTATGGGGAGGGCGGAGGAGGGCTCGGCTACCACCTTGGCGGCGGTCATTAGAAGGAGCATGGCCTCTTCGATCCAGCGGTCCTCCACGGTGTACAGTTCATCCACCCGGGCCTGGATCACGGCAAAGTTGTCTGGGTTTGCGTGGTCGGTGCGGGTGCCATCAGCAATGGTCTGGACAGATTCCAGCTGTACAGGGCGCCCCTCAGCCCGACTTTTGGTATACCGAGGTGCGCCTGCTGGCTCTACCCCCACAGTGCGCACCTGGGCGGAGGCCCCCTTCGCAGCAGTAGCGATGCCGGAAATCAGCCCGCCGCCCCCGATAGGGGCTGCAATCAGACTGGCATCTGGAAGATCCTCCAGGATCTCCAGGGCAATGGTGCCTTGCCCGGCGGCTACCAGTGGGTCAGCGTAGGGGTGGATCTCCACCATGCCTCGCTCCTGTACCAGCTGGGCGGCCCGCTCTTCTCGCTGGGAGGAGAGGGTACCTACCAACTCAACCTGCCCGCCCCAGCGCTTGACTCCAGCCAGTTTGACCGGGTTGGCGTTGGTGGGCATAACGATGACCGCCTGGGTTCCAAGTTTATGGGCGGCGTAGGCCACACCCTGGGCGTGGTTACCAGATGAGGCACACACCAAGCCGCGGCCTAGCTCATCCGCTGACAGGGAGAGAGCCTTGTTGAGGGCGCCGCGGATCTTGAAGGCACCAATGGCCTGGAAGCCCTCGTGCTTGAGATAGACCTGACAGCCCAGGGCCTCATCCAGGGCCGGAACACGGAGCAGAGGCGTGCGGACGATGTGGGAGGCGATCCTGGCCTGGGCGGCCTGGACGTCACGGTATTCGATCATAAGCGGGACCTTCCTTCCAATCTTAGGATACCCCAATTAAATCACAGTTTACCCCCATTGACAAGACGAAGGAAGGCGCTTTTTCAGGGAGAAATCGCCCTGAAAAATAAAATCGAAAAAAATGAAAAAAAGGCTTGCATTCTTCGGAAAGGTGTGGTATTCTATATAAGCCGTCCGGGTGAGACACCTGAGCGGCGAGGATAACCGGGTGTGGCGAAGTTTGGTATCGCGCTTGAATGGGGTTCAAGAGGCCCTGAGTTCGAATCTCAGCACTCGGACCAAGCTGGAGCAGATGTTGTACATCTGCTCCAGCTTTTTTTGTAACGGTCGGAGCGGGCTCAGCTTGCGGACCCGCTGTTCCGAACCGAACGGATGCCGCTGGGCTTTGGCGGCGGTGATTCTAGTTGATTACAGAGACAGGTCGCTTTAACCTGTGCTTACTCATGATCCGAACTGCATGATCTGAGTGGGGCAGTGTGTTCAGATTTATTATTTCTATTGAGAATGTTCTTTGATTTGTCAAGGGCGGCGCAATTTAGCGCCGCCCTTGACCTTTTTCCCAAATTCTGCTATATTTTTTATATGACAGAGCTCGAATTTCTCTCAATCAAGATTAGTTTTGAGGTGATTGCTGTGAAACGGTTACCCTTTCTTCTGAACTTTCTGTTGCTTATTTGGCTGTGTGGTTGTTCGGTTAGTCCGATGATCGAGACTTTGAATAACTGGTCTTTCCAATACAATGAGGGAACTAATGATTACAGTATATTTTTTGAGTTAAGAGATAAGTCAGGCAATTCTATATCTGCAGATGTTGATGTGGATATTCGGATTGTTAATGATAGAGACGAGGAAGTGTTCAAAGGTACGAGTTCTGTTTCACCAGATGATTTTGGCCATTATACGAGTGAAGCCCAAGGAGAACAGTATCTTGCCAATATAAGAATCCCTGCTTCTGAAATTACTCCCGGTGCAGATTCAAGTGGCAAAGTTTATTTGACTGTTTACAAAGCAGATGTTGTTGCTTTTGATGAAGTAAATTGTGATGCTTTCTACTGCCTCCCGATAAAAGATATTCAGTTAGAATCTGGACCATTTCCCATTGAGTTAAATGTAAAAGGTTTTGACGGGGTAATTACATCCAAAATTCAAATAGACGATGTAACCTATGAATTTGAAAAGGGCTATAGGCCAACACTGACAGTAACTATTTCCGGCACAAAAATTTACAGCAACAATAATTCATATTTTAGTTCTGGTTACGATGTAATCAGTTATAAACTATATGATAGTGAAAACTATATGGTTGATTCGGGGAACGTGTATCTTAACTCGTTGAATCAAGGAGATAAATTCAAAGATGAATCTATCATCATCTATGATTTGATTCCGGGAGAAACATATACGCTAAAATTTACTGAATATGAGTTCTAAGAACAATTAAAAGTAAAGTATAGTATGCTTATAGGAGGGAGAATAATGTATAAACTCACCCCACTTCAAAAAGAGACAATGGAATTCTTAAAAGCGCAGATAGATGAGGCCAGATCGCATTCCATCAATTTTGAAAATATGGGAAAAGAGTTTCTTTTACCAAGTGTGGTTTTGAGACTATGGGGCAGGGAAAAGCTGAAATGGAACCAGAATATACTGGCCTGCTTCCTAGAGGGGTGGACAAAGTCCCTGGTATGAGGAGGATAGAGAAAAACCGCCCGGATGCTGTGCATCCGGGCGGTTTTACAAATCAGTCAGATCAGGCACAGAACCAGAGTCAGCACCATAAACACAATGGCGACCCACTTGGTCATCTTGGCCAGTTTAGCGTCCCAGGTCTTGGCCTTGTTCTTGGACAGGAAGGTGTCCACGCCGCCGGCGATGGCACCGGACAGACCAGCGCTCTTTCCAGACTGGAGCATGACCACGGCGATCAGGATCAGGCCGCACAGAAGCTGAATGATGGTAAGGGCGAACTTCATATCAATATCGTTCCTTTCAGGCCTGTCCAGACAGGCGAAAAATCAAAAATGCGGCGGAAAAACCCGGACGCAAAGCTTATTATACCACACGTTGACAGGAAAAGCAAGAATTTTTCTGTGGGTATAGGAAAATGCGGGGGAAAGTGGGATCACAGCTGCGCAATGGCCTCGATTTCCACCAGTACATCCTTGGGCAGGCGGGCTACCTGGACGGCGGAGCGGGCGGGGTAGGGTTCCTGGAAGAATTGGGCATAGACTTCGTTCATGGCGGCGAAATCATTCATATCGTTGAGAAACACGGTGGTCTTGATGACCGCACCCATGTTGGTCCCGGCGGCATTGAGGATGGCTTTGATGTTGTTGAGGGATTGCCGGGCCTGGGCCTGGATGCCTCCCTCGGGGACGGTGCCGGTGGCGGGATCTACGGGGATCTGGCCGGAGGTGAACAAGAGATCGCCGATCTGGATGGCCTGAGAGTAGGGGCCGATCGCGGCAGGGGCGTGCTCGGTGTGGATGGCCTGTTTCATGGGATATGCTCCTTTCCATTCTGTACACAATACCGCCTGGGCGGTTTTTTCTATTGTAGCATAGGTGAGGAAGCGCCGTCAATCATCTCCAGGTGGAGTTCGAAGCTGTCCCCACACGCGCCCGGCCACCGCTCCCAGAAGCAGGATGTTCCCGCAGAAGTAGAGCCACACCAGCAGGATGATCAGGGAGGCCAGGGAACCGTAGACCAAGGAGTACCGGGAGGACATCCCAATGAACCAGGAGAACAGCACGGAGCAGGCCACCAGGGCTGCGGCGGACAGCAGGGCGGTGAGGTACAGGGTGCGGGTGTGGCGGCGGAAGGGGAGGGGAGTTCCCAGGCGGTAGACAGCCAGCACCAGGAGTAGTACCAGCAAGAATAGCAGCAGATAGCGCAGGCGGATCCACAGCTGGGATAGGGAAGCCAGGGGAATCAGGTTTAGCAGAGCCGGAGGCAGTCGAGACTCCAACAGCTTGAAAAACCAATTTCCGGTAAAGATGACCACGATGGACAGATAGATGGTCAGCAGAAACAGTAGGGAGAGGGCCACACTGAGGATCAGGCGGTGCAGACTGTTGGCCTGGCGGACCTGATACAACTCGTCCATGGTTTGGAGCAGAGTACGAAGCCCGGCTGAGGCGGACAGGCCGATGGTAAATAAACAGGCCAACAGAAGGGGGGTGGACTGGCTCTGGGGGATGGCAGAAACATAGTCCAGATAGTCCAGGATCAGGGACAGGCTCTCCTGTGGGAGGATAGAGTCCAGGGCGGAAAAGACCTCCTCCGGACTGAGCGGCAGCAGCCCGATAAAGAAGTTGACGCACATGAGAAGGGGAAATAAGGTTAGGATCAGAAAATAGGCCAGGGCAGCTGCGGCCCGAGCCACACCCAGGCGGTTGTAAGTGTCTATGACACCCCACACAAAGGCTACAGGGGGCAGGTGGAGCAGAGATTTCCGCATAGAAGTGCGCCTCCTCTCAACGGTACTCCTCCGGGCGGGGTGGACCGCACCGGATGAAAGAAGCAAAAAGCCGCCTGCGACGCAGACGGCTTTCTCTCTCTTGCTTGGTTCAGGATGCTCAGGCCAGCTTGCTCAGCTTGATGGTCATGCTGCTCTTTTTGTGGGCGGCATTGTTCTTGTGCAGCAGCCCCTTGACAACAGCCTTGTCCACAGCCTTGACGGCCACCTTGTAAGCAACATCGGCCTCGCTGCGGTTGCCTTCCGCCACCGCGGCCTCAAACTTCTTGATGTCGGTCTTGAGCGCGGACTTCGCGGCCTTGTTCTGCATGGCCTTGGTCTGGGACACCAGGACACGCTTCTTGGCAGACTTGATATTCGGCAAACCAAACACCTCCTCCGATTTTTAAAATCAATAAAATAGAACACAAGAATCCCTGTGCGGATATGTATTATACCATCAGCCCTTTAAAAAAGCAACTCCTTTTTCAAAAAAATTTCGGATTTTTTCATGGGTGATCTAAGGGTGCAGTTGGGGTATCGTATAGTTCTTCTTTTGGCGCAGAAACTATCCACAAAGACAGCCGGGGAATGCTCTGGCGGAACAGGAGGCGGTGCAGATGGTTGGACGCAGGACAGATCTGGCCCTGGAGGCTAAGGAGATCTGGGAGGAGGGGGCGGCGGAGGCTGCGGTGCTGGAAGGGGTGGAAGCTGCTTCTGGGGAGCGGGAGGGCTTCCCCACAGAGATGGTGCGTATTTTGGACCGGCGGGGGGAAGAGGCCCTGGGAAAGCCTGTGGGCCAGTATGTGACACTCACTTTGGACGGTCTGGCCCGACGGGAGGAAGGGGCTTTCGGCCGGGCAGCACGGGCAGTAGCTGGGGAACTGACCGACCTGATGGAGGGCATTCCAATGGACGGATTGGTACTGGTGGTAGGGCTGGGCAACCGAGCAATCACACCGGACGCACTTGGCCCAAAGGTCCACGACCACACCTTGGTCACCCGACACCTGGTGGAGGGCTGCCCGGAGCACTTCGGCGGCTTTCGCCCAGTGGCCGCGCTGTCTGCTGGGGTACTGAGCACTATGGGGATGGAGAGCGGTGAGTTGATCCAAGGGGTATGCCGCCAGCTGAAGCCGTCCTGCGTAGTAGCGGTGGATGCCCTAGCCTCCCGCTCTCTGAAGCGGCTATGCCGCACCGTGCAGTTGTCAGATACAGGGATCTCCCCCGGCTCTGGGGTTGGCAACCACCGGGCGGCTCTGGACCGTACTTCTCTGGGTGTGCCGGTGCTGGCGGTGGGAGTCCCCACGGTGGTGGACGGGGCCACCCTGGCCGCCGATCTGCTGGGGAC
The DNA here is from genome assembly GCA_037257225.1 of Lawsonibacter sp. Lineage (GTDB taxonomy): Bacteria > Bacillota > Clostridia > Oscillospirales > Oscillospiraceae > Lawsonibacter. Next base: position 20,685 of record JAYCWP010000022.1, read on the forward strand.
GGCGGAGCTGCCGCCCCTGGGGGAGGGTTGGGACCTGCTGGTTACCCCGAAAGACATCGACAGCCAGGTGAGCGACATGGCCAAGGTCATCGGCTATGGCATCGACCTGGCCCTCCATCCGGGGTTGCGGGTGGAGGATCTGGATCTGCTCCTCAGCTGAGGGGCGGGCTCCTACACAGATGCCGGCTGGGATGGCCAGATCAGATATGGAGGCTTTCAGGGTGGGGATGGAGTTCATGCTGTCCGCCGCTCTATGATAGCGCAGGGAGGCAAAGGAAAACGCAGGGTAGTTGGTGGAGCCCCGGTACCAGCAGTCCCCGGGGGAGCAGATGGGCTCCTAGTTCTCCAGCTGTCCTGGAGAAAGCCGCCTCGCCGCTGCACAGGCCGTATAGGGCTTTGTCAAGCTGCTGCGGAGCCGGAACGGTCGATCTCCGTCTTTGTGCCCATGCTCCAGTGCTGGACCTGGATGGGCCGTTCCCCGCTGTGGTCAAAGAGGAGGGAGGCCGCAAACCACAGGTCCTCTCCGTTGTCTGCCCGGGCCTCCAGTTCATAGACCGCCTCCCCATCATAGTTTCGGTCCCGGTATACCCCATCCGCTGGGGCAAGAGAGACGATCTGCCACAGGGCGGAGGTGTTCCGGGCATTCCAGGGGTTGTACCCGGTCCGGGTGAACTGGTCCAGCCACACCCGGCTCTGATCGTAGACACCGGCGGGCAGATCCTTCTCCGCAGTGTGCCAAAAGACCTCATTCTGTGCCGGGACCCACTGGGCGGGGGAGCCTTCATAGATACCGTAGTCCTGGTTTTCCGTAAAAATATCCACGCCGCCGGGGGCCATCAGGGGCTTTCTGCCCTCCCAATAGTCGTGGTACTCCTGATAAGCCTGGGAGCGGGAGTCCCGGACGTCCCCCTCTACCGGCCACACCCAGGTGAAGTCGTCCCCATCCAGGCGGATGACGCCCGCCTCGCCGCCGGAGAGGCTCTGGTGGAACCAGGTGGCGGTGTAGAGCAGATACTGGCTGCCGCCTCGCTCAAAGGCGGCGGTGTAGGGCCGCCCGCCGGAGCCGCTGGTTTCAAAGGGCGTTCCGACCACCTTTCCCGCCCGGTCCACCATACCGATGACGAGGGAGTAACGGGGATAATCGTCGTAAAAATGGGCCGCGGCCAGAGTGATGTCCTCGCCGGTGCCGACTGTGTCCAGCAGTTCGCTTTGGATGGAGTCTGGGGGGAGGATGGAGGCGTCAGAGGACTGGAACAGGGCGTCCAGAACGGCCTGAGTATCCCAGCCCTCGCCGCTCTGGGCGGCGGGCTCGTTGGTCTGCCCGCCCTGCACCTGGCAGGACACCAGCCCGCCGCAGGTCAAAATGAGTGCGGCAATGAGGACCATGGCCCACAGGGGCGGGCGCTGCCTGTTCCATTGGAAGATGCTGCGGATGCGCAGCTCGGTCTCCCGGGCCGACCCGGACAGCGGGGTAGTAGAGGGGGAGCGAGGGACAGGTTTCATAAAATCGCCTCCTGCATGTGGGAAAAATGGGGGAATTGGTGCATGTCCCCGTGCAATTAAGGGGTGCGTAAAGAGTAATTGTAAAAGGTTATAGTGACAGTCAGGTCAAAGGTTATCTGTTATGTTAGGTCAAGGGCGACCGCTGAGGCCCTCCAGGCCGCGAGCCGTAGCTGCGCGGCGGCAGGGAGAATGGTCTGTCCAAAGGCCGCCCTTCAGATGGTTCAGCAGTGTCTGGAACTCCTCCGCATCTCTGCACTCCAGCCACGGTGATCTGGGAACCTCCAGTTTTGGCCGGGGAGACATTTCATAGAGGATACTCCTTCTGTACAAATGTAGTTCGTAGTTAATCATATACTACACGTGAAGTGATGGAAATACAAGTTACGCAACAGTGACAAAAAGCCGCCCCTGCCCCGGCGGTTGAGCCGGATGGGGCGGCATTGTTTGGAGGTTTTACAGCAGAACCTGTCCATTGATCTCTAGGCGGAACTTCAGGCTGAGGGTCTCGGCAGCTCGACGGCACAGGAGCATCCGCTGGAGGAAAATTTCAAAGTAGTCCATTACGGCGCATACCTGGGTGTTGATGGACAGGGAAAGGGTAACGGTACGGCCAGGTACATCCAGCAGCACCTCGGAACGCTCCACAGAGTAATTTACACGGTCATGGATGTCGAAGGTAGCCATGTCCTTGTTGCGGACCCGGCTGCGGCGCACATCCGTTTTATCGGCCAGGATCAGGGCGGCGGCCACAGCATTCACCGGAAAGGCGGTGGAATCGTCATGGTGGCCGATGGCGGTAATGACTGCGGCCACATCGGAAGGCTCCATCCCCATCTTGTCCAGGATGCGGAAGGCCATGGTGGCCCCGCTGATGGCGTGGTCGTGGCGGTTGACTACGTTGCCGATGTCGTGCATAAAGGCGGCAATCTTGGCCAGTTCCACCTCTTTTGGACTGTATCCCAGCTGGGTCAGGATGCGGGCAGCTACCTCAGCACATTTAGTCACATGGGCGAAGGAATGTTCCGTAAACCCTAGAGCGGTGAGGGATGCATCGGCTTGGGTGATATAGGTGCGAATCTCAGGGGAATTCTTGACAATCTCAAAGGTGACGTTCATTCAGAAGCTCCTTTCTTCCGTTTATGAGGTTTATGCGGTGATCCAAAGGCGGCAGAACAGATCGGTTGTTAGTCAGCCGGAAACGAAATGTCCTCCTGCACCAACGGGGTTGCTGGGGTTCAGAGCGGCCGAAGAAATCTAGAGGGCTCAACAGTCTGCCTGATGGATGCAGGCCGTGAGCCGGTAGACCGCGGCGTAAAACTCAGATGTCCCGGACATCGTAGGGGGTGGTCTGGTACACATAATAGTTCAGCCAGTTGGTGTAGAACAGCTGGGCGGCAGAGCGCCAGCGGACCAGGGGAGGCTGTTTGGGGTCGTTATTTGGGAAGTAGTTGTCGGGGATATTGATATCGATTCCCCTGTTTACATCACGGAAGTATTCGTTGGCTAGGGTTTCTGGGTCGTACTCCGGATGACCGGTAATGAAAAAACGGCGGTTGTCTGCGCTCTTGACAGCAAACACGCCTGCCTGCTGGGATACGGCCAGCAACTCCAGCTCCGGGACCTTTTGAATGTCCTCCATCCGGTTTTCGGTGTAGCGTGAGTGTGGGACATAAAAAATATCATCAAAGCCCCGGAAGAGGGGAGACTGGGTGCGGATCACGGTGTGAGGGAAGACGCCGAACAATTTTTTTCCAAGATTATACTTCGGTATGCCATAGTGATGAAACAGTCCGGCTTGAGCTCCCCAGCAGATATGAAGCGTGGAGTGAACATGGGTGGTGGTCCAGTCCATGATCTGGCACAGCTCGTCCCAGTAGTCCACATCGGTGAAGTCGAGATTTTCTACCGGCGCACCAGTGATGATCATGCCGTCGAACTTCCGGTCTTTGATCTGATCAAAGGTAGTGTAGAAGGAGGAGAGATGATCGGCATCTGTATTCTGGGAGATATGACTTAGAGTGTGGAGCAGTTCTACTTTTACTTGGAGGGGAGAGTTGGAGAGTTTGCGCAGCAACTGAGTCTCGGTAACGATCTTAGTTGGCATCAGATTCAGGATTAACAGATTCAGTGGGCGGATGTCCTGGTGCATGGCCCGGTATTCTGTCATTACGAAAATATTCTCACTCTCCAGAGTTGCAGTGGCTGGGAGAGAGTCAGGGATCTTGATCGGCATGGGAAAGCCCTCTTTCCTATTATAGATTTTAAAATGAGGGTATCATAACTGCGGTGGTTGTGCAAGAGAGAAATCTGAGGAAGAATGCTTGCACAGATACTTGGATAGATAGAGACATAAAGAAAAACGAAAAAAATCGAAAAAAGTGCTTGACAATCGAGAATAGGCGTGGTAACATATCGA
>JAYCWP010000023.1:0-64737 GCA_037257225.1 Lawsonibacter sp.
CAACGACACGAGGATTTTCAGTCCTCTGCTCTACCAACTGAGCTACAGAGGCATTTCTTTCTTTTAAAAGAGTAAGCAGGTTCAAAACCATGTGCTTTCTTTTTCAAAAGAAAAGAAAGTAAGTGGCGACTCGGAAGGGACTTGAACCCTCGACCTCCGGCGTGACAGGCCGGCGTTCTAACCAACTGAACTACCGAGCCAGGTAGCTATGGTGTGTGGTGGGAACAACAGGGCTCGAACCTGTGACCCCATGCTTGTAAGGCATGTGCTCTACCAGCTGAGCTATGCTCCCGAATGGGTCGCCGCTCTTGCGACGGCTTCGTTAGTATACTAAATCTTCTGCCACTTGTCAACAGGAAAATGAAAAAAAGTTCGAATATTTTTTTAGCTAGTTTTCAACGCTCTAAAACCCCCGCTTTTTCATCCTCCGTGGCAGCTGAATTACACTTGACAGAAAGAAAGGAAGCGTGACATAATAAGTCCATAATTGTAGTAAGATCCAACTTAAATTTTTAAATTAAGAAAGATCATAATAAAAAAATGTGCAGGCCAGAAAACGATTTTGGCAAGGAGGGCCCGAATGATGGATAGTAAGGTAAAGCGTATTGGTGTTTTGACCAGCGGAGGCGATGCCCCTGGTATGAACGCTGCAGTGCGCGCTGTGGTGCGTGCTGCCGTTGGGCGCGGTGTTGAATGCGTCGGAATCCGCAGGGGCTGGAATGGTCTGATCAACAGCGACTTCATCCGAATGGACGCCGCCAGCGTCAGCCACATCATTGATAAGGGCGGCACTGTGCTTTACACCGCACGCAGCCGTGAGTTCATGCATGAGGAGGGCCGCGCCCAGGCACTGACCACCTGTAAACTGCTCGGGCTGGACGGGATCGTAGCCATTGGCGGCGACGGCACCTTCCGCGGAGCACTGGCCCTATCCCGCCAGGCCGCAGCCCAAGGCGAGCAGCTCAGTGTGGTGGGTATCCCAGCTACCATTGATAACGACATCGGCTGTTCCCATTATACCATTGGGTTTGATACCGCCTGCAACACCGCCATTGAATGTATCGATAAACTTCGGGACACCATGCAGGCCCACGAGCGCTGCTCCGTAGTAGAAGTAATGGGCCGTCATGCCGGCTACCTCGCCCTGTATGTCGGTATCGCCGTTGGCGCCACCGCAGTTCTCATCCCAGAGCGCGATGTTGACTTTGAAAACGATGTGGTAGAGAAGATCCGTCGGGCCCGCCTCGCCGGCTCCACACATTACATGGTAGTGGTGGCTGAGGGCGCCGGCAGTGCCATCGATATTGGAAAGCGGATCCACGAGGAAGTTGGCATCGATCCCCGTGTGACCGTGCTGGGCCACATCCAGCGCGGCGGCTCCCCAACCGCCCGGGATCGAGAGACCGCCAGCCGCATGGGCTATGAGGCTGTGCTCTCTCTGATTGAAGGTCGTGGCAATCGAATCATCTGCACCCATGACGGTCGGATCGTAGATGTGGACATGGAAGAGGCTCTGGCTATGACCAAGCAATTCCAGATGGACCGCTATCAGGTGCTAGAGGCCTTGACAAACAACGGCAGGGTTCAGTAAATCTCTTCTAATCAAATTAGAATGTGAAAGGCGCACGGCAAATGCCGCGCGCCTTTTATTTACGCTCTACACGTGATTCAGAATAGCTTCCAGGTCCTCCTTGGTATAATGGTAAATCTCATCACAAAACTGGCAGGTCAAATCCGCCTGTCCCTGTTCCCGAATCAAGGATTCCAGTTCCTCCCGCCCCATGCTGATCAAGGCGCGGGTAACACGGTCCCTGGAGCAGTAACAACGGTACTCGATGGGGTGGCTCTCTAAAAATTCCAATTCGAACTCAGACAAGACCGCCTGAAGCAGCCCACATGCGTCCATACCCTGCTCCAAAACCGGCGTGACCGGCCCCATACGCTGAACCCCTGCTTCAATTTTGGTGATGATATCCTCCCCTGCTCCGGGCAAAAGTTGGATCAGATAGCCTCCCGCAGCGGAAACAGACTGGTCTACCCCCACCAGCACACCCAAGGCACAGGCAGTTGGAATCTGCTCACTTTCCACGAAATACATCGCGATGTCATCAGCGATCTCTCCAGAGAACAGACCGATCGTGCCCACATAGGGCTCCTTCATCCCAAGATCCTTGATAACAGTGAGGCTCCCATCCGTACCTACGGCCCATCCCACATCCAACTTACCAGGTGCCTTCTCTCGCAGTTCCACATGGGGATCCTGTACATAGCCACGCACATTGCCGCTGTTATCTGACACAGCCAGCACCGTCCCAAGCGGCCCTCCACCCTTGATTTGAAGGGTAAGGGAGGCTCCATCTATCTTCAGCATGTCCCCCATCATAGAGGCAGCCAGCAAAGTCCGTCCCAGGGCCGCTGTAGCCATGGGCAGCAGGGTATGGATCTCTCGGGCCCGCTCCACCAAATCCCGGCCAGTTACGGCCACCGCCTTGACCAGGCCGTCTGCCGTGATCGCTCTTACCAGTTCATCGCGCATTTGTTTCTTCCTCTCTTTTTCCTTCTTGTCCAGATCCGTCTCATACCTGGCTGGTCATCTTCGGATCCTTCCGGGCCACAAAGAAGATTCGCTCCTCCCCTTCCCGGGGAGCCCGCAGCTTCAGATTCCCATATTGGCGGATATCCTGGAAGCCAGCTTCCCGCAGGAAGGAAATCAGTTCCTCCGGCTCATAGGCCCGCTCCCGGTGCAGTTCCTCCCCCCGCTCCCAAAGACCGGAGTCAGGATCCAGGCGAAAAATATCCATGAAATAGGAGCAGATCCGACTGCGTTTCTCATACTCCGCCCGCCAAACACAATAGGTATCCTCTGTCTCGTCCAAAAAGACCTGTCCGTCCAACCCGCGCAGCTTGGCCGGTGTATTGATGTCGAACAGGAACAACCCGCCAGGCATGAGAAACAGCCAGACCCGGGCAAAAGCCTTTTTCAACTGCTTAGAATCGGTAACATAATTGACACTGTCCAAACAGCAGACACAGGCGTCGATGGTCCCATACAAATCCAACTTGTCCATGGATTGACACAGGAAAATGGGGGAAATCTCCACATCATCCCGGCTCTTCGCTGCCGCTTCCGCCAGCATCTCCGGTGAGCGGTCCACCCCGATCATCTCATACCCCCGCAAGGCCAGTTCCCAGGTGAGGGAGCCCGTTCCACAGGCCAGATCCAGCACAGTTCGGCCAGGCAGTCCCTTCCGCCGGAAATGAGCCTCCAGATAGTCCGCCCAGGCCGAATATCCCACATCGGTGGTCAGTTCATCATAGCTGCTGGCCAGAAAATCATAGCTGCTCATTACTCTGCTCCTTCAGTCTAGGGAGAATCGTCCGGTAACCGTCCGCCCCATAGTGCAGACAGCGGTTCACACGGCTGATGGTGGCGCTGGATGCCCCTGTGCGCTCTAGGATGTCACTGTAGATCAGACCCTGATCCAACAGCATAGCCACCTCCATCCGCTGCTCCATAGCCTTCAGCTCTGATACAGTGCACAAATCCTGTAAAAACCGGCGGCACTCCTCCAGATCTTTGATCTCCAGAATGGCCTGATACAACAGGTCGCTGGAGGGCTTATCATAAAACTTCGACATGAGCGAGACTCCTTTCCCCGCAGGCTCCGGCCACAGGCCGGCTGACTTTTTCTAATATCGTAACACACTACCTTGTGAAAGTAAACACAAATCACTCTCTCCTTCACGATTTTTTCTCTCCACGCATAGGATAGACCAAAATTGGGAGGGATACGCATGGAGGCAGCAGAGAAACAGCAAGCTGACTGGGCAGTCCTATGGCAGGAAGAGCGGCGAACACTGTCACTGCAAAAGGAGCCAGTGTTAGACTATACTTTGAGCCGTCCTCAGATTCGGCACGGGGGGCGGGGGGGCGGGCGAGTAGACCGATATTATCAGCATCTGGCAGAAATCTGGCGCCGCCGGTGGGGACGCGCACTCTACTGGCAAGCCTGTCTGGATTTGGCACGCTGCAGAGAAGTATCACAGCCGTTTCACCCCTGGCAGGCTCGTTTGGAAGGCCAGATCTTATTTCAAAACAAGGAAAGTCTAAGCATCCGCCTGGATGCAGAGGAAATTCATGGAGACGGCCGCTCTCTCCGCGTACGGATGGGAGATGTTTGGTCTCTGCCGGAGGGCGTTCCGCTGTCAGTAGGATGCTACTTTCCCGGCGATCGGAGGTGGTGGCTTCACCTGACCCAGAAACTACGGGAGCAGGGGGAAATCCGTCGGGCAGCGGGGGACTGCTTTCTGGATCCGGATTTTGGGCCTCGTCTGCGGCAATTTTTATCTCCCCATCGATGCTGCCGCACTCCAGAAGGGCTGGAATTCTATATTCCACAGTGTGCGCTGGCTCCAGCAGCCGAGGGAATCGTAACCTTTTCCATTCCTCTGGAAGAGGAGTAGATGGCATATCTGCCTCTCACTTCTTAAACGGCTCAGACGCCCCGCCGATATCGGCGGGGCGTCTGACTTCCAAATAGAATCACAACCGCTTCAGCAGTTCCTCTAGTTGTGACTCTCCATATACTGGGATCCCATTCTCCTCCAGAAGCTGGGCTGTCACCCCAGAGCCCTGGATCAGAATGCGGGAAAAGGTTCCGTCATAGATCTGCCCCTGGCCACAGGAGGGGGAGCGTTCCTTCAAAACGGCCAGAGTACAGCCCTGTTCCCGTGCCAGCGCCAGCGCCCGCTCTGCGCCGGAGCAATACTCTGCCGTCACATCCACTCCCTCTTGAGTAACGACCCGACCGTCCGGCAGCCGCTCCGCAGGCGGGCGGGGGGTAGGCAGTCCACCCAGCACTTCCGGACAGACTGGTATCAGATCGTATCCTTTCTGTCTCAGCTTTTGAATATCAAGGTGTTCCTTTCCTGCTCCATCATAACGGCAGGGGACACCCAGCAGGCAAGCGCTTACCAAGATCTTCACTTTATCCACTCCTTTCCACCAAAAACAGCCCGCCGCGTTGCGGCGGGCTGTTTCTTACTCTGCTCAGTGGGTAAGATAATATTTGACCAGGGTTTGGAGCAGTTCGTCCCGGTCCACCTTCCGGATCATGGCCCGGGCGTTGTTATGGTTCGTGATATAGGTGGGGTCCTCGGATAGAATATAGCCGACGATTTGATTGACCGGGTTGTAACCCTTTTCCTGAAGCGCCTGATATACAGAAGCCAGGATCGCCTTGATCTCTAAATCGCGCTGGTCGCCGAGCCGGAATTTCCGGGTGAAATCCATCTCGTCCATCGAAAACACCTCCTAAAAATAAGCATGGAAGATTTGTGCCTAGTTTACTCCAAAAAGCAGTCCGTGTAAAGGGAGCAGAGGAAAAATTTAATAATTTTTTAGAATTTCGCCTTCTCAAGGGCAATGGCAGAGTCATCGCCCCGGTTTTTCTCCCAAATCTGCGCGGGCACGTTGCTATTACAGCTAAAATGTGTTATGATGTATCAGTATTTTTATGCCTATGACATTGTTCCGCTCCCAAGCCCCATATCACGCTGGCAGCTGGAACAGCATTTGACATTTCTAAAAAGGTTGTGTTTCGATATGGAAGAAGCGAAAAAGAAAGTGATGCTCTCCGGCATCCAGCCCAGCGGCGATCTGCACCTGGGCAACTATCTGGGTGCCATCAAGAATTGGGGCGCCCGGGCCGACGAGTTCGACTGCTACTATTTTATGGCTGATATGCATACCATCACCGTCCGTCAGACTCCTGCCGATCTGCGCCGCCGCACCCTGGAGCAGCTGGCCCAGTATATCGCCTGCGGCCTGGACCCGGAGAAGAACACCCTGTTCATCCAGTCCCATGTTCCTGCCCACGCAGAGCTTGGCTGGGTACTGAACTGCTACACCATGTTCGGCGAGCTCAGCCGTATGACTCAGTTTAAAGACAAATCCGCCAAACATAAAGAAAACATCAATGGCGGCCTGTTCACCTATCCCGCTCTAATGGCCGCTGATATTCTCCTCTACCAGCCCGATTTTGTTCCCGTAGGAGAGGACCAGAAGCAGCACTGCGAGCTGACCCGTGATGTAGCCCAGCGCTTCAACAACATCTATGGCGATGTGTTTAAGATTCCTGAGCCCTATATTCCTAAGGCCGGTGCCCGCATCATGGGGCTGACCAATCCCGAATCTAAAATGTCCAAATCCATCCCCGAAGGCTGCGTGTTCCTCATGGAGAAGCCGGAGGATATCCAGCGCAAGTTCAAGCGGGCCATCACCGACAGCGACACTGAAAACTGTGTGCGCTACGATCCTGCCAACAAGCCCGGCGTAGCCAATCTGATGAACATCTACTCCGCCGTCACCGGTAAGAGTTTTCCGGAAATCGAGGCCGAGTTCTCTGGCTGCGGCTATGGAAAGTTCAAACCCGCCGTGGGTGACGCCGTCATCGAAGCCCTGCGTCCCATCCGCGAGGAGGCCACCCGCATTCTGGCCGACAAGGCGTATCTGGAGAGTGTTTACAAGGCCGGCGCTGAGAAGGCGTCCTATACCGCTTCCAAAACCCTGCGGAAAGTCTATAAAAAGGTAGGCTTCGTGGCCCGCTGACCCGACCATATCAACTGCAAAAGAGGAACTGCTTCATGTTGTCTTCTGTTGAACTCTCTGTCATCGGTGCGGTAGCCGCCGCACTATTTGCCGCCGCTGTGGTGGCATTCATTACCACCCCGGTGGTTCGCTCTCTGGCCTTTAAAATCGGTGCAGTGGACGTGCCCCGGGACAACCGTCGGATGCACAACCACCCCATTCCCCGGATGGGCGGACTTGCCATTTTCTTCGGTTTTATCCTCAGCGCTCTGATTTTTATTCCATTGACTACCCCACTCCGCGGCATGCTCCTAGGGGCCGTGATCATCGTTATTTTGGGCATATTCGACGACATTTATGCCCTGCCTGCCATGCCGAAGTTCCTGATCCAGATTCTGGCCGCCCTCATTGCCGTGCTCATGGGCAACCGGATCGACATTCTCTCCAACCCCAATATTTTCAGCAGCGACCCCTACTGGGTGCTGGGCTGGCTGTCTATCCCCATCTCCGTGATCTGGATCGTAGGCATCACCAACGCAGTCAACCTCATCGACGGACTGGACGGGTTGGCCTGCGGCGTGTCCACCATCAGTTCTATGACCATGCTGGTCATAGCCCTCACGGTGGCGGAGCCCGACGTTGCGCTCCTCATGGCCGCCTTGGCTGGCGGGTGCATCGGCTTTCTTCCCTATAATCTGAACCCGGCCAAGATCTTCATGGGAGATACCGGATCCACCTTCCTGGGCTTTATCTTGGCGGTGGTATCCATTCAGGGGCTGTTCAAGTCCTATGCCATTATCTCCTTCGCAGTCCCCTTCCTCATGCTTGGCCTGCCCATCTTTGACACCTGCTTTGCCATTTTCCGCCGGGTGTCCCACGGCCAGAGTCCTATGGCCCCCGACCGGGGTCACATCCATCATCGGCTCATCGACATGGGTTTCAGCCAGAAGCAGGCAGTTGCTGTGCTGTATGTGATCAGCGCGATTCTGGGCTTGTCCGCTGTGTTGCTCACAACGACCAGTGTTTTGAAGGCCATGATGGTCCTGCTGGCCTTATGCGTAGCCGGCGGCCTGTCCGCCAAGCTGTACCTGGACCGGGTAAACCACCGGGAACCACCCGAGCCCCCCGCTCAGGACGGCGCTCCGGCCCGCCCCCGGAAGCTCCGCCAGCCCCCTGGAGATGTGGCGGGCAATGACTACTTTTTCGGTGAAGAGGAGCGATCTGACAAATGAAACCTGTCACTGTTATGACGATTTTCGGCACCCGGCCGGAAGCCATCAAGATGGCCCCCCTGGCCCTGGAGCTATCCCGCCGTCCCGGGCTGAATGCCCTGTGCTGCGTCACCGCCCAGCACCGGGAGATGCTGGATTCTGTGCTGAATATCTTTCAGCTGAAGCCAGACTATGACCTGAACATCATGGAACCCCGTCAAACCCTGTCTACTATTACTTCCAAGTGCCTCACTGGTATGGACGAGGTGCTGGAGCAAGCAAAGCCTGACCTGGTCCTGGTGCATGGAGACACCTCTACAACCTTTGCTGGAGCCTTGGCAGCCTTCTACCACAAGGTCCCGGTAGGCCACGTGGAAGCGGGTCTGCGGACCTATGACAAGTGGTCCCCCTACCCGGAGGAGATGAACCGGAAAATGGTAGGTGCCATCGCCGACCTCCACTTCTGTCCCACTGTGGCCAACCGCGAAAACTTGGCCCGTGAGAACATCACCCAAGGCGTATTTCTCACCGGAAATACGGTCATCGATGCCCTTCAGACCACGGTGCGCCCCCAGTTTACCTTCCAGGATGAGATCCTCAACCACTTGGACTACGCCGCCCGCCGGGTCATCCTGGTCACCTGTCACCGGCGTGAGAACTATGGGCAGCCCATGACCAATATTATGACTGCCCTGCGGCGGATCGCCGACGCCTTCCCTGATGTGGAACTTGTCTATCCGGTCCACCTGTCCCCCGTAGTACAGGAAGCCGCTCATAAATATTTGGACGGCCATCCCCGCATCCACCTCATTGCCCCGCTGGCGGTGGACGAGATGCACAACCTGATGGCCCGCTGCCATCTGGTAATGACCGACTCCGGCGGTCTTCAGGAGGAGGCCCCAGCCCTGGGCAAACCGGTGCTGGTCCTTCGGCGCGAGACTGAGCGCCCCGAGGCTGTGGCTGCCGGCACAGTAAAGCTGGCTGGCGTGGAGGAGGAGGCCATTTTCTCCATGGCCTATGAACTGCTTACCGATCCCGGCGCCTATGCCGCCATGGCCCATGCGGTCAACCCCTACGGGGATGGACTTGCTTGCCGCCGGATCGCCGATGCCATCGAGTGGAAATTCGGTCTGCGGGAGGCTCCCCCTGCCCCCTTCGGCGGGGTGTGACCACCTCAGCCTGGAACAGGAGGTGTGGATTTGGATTCTAAAAATCGTTTGGCCATCGCCATCGCCATCACTTGTCTGATCGTCGTGGCTATTTTCGCCAGCTTCGGACGCAGCCTCTTTTTCGTCCACATCCCCTCCATCACCCTAAGCGATGCCAGTTCTGGGGAGGATTCTGTCTCCGGCTCCTTCGGACAGGGGGCAACCGACCAGTACTGGAAGGTAGACGTCACCCCTGAAACTGTTCAGAGCATTGTAGCTACCCTGACCCGCCCAGACAGCTACTACCGGGAGCTTACTGTGGAGACCTTCTGGTCGGAGGGTTCTTTCTCCTCCTCCATCCAGTACTGGCAGGACGGAGACTGGTCCCACACCCGGCAGAATCTAGCCTCCGGCGCGGTACGCCATGACCTGGCCAGTTCTAAGAATGCCTACTATTGGTATGAGGGCTCTCCCGCATGGAACACGCTCCCTGCGGATGATCGCTCCCACGATCTTGCCCAGCATATCCCAACTTATGAGACCATACTGGATCTGGATCCCTCTTCTATCTCTGAAACTGGATACGAACTTCGAGGCTCCTATCCCTGCGTCTATGTGGCCGTTCAGGACAAGGGGAGCCTCGCAGTGGAGCGGTACTGGATCAGCACAGACAACGGTCTTCTCATTTCTGCAGAGCGTGAGGTCAACGGAAAACTGGTATACCGCATGACTGCCTACGGACAGATCCAAACGCCTTGCCCCGCCACGGCTTCTTTTGCGCTTCCGGACGGCCAGGTGCTCCACACGGTATAAAAAAGAGCCGTGGCAGCCTTGGCTGCCGCGGCTCTATTCTATTTCTGTCCCCTCTTCGTCTCCCAGACCCATAATAAGGGCCAGACCCAGAGCTATGACCAACTCCAAGTCATCCCCCTCCCATAGGAGGAGCAGTACGATGAGAAGCAACAACACATCCCCGCTGTCCAGTCGATCAAGCTTAAGGGAACGAAGCAGCCTTGTCAGTCCTCCGCTTCCTCTTGTCCCGCCTCCCAGCAAGGATGTGATGGAGAAGGGGGCTCCCTGCATCTGCCCTGCTCCTCCAGCAGGAGGAACTCTATCCGACGGACAGCCTTGATGTACCGCGTCATCTTCCTCTACGGGAACACGGGTATAAACCGCCCCGTTGGGGATATAACGGTTATACACCCTCCCCCTCCTCCTTCCCGCTCAAAGAGTGGAAGGCTACCCGGATCACCCGGGACAGCCTGGCGATCTGGATGGCCCGGTCCAGCCTTGCATACCGTTCCTTTCTCAGAAATGGGCGCAGGGCGGCCAGCAGAGCAGTGTTCCGGTCGTCACCTGTCTGATACTCTTTCAGCAGCCGCATCCCCATCTGGACCATCCTTGGATCCAAGCTGCCCAAAGCGGACAACGGATCCTCCCCCGCCCCTGCCTCTGGGGTAGGAGTACAGGCCCGTTCCCATCCGGTCTCCTCATTCTCGTCCTCCGGCTCCGAAGCGGGGGGCGCAGGCTTTCCCAGGGACTGCGCCAGGGCCATGATCTGCCCCATAGCATCTTTGTCCCCCAGGATCGAATTCAGTTTTTCCTCAAATTCTCCCACATACGCTCCCCCTCTCCTTCCCGGGCTGGCTCATATCAGGACAGTCCGGACTCTCTGGCCTGCTGGCTGATGCGCTCCACCAATTCTCCCCCCTCCCGGGTGTTCATTAGGCGTTCCATCATCTGCATCAGCTGTCCCGGGTCCCCGTTCGCCGCCGCTTGGGCGGCTTCCTGCACCCCACCGTTCTGCTTCAGCAGAGACACCAGCTTCCGGGCCTCGCCAGACTGAGCTAATCGGGCCAGGGCCGCCGGGTCCTTCACCAGTTCTTCCATTGGAAGGGATGTTCCCTCCCTACGATTCTTGTGCTGCATCCTTACTCACCCCCAAACCGGTCTCAGTTTTAGTATATGCGGCACAGCAGGTAAGGTGACAAATTTGAAGATCCTTGTATTTTCCGACTCCCACCGTTCCTGGTCCGGCATGATCCAGGCCATCGACGAGCAGCAGCCCGACCAGGTCATCCACCTGGGAGACCTGGTCTCCGATGCAGAGGAGATGTCCTATCTCTACCCTAAGCTTCCCATCTGCATGGTCCCGGGCAACTGCGACGGCTGGACCACCGTCCCCGCCATCAAGCAGATCACTCTTCAAGGGCGCAGTATCCTCCTGTCCCACGGACACCTGTGGGGCGTTAAATCCGGCTATGACGCCGCCGTCGCCCAGGCCCGGGCGGCCGAAGCGGATATTCTCCTCTTCGGCCACACCCATCAGCCCCTCTGTCAACAGCGGGAGGACGGACTGTGGGTACTCAACCCGGGCCCCAGCCGCTCCAGCTATGGTACCATCTTGCTGGAAGATGGGCTGATTCGCTGCACCCTGACCCGTCTGGTCTGATCCGTTCCACTCCCATACAGTCCAGCCGTTCCAAAAAGGAGGCGTATTCTGTGAAAAAGGTCCTGTATATCCTGTTTCACCGCTCCGTCTTGGTGGCCCTGTCCCTGCTGGCCCAAGTGGTCACGCTGGTGGTCATGGTCAACATTTTCTCCGAATATATCAACAGTTTCTACTGGTGCTGCATCGCCATCAGTGTGATTGCGGCTCTGCTGATTTTGGGCAGCCGCATTGAGCCCGCCTATAAGATCGCCTGGCTGCTGCTCATTTTGCCCTTCCCTGTATTTGGAGGCATCTTCTATCTGCTTGTAGGCGGCGGTCACATCCCCAAGCGGATCAGCCGCCGGATGCGCCGTGTGGCCGAACAGTCAGAGGAAAACCTGCGTGAGGACTTCAAGGCTGATGACCTGCTCCCATTGGGAGAGGATGCCGCCGGGCAGGCCCGTTATTTGGAGCGCTTTGCTCACTGTCCCGCCTATACGAACACAGAAACGGAATACTTCGCCCTGGGAGACCTGGTCTTTCCCCGAATGCTGGAGGAACTGAGAAAGGCAGAGAGGTACATCTTCCTGGAATACTTCATTCTCCAGCCAGGCGTCTTTTGGGACAGTATTCTGGAAATCCTGGAGGAGAAGGCCGCCCAGGGCGTGGAGGTCCGGCTGATCTATGACGACATGGGCTGTATCTTCAGCCTCCCCCGGGACTACAATGAGCAGCTGGCGGCCCGGGGCATCCAGTGCCGGGTATTCAACCGCTTTGTTCCAATTATGTCCCTGCGGCTGAACAACCGCGACCACCGGAAGCTGATGATTATTGACGGAAAGGTGGGCTTCACCGGCGGAATCAACCTGGCGGATGAATACATCAATCAGCGGGAGCGCTTCGGCCACTGGAAGGACAGCGCCATCCTGCTGGAGGGGGACGCGGTTTGGTCCATGACGGTCATGTTCCTCACCATGTGGGATCACTGCTGCGGCTGGGAGGAGGAGTTTTGCCATTTCCGGCCGGAGCCCTCCGCCGTGCGCCCCTGGACCGGCTATGTCCAGCCCTATACGGACACGCCCCTGGATCGTGAGACAGTTGGGCAGGCAGTCTATCTGAATATGATCTCCAAGGCCCGGAAATACATCTATATCACCACCCCATATCTGGTCATTGACGTTGCCACAAACACTGCCCTGTGCAACGCAGCCAAAGCCGGGGTGGATGTACGTATCATCACCCCTCACATCCCAGATAAGCGCTATGTGTTTGAAGTGACCAGAGCCCACTACCCCCCTCTTCTGGAAGCCGGTGTCCACATTTATGAGTACACTCCTGGTTTTATCCATGCCAAAAACTTTGTCGTGGACGACCGCTTCGCCACGGTTGGCACTGTAAATCTGGATTACCGCAGCCTGTTCCTCCACTTCGAGGACGGCGTCTGGCTGTGCGAAGCCCCTTGCATCCAGGACATTCGGAAGGACTTTGAAGACACCTTGGCCGTGTGCCAGCGCATCTCCCTTCGCCAGTGGCGGCATCTCAACCCCCTTCTCCAGCTATACCGCAACATCCTGCGTATCTTTGCTCCTCTAATGTAACAAAAAAGGACCCCGGGAGACCTCTTCATCGAAAGATCTCCCGGGGTTTTCTACACTCAGATCTGGTCCCCTCCAAAATAGGCCGCCAGCAGGTCCACACAGGCCCCGTAGGAGCGCATCCCCAGTTCCTGACCGTTCCCCTTCAAAAAGGAGTCGTACACCCGCTCTGCCGCGTCCTCCATTGGGGAGGCCAGCGCCGCCCAATAGGCATTGTTAGCATTCCAGTCGTCCGCCAGTTCCTGAGTAAAATATCTCTGCACAATGTCCTGCCATGCCGACCGGTCCACTGGAGCCAGGGCATTACACAACTGGATCAGCCCCATCAGATAACCGGAGTACTGATACACCGTATCCCCGCTGGTCACCGCCGCCAGTATCCCCACAAAGTTCGCCTCTTGCTCCGAGGCTACCATCCGCTGGTGTGCCATCTCGTGGGCCACTGTGGCCGGAAGGAGGCAGGCGGGTGCGTCCACATTCACATTGGCCTCTCCGGTAAACGGGAAATATACCCCAGTAAATCCCAACCTGCTTTGTAGTCGGGAGAAGAAGATGGGCTTGGCCCTGGTCTGACCCTCTAGAGCCAGGAACGGAAACTTCTGGGACACATTCTCGTAGATTTCCGGCCCACGGGCCAAGATTTCATCTTGATCCACGGTAAATTGGCCGGTCTCATCCCGCTCCACCTGTATGGAAAGTTCCGCCGCCCGCTGAGCAAACAGAGCGGTCACCTGAATCAGTGTCTCCACCGGATATGGCTGAACTCTCAGGCCGCTCTTTTCCTGAAAGCCGGAAGCATAGTAGGCCGCATTCCACATCCAGCAGAAACCGCACCACAGCCACAGAAGCACAGAAAACAGTGCTGTCATCCGGCGGCCAAAGATCCGGCCGTCCCGGCTCCGGAGCAATCCGGCCACAGTCCAGATCAGCCAGAGGACACAGCTGGTCAGGAGCAGGACGGTCAGCAGTTCCGCCACCGAACACCAGGGGATCCGCCCCCACAGGCGGCCCAGCTGCTGTTCCGCTGGAGCCATCACGCTGGATACCCAATGCTCCATCAGAGCCTGATCCCACTTCCGTGTCTCAAACAGCAGGACCAGCAGGGCAGGCAGGACCAGGGCCACGCCCCAGACAAGTGTACGCCTTCCCATTCGTCTTTCCATCTGTCTCCCCCCTTACAGCCGCACCGGCCCAGTGGTCCACTCCCGCCCCGGGACAGGGACCTCCGGCAGGCACAGGTCATACAAATCGGTGCATTGAACCTCCAGGGAAAACAGCCTACGCCCCGCCTCCTCTAGTTCCCTGGCATGGGCAGGCTTAGTCAAAATCGGCAGAGCAGCTCGGGACTTCATTTCCTTCAACAGTTCCTGTCCCCTAGCATTGAATCCCAGCACCCGTAAATAGGGAGGCACCTCCGGCCACACCGCCTGAGTCAGTCCCAGGAAAGCCCATACCAACAGCCGTCTCATCCGCGCCTGTGTCCAGTGCCGGGGCTTGGCCAGCTGTAAAAACTCCTCCAGGGACCGGCACCGTTTCCCGGCCCGCTCCAGCCGTGGTGGCAGGCCCTCCGCCGCTCCACTGTCCGGAATGGCGGCCCAGTCCCCGGCGGTCATGGTCCTCAGTCTGGTCAGCAGCCCCCGCTCCGCCCGTCGAAGGTCGGGCATCCCGCCCCAGTCTTTCTGTAGAATCTCCGCACCACCGCCTGGGAGGTAGGGCTCTGCCGCCCGCCAGTTCTCATCCATCAGAAAGGCACGGATCTGGGTTGCAGAGAGAAACTTAGGAAGCGATTCTCCCTCCAGCATACTGTCATGAGAGGCACCCTCCCGGCGAACTGTCACAGGGCGGATGTCGCTGCCCAGCCTGTCCAAGGCCCGGAGGTACTCCACGCCCAGGTTGTTGTTGGGTGTAGACAGAAGCTCTGCGTGCTCCGGACCCAGGATCCCACGCACCACCTCCTGCCGGGCGGCGGCAAAGGGCATCCCCTCGTCCACAAATCGGCGCACACCCGCTTCATAGACTGGACTGTTCAGACACGCAGCCACCTGCCGGAGCCGGTCCACCTCTCCGCACTCGCTCCCGAAAGACAGAACATCCACCACACCGGCAGCAGCTAGGATACCCACCGCCCCCCGGGCAAAGTTCTCTGCCGAGGATACCGCCCAAACCGTAGGCAGCTCCAGCACCAGGTCCACACCACCCGTCAGCGCCAGCCTGCTCCGGGTCCACTTGTCCGCCGCTGCACAGCGCCCCCCTTGGATCCAGTTGCCGCTCATCACCGCTACCACTGCGGCATCTTCTCCCAACGCTGCCCTGGTTCGGGCAATCTGATAGGCGTGCCCTGTGTGGAAGGGATTATACTCTGCGACAATGCCAACGACTTGCATAGATTGACCTCCTGGTGAATTATCTTCCTTTTTTTCAGAAAAGTAGTTGTCCTGCTTTCTAAAAAGCGGTACAATGTAATTAGCTATGGGTTCAGGCTGTCTACCAGTGTACTACAAGCCCGGCCCTAAAGGCAAGTCTGGCCTTGCAAATTGAACATCCCGCCTCTGCCCTGCGTTCCCCTCCCATCGAGCAGAAAATCAGACCGCGCTTTTCAAAGGAACGCATCCGGCAAGCGGGAACATTGAAAAGGAGATCGATTCCCATGAACATTCTTGTCATCAATGCTGGCAGTTCCTCTCTGAAGTACCAGCTGCTCAACCCCGACACTCAGGAGGTCCTGGCCAAGGGCCTGTGTGAGCGTATCGGCCTGGACGGCAAGTTCACCTATAAGCCCGCCGGTAAAGAGGCTATTAAGGACGCCGATGTGTCTATGCCCACCCACTCCGAGGCCATCCAGACCGTTCTGAATGCCCTGGTAGACCCCAAGAACGGCGTGATCGGCTCTATGAAGGAGATCGACGCGGTGGGCCACCGCGTGGTACATGGCGGAGAGAAGTTCGCCCAGTCCGTCCTCATCACCGACGAGGTCATGGACGCCATCGAGGAGTGCAACCCCCTCGCCCCTCTGCACAACCCCGCCAATATCATCGGCATCCGCGCCTGCCAGGCCCTCATGCCCGGCACCCCCATGGTTGCCGTGTTTGACACCGCCTTCCATCAGACTATGCCCCCCGTGGCCTACACCTATGCCCTGCCCTATGAGTTCTACGAGCAGGACAAGGTCCGCCGCTATGGCTTCCACGGCACCAGCCACAAGTACGTCTCCCAGCGGGCCGCTGCCATGCTGGGCAAGCCCGCTGAGGAGTTGAAGCTCATCTCCTGCCACTTGGGCAACGGTTCTTCTGTCACCGCTATTGATGGTGGTAAGAGCGTGGACACCTCCATGGGCTTCACCCCCCTGGCCGGTCTGCCCATGGGCACCCGCTGCGGCGACATTGATGCCGGTATCCTGGAATATCTGATGAACAAGCACGGCTATGACATCAAGGCGATGCTGAACATCCTGAACAAAAAGTCCGGCGTGTTGGGTATCTCCGGCGTGTCCTCTGACTTCCGCGATCTGGAGGATGCCGCTCCCAAGGGCAATCAGCGGGCTCAGCTGGCACTGGACTCCTTCGAGTATGGCGTCACCAAGCTCATCGGTTCCTATGCCGCCGCTATGGGTGGCGTAGATGCCATCATCTTCACCGCCGGCGTGGGCGAGAACGGCGCGGATAACCGTGTGAACATCACCAAGAAGCTGGCCTTCATGGGCGTGAAGCTGGACGAAGAGAAGAATAAGATCCGCGGCCAGGAGATCGATGTCTCTGCCGCCGATGCCAAGGTTCGTGTCCTGGTCATCCCCACCAACGAGGAACTGATGATCGCCATGGATACTGCCGCTATCGTTAAGGGCTGAGCACCCTATCCTAGCATCCACACAAAATAAAAGATCCAGGCGCATTTGCGCCTGGATCTTTTATACCCTATTTGCCTCCAGCTGTCTCTCAAGCAACCTCATATTTTTCTGTAATCTCAGGTTTGTGGGTGACAGAACCAATGCCTGGCGGGCCTCCTCTAAGGCCAGAGCAATCCGCCCTGTATGGTAAAATGCCTGACAGCGCAGATCATAAGGCAGACTGCCCCACGCTTCTGGCTCACAGATGTAGGTGCGCGGGCGCTCCCGAATCGTCAACGCCTGACCTGTGGCATACAGCACACCGTCCCACTCCTCCCGCTGGTACAGCAGACGTGCCAGTTCCACCCAAGGTTCCCGGAGATAGGGTGCCTCCGCCGCCGCCCGAAGATACCACTCCAGTGCCTCACTTTGACGGCTCAGTGCAAGGCAGGCACGGGCCAAAAACCGCATGGAGGCCGCCCGCTCATCCCGCCATACCGCCTTCGGCATAGCCAGATGGCGCTTCAAGGTACGGATGCTGTCCTCCCACTGTCCCCGGAACAAGTACTCCCGGCCCAGATAGTGCATGTTCCGGTCATCCTCTGGATCCTCCTCCACAGACAGTTCCAGCAGGGGCAGGTACTGTCCCCGGGATTTTTCCGGATCCGGGTGGTGGTCCAGCTGGATCCCCTCAGCTGCCACCGTAGGCCCAGGAGCGCCCGCCTCAACCCATTGGAGCACCTCATGCACTGGATGCACCCACCGGTATCCCCGGCGGGCATGGATCTTATCGCTCCAAAACACCACACCTTCTGAGCCGTCCTGCTGAAAACTCCAGGTATAGCGGTAGGAAACTCGGTTGCAGCCTGGCTTCCAAGCCCGTTCCAGCGCCTCCCTCCACCCTGGATGAAATACCTCATCCAAGTCGGTGCAGACACACAAATCCACATCCTCCGGTATCAGTTCCAGTGACCGATTTCGGGCCGCATCGAACCGCCATGGCTGGATCTGCTCCTCGGTAACCTGTGCCCCCCGGGCCCTCAGCCGTTCTACCGTACCATCCTTCGATCCGGTATCCAGCACCACCACCAGGTCAGCCTCTCCCATAGAATCCATCCAGCGGTCCACAAATTTCTCCTCATTTTTACAGATCGCGTAAACACACACCTTGCAATTGCCCACTCTTCCCACCTCCTGATTCACATCTCTTCAGCTTTCTTTCACACTCAGGGGCGGCGTCCCAGCAAGAACGCCGCCCCTGATCTTTTATTTCTCTACGCTGTGTCCATTAGGTGGCCAGCAGACGGGCTTCCCGCATATTCGCCAGCAGTTGGTTAAACTGGGTGACTGCATCCTCCGTTCCGGTAGCATCTGCCACCGGAGCAATGACTGGCACCGAGGTGGCAGGCCCGGCAGGGCCAGTAGGGCCAGTAGGGCCAATCGGACCTTGGGGCCCCGCAGGGCCATCCTGTCCTATGGGGCCTATCGGGCCGGTGGGGCCCTGTGCGCCAGTTGCGCCAGTGGCTCCGACAGGACCAGCGGGGCCGGTGGGGCCCTGTGCGCCGGTTGCGCCAGCGGCTCCGGCAGGACCGGCGGGGCCGGTCGGACCCTGCGCGCCGGTTGCGCCAGCGGCTCCGGCAGGACCGGCGGGGCCGGTGGGACCCTGTGCGCCGGTTGCGCCAGTGGCTCCGACAGGACCGGCGGGGCCGGTGGGACCCTGTGCGCCAGTTGCTCCCACAGCGCCGGCAGGGCCAGCGGGGCCGGTGGGTCCCTGTGCGCCAGTGGGACCAGGAATTCCCTGCGGTCCGGTGGGACCGGTGGCACCATCAGGTCCAGGATAGCCTTGTGGTCCAGTGGGACCAATTGGTCCGGGAATGACCGGTCCCGGAGGACAAGGCGGGTGACAAGGTGGGGGACAGGGCTGCGGACAGCAGGATGGTACACAGGGCTTGGAACAACAGGAAGTGGTCAGATAGGCGGTCACGCCCTCCTGCTGCCTCCAGTCCCGGTCTGTAGGCAGATAACGATTCATCATACGATACGCTCCTTATTCTGGGATCGTTCTGTGTGGCGTCCGCCACATCCCATCCTATGCACCCAGCCGAGAAATGGTCCCACTTGCTCTTGCCCACAGCTTTGGATTGTGGTAGAGTTTTCTTATCTGAATTTTTTGTTTCTGGAGAGTGTTGTCGATGCATGCATTTGAGTTTTCTATTCCCACTCAGATCGTCTTTGGAGCAGGGACAGAGACCCGGACCGGAGAACTGGCCGCTGGGCTGGGTGCCAGCCGGGTCCTCCTGGTCTGTGGTGGCCAGAGTGCCCGGCACAGTGGGTTGCTGGACCGGGTGGAGCAGTCCCTGACCCAGGCGGGACTCGCCTGCCGTATCTTTGCTGGGATCCACCCCAATCCCCGTCTGTTCCAAGTCCAGGAGGGTGTCCAAGCGGCACTGGAGTTCGGCGCAGACCTGGTCCTTGCCGTCGGAGGCGGCAGCGTCATCGACGCCGCCAAGGCCATTGCCCTGGGCGCAGCGGAGCCGGAGGCCGATCTGTGGGACTTCTGGCTGGGTAAGCGCCCGGTAGCGCGCACCCTGCCAGTAGGGGTGGTGCTCACCATCTCCGCCGCCGGGAGCGAGACCAGTTCCTCTGCTGTGCTCACCAGGGATGATACCCTGGAAAAGCGTGGTCTGACTTCGGAGCGGATCCGTCCCCGCTTTGCGGTGATGAATCCAGAACTGACCTGCTCCCTCCCCCCTTACCAGATTGCCTGCGGTGTGGTGGACATCATGATGCACACCCTGGATCGCTATTTCACCAGCGTCACCGGCAACCTGCTCACTGATGAGATCGCCCAAGGGCTGCTGCGTACAGTGATCCGCTGCGGCACTCGGGCTCTGGCAGATCCCCAAGACCTCCAGGCCATGAGTGAACTCATGTGGGCAGGCAGCCTCTCCCACAACGGGCTCACTGGACTGGGCGCACCGAAGGATTTTGCCGTCCATCAGCTGGGCCATGAACTCAGCGCCCGCTTCGACTTTGCCCATGGGGCTACACTCTCTGCCATGTGGGGCAGCTGGGCAGAGTACTGTGTCGAGACCAATCCCGCCCGTTTTGCCCAGTATGGAGTAAGCGTTTGGGAACTGGATCCAACCAGTGGCAGCCAGGATGAACTGGCCCGGCAGGCCATCGCCCGTACTGTGGAGTACTTCCGTTCTTTGGGGATGCCCACCTGTTTGACTGAGCTGGGCTGCGGTCTCCAGAGCGAGGAGGAACTAAAGGCGCTGGCCCGCCGCTGTACCTTCTACGGGGCGAGGACCATCGGTGCCTTCCGTGTGCTGGGCGAGTCGGACATCCTTGCCATTTACCGGGCGGCCAACCGCTGAGTCCGTCAGTGTCCCCCTAGATCTTCCGTTCATATCCCGGCAGTTTTGCCGCCTGAGAGGAGCGATCCCTGTGAAGCGATATATTGCCGCCCTGGATCAGGGCACCACCAGCAGCCGCTGCATCCTGTTTGACCAAAATCAGAACATCCTTGGCACCGCCCAGCGGGAACTGACCCAAATCTATCCCCAGCCCGGCTGGGTGGAACAGGACCCTATGGAGATCTGGTCTACCCAGTACTCCGTTCTCACTGAGGTACTGGCCCAAACAGGTATCTCCCCCAATGAATTAGCCGCCATCGGCATCACAAATCAGCGGGAAACCACCATCGTCTGGGACAGGGTCACCGGGCGTCCCATCTACAATGCCATCGTTTGGCAGTGCCGCCGCACTGCGCCGCTATGTGAACAGCTCAAAGAGGACCAGACCTTGACCAACTACATCCAGGAGCACACCGGCCTGCTCATCGACGCCTATTTCTCCGCCACCAAACTCAGTTGGATCTTGGACCATGTGGAAGGGGCTCGGGCACGGGCGGAGGCCGGAGACCTCCTCTTCGGCACCGTGGACTCTTGGCTGCTGTGGAAGCTTACCGGCGGAAAGGTCCACATCACAGACTACACCAACGCCAGCCGCACGATGCTCTTTGATATCCAGTCGCTGTGCTGGGACCCCCATATCTGTGGCCGCCTGGGCATCCCCATGTCTATGCTTCCTCAAGTTCGGGACTCCAGCGGAATCTACGGCTCTGTCGAACTCCAGGGAGCACAGGTCCCCATCGCCGGCATTGCCGGCGACCAGCAGGCAGCTCTGTTCGGCCAGGCCTGCTTCTCTCCCGGCGAGGCCAAAAACACCTACGGTACTGGTTGCTTCCTGTTGATGAACACCGGCGAGAGGCTCTACCGCAGCCAAAACGGCCTGCTGTCCACCATCGCCATCGGCCTGAACGGAAAGGTGCAGTACGCCCTGGAAGGCTCCGTCTTTGTGGGAGGCGCGGTGATCCAGTGGATCCGGGACGAACTGCGCTTCATCGGAGAGGCCCGGGATGCAGAATACTACGCCTCCAAGGTGCCAGATACCGGCGGGGTCTACCTGGTCCCCGCCTTCACCGGCCTGGGAGCCCCCTACTGGGATATGTACGCCCGGGGCGCGCTGGTAGGGCTGACCCGCGGTACCAGCCGGGACCACATCATTCGAGCCGCCCAGGAGTCTATCGCCTATCAGAGTTGGGATTTGGTCCACGCTATGGAAAAGGACACCGGGATCCCGCTCACCCAGCTGAAGGTGGACGGCGGGGCCAGCCGCGACCGCTTCCTGATGCAGTTTCAGGCGGACATTCTGGACAAGCCGGTTTGCCGCCCCGTGATTCGAGAGACCACCGCACTGGGCGCAGCCTACCTGGCTGGTCTGGCAGTTGGAATGTGGCGCAATCTGGAGGAGATCCGCGCCCAGTGGAAGCTGGATCGCCTCTATGAGCCGGATATGGGAACAGATGACCGCGCCCGCCTGCTGGCAGGCTGGCATAAGGCAGTGGGCCGTGCCCTCCGCTGGGCCGAACCGGAACCGTGATTGTCACAGGAAAGGAGCCCGACAAGATGGAAGAAGAACAAATCTGCCGAGAAATTTGGGCGCGCTGGGTCCCGAAGCGGGGACAGTCCACCATGCTCCAGGGAGAACTGCTGCGGCAGATTGAGCGCCTCCGTTACGAAGCCCAGGCCAACGGGAACCGGAATTGGTGCCGTGACCATGCCTTTTTCTGTGCCTTTTTGGATCATACTTTGCTGGACTCTGGTGTACTCTCATCGGAGGAGTCAGAGCAGCTTCACGGTGTTCTTGTCCATCTGCGCTCCTGCGGTGAGGTCGCCCATCGGTACCACCGCGGGGAGTTCACCCAGCAAGAACTGGAGGAGGACTATCATGGGGAGACCGCCTGCACAGATGATGCACCTTATGATCTGGTACGCAGCGCTATCGTCCGTTTCTGCCTGGCCCACCCAACCCCCATCCCCTATCAGCCCCGACCGGACATCCGGCACTGAGCCGTCCTTTGGCGGAAACATCACAATAGGAGTGATCCCTATGTTGAGTCCCATTGAAATTCCCACCATGCTGTTTTGGGAAAACGGAAATACCTGGTACGGCAGTAAGGGAGAGGCCCGCTTTTTCATCCATCCCTCCTCACATGATGTGGAGGACGGCTCCACCCACACCATGCTGGATGTGGAACTTTGGAAAGGCCCTCTCTGCCGCGCCTTGAGCCAGGTTCTGGCGAATGCCTCCTTCCCTCTCACCGAGGAGGGACTGGTCCAGCTGACCGTTTGGCTGGAAGAGAAGGCTGCCGGTCTAAATGGTCCGGAGACCTGAAATCTATAAAAACTGTTCCCCCGCCGTTTTCTAAAACGGCGGGGGAACAGTTTTTATATTTGAGAGACCGCGGAATCACACATGCCTCTGCTCTCGGTTCCGGGAAGCCAGCCACAGAGCGCACAGGGCACACAAGCCGCCGATCATGGCTCCAGCCAGGACATCACTGGGATAATGGACTCCCACATAAAGCCGAGACAGCCCCATACACACCGCTTGGACCACCGCAGCCACCCGTGCCCAGCGCCACGGCAGCACTTTGGCCCAGGCCAGGCCCGCAGCAAAGGATGCGCAGGTGTGGCCTGACGGAAAAGAATTTGGATCGGCAGAGGTCAGCAGGGGAACCAGACACTCCATTGTCACATAGGGGCGTGGCCGGAGCACCAACTGCTTCAGGACTACATTGGTGCACAGCATCCCAAGCGCCATGGCCAGCAGGGCGATCCCTCCGGCCCGCCGGGTCGGCTTCCAGCACAGCATTGCCAGCGAAAGCGCAATCCACAGTATTCCCGCGTTCCCCAACGAGGTGAAAATTTCCACGATCGGATTCAGGGCTGGGATGCGTACAGCATCCTGAATCCAGAGCAGTGCTGTTTCATCCAGCATCTGTATCATTTCCGGCATTGTTTTCCTGCCTTTCCTCCCTTGACCGGCCCTCTTGGGGCCAGTATAATGGAAGCAGTAAGATGGACTGATGGTGCGCTGGTGTTCCAGCTGCCCATTGTCATATTGATTCATTATACCCGCTTTCCCCGCCCCACGCAAGAGTACACGGCGTTTTCACAGGAGGACCATTTTGAAGCAGATCGTCTGTCTCTCCAACGAGGCCTGGAGTCATTCCCCCGGGCGCACTCAGCAGCTCATCGCCCGGCTGAAGCACACCCAAGTTCTCTTTTTCTCTCCCGCCAGCAACTGGCGGGATATGCGCTTTCGTGCCAGAGGCCGTTCCGTCAAACCCAACATCACAGAGTATACTCTCCCCCCCCTTCTGCTCCCTACAGACGAGCGCTACGGACCGCTGTTCCATCTGGGCCAGCGCAGACTGGCCCGCTTCATCGCCGGGCGCATGGAGGAGCACCGCTTCCGCTCCCCCCTGCTCTGGTGTGCCTGCCCGGAGCAGGTCCACCTGCTGGACCGTCTGGACTACGACGGTCTGATCTACGACTGCGACCGGGAGTGGGACGACCTGCCCCCGGCCTGGGAAGGCTCTCTGGCCTCTGCCGCCGACGTGGTGTTCGCCGCCTCCCCGGAGCTGGCAGAGCGCCTCTCCCCGTGCAGCGGCAACATCGCCCTGCTGCCCAACGGGGTGACCTATCCCCTGTTCTCCCGGATCGCCGCTCCCAGCCGTCCCCGTCCGGAGGACCCTGTGCTGGGCTGGGCCGGCACCATCCACGGGGATCTGGACCTGTCCCCCCTGCTCTATGCTGCTCAGTCTCGGCCCCGCTGGACCTTCCTGCTGTTGGGACGCCAGGAGCACAACCCGCTTCTGAGCCAGCTGGCTAAACTTCCCAACGTACATTTTTTACCTCCCTGTCCCTTGATGGAGGTACCAGAGCACCTGTCCCGATGCCGGGTGCTGCTGAACTTCCTGCGGGAGGACCGTCCGGACTGTGATGTGATCCCCACCCGGATCTATGAGTATCTCTCCACCGGCCGCCCTATCGTCTCCATGCTCTGGCCTGACCAGGTGGAGCATTTTCCAGATGTGGTATACGGCGCCCATTCCCACCACGAATTTCTCACATTGTGTGAGCACGCCCTGGAGGAACCCGCAGCCTGGGTCTCCCAGCGCCGTCTGGCCCACGGAGCGGCGGCAGCCTGGTCTATCCGGGCTGGACAGGTCTCCCGGATCCTAAGCACCGCTGGTCTGCTGTAAGCCCATTCTGTCCCGGCCCCACAAGTTTCCACCACTTTCCCCGGCATCTCATTGTACAAGCCTACGAATTTAAGTCCCCCCCTTGCAAATCCCGGCTGTTTTCGATAAAATGAAACTCTAACAAGGGCAAGGAGGTTCTTCCTATGGGGTATGCGTGTCTGTTTCACTGTTCTGCTCAGCGCTGCTTTCACCAGGGCCCCAATCTGCCCATTCCTACAACCGCATCCTAAATATTCAGGCCCCCTGTCACCCGCAGGCGGCCTGAACTTTTTTGAGCTGGAAGGAGAGATCGATCTATGAGCAAGAAAGTAGCGGTCATTATGGGCTCAGACAGCGACTGGCCCGTCGTTAAGGCGGCTTGTGCTCAGTTGGCTGAGTTCAGCATTCCCTATGAGGCCCATATCCTCAGTGCCCACCGCACCCCCGCCGCCGCCGCGGAGTTTGCCCGGAACGCCCGGAAAAACGGCTTCGGTGTGCTGATCTGTGCCGCTGGCATGGCGGCCCATCTGGCCGGCGCCTTTGCCGGAAACTCCACCCTGCCGGTCATCGGCATCCCCATGAAGGGTGGCGCTATGGACGGACTGGATGCCCTGTTGGCCACTGTGCAGATGCCCAGCGGCATTCCTGTTGCCACCGTAGCCCTCAACGGAGCCAAAAACGCAGCGGTTCTGGCCGCCCAGATCCTGGCTGTCAGCGATGACTCCCTGGCCGCCAAACTGGATGCCGCCCGCGAGAAAATGGCTGCACAGATCGCCGAAAAGGAGCAAATGCTCCAGGCCGAACTGGCTCAGTGATCTGCTTCTGAAACAGCTGTATCTTTGCTAAATTCTCAAAATTATTTATCATAAAACGGAGGAAACCCACCATGGAAAAGAAGCTTGTTTACACCGGTAAGACCAAAGATGTGTTCGCTCTGGACAATGGAAACTACCTGCTGAAGTTTAAGGATGACTGCACCGGCAAAGACGGTGTGTTCGATCCCGGCGAGAACTCCGTAGGCCTGACCATTGACGGCGTGGGCGATGTGAACCTGCGGATGTCCATCTATTTCTTCGAGAAGATCAATGCAGCCGGCATCAAGACCCACTTTGTCTCCGCCGACCTGGCCAATACCACCATGGAGGTCCTGCCTGCCAAGGTGTTCGGCCACGGCCTGGAGGTCATCTGCCGCCACAAGGCGGTTGGCAGCTTCATCCGTCGGTACGGTGAGTATATCGCCGAAGGCGCCGATCTGCCCGCCTATGTTGAGACCACCTTCAAGAATGATGAGAAGGGCGATCCCCTGGTGACCAAGGACGCCCTGGTGGCTCTCGGTGTAATGACCGATGCCCAGTATGACGACATCAAGGACATGACCCAGAAGATCACCCAGATCGTAGCTGATGACCTGAAGGAAAAGGGCATGGTCCTGTATGATATCAAGTTTGAGTTTGGCTATGACGCCGATGGCAAGGT
The DNA here is from genome assembly GCA_037257225.1 of Lawsonibacter sp. Lineage (GTDB taxonomy): Bacteria > Bacillota > Clostridia > Oscillospirales > Oscillospiraceae > Lawsonibacter. Next base: position 25,871 of record JAYCWP010000023.1, read on the forward strand.
CATGCTCATCGATGAGGTGGCCTCCGGGAATATGCGTGTATACAAGGATGGACAGTATGTGGATCCCATGACCCTGTCCAAGCTGTTTTTCGCCCAGAAGTGACCGCATTGTCCCCAAATCCCGGAGGTGCTCCGGATGGCACACTTGCATAAATGAGATGGCCTGGGAAAGAGGCGGAGCATGATAAGTCTCCGCCGCTTTTCCACGTCATCCTTCACTTTACCATTTGTATCATTGAGGAGGACATCATGGGCGGCTTTTTTGGTGCAGTGTCTCACGAGGATGTGACACTGGATATTTTCTTCGGAGTGGACTACCACTCCCATCTGGGTACCCGCCGGGGCGGCATGCTCATTCACGATGCGAAAGACGGGTTCCAGCGGCAGATCCACTCCATTGAGAACACCCCGTTTCGTACGAAATTTGAAAAGGATCTCACCGACTTCCATGGGTGCAGCGGCATCGGCTGTATCAGCGACACCGATCCACAGCCTCTGCTGGTTCGGTCCCACCTGGGCTTGTACGCCATCACCACAGTCGGCATCATCAACAACTCGGAGGAATTGATCCAGCGGTACTTCTCCGACCACGGTCACCAGTTCATGGCTATGAGTTCCGGCAAGGTCAACTCCACCGAGTTGGCCGCCGCTCTCATCAACCAAAAGGATGATCTGGTATCCGGAATTCTCCATGCACAGGAAGAGATCCGCGGCTCTCTCACTCTTCTGATCCTGACCAGCCAAGGAGAAATCATTGCCGCCCGCGACCGGGTTGGCCGGCTTCCAGTTCTGATTGGGAAAAAAGAGGGGGCTCACTGTGTTTCCTTCGAATCCTTCGCCTATCATAAGCTGGGCTACACCGATGCCTATGAACTCGGGCCCAGGGAGATCGTCCGCATCACCGCCGACGGTATCGAGACCCTCTCCCCAGCTGGCAAGGAAATGAAGATATGCGCCTTCCTGTGGAGTTACTATGGCTATCCAAACTCTAACTATGAGGGAATCAATGTAGAGGTCATGCGTTACCGCAACGGCGAGATCATAGCTCGGGATGAAGTAGCCCGGGGAAAGCTGCCTAAGGTCGACTATGTGGCCGGTGTTCCTGACTCTGGCATCCCCCACGCTATCGGTTTTGCCAACCGCAGCGGTAAGCCCTTTGCACGTCCCTTCGTCAAGTATACCCCCACCTGGCCCCGTTCCTTTATGCCCGCAAACCAGGATGTGCGCAAGCAGGTGGCTAAAATGAAACAAATCCCGGTACCTGAACTCATCGAGGGGAAAAAGCTGCTCTTTGTAGATGACTCTATCGTCCGGGGCACTCAGCTGCGTGAGACCGTGGACTTTCTCTATGAGTCTGGGGCCGAGGAGGTCCACATGCGTTCCGCCTGCCCCCCCATCATGTACAGCTGCAAGTACCTGAATTTCTCCCGCGGCAACTCTGATATGGATCTTTTGGCCCGTCGCACGATCCAAGAGCTGGAGGGAGATGAAGGGCAGCAACATGTAGAGGAATACGCCGATGCCAGCACCCAACGTGGTCAATGTATGCTGAAAGCCATCTGCGAAAAATTCGGCTTCCACTCCTTGGGCTACCAATCTCTGGAAGGCCTTCTGGAGGCCATCGGCCTGGACCGTGACAAGGTATGTACCTACTGCTGGAGCGGCAAAGAATAACGCTCTATGATTGCATACTCAGAGCGCGGGAGAACGAAACCGTTCCCTTTAATTGATCCGTTTCAGCTCCCGGCTCCTAATCTCTCATTCTGATTTTGAACGGAGGTTTCTGTGATGAAAAACTCTCACTCTGAGTCCTACGCCGCCGCAGGTGTGGACGTCACTGCCGGATATGAGGCGGTAGAGCGCATCAAGCCTATGGTGGAGTCCACCTATATTCCCGGTGTCATGGGCACTTTGGGCGGCTTTGGTGGTATGTTTGCCCCCGATCTGGCTGGCATGAAAAAACCAGTTCTGGTTTCCGGAACCGATGGTGTTGGAACCAAGCTGAAGCTGGCCTTCCTGATGGACAAACACGACACCGTAGGCATCGACTGTGTTGCCATGTGTGTCAACGATATTGTGTGCGGCGGCGCCGCCCCCATGTTCTTCCTGGACTACATCGCCTGCGGCAAGAACCATCCCGCCCGCATCGCTGACATCGTCTCTGGTATCACCGAGGGCTGCCGTCAGGCCGAGTGCGCCCTGGTAGGCGGCGAGACCGCTGAAATGCCTGGCTTCTATCCTGTGGACGAGTACGACCTGGCCGGTTTCTCCGTGGGCATTGTGGACGAGGAAAAGATCATTGATGGCAAAAAGCTGGCCGCAGGTGACGTACTGGTTGGACTGGCCTCCTCCGGCGTTCACTCCAACGGTTTCTCTCTGGTTCGCAAGGTGCTGGATGTAGAGCACGCCGACCTCAAGACTCCCCGAGAGGATCTGAACGGCAAGAGCCTGGGCGAGGCCCTGCTGGCCCCCACCCGCATCTATGTCAAGGCGGTGAAGGCTCTGTTGAAGGCCGGTGTGGATATCCACGCCGTCAGCCACATCACCGGCGGCGGCTTCTATGAGAATGTTCCCCGCATGATGACCGAGGGCCTCACTGCCCAGATCGATCTGAGCACCTTCCCCCGCCTGCCTATCTTTGACCTGATCCAGAAGACTGGCGGTATCCCTGAGCGGGATATGTACAACACCTTCAATATGGGTATCGGCATGATTCTTGCCCTTCCCGCTGCACAGGCCGGGCAGGCTCTGTCCGTTCTGAAGGAGGCCGGCGAGACTGCCTATCAGATCGGCTCTGTCATCACTGGAGAGGCCGGCGTGGAGCTGGTTTAATCAAACTAGGTATGAGGCGCTAGGAATTGTGGTGTCCGGCTCCGCCCGACCGATATCAAATTGTGCGCCGCAGGTGTACTTCAGCAGTCCTAATTCCTAACTTCTAATTCCTAACTCACTTGGAGGTTCGCTATGTCCAAACGTATCGCCGTACTGGTCTCTGGCGGCGGCACCAATCTTCAGGCCCTCATCGATGCCCAGACCCGGGGCGAGCTGATCAACGGTGAGATCGCCGCCGTCATCTCCTCCAACCCTGGCGCCTACGCCTTGGAGCGGGCTGCGAAGGCAGGGATCCCCAGCTATGTAGTAGCCCGGAAGGAGTTTCCCTCCAGCCAAGCTATGACCGCCGCCCTGGTAGAGAAGCTGCGGGTCCTTGACATTGATCTGGTGGTCCTGGCCGGCTTCATGGTCATCCTCACCGGTGAAATGGTCCGTGCCTTCCCCAACGCCATCCTCAATGTCCACCCCGCCCTGATCCCCTCTTTCGCTGGGCCGGGCTGCTATGGCCTTCATGTCCATGAGAAAGCTTTGGAGTACGGGGTCAAGCTGTCCGGTGCCACCGTCCACTTCGTCAGCGAGGAGTGCGACGGCGGCCCCATCGTCTCCCAAAAGGCAGTGGAGGTCCTCCCGGATGACACCCCGGAGGTCCTTCAGCGGCGGATCATGGAGCAGTGTGAGTGGAAGCTCCTGCCCCAGGCAGTCTCCCTGTTCTGTCAGGACCGCCTGAAGGTAGAGGGCCGCCTGGTCCGGGTGCTGGAACGCCCGGAATGAATTTGCTTTTGAACCCGCGCTATGATACAATGTGAAGTGTGCGATATGACTGACGGTAAGTGGAAATGACCACGGGGAGTATCGCCCTGAATATGCCGACCGTCTGGGCGCACCGTTTCAAAAAATCGGTGCGCCCTTTTTTCCTGACACAGCTGTGGAAATCTGCTGCATTACAGTGACTGGCGCACGATTTTCAGCCTGGCTTTTTGATGCTGATTGGGGCGCTCTCCCTGATCCTTCGCTTGGAAAAAGTCTGGCTGTCCTAGTATCAAGCGCTTTTCCCCCTCGTTGACAATCTGCGAAGGAGGATTCCCATGAAACCAAGAACTGAATTGCTGCTATGCAGCGGCTTCTTCTTCCTGGGCGGCCTGCTACTGTACCCGCTCGTCCGGTCAGATGAGGTCCTTGCACCTATTAGCATCCTACTCTGCCTTTTGGGTGGAGTTGGTCTGCTCATTTCTTATTTCTCCGCTGTCAGGCAACTGCTATTCAAAGAGTCCTATATAACTCCAAATTCTGACCATCACAAGGAGGATTCCCATGAAAACACTTGATCTCAATGAACTCTTACGGAACCATCCCTACCCTGGACGTGGCATCGTCCTGGGCCGCTCCGCCGATGACAAGAAGGCCGTCATCGCCTACTTCATCATGGGCCGCAGTGAAAACAGCCGCAACCGGGTCTTTGAGACCACCGAGGACGGCATCCGCACCCGGGCCTATGACGAGAGCAAGATGGTGGATCCCTCTCTTATTATCTACCACCCCGTCCGCATCGTTGGGGACGACACTGTGGTCACCAACGGCGATCAGACTGACACCATCCGGGATGGGCTGCTGGAGGGCAAGGTCTTTGCCCAGTCCTTGCGCACCCGGGAGTTCGAGCCTGACCCCGACAACTACACCCCACGCATCTCCGGCCTGCTCCACAAGGATGGCAGCTACGCCCTGTCCATCCTGAAGAGCAACGACGGCGACCCCTCCTGCTGCTGCCGCTACTTCTTCGGCTATGACCACCCCAAGGCTGGCGAGGGCCGCTTCATCCACACCTATCAGGAGAATCTGGATCCCCTCCCCTCCTTTGAGGGCGAGCCCCGGAAGGTGGCTGTCACTGCCCCCGATGCCAAGACTCTGGCCGATGAGCTGTGGGCCAACCTAAACGAGGACAATAAGGTCTCACTGTTTGTTCAGTATGTAGACCTTGCCTCCGGCGAACGGGACACCGTAATCATTAACAAGCATCAATAAGCCGTATTCCCCCTGTCAAAAGGAGTGTTCTCATGGCATTGATCGACCCAATCATCCAATTTCAAAAGGAACGGGCCTCCGTTCCCTTCCAGCCCCCCACCCTCTGCACTGCTGATACCTTCCCCCTCCTGCTGTCCGGAGTCCCTGCTCTGCGTAAGATCCCCGGTTTGGCCACTCTGGAGGACGCAGGAGACGCCTATTTCACCTCCGTTCCTTTCTGCCTGAGCCAGGAGGACCGTAAGGCCACCCGGGACCATCTGGAGCAGGTCTACGGCATCACTGACAAGGACAGTATGGTATCCTTCTGCAAGGCTGCCCTGCTGACCAACCACGAATATCTGGACTTTGAAGCCTTCTGGGATGGCCGCCCCAGCTTCTCCATGGATGACCTTTCTCCCGATGCCCGCCCTGTCTTTCAGCGTCTGTCTGCCTTCGCCCAACAGTTCCAGCCCCTGGTAGGCCGCCGGGGTTTTCTGGCTTGGGATATCAGCGAGACGCTCGGCCACCTGCGAACCGCCTGTGCCTGCGATCTGATCTCCATGGATGAGTACCGCGAGATGTCTCAGTACTGGGTGGATCAGGCTGCAGCCTTCCACAGCTGGGAGGAGTATGCCGTGGGCCTGGTATGCGGGGCCGCCTATTGGGCCTTTCGTATGGGAGGTGACCACGGCGAACAGGATGCTGCGTCCTATTTGGAGCTGAACCTGCGGCTGGTGCGCCAGCTGCTTGACAGTAAGCAGGCCTGGGCGGGCCGGATGTGGTACCGTATTCCCCAGGAAAAGCCCTTCCTGCTCTCTGCCCCAGAGCTGCGTGAGCTCCTGCCCGGTTGGGAAGGACCCAACGGCTGTCTGGCTACTGACCACATCACCGTTTTGGGTAAACAGGTGGGCTGGTGCTATCGGGAGCAGCCCGATGAGCAATATCCCGACAGCGGCTGGCGCTTCTTTTCCGGAGAAGAGGATGACACCTATGTCAATGATATCAGTCATGTTGGAGTCTATGACCTAAACACCATTTGTAACTATGACCCGGATATTATCCCCCTGCTCAGTGCCCCTTTTGGCACCGCCTATGCCAGGGGCGAGGATGGAAAATTCCATGCAGAGCCCTTTGAGGTGCCGGAGAATCCCTGAATTTTCTGCACATACAAACTGCAGGGGCGCACACTATGTACCCCTACATTCTCCTCCCGACCACACCATCAAATACAGAAAGGATGACCTTCCATGACCGAACTGGAACTGAAATATGGCTGCAACCCCAACCAGAAGCCCGCCCGCATCTTTATGGAGGAGGGCGAACTTCCCCTGAAAGTACTCAACGGCAAGCCCGGATACATCAATTTCATGGATGCACTGAACTCCTGGCAGCTGGTGAAGTCTCTGAAAAAGGCCACCGGTCTGCCCGCTGCCGCTTCCTTCAAACACGTCTCCCCCGCCGGGGCTGCCCTGGGCCTGCCTCTCACCGATGTGGAGCGGCACATCTACTTTGCTCCGGAGGGCGATCTGTCCCCCATCGCCTGCGCCTATATCCGTGCCCGGGGCGCGGACCGGCTGTGCTCCTTTGGCGATTGGGCCGCCCTGTCCGATGTGTGTGACGGTGACACTGCCCGTTTCCTGTCCGCTGAGGTATCCGATGGTATCATCGCCCCTGGCTACACCGATGAGGCTCTGGAGATCCTAAAGAGTAAGCGTAAGGGTGGCTATAACGTAGTAGAGGTAGACCCCAGCTACACTCCCGCCCCCATCGAGCGCCGGAACATTTTCGGCATCACCTTTGAGCAGGGCTATAATGACCTTGATATCAGTGAGGAGATGCTCCAGAACGTGGTCACTGAGAACAAGAATCTCTCCCAGCAGGCCAAAAACGATATGCTGCTCTCCCTCATTACCCTGAAATACACCCAGTCCAACTCCGTCTGCTACGTCAAGAACGGCATGACCATCGGTGTGGGCGCCGGCCAGCAGAGCCGCATCCACTGCACCCGTCTGGCTGGCAACAAGGCAGATATCTGGTGGCTGCGCCAGCATCCCAAGGTCCTGGGACTCCAGTTTGTGGACAAGATCCGCCGCCCCGACCGTGACAACGCCATTGACATCTATATCTCCGACGAGCATGATGACGTTCTGGCCGATGGCGTGTGGCAAAACACCTTCAAGGTGAAACCTGAGGTGCTCACCGCCGAGGAGAAGGCCGCCTGGATCGCCCAGATGTCCGGCGTTACTGTAGGCTCCGACGCCTTCTTCCCCTTCGGTGACAACGTGGAGCGCGCCCGGAAGTCCGGCGTGCAGTACATCGCCCAGCCCGGCGGTTCCATCCGTGACGACCAGGTCATTGCCACCGCCAACAAGTATGGCATGGTCATGGCATTTACTGGAATTCGGCTGTTCCACCACTAAGCTCTTCCAGATGGGACTTTGTCCCTCCTGGATACGGCATCGGTTCCAAGGAAACCGCCGCTGATCCCCCTCCTCGCCTTTTCTCAGAAAAGGCAGACCTGTCCGCCACGGCCAGGGGGCGTGGTGTCCTGCGGCAAAATGAATTCGCCTTCGGACCCTTTTAGAATTCTTTCCACATTCGGCGGAAACCCTGCAAGGTTAGGCGGCCATAGGCCGCCCGTATGAGAGGAGCATAATATGAAAGTTTTAGTCGTCGGCGGTGGCGGGCGGGAGCACGCCATCTGCTGGAAGCTGGCCCAGAGCCCCAAGGTAACTGAGCTGTACTGCGCCCCCGGCAACGGGGGCATCGCCCAAGTGGCCCAATGTGTGCCCATCAAGGCCACCGATGTAGAGGGAATGGTGGCTTGGGCCAAGGAGCACGCCATGGACTTTGTTATGGTCGCTCCGGATGATCCCCTGGCCCTTGGAATGGTAGATGCCCTGGAGGCAGCTGGCATCCCTGCTTTCGGTCCCCGGGCCAATGCCGCCATTCTGGAAGCCAGCAAAGCATTCTCTAAGGAATTGATGAAAAAGTACCACATCCCTACCGCCCAGTACGAGACCTTTACCGACATGGAGCAGGCCTTGTCCTACATCCGCCATCAGGGAGCCCCCATTGTGGTCAAGGCAGATGGCCTGGCTCTGGGTAAGGGCGTCGTGGTGGCTGCCACCGTGGAGGAAGCCGAGGCGGCCGTGCGCTCCATGATGCAGGACCACAAGTTCGGCAAGAGCGGTTCCACCGTGGTCATTGAGGAATGCATGGTGGGTCCCGAAGTCACGGTACTGGCCTTCTGTGATGGAGAGCACCTGGTTCCCATGCTGTCCTCTCAGGATCACAAGCGGGCCTATGATGGTAATCAGGGCCCCAATACCGGCGGCATGGGCGCCTTCTGCCCCTCTCCCAACTACACCCCCGCCATCGCCGCAGAGTGCATGGAAAAGATCTTCCTGCCCACCGTAAAGGCCATGCAGGCAGAGGGACGCCCCTTCCAGGGTGTACTCTACTTCGGTCTCATGCTCACCCAGGACGGTCCCAAGGTCGTGGAATACAACGCCCGCTTCGGTGACCCGGAGACCCAGCCCATCCTGTCCATGCTGGACACCGACCTGATGGATATTTTCCAGGCCTGCGTCAACGGTACCCTGGATCAGCTGGAGATCCGGTGGAAGGCAGGCGCAGCCTGCTGCATCGTCCTTGCCTCTGGCGGCTACCCAGTTCAGTATCAGAGCGGCTATCCCATCTCTGGCCTGGATGAAGCTGGAAAGCTCGCTACTGTATTCCATGCTGGCACCAAGGGGAGTGAGGACGGTCAGATCCTCACCGCAGGCGGCCGGGTTCTTGGCGTCACCGCTGTTGGCGACAGCCTTGAGGCAGCCATTGAAAAGGCTTATGCTGCCTGCAAGCCCATCTCCTTCCAGGATATGCACTTCCGCACGGACATCGGCAAGGTATGAGCCGTTTCGATCTGGAAGGTGTAGTCTTTGACGTGGACGGAGTACTGTTCGACACGGAGCGCCTGTCCCAAGAAACCTGGAATTCTGTCAGCACGGAGATGGGCTGGCCCCAGGTAGGACAGTCCTATCTGGAGTTTGTAGGCCAGAACCGCACCGATATCCTCCAAAAAATGCTGGACCTATTTGGGCCGGATTTTCCCCGAGATACCTTTCTCCTCACCTGCTCTGCCCGCTCCCAGGAGCGGATGGAGCGGGATGGTGTTCCACTTAAACCGGGTGTTCGGGAAATCTTGGAGTTTCTCGCTGCCCACGGTATCCCTGCTGCTCTAGCCACCTCCACGAATCAAGAGCGCACTCGGCGGCGTATGGAGATGACCGGTCTGCGCCCTTGCTTCTCTGCCGTGATCACTGGCGACCAGGTGGAGCACAGCAAACCAGACCCAGAGATCTATCAGCTCGCCTGCCGTGCTCTGAGAACTGCTCCGGCCCGCACGCTGGCCATCGAGGACTCCCGCAACGGGATCCTATCTGCCCACGCCGCCGGAATGCCGGTGGTCATGATCCCGGATCTGATCCCCCCCACCTCGGAACTGGAAAATCTGCTGTTCCGGCGCTGCACCTCCCTGTTGGAGGTGCGGGATCTGCTGGATCATCTCCTTCACCAGAACTAAAAAACGGGCATCCCAACCGGGATGCCCGTTTCATTTCTCTGCCCTGTTTTCCTGTCACATTCCCTCCGGTGTCGGATCTCCTGCCAGGGAAAAGAGGTACTCATAATACGGCTTCAAGAAGCGAAAGCCCTGAAACACCTGCTCCGCCAACTCCGGCTGAAAAAGAAATCCGCCGCAGTTCTCATCCCGGGAGATGGCAATGCTCTTCCGGTTATACCAAGGAGCCAACAGTCTGCCTGGATCTCCCTTGGGGCGCTTGTATACCGCACCCTCCAGTTGAAATTCCGACTTTTCCAGCTGACGGGCAAGCCGCTCCAAGGGCTTGGGATCCCGGTCGATCCGTGCCCGCAGCTTAGCCATAGTCAGCGGCGTGGCGTCGTACCAGCCCATCCCCATGCCGTAATACTCCGGGGCCAGCTCAAAATAGAACGCCGGCTGGCTGATCCAGGCCTCCTTCGGCCTCCGCAGGGTGAACCACAGGTGATCCTTGTAAGGCCCCCGCCCGTGGAGACGCCGGGCATCACGATAGATCCGGGAGACATGGAGGTTCAGCCCCAATCTAGGAAAGGCCTCTTCCATTTCGGCATGAACCTGTTGCCCCAGTTCCCGCATAGGCCTGGCCACCAGGGTCAGGTACTGCTCCTTGTGGGCCTCAAACCAGCTGCGCTCATTGTTGAAGCGGATACCCCACAAAAAGTCCACAGCCTCCTGAGAAAATCCCTGAAACATATCTTGTCACCTTCTCTGTGTGTCAAACAGCCTGAGACGGGTCCGCCGCCGCCAGATCCTGAGCCGGAGCCCCCTCCGTAGCGGGCGGAAGTTCCTGTCCCCCACCAGGCTCTGCCGGACTCTCTGTCCCCGCCCCTTCCAACGGTATCTCCGGCACTGGCTCCGCCGGAGGAGGCGCTTGAACCGGTGGGACTCCGTTGGGCCAAGTAGCAGGGTCTCCATCGGCAGGGTTATACAGGATGGTCTTGGGGCGCATTTTATACACGCTCTTCCCCATATCCTGCTTTTCCAGCAGGTTTCCGTCCCGGTCATAGATATATCGGTAAGTCTGAGCGGACTTTCCTGTGTAAGGATTCTGCTTACGGTCCACCTTCGTGGTCCCCTGTGGGATAGACTCATCTGCCTTATATTGAGTAGTAGGGGACACTGTCTCATAAACTGTACTTCTAGGCTCAACCCGGACCCCATCTACATTGGTCCCGTAGATCTTGACATTCAGCTTCCGCTTGCCCCCCTTGTCATAGCTGGAGGTGACAATCTTAATGGGATAATCTGTGCTGTTCTCAAAGCGGAAATCCGTCTGTCCGTAGTACACCGTGGCGTCCATACCCTCCGGCACATAGCCGGTGTTAAAGCGGTGGGCCCGGCGCTCCACAATTTTCAGATTCGTATGGAGCACCGCATAGTAGATGGTGGAGGAGGTCTGGCAAATACCGCCGCCCACCTCGTCCACCGAAGCGTCGCCGGAGTACACCGGCGCGGCCAGATATCCCTTGGAGGCAGATCGGCTGCCTGTGGTACCGTTGTAGGAGAATACCTCCCCAGGCATCAGAACCACTCCATTGCAGACCTGAGCTGAAAGTTTCACATTGTGCTTACGACTGGAGGATCCGCCTACATTTGTAGTTCCCTCCCCAAGCAGATCTCGGAATAACTTGGCCTCCAGGCCCTGCTTCGTCTCCTCCGGCTGGGTCAGAGTCACTGGGATGGAGAAGGTCTCCCCTTCTCCCGCCTTCTCATAGGCGGTTTTCAGCGCCTCTATGTCAAAGTCCACACCCACCACATGGCCGGTGACCTCTCCGGTCTCCCGGACATACTGGGCGCTCTGAGGCTCCACCGCCACCGCATCGTGGACGGCCTGGAAGTCCGGCTCCTGGGGCGGGGTCTCCTCAGGAACGAGGGGTGTTTCCTCCTCCACAACTCCTTCCTCGCCACCGAGTTTCCGTTCCATAGCCTTCTCCACCGCGGACCAGAGGCTTTCCTGGATTTGGCTGCGTTCGATGTCCTGTCCGGTCATGCCCTTGGTCATCACCAGGGCATCTCCCTCCAGTTGATAGGACGCCTCGGTCACGTTTCCCCCTGTCTCGCTCTCCACCTGATCCACCAGCGTATCCAGGGCCGTACAGTCCCATCTGGGAGCGGAGATCTGATGATCCCGGCCCAGCAGCTGACCCAGATAGACAGCGCCGCCGGTTAGGAAGTTTTCCCGGCCCACCGCTCCCGCGGACTCAGCTGCAAATCTCCATCCATACCCCATCTCCTCTGCGGTGATGGACCACAGCTGATCTCCATAGGATACGGCCCCTATGATCTGGCTGCCGTACTCCGCCATGGCATCGCTCAAAGCAGTTTCCGCCTCCGCTTCGGTCATACCGGACACATCCAAGCCGGCTACTGACACGTTGGGAAGGATCTGGTCAGATCCACCCACCCAGGCACACAACCCCAGATAGCCCCCCAGCAGCACCGCTGCAGCAGCCCCTGAAATCATCCATATTTTTTTGTTCTTTGCTCTTCCCTGCTTACCCGCAGGTTCTTTGGAAAGTTCTCTTTTCCCCATACCTCTGCTCCTCCACGCCAGGGAGCCTGACCTAAAACAGTCCGCACCACCGGCCGTGATTTCCCGCTCCACTTCCAGTCGTTTCTGGCCTGAAGCGTCTCTATGTATCAGGCACTGTTATCCCGCACACTGAGAGTGCTGCACACATAGAACTACAATGTTTTCAAAGCAAATTCGATCGATTCAAATGCAATCGTTTTGGCCAATTCAACCCAAACTCTTGCATCTCACTCGGCAACACTGGCATTCCTGTAGCAATATGCGCTATAACAATGTCTGAACTTCACCAAACGGCCCTTTTGAGCCGTTTGATAGAATTGTGCGGCTCCCGCCGCAGGAATCAACCGATTTCTGGTTGATTCGACAGACTTTATTATAGCATCGGTGTCCGCTCCTTACAATTACAGAACAGTTACAGTCCGCTGAAATTTCCGGAAGAAGCGTTTACTTTTCCGATTCAGTGCGGTATAATCGTCTCACCGCCGCATGGAAGCGGGATCATCTCCAGAGTTTTCTTCATGGAATTTTAAGAGAAACTCAATCTCTTTTTTGCTTCTCTCTGGTATGATATTCTCAGATTGAAATTTCATTCTGTTCGGCTGGAGGTCAATGTCTATGACAAGTTATCCCTATCAAAACGGTGCGTCCGGCAGCCCATCCCGTCGCGGCCGCGGCTCTGGTGACCGCGGCTTCTGGCTCGCGGCAGTCCTCCTCCTGTTTTTCTTTCCCCCTGTCGGTATTCTGATGATCGTTGTAAAGGTGCTTGGCGGCGGCCGCAAAAGAACCAATGTCCAGGGGCAGCACCCTTATTACGCTCAGCAGAACGGCTCCGTGGGGGCCAGAACTGTCCATACTGGAACTTCCGGCCCAAATCAAGCTTCCTCGCTTCCCGTATCTAGTCAGGTCCTCGCCAAACTGTCTCTCCAAGCCAAACGTCTCACCATCGTCGGTATGATCCTAAGTCTGATCTTCGGGTTCACTTCCGTCTCAGCCCTGGCAGGCAGTTTGTGGATGCTTCCCGATTTGGCTTGGTATCTGGAGGCTACAGTTCCCATCCTGTGCTTCTTCTTTGGCAGCCTGGGCTGCCTCTGGGTTGGTCTGCGGAAGCGGAACAAAGTGCGGCGCTGCCGGAAGTATCTAGCCATGCTGGGCTCCCGTACTGTCATTTCCATCAGCGCCCTCTCCTCTGCGCTGGGGACACCCCCAGCCAAAGTTAGGGATGAGTTATCCGATATGCTGGATGACGGTCTCTTCCCTATGGGATATCTGGACTATGGAAATGATCGTCTGGTTCTCTCCGGCGAGGGCCTGTCCGACCCTCCCCCTGTCAAACCGGAGCCTCCCAAAGAAGAGTCCCCCAAAGAGGACCCCCAGGCCGTTGTCCTCCAGGAGATCCGCACCATTAACGATCAGATCGACAACCCAAAACTCAGCCAGCAGATCGACCGCATCGGCGTCATCACCGCCAAGGTATTCGAGTACCAGCGCAACCACCCCCAGAAGTCGCCGCAGCTCCACAGCTTTTTAAGTTACTACCTCCCCACTACGCTGAAGATCCTTCGGGCCTATGCCCAGCTGGAGGATCAGGAGGTGAACGGTGAAAATATTTCCGCCGCCATGGAGCGCATCGAAAATATGATGGATAAGGTAGTGGAAGGCTTCGAGAAACAGTTGGACCAACTGTTCCAAGGAGATGCACTGGACATCACCGCCGATGTGGAAGTGCTGGAGCGGATGCTGGCCAAGGATGGTCTCTCCAGTCAGGACGGTCTGCGCCTGGGCGGCTGAGCCCAACCGTTTCATTCGCTCTAAACTGCTCCACAATTCAGATAAAAGCATCATTTCAAAACACCGTACGACTAGCGTTCAGACACTAGCCGTACGGTGTTTTCTCATTTTTATTTCAGCTGCCTATATGATAATTTCTCGCCATCCGAACCATCCATCAGTGGATCCGCCGGTAAAGCGCATAATGAAATTTCAGACCGTCCTGCTCCAGAGGTGGCTCCTCTTCTGCCAGCTCCCAGTTAGGATCCCGGTCCAAATCTGGGAACACAACATCTGCCGGAAAGGCCGCATGGATCCTGGTAACGTACGCTGTATCGCACCATGGAAGCAGCTGTTTGTATACCGACGCACCACCGATGACGAAGGCGTCCTCCGACGCAGCAGCCCGCAGCGCCTCCAGATCCCGAAACACCTCCGCACCTTCCGGAGCAAAGTCTGGGTCCCGGGACAAGATCAGATTTCTCCGTCCCTTCAGTGGGCGTCCGCCAGGAAAAGTGGCCAGCGTTTTTCGTCCCAAAATCACCGGATGCCCGGTAGTCAGCGCTTTGAACCGCTTCAGGTCCTGGGACAGATACACCAGCTGGTCTCCATCCTTTCCAATCCCCCAATTCACATCCACTGCTACGATTATATTCATGGCCTTCTCTCCTCGCTCCATCTCCCGTTCGGGCCGAAAATTTCTAATCCTTAACCATTAAATAGCCACTGGGATCTTTGCCTCCAGCGGATGGGCCTGATAGCCCTCCAGCCGGAAGCTGTCCCGGGTAAATGCATAGAAGTCTGTAATGCTCTGATCCATCCAAAGCGTCGGCGCATCATAGGGCGTCCGGGCAATCAGTTCCTCCACAATGGGCACATGGCGGTCATAGATATGGGCATCCGCTATAACATGGATCAGTTCTCCCGCTTCCAGACCAGACACCTGGGCCATCATGTGAAGGAGCACTGCGTACTGCATCACATTCCAGCCGTTGGCGGTCAGCATATCCTGCGATCTCTGGTTCAGAATCCCATTCAGGGTGTTCCCACTGACATTGAAGGTCATGGAGTAAGCACAAGGGTACAGGGCCATCTCGCTCAGGTCGTGGTGGTTATACAGATTGGTGAGAATGCGGCGGGAGGCGGGGTCATGCTTCAGATCCCACAGCACCTTGTCCACCTGGTCCATATCCCCCTGGGGATAGTGGTGCTTCACCCCCAGCTGATAGCCGTAGGCCTTTCCAATGGAGCCTGTCTCATCCGCCCAGGCATCCCAAATATGGCTGTTCAGATCATGGACATTGTTGGACTTCTTTTGCCAGATCCACAGAAGTTCATCCACTGCCGATTTTAGATACTGCTTCCGTACAGTGATAACCGGAAACTCTTCCCTCAGATCATAACGGTTTACCACCCCAAAAAGCTTCACTGTATGGGCGGGCGTCCCATCCTCCCAGCGGGGCCGCACCTCCCGATCCGTGTCCCAAACGCCCCTGCTCAAAATCGCTTTGCAGTTCTCAATAAAAACTTGATCGGCATAACTCATCGATGATCTTCCTCCATCATTCATGCGCTCTGTTCCTGTTTTAGGTATTCATTATACAACAGAGAATGGCGGGGCACAAGCCCCGCTCTCAGCTCATTCCATCAGATCATCTGCCTTTTCTGGCAAACAGATGACTGGGGCGCAAGCGGGTTTTCCGCGTGCGCCCCAGTCTCTCATTCTCCTTTATACTTTTTTCGCGTCGCCAGCCCACCCCGGATGTGCCGCTCTGCCTTGTTTTCCTCCAGGACCTGCTTGGCTTGGAGATACAGGGGCCGGTTGAACACCGGGAGACGTTCTGATAGATCCTTATGTACTGTACTCTTACTAATTTTGAACTTTCTGGCTGCGGCGCGCACCGTCGCTTTATTTTCTATGATGTAAAGGGCCAGTTGACAGGCCCGCTCTTCCATATTCCCTTTCACACAGCAACAACTCCCCCGCATTTTGGGTCTGCTGTGCTACTATATGCTGAAATATCCCGGGATAGAAGGCACTCCGTATCATAGGACAGCTCCTAAACAGCATATCTATCACCTGGGGGGGCGAGTCAATGCAGACAAGAATCGCAGAGCTTCGCTGGAAGGAAGTCGTGGATGTGCAAAACGGAAGCCGCTTTGGTTATGTAGAGGATCTTGAAGTAGATCTGGAGAGCGGTCAAGTCCGTGCACTGGTTCTGCCCGGTCGGCGACGGCTATTCGGACTGCTGGGCCGGGAGGAGGACCGCTATATCCCATGGGATCGGGTCCGGCGGTTTGGGGAGGACATCATACTGGTGGATCAGGAGCCCCGTCCAGCCCGCCGCAGGCGGACATGATAGAGCCCCGCCGGTCCTGTTGGATCGGCGGGGCTCTGCTGGAGCATCAGGTACAGATTTTATTAGAAGAACTTGTCCCAATACCCCATCACAAAGATAAACAATACGATCAAAGGCAGAATATAGGTCACATAGAACCGAACCCATCTGGGAAATCTCAATCCATTGCCTGTGTTGGCCTCTGCCAGGAAGTTCTCCCAGCCCCACCCGCGGCGCGAAACACAGAACAGCAGATAAACCAAGGAGCCCAGAGGCAGGATATTGTTGCTGACAATGAAATCCTCCAGATCCATGATGACAGATCCCTCGCCGAAGGGCTGGATTCCGGAGAGGATGTTGAAGCCCAGCACACAGGGCATGGACAGAACCAAAACGGCAATCAGGTTGACCAGCACCGCCTTCTTCCGGCTCCACCCCCACTTCTCGATAGAGAAGGAAAGGATATTCTCAAAGACTGCAATCACTGTGGTCAGGGCCGCGAAGGACATGAATACAAAGAACAGGGAACCCCACAGCCGGCCCATTGGCATCTCATTAAAAACATTGGGCAAGGTGATAAAGATCAGGTTGGGACCCGCATCCGGGGCAACATCAAAGGCGAAGCAAGCAGGGAAAATGATCAGGCCCGCCGTAAATGCCACAAAAGTATCCAGTACACCGACTCGGACAGCTTCGCCCGCCAAGGAGTGTTCCTTCCCAATATAGCTCCCAAAAATGGCCAGTGCACCGATGCCTAGGGAGAGGGTGAAGAACGCCTGTCCCATAGCGGCAAAAATAGCCTCACCCAGGATCATATTCCCGGTAGCATCGTACATCAGATTCTGAAAATCGGGCATGAGATAGAACTTTAGGCCCTCTGCTGCTCCATCTAACGTCACGGAGCGGAAGGCCAGTACCACCATCACCATCAGCAGGCAGAGCATCATAGTCTTGTTGACCTTCTCTACCCCGTTCTGAAGGCCTCTGGAGCAAACCAGCATACACAGCAGCACTACGATCACCATAAACACGGTCATCAATCCTGGCTCCTGCATCAAGGAGGCATACTCGTTAGATACACCCACAGAATCCAGCCCAGTAAAGTCTCCCTTCGCCATCTTAACAAAGTAGAGGAGCAGCCAGCCGGCCACCGTGGTATAAAACATCATCAGCAGATAGTTGCCCGCAATGCCGATCCAGCTATACAGGTGCCATCTGCTGCCCTTAGGCTCCAGCGCCTGGAAGGACAGCGCAATACTACGCTGACTGGCCCGACCCACCGCAAACTCCATCACCATAACTGGCAGACCAAGAATGACCAGAAACAATAGATAGACCAACACAAAGGCCGCACCGCCATATTTACCTGTGATATAAGGGAATCTCCATACATTTCCCAGCCCGATGGCACATCCTGCTGAAATCAGCAAAAACCCAAGCCGGGAGGAAAAGCTCTCTCGTTTCTCCACACACAAAACCTCCTATTCTCCCACGATTCATCAATAGAACAAATCCTCCTATACCAGAACCGCGCAGCCTCTATTGTACCAGCCCTTCATTCTCTGGTCAACGATTTTTCGCCTATACGCACGTAAACCATCTTTTTTTCTGCAAAATCCGCAAAAAAGACAAGGAAATGTCTCATTTTCATGCCTCATAAAATTTTTTTGATTTTTTTCAAAAAAGGGCTTGCCAAACCCCCTATCCTGTGCTATACTAATCAAGCCGTCAGGGAGACGGGCTAAAAACTTCAAAATGCGGCTGTAGCTCAGTTGGATAGAGTGTTTGGCTACGAACCAAAAGGTCGGGGGTTCGAATCCCTTCAGCCGTACCAAAAAGCATCTGCGAAAGCAGATGCTTTTTGTTTTGCTTACAGCGGTGGGCAGGCTGGATGATAGGCCAGCCTGCCCACGATATCATCTACAGCCTTCCCCCTATACTTATTTTAATAGATACCAGCGTCCACAGTAAGATGGCAGAGAGAGCACCGTTCTTCCCAGTTCCACAGGTATGCTCTGCTTTTCTGGTCCCCCAGGTCCGCCAAAGTCAGCCGCGGCGCTGTCCAATAGAAGTTCCAGCCTCTTTCCCTCTGGAATGGGAAGCGCAGCCTCCGCCTCTTGATCCAGAAAGTTGAACACCGCAAGCAGGCACTGTCCCCCTCCCCTTCTTACAAAGGCAAATACCCCCCGTTCTCCCTGGTGCATCGTCAGCCACTGGAATCCCTCCGGCTGGTAATCCTCCTTCCACAGGGCGGGAGTGTCCAGATAGATCCGGTTCATCGTCTGAATAAAGCGGAAGAACGCCTGGTGGGCTGGGTAGTCCATCAGGTTCCAATCCTGTTCCCGGCTCTCATCCCACTCCCGGAAGTGGCCGATCTCATTGCCCATAAAATTCAGCTTCTTCCCTGGATGGGACAGCATATAGAGGTAGAGCGCCCTGACCTGGTGAAATTTGTCCTCATATCCTCCATACATTTTCTGAAGAATCGTGGCTTTTCCATGAACCACTTCATCGTGAGAGAGGGGCAGAAGATACCGTTCCTTTCTGAAGTAGTCCATCGAGAATGTGAGTTTTCCCCCCTGAGTCGTGCGATCAGATGGCGGCATCTGGAAATAAGCCAAAGTGTCGTGCATCCAGCCCATGTCCCACTTATAATCAAACCCCAGTCCTCCCTGCTCCGTTGGAGCAGTCACCCCGGGCCAGGCAGAGGAGTCCTCCGCAATGAGCAGCGCATCCGGATGGAGTTCTTTCAGTCCGCGGTTCATTTCCCGCAGGAACTGAATCCCCCCCTGATTCTCTCCCCGGGCCTCCTCCCCCTGCCAGTAGATCAGGTTGCGAACTGCGTCCATGCGCAGCCCATCAAAATGGTATTCCTCCAGCCAAAAGTGCGCTGCCGACTGGAGAAAGCTGCGTACCTCCCCACGGGAGTGCATAAAGTTGCAGCTTCCCCACTCGCTTCTGCCAACATCCCAGCTGGGGTACTCATAGAGGGCGGTCCCGTCGTAGTTCCAGAGGGCGTAGTCATCCACCGCGAAGTGGACGGGGACAAAGTCCAGGATCACCCCCAGACCTGCCTGATGGCACCGATCCACCAGGGTCATCAGCTCCTCCGGCGTCCCGTAGCGGGAGGTAGGGCTGAAAAATCCGGTATTCTGATAGCCCCAGGAGGCATCGCTGGGATGCTCGCTAAGGGGCAGGACCTCGATGCAGTTATATCCTGCCTCCTTCACATAGGGGATCAGCAGCTCCGCCAGTTCGTCATAGCGGTACCAGCCGTTAGGGTCCTCCGCCTTCCGACGCCAAGATCCCAGGTGTACCTCATAGATATTCAGCGGGCAGTCCACCCCACCGAAGGGACGCCGGCGCCAGGCATCATCCTGAAACCGCGCAGCAGGCAGTCCTTGAAGGATGGATGCATTATGAGGCCGCAGTTCCATTGAGAAGCCGTAGGGGTCGCAGTGATCCAGACTGACTCCGTCCCGCCGCCGGATCCTGTATTTATAGCGCATCCCTGCCCGGGCGCCCGGGATCTCACAGGACCAGAAGTTTCCGTCATAGACCCGCTCCATGGGGGTCTCCTGCCAACCGTTGAAATCGCCGATGACGGAGATCGCCTCCGCCGCTGGGGCAAAGGTGCGGAACACCGCCCCCGCCTCCGTCAGATGCCCGCCCAGATAGCGGTAGGCATCAAAGATCTTTCCCGTGTAAAATCCGTAAAAATCCATAGTCCCTCCTGAAATACATCGACAGCCGTTTATTTTTTTGCTATCATCAGTGTAGACAAACTACGAGATAT
Source organism: Lawsonibacter sp. (assembly GCA_037257225.1). Lineage (GTDB taxonomy): Bacteria > Bacillota > Clostridia > Oscillospirales > Oscillospiraceae > Lawsonibacter. The sequence goes on from JAYCWP010000023.1 coordinate 45,757, forward strand.
TACCAGAGACAAAATCAGACAAGAGTCTGTTATCCGACTTCTGTCTGAAATCGACGGAGAGGAGACCGGCCATGGACCTGCGGACCAAAAAGACCCAGCACAGCATCTTTAACGCCTTTCTGGAGCTGAGGGCCCGCTATCCTTTGGAGAAGATCACAGTTAAGGAGCTGTGTTCCAAAGCGGACATCCATAAATCCACCTTCTATGCACACTATCAGGATTTATATGATCTGGCGGATACACTGGAAACTGAGGTAGTGGATCAGGTACTGGACAGCATCCAGAATCCAGAATACGCTCTGGAGCGGCCAGCAGAGTTTATACGAGAGTTGTTCCGTGCCTATCACGCTCGAGACCCCCTCATCCAGACTCTGTTCTCCGGCAGCCGGAGCGGCCAGCTCATTGAAAAGACTGAGAGCGGCCTGCACCGCCTGATTTTTCAGCGCCGCCCGGAATACCAAAACAATGCAGACCTCCAAATTCTGCTCAGCTGCATGATCTATGGCGGTTACCATGCCTATCTCCGCAACCGGGAATGCGGCATGGAGCGTGTGGCAGAGGTCTTGGGACGACTTGCGGAGGAGGCACAAGTGCTCTTTCCTCCCTTCCCACCAGATCCATCCAAGCCACCCTTGACAAGCGAGTAAATTATGATAAAATATCTCTGTTAAACGTGTAGATGGAGCAAATTGCCGCAAGCGGCCCGCAGCGAGGGGGAATGGTGAGAGCCCCTGGCAGGCGAACGGCATAGGCCACTCCTGAGCGGCCCGGGACGACCGGGACGGTTCATCCCCGTTACCTAGGATGACAATGAGGGATCCCCTCCGGGGATCATCAGGGTGGTACCGTGGAAGAAGTTCTTTCACCCCTGAGCTGGCTCCCGCATCTGGGACCAGTTCAGGGGTGTTTTTTGTAGTAAGGAGGTCTGTGCAGCAATGAAACAATATGTGGTAGATGCCTTTGCCGACCGGATCTTTGAAGGAAATCCGGCCGCAGTGTGTCTGCCGTGTACTTGGCCCAGCGACCAGCAGATGCTGGCCATCGCCCGAGAGAACCAGCTGCCAGAGACTGCCTTTGCTGTCCATGAGGGACCGGATTGGCATCTGCGGTGGTTTGCCCCCACTGGTGAAGTATCTCTGTGCGGGCACGCCACCTTGGCGGCTGCCTATGCAATCTGCCGATTTGCAGAGCCAGAGTCAGAGAAACTCCTCTTTCAGACGCTCAGTGGTCCCCTCACCGTCCGCAGACAGGGAGAGCTGTTTGAACTGGATTTCCCCGTCTACTCCCTCAAGCAACTGGAGGTCACCGACCAGATCACTGACGCCCTGGGGGCCCGTCCCCGGGAGGTGTGGCGGGCACGGGACCTGGTATGCATCTTTGACGATCCCCGCACGGTGATGGAACTGGAGCCCGACCTGGACAAGGTGAAAGCGCTGAAAGGTGCCCTGATGCAGGTCACCGCCCCTGGCACAGGAACAGAGTACGACTGTGTTTCCCGCACCTTCGCCCCCAAGATGGGGCTTCCCGAGGACCCGGTGTGCGGCTCTGGCCACTGCCACATCGTCCCCTACTGGGCAGAGCGGCTGGGAAAGCAGGAATTAACCGCCCGCCAAGCCTCCCCCCGGGGCGGCACATTGTACTGCCGCCTAGAAGGAGACCGAGTCCTGATGGCTGGTCGGGCTGCTCTGTTTTCCGTTGCAGAGCTGATGCTGGAAGGAGGAGAACCATGAGCAAAAAACGATGGATCGCAGCTGTGGCTGCCAGTCTATGTGTGCTGACGCTGGCAAGCTGCAAAGGAAAACCTCTCCCAGATGGGATGGAGGAGGATGCCGTGCTCGCCGCCGGCGAGGAGATTGTACAGCAGCTGACTGACGGGGATTACTCCGCCGTACTGGCGCAGTTCCGCTCAGATATCCAGGAGGGACTGACTGCCGAGCAGATCCAAACCCAGGTAGAAACTGCCACACAGAAGGCAGGTCAGTACCGCAAATTGGACGACACCTTGGTCACCGGAAGTCAAGAGCCTGAGCCCCACGGCATCGCTGTCATCTACTGTAAATACACCAAGGACAGCGTCATGTTCCGGGTAGCCTTTGATCCGGAGATGGAGTTGATCGGCCTGGAGGTTTCCAAACGCTGATCTCTGGTATCCACGAGCAATACAAATAGAATTCACATTTCACTTGATATGGAGGTAATACTCATGCGAGATCCCAAACCCTTTGGTCTAAATGAACTTCGGGAGATGTTCCTATCTTTTTTTGAGAGCAAGGAGCATCTCCGCCTGCCCAGTTTCTCTTTGGTACCCCAGGATGATGCCTCACTGCTGCTCATCAACAGCGGTATGGCTCCTATGAAGCCCTATTTCACTGGTGAAAAGGAGCCCCCTCATCAGCGGATCTGCACTTGTCAAAAGTGTATCCGCACCGGCGATATCGAGAACATCGGCAAGACCGCCCGCCATGGCACTTATTTTGAAATGCTGGGCAACTTCTCCTTCGGCGACTACTTCAAGAGGGATGCTATCCACTGGGCCTGGGAGTTTTTGACTAGTCCGGAGTGGGTGGGCCTGGATCCTGAGCGGCTCTACCCCTCCGTTTTTGCCGGCAACGAGACTACCCCCGCCGACGACGAGGCCTTTCGGATCTGGAATGAGGAGATCGGCATCCCCGCCCAGCGCATCTTCAAGTTTGGCAAGGAGGACAACTTCTGGGAGCACGGCTCCGGCCCCTGCGGTCCCTGCTCTGAGATCTATTATGACCGTGGTCCCCAGTACGGCTGCGGCAAACCCGGCTGCACCGTAGGCTGCGACTGTGACCGTTATATGGAGGTCTGGAACGTGGTGTTCTCCCAGTTTGACAACGACGGAGAAAACCACTACACCGAGCTGAAGCAGAAGAATATCGACACCGGCATGGGCCTGGAGCGCCTGGCCGCCGTATGCCAGGGTGTCCCCTCCCTGTTCGATGTGGACACCGTGATGAACATCACCGCCAAGGTTACCGAGATCACTGGCGCCAGCTACGGCCAGAGCCACGCCACTGACGTCTCCCTCCGTGTCATCACCGACCATATCCGCTCCGCGACCTTTATGATCTGTGACGGTGTCCTCCCCTCCAACGAGGGACGGGGCTATGTCCTGCGCCGCCTGCTCCGCCGGGCCGCCCGCCACGGCAAGCTTCTTGGCGTCAATGAGCCCTTCCTGTACAAGGTGTGCGACACTGTTGTTCACGAGAATGAAGGCCACTACCCCGAACTTCGGGAACGCCAGGACTATATCACCAAGGTCATCCGAGTGGAGGAGGAGAACTTCGCCAAGACTATTGACGGCGGTCTGAAGATCTTCCACGATATGCTGGAAGATCACAAGACGAAGGGGGAACAGACTTTCTCCGGGTCTGATGCCTTCAAGCTGTATGACACCTACGGCTTCCCCATGGACCTGACTCTGGAGATGGTCGAGGAGCAGGGGATGTCTCTGGATGAAGCCGAGTTCCACAAACAGATGGATGAGCAGCGCCAGCGGGCCCGTAAGGCTCGGGAAGCCTTGGGCGATCTGGGCTGGGCCGGAGTAGAGTTCGGCAAGGAGGTTCCTGAAACCCAGTTTATTGGTTATGACACGCTGACTATCTCCGATGCCAAGGTCGTGGCCATCGTGGTGGAGAATGAGCAGGCTGAGGAACTGATGCCCGGCGTGGAGGCCATTGTTGTGCTGGACAAGACCCCCTTCTATGCCGAGATGGGCGGTCAGACCGCTGACCACGGTACCCTGTGCACGGGCGGCGTGACCTTCCAGGTCACTGACGTGCAGAAGAACAAGGGCGGCAAGTATATGCACTCCGGCAAGCTGACCGGCGGCGTACTCAAATTGGGAGACACCGTTCAGGCCCAGGTAGACGCCGACCGCCGCCAGGCTATTATGCGTGCTCACTCTGCCACACACTTGCTGGATGCCGCCCTGCGCAAGGTCCTGGGCGACCATGTCCACCAGGCCGGCTCCCTGGTGGAGCCCGACCGGCTCCGCTTCGACTTCACCCACTTCTCCGCCCTAACCGCCGAGGAACTTGCCCAGGTCAGCGCCATGGTCAACGAGGCAGTCCTTTCCGGCTATGATGTGGTCACCGAAGAGATGCCCATTGAGCAGGCCAAACAGCGGGGCGCCATCGCCCTGTTTGGCGAGAAGTACGGCGATACCGTTCGGGTAGTGGATATGGGTAAGGGCTACTCTGTGGAGTTCTGCGGCGGCACCCACCTGGACAACACCGCCAAGGTGGGCGTGTTCCACATCAGCAGCGAGTTCTCCGTAGCCTCTGGCGTGCGCCGCATTGAGGCAACCACTGGCCGTGCCTCCCTGGCCGTGATGAACCGGAATCAGGAGATGCTGTTCCAGGCCGCCTCTGTCCTGAAGGCTAAGCCCGGCGAGCTGCGGGAGAAGGCGGAGCAGATCATGTCTGAGATGAAGAGTCTAAACCACACTCTGGAGAAATTCCGGGCCCGTGAGGCCGCCAATGAAGCAGAGCGATTCCTCTTTGCCGCCCATGAGGTGGGCGGTCTAAAGGTTCTCACTGCCACCGTTCCTGACGCCGATTCCGGAAAGCTGCGCAAAATGGGCGATTTGCTCCGGGATAAGGAGCCCAGCGTGGTAGGTGTTCTGGCCGCTGTCAACGGGGATAAGATCACCTTCCTGGCTGTCTGCGGCAAGGATGCTGTTAAGGCCGGGGTCAAGGCAGGGGACATCGTCAAGCAGGTATCCGCCATCGCTGGCGGCTCTGGCGGTGGAAAGCCAGACTCCGCCATGGGCGGCGGCAAAGATCCCCTGATGCTGGACAACGCTTTGGCTATGGTGGATAACGTCGTCTCCATGAAGCTGGGCCTATAAAGGACTCTCGCAGACAGCTCGGTACACTTCGTGTCCATCCCGATCTGCCTCTTTGCAATCCAGCTAGATCACTTCCACAAGGGCGCACTGCAAATCCATTTTGCAGTGCGCCCTTGTTCTCCAGAAAAATTAAAAAATATGCAATAATAGGCTTGACATTTCTCGCTCTCTCTGCTAAAATAAGCCCTGTTGTTCGCCAAGTTCACCGGCAAATGACAAAGTTGGGGGTATAGCTCAGCTGGGAGAGCGCTTGAATGGCATTCAAGAGGTCAGCGGTTCGATCCCGCTTATCTCCACCAAAAACAGTCGTCTGAACAGACGGCTGTTTTTCTTTTTCCGAAATGTTAGAAGCACAGGCCGAACCGCTGACTTCTTGATGTCTGATTTGCCAGCAGCTGATGCGATTTTTTAATCCCAGAGCAATACGGCACGGCAGCGGACACCTCAAATATGAGGCGTCCGCTGCCGTGCCGTATTTTCTTCATAAAGGGGCAGCTGCCCCGCTCAGCCCACGCTGATCCCCATGCGGCGGGCTACCTCCAGCATCCCATGTCCCTCCGGGACCAGGCGGCTTTTCCCAGCTACATCCTTCAGCCGGTTTGCACCTACATGGTTGTTCTTCATAGCAACTGTGATGCCGTAGTTCTCGTCCTCCACCATCTTAGCGGCATAGGAACCAAACTGAGTGGCCAGTACTCGATCATAGGGGCAAGGGCTTCCGCCCCTTTGCATATGTCCAGGGACACAGATTCTAGTCTCGATCCCAGTGAGAGCCTCGATCTGTCGGGCAATACGGTTGGTGGCGGTGGTGTATCCCTGCTCCGCCCGTTTTGCCATCCGTTCCTTTCGCTTCATCCGGGCCTCCTTGGCGTCCACGGCCCCCTCGGCCACTGCCAGGATGGAGAAGTGCTTTCCCTGAGCCGCCCGACGCTCAATGGCAGCACATACATTCTCAATGGTATAGGGCAGCTCCGGGATGAGGATGATGTCCGCTCCCCCGGCAATACCGGCATAGAGGGTGAGCCATCCCGCCTTATTGCCCATCAGTTCCACCACCATGCAGCGGCTGTGGCTGCCAGCGGTGGTGTGGACCCGGTCGATGGCCTCGGTAGCGATTTCCATGGCGGAGTGGAAGCCAAAGGTCACATCGGTACCGAAGATGTCATTGTCGATGGTCTTGGGCAGTGCAATGATGTTCAGTCCCTCCTCCGCCAGGAGGTTAGCAGTCTTATGGGTGCCATTGCCGCCCAAACACAGCAGACAATCCAGCTTCATTTCATGATAGTTTTTCTTCATGGAGGCCACTTTGTCCACCTGGTCCTCCTCCACTACCCGCATCAGTTTGAATGGGGTACGCTTGGTCCCCAGGATAGTTCCGCCTACTGTTAAGATACCGGAGAACTCACGAGGTTCCATCACCCGCCAATCCCCATTGATGAGTCCGGCATAGCCGTTACTGATGCCGATGAGTTCCACATTTTCCCCCATACGCTGATACAGCGCCTTTGCTACGCCCCGCAGGGTAGCATTCAGCCCCGGACAGTCGCCTCCTGAGGTCAGAATTCCGACTCGTTTCTTCATTCTCTGACTCCTCCTCTCAGTTCTGGCCAGTCAATCAATCTGTCCAGCCAGGACCCTTTGATAGTCTGCATAGTTTTCCTCCAAAAGCCGGGGCGTATCCAGCCCGTAGGGGCATTTAGACTTGCACTGTCCACAATGGAGGCACTGCTCGATTTGCTTCATCTTCTCCTGCCACTCCGGCGTCAGCCAGGCCGCGGCGGGAGCCCGGCGGAGCATTAGGCTCATACGGGCACAGTTGTTGATCTCGATCCCTGCCGGACAGGGCATACAGTAGCCGCAGCCCCGGCAGAAGTCCCCGGCCAGCTCATCCCGATCCTGGCGGATCAAAGCCTTCTGCTCCTCTGTCATGGTGGGCGGCGTCTGGACACAGGACAGGAACTGGTCCAGCTCACTCTGGCGCTGTACGCCCCAGATGGGCAGAACCGTGGGGTGCTCCTCCATGAATGCCGCGGCGGTCAGGCCATCCCGGATCAGGCCGCCGGCCAACCCCTTCATGGCGATAAAGCCCATATCCGCCGCCCGGCATTTCTCCACCAGCTCCAGCTCCTGGGGGCCGGACAGGTAGCTGAAGGGGAATTGCAGGGTGTCATACAGCCCGGAGTCGATGGCCTCATGGGCCACTGCCAGGCGGTGATTGGTAATGGAGATGTGGCGGATCTTTCCCTGACGCTTGGCCTCCAGGGCGGCATCATACAGGCCGTCCGCTCCCCCCGGACGAGGACAGAAGGCGGGGTTATGGAACTGATAGATATCAATGTGATCGGTGCCCAGAGTGTGCAGACTGGTCTCCAGATCCTTCCAGAACTCCTCCGCCGTCTGTGCGGCGGTTTTCGTGGCCAGGATCACCCGGTCCCACATCCCGGCAAAGGCGGCGCCCACTTTCTCCTCACTGTCCGAATAGGCCCGGGCTGTGTCAAAGTAGTTCATTCCTCCGTCATAGGCCCGGTGGAGCAGTTCCACCGCCTCTGCCTTGGAGATCCGCTGGATGGGCAGACAGCCAAATCCCTGCTTCTCCACCACAAGGCCCGTGCGACCCAGTCTCACGCTTCCCATATATGCTCCTCCTCTTGACGTGCAGCAGCCGTCATCATCTTCTCTCCTTATTAAAAAACGGATCAGCCCTCATGTCAAGAGCTGATCCTTGCTTTTCTATGTTAAATTCTGATGAGTCATTGGCTCTCCTTTCTACCCGGCAGTGACAAACAGCTCATACAATCGGCTGAGCATATCCCAGGTTGCCCGGTCCATCACCCCGGTCTCCTCCAGCTGGGCCAGGTTCTGGAGCCACAGGGTATTCTGCACCGAGGCATCCCCATGCTGTCCGTCCGCCTCGTCCTCCACGATTCCCTCCAGCCGCTGGCGCAGCAGTTGGAACATCGTTTGGGGCAGAACCATATACGCCCCCTCTCCACCCGGCTGCATCTGTGCGCCCTCTCCGGGAAAAATACGCAGACTTCTGGGCGGCGCCACTTCCCGTTCCAGCGCCATCCATTCCTGCCGAATGGCCTCCCAGGTGCGGCTGTCTACCACTCCGGTTACCGGCGGGGCCAGTTCCCGCTGGAAGAGCATCACCGCCTCCAGTGTCTCCTCTCCAAACAATCCATCGGCCGCCAGCTGGGGAAGAAAACCGTACCGTGTTCCCAGACGACGGAGCATATATTGGAGATTCTGTACCGGATTGGACAGCATCTCCTCCTCAAATTCCTGCGGTGTCATACCATATTCACTCCTCTCTGATCGCTGCTCCCCATTCGGAGATCCTCTCCCGGAAATTGGCCTGCCCGGCTGGTAGTTCCGTATCCTGGCGCCATCACCGGAACACCTTCACTTTGAGGAAAATTGAGGCCATCCCTTCGCAGGTCGCGCTCGATACCCGAATATTCTCCATAGATGGAATGCCAAGTCTGGGGTCCCACAATGCCATCAGATAACAGCCCGACATGGGACTGATACTCCCGCACAGCCCTGGTGGTTGCACCGCCGTAGATACCGTCAATTTGAATCACACTGACTGTTGGTTCAAACTCCGCGACCAGAGCCAGCATATATTGCAACACTGCCACATCTCCCCCCCTGTCTCCCTGCCGCAGCAGGCCCGGGTACTGAAAGGAAAAACTCTGGAACAGCTGTCCCTCGCTGACCAGCTCAGCCAATTGGGAAATCCCCACATAAAGATATACCATCTTATACCAGGTCGCTTTGCCCACCACACCATCTGCTGTCAACCCGAAGGTACTCTGAAAGACCCGGACTGCCTTCTCTGTCTGGGGATCATAGATGCGGGTGACCGGCCATATCTTTGGGATGGCTGGATAGCTCTGAGAGATACGATTGAGCATATTCTTTGCCACTACTACGGCTTCACCCTGAGAGCCGAGGCGAAGAGGCGTACCCGGATAGGAACTTCCCATATCCCGAATCGGAGCGTTCTGAACCAACTCAATACCCTCGCCATAATAATGCCGTAGAATCTCCATAGGCCCATACCCCTGCTGGGCCAGATCCTGGCTTCCCCACTGGGAAAGTCCGTCACAGGTACTGGTGGTACCGTTGCAGAACTTTGCCGACAGGGGCTCTACAAAGCCGCTGCGGCGGATATAGTCGTTAAAACTCTCATCCACTGCGCGGCTGATGTTCTCAAAGATGTTACGTCCGCGGATAAACTTCTGATCATACGCAGTGGTAGAGGTAATGTCGAAATCATAGCCTCGGCTTGGATAGAATTCTGTGTAGACCCGATTCAGTGCAAAGGAAACAATGGCCAGGATGTTCGCCTTGATGGCCGCCGGCTCCCAGGTTGGATAGATCTCACTGGAGGCTACATTTTTTACATAGTCCGGGAAAGAAACGGTGACATTTTCCGCCTCCTCGTCCGGAAGGCCCAGGTGTACAGTAATTGTACTGGGTACAACAGGTGTCACTCGGATGGGCATGACTCACCTCACAGGTTCTGCCCGGGGATCTCCCAGGTCTGATTTTGGATCAAACTGGACTCCCCCTCACTAAGAGGTGCCAGTTCCATCTCCTGAAGCGTATCCACTCCATCAAAAATCTGGACTCCTTCCACCAGCAGCATGGCATAACCCGGGTGTTCCGCCCACACATCACACACTGCATAAGGGGGCGTCCTATCCCCCGGCCGAGTACTGTCCCCCATAATCGGGGTAGGGATGTCCACCGGTCGGGTGAATCCGCTTCGGTCTGTTGCTTGAACTGACAGCAGTTGGTACTTCCCTCCCTCTCCCCGCTGAGTAACCACTATCGTGGTGTCTGACAGAGGCAGCTTCGCCCGGGAGACGTAGACGCGGACCGTCAAGGTCCCTGTTCCATTCATAGGCTCCTCCTTCCGGCGGGCATATCCCGCCTGCTTCTGCCTCTATAATATGCCGATTTCTCCCTTGCGGTGAAAAACAGCGTCCCCCGAAGTTATTTCTCCGAGAGACGCTGTCTGAAATAATTTCTATTAACTTCACTCAGGACCAGGATTCTTCCAACTCCGACCGCTTTGCACGGCCCATTAAATCGATAACCACCAGCTTGGGATCCCGGCCCTCATACAGGACCTCATAGGCAGCCTGGGAAATTGGCATCTCCACACCGGCCTTCTGGGCTAGGGTCCGGGCGTTGGCAGCGGCGTAGTAGCCTTCTACCACCGCTCCAATCTCCTCCATGGCCTGGTCCACCGGCTTGCCCTGGCCGATAAGAATGCCGCACCGGCGGTTGCGGGAATGCATGGAGGTGCAGGTGACGATCAAATCACCCACACCAGCCAGCCCGGTGAAGGTATCCTTTCGTCCGCCCAGAGCCACTCCCAGACGGGCCATTTCCGCCAGCCCCCGGGTCATCAGCAGCGCCTTGGTGTTATCCCCGCAGCCCATACCATCGGTACAGCCAGCGCACAGGGCGATGACGTTTTTCAGAGCAGCACAAATCTCGGTTCCAATCCGGTCATCGCTGGTATAGACCCGGAAGCGCTGATTCATAAACAGATCCTGGACTAACTCAGCATCAGACAGACGGTCGGCGGCGGCCACAACTCCGGTTGGGATGTGCCGCCCCACTTCCTCGGCATGAGAGGGCCCCGACAGCACCACTACCGGGCACTTGCCCTCCAGTTCCTCCTCAATGACCTGGCTCAAGCGAAGGGAGGTGGACTTCTCAATCCCTTTCGAGGCGGAAATGACCACAGTTCCAGGGCGGATGAAGTCCCGCAGCTTTGCAGCCGTCTCCCGTACCGCATAGGAAGGCGTGGCCATCAGCACCGCCCCGCTGTCCGCCACAGCGGAAAGGTCTGCGGTAAAGTGCATCGCCTCCGGCAGGGACACCCCCTTCAGCATGGGATTCTCCCGAGTCCGGTGTAATTCTTCCGCCTTTTCCTGGCGGTGGGACCACAGAGTCACATCATGTCCGTTTTCAACCAGCAGCAGAGCCAAGGCTGTCCCCCATCCGCCGCTTCCCACTACGGTTATTTTCATTTTGAATAACCTCCCATTTTTCGTACAACCCATGTAGGGCAGGGGACCTGCCCCGCCGTTTGAAGCCGTCTCTCTCCAAGGCAGCGGAGTCTTGCCCCAGCCTTAATGCTCACTTTTTTTGCGATGCAGGGAAAATTTGTTTTCTGTCCCGGACAACAGCCGTTTGATGTTGCTCCGGTGCATATAGACCACCAGTCCACCAATCACCAGTCCCATCAAAGCGATCACCGGATCTCGATAAACAAACCAAGTGGCCACAGGGAAGGAGGCTCCGGCCCAAATAGAGCCCAGAGACACATACTTCGTGGCTACAGCCAGAACGAAGAATCCCCCCCATACTACCAAAGCAATCCGCCAGTCGATCATAATGGCGATGGCTCCGCCGGAAAGAATGCCTTTGCCCCCCTTGAAGTGGAACATACAGGGAAACATGTGGCCCAGCAGGCACCACAGTCCTGCCCAGTATGTTGTGAGGACAGTGACGGTCACCTCAACCTCGTAGCTGCTCAGCATGAGGAGTTGTCCGGAAAGCCAAACACATACCCGGATAGCGATCACAGCCTTTAATACATCAGTCAGAATAACCACAAAGGTCAGAGGACCGCCGAAAGTACGAAAGAAATTTGTCAGTCCTGCATTACCGCTGCCATGCTTTCGCACATCATCCCGAAGAATATATTTCGAGACAATAACAGCCCCGTTGAAGCAGCCGCAGAAATAGGAGATCAATGCGGTCGCTAAAGCTGCCAGCCATATACTGGAGTCAAAGGACGTCAGAACAAAAAAGGCGTCTTCCATATCTTAATCCTCCTTCTCGCCCTTCTGCCGGACGGTAAGGCGCACCGGGGTGCCCTCCAGACCGAAGGTGGAGCGGATCTGATTTTCCAGATAGCGCTGATAGGAGAAGTGGAACAGCCGTGCATCGTTGCAGAAGCAGACAAAGTGGGGGGGCTTGATCCCAACCTGGGTCATATAGTAGATCTTCAGACGGCGGCCCTTGTCCGTAGGGGGCTGCACCCGGGCGGTGGCGTCAGCCAGGACGTTGTTGAGCATCCCGGTAGTGATGCGCATAGCGGCCTGGTCGTTCACATAGCGGATCAGCTCAAACAGACGGCCCACCCGCTGGCCCGTCAGGGCAGAGATGAACACGATGGGGGCATAGGTCATATAGGACAGGTCCCGCATCACATCCTGGCGCATCTTGTCCATGGTCTTGCCATCCTTCTCGATGGCGTCCCACTTGTTGACCACGATGATGCAGGCCTTGCCGGCCTCGTGGGCCAGACCGGCTACCTTAGTGTCCTGCTCGGTAACCCCTTCCTGGGCATCGATGAGGATGAGGCACACGTCGCTGCGCTCGATGGCCATGGTGGAACGGAGGACGGAGAACTTCTCGATCCGGTCGTCCACCTTGGACTTCTTCCGCATCCCGGCGGTGTCGATGAAGCAGAACTTTCCCTGCTCGTTCTCATAGTAGCTGTCGATGGCGTCCCGGGTGGTCCCCGCCACGTTGGAGACGATGACCCGCTCCTCTCCCAAAATGCGGTTGATTAGAGAGGACTTGCCCACATTGGGCTTTCCGATGACCGCCACCTTGATGACGTCGTCGTCCTCCTCCTCTTCCTCCTCGGGGGGGAAGTATGCAAAGCAGGCGTCCAGCAGGTCGCCGGTGCCGTGGCCATGGACGGCGGAGACCGCGATGGGATCCCCCAGGCCCAGGTTGTAGAACTCATAGATGTCCGGATTCTCCCGGCCGGTCTGGTCGGCCTTGTTCACCGCCAGCACCACCGGCTTGCCGGAGCGCAGGAGCATATTGGCTACCTCCTGGTCAGAGGCAGTCATTCCGGTCTTGATGTCACACACAAAGACGATCACGGTGGCGGTAGAGATGGCGATTTCCGCCTGCTCCCGCATAAAGGCCAGAATCTGATCATCGGTGCCCGGCTCGATGCCGCCGGTGTCCACGATGTCGAACACCCGGTTACGCCACTCGCAAGGGGCGTAAATGCGGTCCCGGGTAACCCCGGGGGTGTCCTCCACAATGGACAGCCGACGGCCGCACAGCTTATTGAAGAGCATGGACTTTCCCACATTGGGCCGGCCCACGATAGCAACTAATGGTTTCATAGCGTTTCCTCCTGTATTTCAAAGAGGAGCAGAGGCGTCTAGCCGCCCGCTCCAGTTATCTGTATTGAAAATATTCGGTCTCCTCCCGCAGCTGAACCTGTTCCGGAGGCGGAACCTCCAGACCGCACACCGCATCCAGCAGTTCAAATCCGTCCTGGGCAACTGGGATCACTGGCACCCCCAGCTCCCGCTCCACATCATCCAAAGAGACATCATCCAAAAATACCCGCTCCCCGGCCCGGAGCATATTGGCCGGGATCAGCAGCCGCTGTCCCAGATCCCGCCCCCGCAGTTGGGCGATCAGATCGCCGCCGGTCACCAGCCCAGCCACCGTGATAGTATGGCCGAAAAAGTCGTTGCGGATGGGGTACACCGTCCCCTGAATGGCCTCGCACTTCTCCTGGGCCCGGGCCACCAGCTGCTCCAGAAAGGGGGCGGCAGACACTCCGGTGGCGATGGCAAATGGGGTCGCATCCTCCATCTCCTCCGGCTCCATCAGATCCAGACCCCGGGCAAACTCCCGGGACAGCAGGGTGAGCATCCCCACCCCGTTATCCAGCTGGGTAAATTCCTCAAAATACTCCTCCGGTGGCAGCTCCCGTCCCGCCAGCAGGTAGAACTCGTCGGAGCACCAGACCAGCCGGGTCCCGGTACGCGCCCGGTGCGCCTCGGCGAAGTCCTCCACCTGGCTGATGAGGGCATCTGCCTCCTCCCGGGTGTACGGGCGCAGTGGGTACAGCCCCTCCCGGAACTTGGTCACGCCCACCGGGACCACTGAGATGCTGTTCACCGATGGATACATCTCCGCCAGATCCCGAAGTGTCTTGTCCAGGGCAGGTCCATCATTGACGCCGGGGCAGGATACAATCTGGCAGTTCATGGTGATGTGGTTCTGGGCAAAGCGCTCCATAATACCAATAGATTCCCCAGCCCGCCGGTTTTTCAGCATCCGGCACCGCAATTCCCTGTCTGTGGTGTGAACAGACACATTGATTGGGGAGATACGCAGGTCAATGATCCGCTGAACCTCTCTCTGGGAAAGGTTGGTCAGCGTAAGGTAATTTCCCATCAGGAAACTGAGCCGTGCATCGTCATCCTTGAAGTACAAACTCTTCCGCATTCCCTTTGGCATCTGGTCCACAAAGCAGAAAATACAGTTGTTTGCACAGGAACGGGCACGGTCCATGAGGTAGGTCTCAAACTCCAGGCCCAGGTCCTCGCCCTCCTCCTTGCGGATATGCACAGTGCGGCGGCTGCCGTCCGGCTCTTGGAGCCCCAGGGTCAGCCGCGGATCATAGGTGTAAAATTTATAGTCCAGCACATCCACCACCGGCTTACCATTGACCTCCAGCAGTGTCTCTCCTGGACGGATACCCGCCCGGCTGGCGGGACTGCGGGGATCTACGGTTCGGATCACAGTCCGGCTCATCCCTCTGACTCCTCTCTATAGAGGTGATGTACCCACACCACCCCCATCTTACATGGTTTCTTTTATTGTACAATAGCCTTTCCCGGATTTCAACCCAAAATCCGGTTCCTTTTCCCTCTCCTGCACCCTCTGGCGTCTATTCTCCAGTTTTACTTGCAAATACGGTGGAAATGGCCTACAATAGCAAGAGATCTTGATCGATGCGCCCCAACCTGTGCGCTGTTCACACTGTTTAGGAGGTCCCTTATATGCCCCTTGACCGCATCGCAGCCCGCCTGCGACAACGGATCCCGGCCACTTCGTTGGCCGCATTCCTGTCCTGCTTTTTGTCAGGCTATCTCATTCATCTTTTTGCCTTTACCAATTTGATCCCCAACTCAGACGGTCTCAGCCGAGTGTTCGATCCCCAACAGATGACGGTATCCGGCCGGTGGTTCCTCCACTATGCCTCCGCCCTCAACGGTTTTACTCAGATGCCAGCCCTCATCGGCTTTCTGTCCATGGTGTTTCTCTCCCTGGCGGCGGCCGCCGCTGTTCTGATCCTGGGGCTGCACAGCCGCACGTTGTCCGCCCTGGCCGGCGTACTTATGGCCGCCTTCCCCTGTCTGGGGTACACCTTCCTCTATATGTTCACCGCCTCCGCATATTGCCTGGCTATCCTGCTGGCGGTACTGTCCGTGCATCTGGCGCAGAAGGGCGGCTGGCCCCGAAGCCTTGCGGCCTGTCTCCTTCTGGCCTTGTCTATGGGGATCTATCAGGCCTATGCCGCAGTAGCCATCTCCCTGTCCGTACTGGCGGTGCTCCGGGAATGTCTGGACCATCGGGCTGACTGGAAGGGCACCCTGCATCTTGGTCTTCGGCTGATGGGTATGCTGGCTGCTGGGGCCGCCTTGTACTACGGCCTGCTCCAGCTGTTCCTCTCCGTTAAGGGGCTGGAGCTGCTCAGCTATCTGGGCATGAGCCAGGCCGGCGGCGGCTATCCCATTGCCCAACTGCCTCATCTAATTCTCTCCGCTTATAAGCAGGTCCTGGTATTTTTCTTTCTGCCTGGCTCTTCCAGTCCCTTTACCACTCCGGTTCTGGTACTGCTGGACCTTCTGGCTCTGGCCCTGGGTGCTCTGTTCTGCTTCACCGCCCTTACACGCCGCTCCCTGTGGAAGCAGCCCTGGCGGCCTGTAGGCGGACTGGTCATGGTGGCTCTTCTCCCTCTAGCGGCGGGCTTCGCCCAGATCATCGCCCCCTTCTCCGATGCCACCCCCATTATGAAGTATGCCTATGTCTCCATCTACCTAGCGGTGGTGCTGGCCGCCGATTTGGGTCTGAGCCTCCTCCCCCGCCCCCGTGGAACCACCGCCGGCTCTTGGGCGGTGGCGGGCTGTCTGGTCTGCCTGTGCCTCTATGGGGTCAACATCAACAACCTGCTCTACACTGCCTCCGCCCAGGCCCACCGGGCCACCCTCAGCTACGCCACCCGCCTGCTCTCCCGCATCGAGAGCTGCCCCAGCTACACCGGTGAGGAAGAGGTCGTCATCATTGGCTCCTTCCCCACCGACAGGATCTATGCCTCTATCGAGAGCTATGCCCTGGTAGACCATTACAGTGTCCCCATGGACACCGTGGCCCCGCTAAACAAACACATCTATTACTATCTCAACGACTGGCTCAATGTCCCCCTGGAGGAGCCCGACGAGGAGACCATGAAATCCGTTTCCAAGTCCGCCGCCTTCCGCCGGATGCCCCTCTACCCCGCCGACGGCAGTGTACAACGCATCGACGGTCGGATTGTAGTTAAGATCCAGAAGGAATACACCCCCAAGAGCGACTATGAGCTTGCATACGAAAACAGGAGCTGATCCCATGGAAGCTGTAACCCCCCGCACCGGACTGCTGTCCGTGGTATTACCCGCCTATAATGAGGAGGAGTCCGTTCCTCTGGCCGCCCGAACCATCGGCGGCCTGCTGATGGAGGCGGATATTCCCTATGAGCTGCTCTTCGTCAATGACGGCTCCCGAGACCACACCTGGCAGGCCATCCAGGAAGCCGCCGCACAGGATCCCCGGGTGCGGGGTATACGTTTCTCCCGAAACTTCGGCAAGGAGGCCGCTATCTTCGCCGGCCTGGCCCAGGCCCGTGGTGCGTGCTGTGTCGTTTTGGACTGTGACCTCCAGCATCCGCCAGAGAAGATTTTGGAGATGTACCACCTCTGGCAGGAGGGCTGGCAGGTGGTGGAGGGCGTTAAGGTCAGCCGTGGCCGTGAAAATCCCATCCACACCTTTGCCGCCCGGACCTTCTACCGCTTTCTCAGCGGAGCCACCCGGATTGATATGTCCCGCGCCTCCGACTTCAAGCTGTTGGACCGCCGGGCGGTGGATGTGCTTATTGCCATGCGGGAGAAAAACGCTTTCTTCCGAGCCCTGTCCTCCTGGATTGGCTTTGACACCACTCAAGTAGAATTTGAAGTTCAGCCCAGAGCCGCTGGCTCCTCCAAGTGGTCCATCCGCAGCCTCACCCGCTATGCCATTACCAACCTGGCCTCCTTCTCTACCGCCCCCCTTCAGCTGGTCACCTTGTTGGGAGTACTGGTTTTTCTCTCCTCTCTGGTACTTGGTACCCACTCCCTATGGCAGAAGCTGAACGGGCAGGCCCTGGAGGGCTTCACCACGGTGATCCTCCTGCTTCTCCTCATCGGCAGTGTGCTGATGATCTGTTTGGGCATCATCGGCTACTACATTGCCAAGATCTATGAGGAGATCAAGGACCGGCCCCGGTACATCGTGGCCGACGAGTGCGGAGGCCGCCGGGATGAGGAATAAACTTAAGCAACTTCTGGACCCCACTCTCTTCCGCTTTTTGTTGGTGGGTGTAGTCAACACCGCTGTAGGCTATGGAATCATGTTCGGCCTGTACAATCTGGCCGGGCTCTATGCCTGGGGTGATCTTGGCTACTGGATCTCCTCCGCCGCCAACTATGTCGTGGGCAGCGTGGTCAGTTTCTTTCTCAACAAACACTTCACCTTCCGCAATCAGGAGCGCGGGGCCGGCGTGGTGCTCCGTTTTGCGGTGAATATCGCCGTGTGTTGGGCCCTGGCCTACGGTCTGGCCAAGCCGGCCACTGTCTGGCTGCTGTCTGGAACCGGATGGAGCCCACAGCTTCAGGGCAACCTATCTATGCTGGCCGGTTCCGGTCTGTTTGTTCTGCTCAACTACTTCGGCCAGCGCTTTTTCGCCTTCCGCAGCAGATAAGCAAATATCCAACGGGAGCCTTGCTTTGGCTCCCGTTGGATATTTTTGAATCTGACCCTTTTTCAGGTAAAACTGCGGTTTTTCTCCCTTTGCAACCGCTGGTTGTCAAATTGTATCCCATTTTTGGTTGTGCTGCAGGCCCTTTTTTGCTATCCTTTACCCTGCGAAAGGAACTCAGCTCAGTTCCAGCATACCCCCGCACAGACACAAACAGGAGGTCTATCCCATGGAATTTCAACAGCGGCTCTATGAGCTGCGAAAGCAGTCCAGTCTGAGCCAGGAGGGGCTGGCCAGCCTGTTGGGCGTCACCCGTCAGGCAGTCCAGAAGTGGGAGTCTGGCTCCTCCCGGCCTGACATGGACAACCTGGCCGCCCTGGCCCGGTACTTCAATGTGAGCCTGGACTATCTGGTGACCGGCGAGGAGCGGCCTGCTCCTCCTCCAGCCGCCACCATCATCAACAACTACTACTCTCGCTGGCACTATGAGTACAAGAGCCAGCGCACCCTGTTCGGTCCCCCTCTGATCCACGTCCGCTTTGGAGAGCGAGGACTCTGCACTGCCCGGGGGATCGTGGCCATTGGGAACTGCGCTGTGGGGGTCCTCTCTATCGGCGGCTTCTCCTTCGGCCTGGTCAGCGTGGGCGGGCTGTCCCTGGGCCTACTGTTCTCTCTTGGGGGATGGGCTGTGGGCGCTCTTGCCATCGGTGGACTCGCCCTGGGGCTGCTGGCCTTCGGAGGGGTGGCGGCCGGTCTCTTCTCACTGGGCGGCTGCACCTTTGGCGTATATGCGGCTGGCGGCGCTGCCGCCGCCTCCCAAATTGCCATTGGAGGTGCGGCCTCTGCTCCTCTGGCTATTGGGCAGACGGCGAAAGGGGCCATCACCTTCGATCCGGGCTCCGACCCAACAATGATAGCCGCTGCCATTCGGCAGGCAGCTGCCGGCGCCCCTCGTATTCTCCAGGAGTTCCTGATTTTTCTGGCCAGCCATTGGTGATCCTAGTGTCAAAAAATAGAGTACCTTTTTGTTGTACCCATGATTGCAAACTCTGTAGAGACAGTGAGGCCCTCCGGCTGCACCGGAGGGCCTCGACAAATCTTACAATATCAATATGTTTTAATCATTGATACCAAAATCAACACCGGAATTTGTTGGAATATCCACGGTAAATCTCCGTTTCAAATTCAGTCTGCAAGGTAGTGTCAAGAATTTTTCGCAAATTGGTTTGCAGCCCTGGCATGAATGAAG
>JAYCWP010000024.1:0-215023 GCA_037257225.1 Lawsonibacter sp.
TCGATATGTTACCACGCCTATTCTCGATTGTCAAGCACTTTTTTCGATTTTTTTCTGCTTTTTTCGTATTTCAGTTCTTTCCTCTATATCTTCCTTCTTTTGACCATCTATACCACAAGATGTGCTCATCTCCACTCCTTCCCTCTTAGGCTGCCGATCAAAAGCACCAACATCGGAATTCCAGCCCCAGCAATTAAATTGCCCCACAGCACCATCTCGCTGCCCGCTTTCTCCGCAGAAATACTATCCGGGAAGGCCGCTATCCCCAATACCGCAGCGATGAGTACTGCGGCAGTTACCACTGGTTTCTGCCGCACTTTTGGAGTCACTCCAGCAGCAGCCCGCCAGATAGCAATGGCCAAAAGTCCCATCAGGGCCAAGTCGGCAAAAGTCCAAACTGCAGCAACCATACTCTCAACTCTCTGGAATGCCCCCTCGACCCCCACACTTTTGGCCAATGCAAAGAAGGGGCTGTCCAGCTGTTGAGCCAGAGTCGGCCCAAAATTTCCGATCACGACAGCCTGTGACAGACCCAGTAGGCAGCATCCCACCGCACTCCATAGGATCCATCTGTTCTGTCCGGATCTCGACTCCTCCAGATCCTCCAGCAGGAACCCTGTAAACACGCCATAACCCAGTACGCCCAACACTGGCAAAGCTGCCTTGGCTGCATTGGGCAGATCCCCCCACCACAGAGGCAGCAGATGTTCCCCCTTTGTTTGTGGCAGAGAAAGGAATAGGACTGCCCCAGCCGCAGTCAGCAGTACTGTTAGAAAGACCTCTCCAGCCCTGGCAAAGGCGGATAGTTTCCCACGGGCCATCCATAGAACCAGCAGCGCCGCCACAGGCAGGAAAAACCACAGGGATCCATCCCGTTCCCCAGTGGTCAACAGGCGCTGAGCACACAGCCGCAGGCGCAGTGACAGCAGCAGCTCCCCCCATATTATATAAAGTAGGAGCACTCCTTTGCCGGCCCACGGCCCCAATCCACGGCATACCGCTCCGGCCAAACCACCCCGTCTCAGATCCAGCCGAGTCAGAGCCCACCCGATCAGCAGTACCACTGGCAGAGCCATAAGCCCAGACAGCCAAGCCGCCCGCCCCGCCAATGGGAGCGTTGCCGCCGGGAGCAGTTCTGCCGCCGGCGCCATCAGTCCAGCCCACAGCAATGCGCCAAGCTGGTGTGTTGAAATACGGTCCTGGTTCAACGGACTCCTCCTCTCCGTTCATTCGTTCCTTCAGCCTGGTTCCTCACCGGGCTCCGAGAGAAATCTCCACACAGATCTCCACCGGCACGGTGGAAAACAGCCGTGTCCAGCGGTTTTTTAACCCCTCCCAACGGGCAGGATCCGCACGCCCCACTTGGCTGCCCACCCCGGCACAGTCCGTCCCCCAGCTTCTCAGCTGGTCCAGAACTCGCCGCAGCCTCCTCTCTTCCCGCATCTCAAGGGCACGGCGCAGCTGTTCCCGTTCCTGCTCTTCCGGCCTCTGTCGGCCCTCTGCTATGGCAGCGGTCACTCGACAGGTGAGCCGCATCCTCTTCAGATCATCCCCCTGAAACTCCGGACTCCACTGCACCGCCGCCCCGGTAAGCCGCACCACAGTTCGGCCGGAGGGAAGTTCAAGTTCCAAAATATCCGCCGCAGCCTGCCCAGTGAGCAGCTCCAGCCCCCGGGCGCTCTCTCCATCCAGATAGCCTACCAGCCGCCCATTTCGTAGCACACCATACCCTGCCTCCAGCAAAGCAGTCTCTCCATCCTGCTTCTGATCTACCACACACAGAGCGGGAAGGTAGGTGCTTCCCCACTCTAAAAGGCTGGCAGCCGCCTCTCCTGCTGTACGGGTAATGCCCGCTGCCCCCATCTCGCTGTCCGTCTGGAGGGTGGACAGGCGGCTGTCCACCCCAGTCTCCTCTCCGGCCTGCACGGCCCCCTGGGCGGTGTCGCCCCGGATCAACCACAACTGTGTGCCCAGGCCCAGCTCCATATCCCGGGCAAAGTAATCCAGCACCGTCTGGATCCCCTCCAGTGCCAGCTCCTCCCCCAGAAGGAGCTGATCCACATAGCCATAAAAAATATAGCTGTCGCTAAGCCCCTGTATCGCCAGACAGGCTGAACTAAGGGAGCCTCCCTCTGCCGACAGGATCAGGGGTGGCTGACCTTCTCCCTGAAGCCCTGCGGCCCGTTTTCCTGTGGAGACCGTCACTCGAAAAGCCTCCTCCTTCTCCCCGCCGTCCACTCCCATAGTGCGCAGCAGGGCCATGTCCCCCATCTCCCGGGCATAAGGCAGGGCGGCCTTACCGCAGCCCGTCAGCAGTACTGCCACTGCCGCCAGTACAGCGGCGGCCAGTCGTTTCTTCATCGCTGATTCCTCCGGTTTTCGGTGTGTCTGGCCCCGTCCCGCCACTTCATCCGGGGCAGCGGAGGCCGCAGCAGGTTAGGATGTCCCTGGGGCTGTCCTGCCCCGGCGGTAAAGGGGGCCAAATAGGGCACCCCAAAGGTCTCCAGGCTGGCCAGGTGATAGATCAGCCCCGCGCAGCCCGCCGCTAGCCCAAACAGCCCAGCAGCACTGGCCAGGATAGCCAGCAGGAAGCGCCACAGCCGCAGAGCGGCGGCAAAGTCCTGGCTGGGCATGGTATATCCGGCTACCCCCGCGATAGCCACCGCGATGAGTACCGCTGGGGAGACGATGCGGGCCTCCACCGCCGCATTGCCCACCACCAGCCCGCCCAGGATGGATACCGTGGCCCCGATGGGGCTGGGGAGGCGTAGTCCCGCCTCCTGGAGCACCTCAAAAGCCAGGAGCATGATGAGCACCTCGAACACAGTGGAAAAGGGCACCTCCTGTTTTGCGGCCACAATGGACAGGGCAAGTTTTACCGGGATGGCCTCCGGGTGGAAGGTAACCACCGCGATATACAGCCCAGGCAGCAGCACGGTCACCAGGGCGCAAAGCCACCGCACCAGATTGAGGACAGAAGCAGTCATCCAGTGAAAGGCCCGATCCTGCCCCGTTTTGAAAAACTGGTCGATGGTCCCAGGGAGCAGCCAGGCAAAGGGAAGCCCGTCCGCCATCAGCCCCACCCGGCCCTCCAGCAGTCCCTGGCAGAAGCGGTCGGGCCGCTGGGTATAAGGCATGGTGGGGAATGGGGTGTTCAGATGGTCTACCAGATATTCCTCCAGGTTGCCCGCGGCCTCCACCCCGTCGATATCGATGTTGTCCAGCCGGCGGCGCAGCCGCTCCACCGTCTCCGGATCAGCGATCCCCTCCAGATAGAGCACATCCACCTGCGTCCGGGACCGGCGGCCCACAATGTGCTCCCGGATCTTCAGTTCCGGGGCCTTCAGATGCCGGCGGACCATAGCAGTGTTGGTTCGGATCGACTCCACAAAGGATTCCCGCACCCCCTTCAGGGCGGGCTCGTTCTCCGGCTCCCCCACAGAGCGCTTCTCCTCGGTGGGCACCGGCAGGGTGAGCACATCGGCCCGCCCAGGGAAAAACAGGGCACAGCTGCCCAAGATCAGGTCGTTGACCACCTCATCCAGGACAGTCCTTCGGTTGGCCGCCAGGTTGTACAGCGCCCCGTACTGGAGCAGGGAAAACAGCTCCTCCTCCGGGGCCCGGCTGAGGGCGGGGTCCTGGGCCAGGGGCCGGAGGATATAGTCGCTCATCCGCTCGTTCCGGGTCATCCCCAGCAGATAGCACACCGTCACCGTGCGCTCCCGGTCCCCGTGGAGGTACACCTGCCGCTCCATATAGTCCACACAGCCCTCAAACACCCGCCCCAAAGCCTCCAGCGTCAGCGGCCCGTCAAAGCGCGGTTCCTTTCTGGGATGCGGCCCGGTATCTGTCCGCTCCGGCTCCAGAATACCCATAGCGTCTCCTCCCTTCTCCCCGGTAGTATCTGCCGCCCCGGCGGTGTTTATCCCTAGTTTCATGCTCCGAAGGATGGACAAATTTTCTTGACATCTTTCTTCTACTTATGTAGTATATTTTTAGATACTACATAAGTAGGAGGAATGGATATGGCACGGCTAACAGACAGCGAGTGGAAGGTGATGGAGGCCCTGTGGCAGGGCGGCCCCCAGACGCTGGGGGAGGTGCTGGCCCGACTGGCGGAGGACACTGGCTGGAGCCGCACCACAGTACACACCTATTTGACCCGGATGATGGCCAAGGATCTTGTGACCGCCGACGCCCAGAGCCCCCGGCGGTACTCTGCCGCCCGCTCCCGGGAGCTCTGTGTGGCGGAGGAGGAGCGCTCCCTGGCCGACCGGGCCTACGGCGGCTCGGCGGGGCGGCTGGTAGCCGCCTTCGTGCGCTCCGGACAGCTGGACCGGGAGGAGCGGGCGGAGCTGCGCCGCCTGCTGGACGAGATGGAGGTGTAGCCGGTGGAAAATATCTGGATGCTTCTTCAGCAGACGGCGGCGGGCGGGCTGTGCGCCCTCTTTCTCCTTCTGCTCCAGCGGATCTTCCGAAATCTGCTCTCCCCCCGGTGGCAGTACGGGATCTGGGGGGTGCTGGTCCTGAGACTGCTGATCCCCGCGGGGGCGTGGGGCCGCTCCACCGTTCTGGATGTGTGGCCCTGGCTGGAGGCCGCCCGGGCTGGGGCAGAGCTGACGCTGGACTCTGCATACAGCTCCCCCTGGACGCTCTCCCTCCCCCGGGGCCCCATCCCCCTTCTCCCGTCGGAGGCCCCCCGGTCCCTCACCGACTGGCTGTTCCTCCTCTATCTGGCCGGGGCGCTGGGCCTGGCCCTGTGGTACCTGGGGTGCGCCCTGCGCCTGTCCCTCCGGGTCTCTCGGGGCGTCCCGGTGGAGGGTCCTCGGCGGGCGGCTATCGACGCTGTGGCCCAACGGTACCAGCTGCCCCGCCCCCGGCGCGTGGTGGAGTGCCGCTGGGAGCGAAGCCCCTTCCTGATGGGATTTTTTGCTCCCGCTCTGGTTCTGCCTATGGGCTGGGAGCCGGACGAAAAGGTCATCCTGCATGAGCTTCTCCACCTGAAGCACCGGGACCTGTGGGCTGGGTGGCTCATCGCCGCCCTTCGCTGTCTCCACTGGTGTGATCCCCTTCTGTGGCTGGTCTTTGACAAGGTGGACAACGACCGGGAGGCGCTGTGCGACCAGCGTGTTCTGGAGCGTCTGGAGGGGGAGGACCGCCGGGATTACGGCCGGGTCCTCCTGTCCATGGTGGACAGCCGGACGGTGCGCGTCCCAGGAGCCACCACCATGGCCAATGGGGCCCGGGCCATCCAGGCCCGCATCCAGGCCATCGCCCGCTTCAAACGCTTTCCCCGTGGAATGGCCCTGGTGTCCGGCTGTATGGGGACGGCGCTGGTCATGGCCCTGGCCGTGGGAGGCCCCGCTCCGGGCGGGGAGACCGACCCGGTCACGGTATCCCCTCAAGACAGCGGCGTCCCCGGCATCCTGGCCACAGCGGAGCGCAGCCGTGCCGCCACCGTGGCCGGGGCGCTGGACGCCTATGGCAAAGCCATGCTCCACCGCCTCCATCAGCCCGCCCTGGCCCTTCTTTGCCGGGGGATGACTGTCCCGGAGGAGGATCTGCCCCAGGCGCTGGAGCAGTACCGTGGGGCCCTGCGCCTGCCGGAGGAGCATCCGGAGCAGCTCCACCGCTGGTGGCGGTCCGGCCCGGTGTTCCGGGGGCTGGTCTCCGACGGCCGCGGCGGCTTCCTGTGTCAGGTGTTCTGGTTCCGGGATCAAGAGATGCAGGCGGGGGACGTCTATCCCCGGGATGACGGCGCCCCCTGGCCGGTGGAGTACCTGTGCCACACGGTGCACCTCCTGCCCGACGGGCCGTACTGGACGGTGGAGAAGCTGGCGGAGACGGAGGGCCTTCTGGAGAACGGCTTTTATTATATGCAGCTTCCGCTCTGCGGCCCGGTCACCTGGAGCGGTGAGGCCGACAGCCTGCGTCTGGAAGTATCCGCCGCCCAGCTTCTGGAGACCGGGGACGGCTTCCTGGGCCGTGAGCGGCTCCGCACCCCCCACGATCCGTTCTCCTTCCCCTTCACGACCGGGGAAGCGGAGGAGGATAACGCCCTCTCCCCCGCCCCTATGCCACGTCTCCCCGGCTTTTCCGCCCTATACAGCGGGATGGTGGTCACCCGGGAGAACACCTGCGGCAAGCAGCGCTCCTACACGGTGGACATTGTCCCATGCTGGAACGACCCGGACATTGTGGATATTCACACGACCTATGATAATGTAAACACACAGGAACGGCCCGGGACCGCCGTGGAAAACCGCGCCTCCTTCCACCAACGGTATGAATTTCATGTCCTGGAGGCCGGCGAACAGATCACGTTCCACGAGGGGGGCGGCGGCGGCAGCGGCTGGCGCGACTGCTGGACGGGGGATCTGCGCCAGTACACCGCCCCGGACGGCTTTACCGCCTGTGTGACCAACGCCCATGGGGAGACCTTCTCCGTCCCCCTCACCCCCCGGTACACCACGCCGGACGGCGGGAGCTTCTCCCTCACTCCGGAGCGAGAGGAGGTCCTTCCATGACCCGGCAGCACATCCGCTTCTCCGCCCTCCGGTCCATTTTCTGGGGCACACTGCTCCTGTTTCTGGACTTTGACCTGAATTTCCGCTTTGGCTTCTCCTTCACGGTCCCCCTGCTCCCCGACTGCCTGGGCTTCTGGCTGGTGGGCCGCGGGACCCGGGCTCTGGCCGCCGACCGGCCCAGTCTGGGCCTGCTGGCTCCCTTCTGGCTGGCTCTGGGGCTCTGGTCCCTTCAACAGTTTTTCCCCGGCCTCTCCCCCCATATCCCCGGCGCGCTCTCCCTTCTGGCCGCCCTGGTCCGGATGTACGCCGACTTTCAGCTATTCACCGATCTGGCCGGTCTGGCGGAGGACCTGCTCCCCGGCACGCCCCTCCCCCGGCAGCTGCGCTCCGCCCGGACCGCGGCCGTCCTGCTGACCACCCTCTTCTACTTCCAGGACCTGCTGCTCCGGGCCCCCTGGCTGACGGTGGCGGCGGGCGCCGCCGGTTTCTGCGCCCGTGTCTACATCCTGCTCCGGCTGTGGCAGCTCTCCCGGTCCATGGCTCCCGCTCCGGAAGCGAGCAGATGATCCCATTTCATGCCTCAGGGGGTTCAGACCCGCCCGCAGGCGCATATCATGTGCCCCTTAACAGGAAAAAACGCGCCCCTGGAGAAGAAATCTTCTCCAGGGGCGCGTCGTAGTGTTTTTCATAAAATCGCCGCTTATCGGTGATACAAGTTGTTGGTCTGATACCGAGGCTCGCAGGTGAGCTGGAGACCCAGCTTTTTATAGGTACTCTCATCCGGAGGCGAGAGGATGACAGAACAGTGAGCCTGACAGCCGTTGAGTGCCGCCAGAGAACGCAGGGCAGCCAGGGCCTTCGCATCCTGGTTGGCAGAAGCAGCCAGGGCCACCAGCACCTCGTCGCTGTGGAGTCTAGGGTTGTTGGAACCCAGATACTTCACCTTGACAGTCTGGATGGGCTCAATAGCCGACTGCTTGATCAGGTGAACACCGTGTCCTCCTGCGCCGGCCAGGGCCTTCAGGGCATTGAGCAAGGCCGCAGCAGAACAGCCCATCAGTTCAGAGGTCTTGCCGATGACCATCTCCCCGTCCGGGAGCTGGATGGCCATGGCAGGCTCTCCGGTACGCTGGGCGGCCTCGTTGGCGGCGGCCACCACAGGACGGATATCCGGGGTGACCCCCGCCTGCTGCATCAGCAGCTCCAACCGGTACACCGTGTGGTCGGAACCTCTGCCCTGGCGGCGCTCACACAAGGCGTCATAGTAGCGGCGGATGATCTCCTGCCGGGCGGCATCCTGAACCGCTTCATCATCATAGATACACTTTCCCGCCATATTCACCCCCATGTCCGTGGGGGACTTATAGGGGCACTCACCGGTAATCTTCTCAAACATGGCTGCCAGGACAGGGAAAACCTCCACATCCCGGTTGTAGTTCACCGTGGTCTCGCCATAAGCCTGGAGGTGGAAAGGATCGATCATGTTCACATCGTCCAGGTCAGCGGTGGCCGCCTCATAGGCTAGGTTCACCGGGTGCTTCAGAGGCAGGTTCCAGATGGGGAAGGTCTCAAACTTAGCATAGCCGGCAGTAATTCCCCGCTTATGCTCATGGTAGAGCTGACTAAGACAGGTTGCCATCTTGCCGCTGCCGGGGCCCGGAGCGGTGACCACCACCAAGGGACGGCTGGTCTCAATATACTGATTCTTTCCAAATCCCTCGTCCGAAACGATATGGGCGATATTATGAGGATAGCCTGCGATGGGATAGTGGCAGTACACCCGGATCCCCAGCTGTTCCAGCCGGGCCTGGAAAGCATCGGCGGCAGGCTGCCCGGAATACTGGGTGACCACCACGCTGCCTACATACAGTTCCATAGAATGGAATGCGTCGATGAGACGAAGGACGTCACTGTCGTATGTGATGCCCAGATCCCCTCGCACCTTATTTTTCTCAATATCGGCGGCATTGATGGCAATGATGACCTCTGCACTGTCCTTCATCTGGGCCAGCATCCGGATCTTACTGTCCGGCTCAAACCCGGGCAGTACCCTGCTGGCGTGGAAATCATCAAACAGCTTGCCTCCAAATTCCAGGTATAATTTGCCCCCAAACTGGGCGATACGTTCCTGGATGTGCTGGGATTGGAGTTTCAGATACTGGTCGTTATCGAACCCCTGTCTGGCCATGCCCTCACTCCTTTAGTCTTATCGTTGCAGATCCTGTGCAAATTTATTCCTTCTTATTTTACGCAACCCGCTGGACACCGTCAAGGCTTTTGGGCCGAAGAGTTCCACGAGAGTTTCTCTCAGATTTTGTGGAAATAGCGGGTAGCTTTTCCACCTTTGATGTGATAAAATAATAAAACTTACCACGTTTCCCATCTGCGTCCGGACAGCCCGGACGCATTTTATCTGCTCCCACACAACTAGGAGGGCTTCATCAAATGGAATGGAATGATTTACTGCACACCTTGCTAATTGTATGTCCCCTGGTATTCCTTGGCGGTATTGTAGATGCAGTGGCCGGCGGCGGCGGACTGATCACACTGCCCGCCTACCTGCTGGCCGGACTGGACCCCCACGCAGCCTCCGCCACCAACAAATGCGGCAATGTGTGGGGCACTCTGCTCTCCGCCTACCGCTTCTGGCACCGAGGGGAGATTCGGATGCCCAGTGCCGCCTGGGGCGCAGTCGGCGCTCTGGCAGGAGCCTGGGCAGGGGCCAAGCTGAATCTTATCCTGCCGGACCAGTTCCTCTATTATATCATGCTGGCCATTGTTCCTGTAATGGCCGTCTTTCTCCTTTTAAAGAGAGACTTTGGGACAGAGGACCACTCCGACCAGTTCTCTCCTCTCCGACTCTCCTGGTTTTCCCTGGCCATCGGCCTGGCCGTAGGGTGCTACGATGGATTTTTTGGCCCCGGAGCAGGAACTTTCCTTATGCTGGCGTATACCAGTCTCTGCAAGTTTGATCTGCTCACCGCCTCCGGGAATACGAAGGCAGCCAACGCAGCTTCCAATGCCGCCTCACTGGTCACCTTCGCCTTGGCCGGTGAGGTAATCTGGGCTGTAGGCCTACCTGCCGCCCTGTGCGGTCTGGCTGGAGGATATGTAGGCTCCGGCTTGGCCCTTCGGGGCGGAGCCAAAGTCATCCGTCCCATGTTTTTTGTCGTCCTGACTCTTCTCACCGTCCGCCTGATCTACGATTTGCTGATTTGATCCTCTGTGCGCCCCCAAGGGGCGCACTTTTTTGTTGTGGCAGAAAGGAGAACGCAGCCGGTAAAACCGACTGCGTTCTAAAAGGATGGAGGATTCAGATGAAAAAGAGTTGTACTCTTGCCTTGCAGATTTAGAATACCCTATTTTTATGAATAAAACCAGCGCAAGTTGTTACAAAAGGATTAAACATTTTCCTTTATTCATTCTCCCCAGCCCCATTCTCTCGCAAGCCCTGGAAAAAGTTCTGAAGGATCTCCTGACACTCACACTCCAGTGGACCGCGGTACAGCCTCGGATGGTGGTTAAAGCGCTCCTCAAACAGGTTAAGCACCGAGCCGCAGGCCCCCGCCTTGTCATCGCGGGTCCCATAGCGCACCGTGTCCACCCTGGCGTTGATGATCCCTCCAGCGCACATAGGGCAAGGCTCCAGGGTAACGTACATGGTACACCTGTGAAGCCGCCAGCTGCCCAGGCGGCGGCAGGCATCCCGGATAGCCTCCAGTTCTGCGTGAGCAGTGGCGTCGCCGTTCTCCTCCCGGCGGTTGCGCCCCTCCCCCACGATTTCTCCATCCCGGACAATGACACAGCCCACAGGCACATCGCCCTCTGCCCCAGCCTGAGCAGCCAGTTCCAGCGCCCGACGCATATAGTCCTTATGATCCATGAGCACAACCTCCTTTGTCCCGCGGACTGCGTGGACATTCTTTCCACACGCCGGCCCAAAATTGTGGAATCATTTTCTCACCCTGCCTCTCCGCAGACCCGGACATAGTCCTCCACCAGGTTCTGCGCACAGCGAAGCGGGTCGTCCCCCTTCCGCAGACGGAGGGTAAACCGGGGCACATCTCCCGGGATGAGGAGCAGCCGGTTCCGATAGCGATCCCCGTCGCATAACAAGGAGAAGGCTTCCAATCGGAACTGATCCAAGGTAAAGATCAGCTGCCCATTTTTCTGGGCGATATCGGTAATATTAGCCTCCGCCGCAGCCGCCCGGAGCAGCGCCACGGAGATCAGGTTATTCACTGTCCGGGGCGGCTCACCATAGCGGTCAATGAGCTCATCCACCAGGTCATCTGCCTCCTCCTCACTGCGGATGGCAGCGATGCGCCGGTATAGGTCCATCCTCTGCTCCGGCGCTGGGACATACCGATCTGGGATAGAAGCTGCCACCGCCAGATCGGCGGCACACTCGGTGCGCTTTGGGGCTGGCTGTCCCTGCTGGGTGAGCACCGCCTCCTCCAGCAGCTTCAGATACATATCATAGCCCACCGACAGCATGAAGCCGCTCTGCTCTGGGCCCAGCACGTTACCCGCACCCCGGATCTCCAGATCCCGCATGGCAATTTTGAAGCCGGAACCAAACTCCGCAAACTCCCGGATAGCCGATAGGCGCTTAGCAGCCACTTCGGTGAGCGCCTTTCCCCGGCGATAGGTGAGATAGGCAAAGGCCCGGCGATTGGATCTTCCTACCCGGCCCCGGATCTGGTGCAGCTGGGCCAGGCCTAAGTGGTCAGCATCCTCAATGATAAGGGTATTGGCATTGGGCAAATCGATACCCGTCTCAATGATGGTGGTGCATACCAACACATTCAGTTCCCCATCGGTCATGCGGCTCATGACATCATCGATGGCCTCCTGGCTCATTTTACCATGAACCACCCCCACCGCCGCATCCTCCCCCAGCATCTGTCCGATGCGGGCGGCAGTGCGGTCGATGGTCTCCACCCGGTTGTGGAGGTAGTAGACTTGTCCTCCCCGCTCCAGTTCCCGGCGCATAGCGTCGGCCAGCACCGGCCAGTTATGCTCCAGCACATAGGTCTGTACCGGCAGCCGGTCGGCGGGCGGCTCCTCCAACGTGGACATATCCCGGATGCCCGACATGGCCATGTTCAGGGTTCGTGGGATCGGGGTGGCAGACAGGGTGAGCACGTCCACCTGGGCAAAGCGCTCCTTCAGCTTCTCCTTGTGCTGGACGCCGAAGCGCTGCTCCTCGTCCACCACCAGCAGGCCCAGGTCCTTGAAGCGCACGTCCTTGTTAAACAGGCGGTGGGTTCCGATGAGGATGTCCACCCGTCCCTCCTCGACCCGTCTCAGCGTCTCCTTCATCTGAGCCGGGGTGCGAAAGCGGGAGACTACATCAATGTTCACTGGATACCTGGCAAAGCGGCGCAGGGCCGTGAGATAGTGCTGTCGGGCCAGAACGGTAGTAGGCACCAGGATGGCTGCCTGCTTGCCGTCCAACACGCATTTCATCATGGCCCGGAAGGCCACCTCCGTCTTACCGTATCCCACATCTCCGCACAGCAGCCGGTCCATGGGCACAGGGCGCTCCATATCCCGCTTGATCTCCTCGATACACCGCAGTTGGTCGTCTGTCTCGGAATACTCAAACTGCTCCTCAAACTCCCGCTGCCATGGAGAGTCCGGTGAAAAAGCAAAACCAGGCTGACGCTGGCGCTGGGCGTACAGTTGGATCAACCCCTTAGCCAAGTCGGCCACCGCCTTCTTTGCCTTGGTCTTGGCCCGCTCCCAGTCCGTTCCACCCAGCTTGGACAGCTTTTTCGTTTCCTGGGCGTCTTCACCGCCGCCGATATACTTGGAGACCAGATCCAGCTGGGTAGCCGGGACATACAGCACATCCGTCCCAGCGTAGGCGATCTTCACATAATCTTTCTCGATGCCATCGGCAGGCATCTTCACCATACCAACATACCGGCCCACTCCGTGGTGCTCGTGGACCACCAGATCCCCGGGGGACAGATCTGCATAAGACTTCAGCTTCTGCCGGTTGGTGGCCTCCTTTTTGACCGGTCGGGGCCGTTTTCTGGTTCCGCCAGACGAGCCCTCGGTGATAACTGCCAGCTTCAGTCCAGGGTACTCCATCCCCCCGGACAGCCCTCCCACAGTGAGGATGATCTGTCCCGGCTGAGGCAGAGCCTTCAGGGCGAAGTCTACACCGGACTTCACCTTCTGCTCCCGCAGAAGTGTCTGGAGGTTCAGTGCCCTCTGCTCGCTGGACACCAACACCAGAACAGAAAACCCGGCGCTCTGATAGTGGCTCAGATCCTGCACCGCAGTCTCCAGGCTGGCCCCAAAGGATGGCAGCTGCTTCGCCATCAGGGACAGCACACACCGGGGTGCTGCCGGGTAGGTGGACAGTGTGAAGGAGTCTAGATAGGCAAACGGGAAGTCCTCCAGTCTGCGGCATAGCTGGTCATAAGAGCGGAACAGCGTTCCGCAGCCTCCATCCAACTCCCCCCGTTCCAGCAGCGTCTTGACATCCTCTTCCAGCTGCCACTGCCAAGTTTTTGCCCGCTCTCCCACCCGGCTGCTCTCCGAAAAAAAGATACAGGCATCATAGGGAAGATAATCCGCCGCAGTGGCCAGTTCCGGATAGATCAGAGGAAGGTACCGGTCAGCGGCCGGGAAGGATCGCCCCTCTTCCAAGGCCTCACGATCCTGCCGGAGCGTGACCGCCAATTCCTCCAAACCATCCTGGACGGCAGCTGCAGAACGCTGATCCAGCTCTTTCAGCAGGCCGGCCAGACCTCCTGGAGCCAAATGGGGCAGAGTCTCCGCCGCAGGAAGCAGCACAGCACGCTCCACATTCGCCGTTCGCCGCTGGGTTCCCGGATCAAAGATCCCCAGGGCATCCACCTCATCCCCGAAAAACTCAGCCCGAACCGGGGCCTCCATGGCTGGGGAGTACACATCCAAAATCCCTCCCCGAAGCGCAAACTGCCCCGGCCCCTCCACCTGCTCACAGCGGACATAGCCCGCTTCCGTCAGATGTGCGGTCAGTTCCTCCAGGTCGGCGCGCTGCCCCACTTCCAGGGCAGTGCAGGCGCGCTCCAGCGCCTCCGGCGGGAGAGTCCGTTGGAGCAGAGACTCCACAGTGGCCACCAAATAGGGAATCTCCCCATGGGTCAAACGGTAGAAGAGGCGGAGACGCCGGTGTTCCCACTGACGGGAGACGGTGGCGATGTTGTGGAACAGGAAAGAGCGGGCAGTCAGCACAGGGACTTCTCCGCCGATGAGGAAGGACAGATCTCGGGCCATCCGCTCTGCTTCCCCCTCGTCAGCACACACCACCACCACCGGGCGGCCGCTCTCCTGACCCATACAGGCCGCAAAGTGGGCCCGGTGGACCGCCGCCAGACCAGACACCGCTACCGGGGACTGTCCACCATCCAGCGCCGTCAGCAGCTGCTGAAATTCAGGCAGCTCACGCAAAACAGAGCGGATTATCTCCATTAAATATCACTCCTTGTACCAATATATTCCATGATATGGAAATCAAGGCGCACCAATGCCCCCTGTCCCAAACACTCGGGATAGGGGGTATCTATCAGTCAAAGCTTTCCTCAGTTTACCTGTTTTTTTCTTCTGCGTCAAGGGTTCCCCGCTTCACTTTCCGACCGAATAAAAGTGCACTCTTTGGAAGATTTAAAGGTTATGTAACACTTTTTCGTCTCTTTTGTAATAACTCTTTGATAGGATGAGTCCTGCAAGAGACAAGTTCGTTTCATTTTAATCCTCTTTTTCAATGACAGATCCCGGGCGCTTTGGAGCAGCGTTCCGGGATCTGTCATTTTCCTGCTCTATTTTATCCACATGGTGTTCAGCACCTGACTGACACTCTGGGCAAAAAGGCGGGCGCCGTCCACTGCCTCAGTGAGTGTATTGCCATGTCCCCCCACCTCCACCAGTAAGTAGCCGGGCGATAACTGCTGGTTGTAGCTGCTGTTGCGCAGCACGATGGGGCGAGCCAAACTCACATAGTCGGAAATCAATTCCTGCTGAAACCGGACAGCCAGGGCCAGATTATCGATCCAGTACGGATGCTGCGCTCCACCGCCGTCGGTGCCCACTACCAGCATGATCTGGGCAGTCTTTTTCCCATTCTCCTGGGTAATCAGCTTATAGATGGAGCCATCGCTGCCCACCAGCGCGTCTCGGTGGACATCCAAGATGATCCGGATCGTGGGATACTTGGCCAGCCAGTCCCGCACCGCTGCTTTTGACCTGTCATACGAGCCATTATAGGCAGGATAATCATACAGATTGGTATCATGGATCACCTGGAAACCTTGGCTGCGGAACACTTCCGCCATGGCCTCCCCCACACGAACCACGTTATGTGTGCAGTCGGTAGTACGGTAGGCATCGCTCTCCTGATAGAGATCTCCATCGTTTTGGGAGTAAGCCTCACTGCCGTGGCTGTGTAAGATCAGGATCTGTGGCCCCTCCCCCAAGCCGAAATGGACCGCCCCTGCATCAAATACCGAGGGATCCAGTCCCTTGTTGGTTCGGTCATACAAGTAGACTCCGTTCCGACTGAAATATTGTCCTCCCTCCCGACCAACACCGGTCATCTCCCGCACATCGTCCGGTTCTGCCGGCGGCTGAAGCTGGGGGACTGTTTGATCATCGTCATCCTCCACCTCTGGGGGATCTTCTGCCGAAGGTGGGATCTGATCGGTCTCCTTCTCTTTCCGAAGGGCGTCCACCACCTCAACCCCTGCTGACAGCATAGCAGACTGTTCCACCAGCAGTCGGCCCAAGCCGTCCATCTCTGCTAGGGCAGTCTCCTCTGGAACCTGACCCAGCTGCTCCGCCAGCAGCCCCACTACCGCCTGAGAATCCGCAGACCACACGCGCATTGCCTCACCCACGCTGGACAGGTCTGCCGTCAGCCACACGCCCCAGACAGTCACCAGCGCCAAAACCAGGCCTACGCTGCGCCGGAGCACCCGGAGCCTGTCCGGTCTCCGCCGTCTCTCTCTCATACCAGTCCCTCCTTATCCTGTGTACCTCTCCCACTGTATGCGGTGGCAGGGCGGCTTAGAAGGACAGGCTCAAATGTTTTCCACAATTTCGTCCCATTCTGTGGACAACTCCCAGAACAAGCCCGCAGGGGACAAAAAAACCCGCCCCCTGCGCTGACGCAGGGGGCGGGAATCGGTTTAACCAATCAGTCTCAGCACTTCTCGAAGATCGTGGCAACGCCCATACCGCCGCCGATGCACAGAGTAGCCAGACCCTTCTTAGCCTCAGGGCGCTTGGCCATCTCGTGGAGCAGAGTAACGATGATACGTGCGCCGGAAGCGCCCACAGGATGACCCAGGGCAATGGCGCCGCCATTGACGTTGACCTTGCTCATATCGAAGCCCAGCTCACGGGCCACGGCGATGGACTGAGCCGCGAAAGCCTCGTTGGCCTCCACCAGATCCATATCCTCGATCTTCAAGCCGGCCTTCTCCATAGCCTGGCGGGAAGCAGGAACAGGACCCACGCCCATGATCTTGGGATCCACACCGCCCTGACCCCAGCTGACCAGCTTGGCCATGGGCTTCAGGCCGTACTTCTCCACAGCCTCTCCGGAAGCCAGGATGATAGCGGCAGCACCGTCATTGATGCCGGAAGCATTGGCAGCGGTGACACGCTGGACGTGCTTCTTGGTGTCGGCCTCATGGACCTGGGTAACAGGGAAGGTGTGCTCGATGGACTCCTCGACACCCTCAGGACCCACAGGGAAGGCACCGCGCAGCTTGGAGATACCCTCGGCGGTCACACCGGCACGGGGGAACTCGTCCACCTTAAACTCCACCATCTCCTTCTTCTTCTTGATCATCACGGGAACGATCTCGTCGTTGAAGCGGCCGGAGTTCAGAGCGGCCTCAGCCTTGTTCTGGGAGGAGGCAGCAAACTCATCCAGTTCCTCACGGGTGATTCCCCACACGTCGCAGATATTCTCGGCAGTGGTGCCCATGTGGTAGTTGTTATAAGCATCCCACAGGCCGTCCTTGATCATGGTGTCCACCATCTTGTTGTCACCCATGCGGGCGCCCCAGCGGGCAGCAGGGATGGCATAGGGAGCAGCGGACATATTCTCGGTGCCGCCAGCCACCACGATGTTGGCATCGCCGGTCAGGATGGCGCGGGCGCCCTCAATGACGGACTTCATACCGGAGCCGCACACCATACCCACAGTGTAGGCGGGCACGCTGATCGGCACACCAGCCTTCAGGGCAGCCTGACGGGCGGGGTTCTGGCCCAGGCCAGCGGTCAGGATGCAGCCAAACATGACCTCATCCACATTCTCAGGCTTCACACCAGCGCGGTTCAGAGCTTCCTTGATGACAACGGCACCCATCTCGGCGGCAGGGGTGTCCTTCAGGCTCCCGCCAAAGGAACCAATAGCGGTACGGCAGCAGTTGACAACATAGACTTCTTTCATTCTGTGTTACCTCCAAAAAAGTGTATTGGCGTCACAAGGGCGCCTGATCTCCGCTCTTGGGTTGATTATACTCAATCACACCAGAAAAAGCAATGAAATTTTTGTAACATCCTGCCCATCCATTCTATTTTTCAGATTCCTCTCCTCCCCATACATAAAACAGCGGACCCCCACGGCACACTTGCCGGAGGCCCGCTGCTCCCCGCCGGAGCGGGGTTATACTCTCGATTTACTTGACGCTTTCGCCGGCGGCCTTCTTGGCCTTGATCTCCTTCACAGCGTCCTTATAGCTCAGGTTAACGCGGCCCTTGTCATCGATCTCGGTGACCTTAACCCAGATCATGTCGCCGATGTTGACCACGTCCTCCACCTTCTCCACCCGGTGATCGGCCAGCTTGGAGATGTGGACCATACCGTCCTTACCGGGAGCCAGCTCCACGAAGGCGCCGAACTGAAGGATGCGGACCACCTTGCCGTAGTACAGCTCGCCCACCTGGGGAACGAACACGATGGTATCGATCATCTTCTTGGCGGCATCGCAAGCCTCAGCGTTGGGGGAGGCGATGTGGATAGTACCGTCATCCTCGATGTCCACGGTAGCGCCGGACTCGGCGGTGATCTTCTGGATCACAGAACCGCCCTTGCCGATGACCTCACGGATCTTGTCGGGATCGATCTTCATGGTGAGCATCTTGGGGGCATACTTGCTCACCTCAGTCCGGGGGGCAGCGATGCAGGGCAGCATAACCTCATCCAGGATGGCATACCGGGCGTCCTTGGTGATCTCCAGCGCCTCCTTGATGATCTCATGGGTCAGGCCGTCATTCTTCAGATCCATCTGGATGGCGGTGATGCCGGCCTTGGTGCCGGCGACCTTGAAGTCCATCTCGCCGTGGAAGTCCTCCACGCCCTGGATGTCGATGAAGGTGTGGAAGGAGCCGTCGTCGTCCTGGATCAGGCCGCAGGAGATGCCGGCCACAGGGGCCTTGATGGGCACACCGGCATCCATGAGGGCCAGAGTGGAGCCGCAGATGGAGCCCTGAGAGGTAGAACCGTTGGAGGACAGCACCTCAGAAACCACGCGGATGGCATAGGGGAACTCGTCCACAGAGGGCAGCACGGGAACCAAGGCACGCTCGGCCAGAGCGCCGTGGCCGTACTCCCGGCGGTTGGTGGAGCGGGGCGCGCGGGCCTCGCCCACAGAGTAGGGGGGGAAGTTGTAGTGGTGCATATACCGCTTCTCTTCCTCTTCCCAGATGGTATCCAGCTTCTGGCAGGCAGCCAGGGTGTTCAGGGTGCAGACGCTCAGCACCTGGGTCTGACCGCGGGTAAACAGGCCGGAGCCATGGACCCGGGGCAGCACACCCACCTCGGCAGCCAGAGGACGGATCTCGTTCTTGGCGCGGCCGTCCACACGGTGGCCCTCCAGCAGCCAGGCCTTGACGATCTTCTTCTGGAACTTATAGGTGAACTCCTCTAGGTACTGGTCCATATCCGGATACTCCTCCAGATACTTCTCATGCCAGTGGTCGATCATGGCATTCCAGCGGGTCTCCCGCACGTTCTTGTCATCGGTATCCATGGCAGCCTTGGCCTCGTCCATGAAGTCGGCCACAATCTTGTCGAACAGCTCCTGGTTGAACTGGGCGTGGTCGTACTCCATCTTGGGCTTGCCGATCTCGGCGACGATCTGGTTGATGAAGGCCACCTGCTTCTTGATCTCCTCGTGAGCCTTCACGATACCGGCATACATGATCTCATCGGGGATCTCGTCGGCACCGGCCTCGATCATGACCACCTTCTCAGCGGTGGCGGCCACAGTCACATCCATGCGGCTGGTCTTGCGCTGCTCCTGGTTGGGGTTGAGGACGATCTCGCCGTCGCAGTAGCCCACCTCCAGGCAGCCGATGGGGCCGGCAAAGGGGATCTCAGAGTAGCTCACACAGGCGGAGGCGCCGATCATGGCGGCCACCTCGGGGGAGCAGTCGTAGTCCACGCTCATCACGGTGCACTGGATGCACACGTCATTGCGGAAGTCATAGGGGAACAGGGGGCGCATGGGCCGGTCGATCAGGCGGCTGGCCAGCACAGCGGGCAGAGAGGGGCGGCCCTCACGGCGCATGAAGCTGCCGGGGATGCGGCCCACAGCGTACAACTTCTCCTCAAACTCCACAGACAGGGGGAAGAAGTCGATGCCGTCCCGAGGGCGGGGAGAGACGGTAACGGCCACCATAACGGTGGTGTCACCATATTTAACCATAGCGCTGGCGCTGGCCAGTTCGGCTACCTTGCCCACCTCGATGGTCAGGGGGCGGCCGCACAGATCCATGGTCCAGCTCTTAAAGTTGTTAAACTGCTTGTGTTTAATGATGGTTGACATTGGTTGTCCTCCTTGTTGGAAAATTTGTTTTTCTGAAGCAGGACAACACCTTTTAGCACTTGAATACAAGCCCGAATATGGGCCGGCGATTTGCTGGGGCGCATTCCCCCTCATTTGCGAATACATCCTGTGCGCCCCTACGCAAACGGCTGCACAAAATGATCCCGGCCATGCGCGAACAATGCGGCTTCAGGCCTATATTCAACTGCTAAAAAAGCGCTGATGCTTCAGAAATTCAGTGGGATTCTTAGATGTGAACATAGGGCAGCGTCCAAAACGCTGCCCTATGGTACATCATTGCTGCTCGGTCAGATGCGCACGGCCCGGGCACCAGGCTGCACGACGATCCTACGTGCGTTCTCTTACTTACGGATGCCCAGCTTGGCGATGATGGCGCGGTAACGCTCGATGTCCTTGGCCATCAGATAGTCCAGCATCTTGCGGCGCTTACCAACCATCTTCAGCAGGCCGCGGCGGGAGTGGTTGTCCTGCTTGTGAACCTTCAGGTGCTCGGTCAGCTCGTTGATGCGGGCAGTCAGAATGGCAATCTGAACCTCGGGAGAACCGGTATCAGTGGGGTGAGTGCGGTTGGCCTCGATCACGGCCGTCTTTTCGTCCTTACGAATCATGGGAAATTCCACCTTTCAAAAAATTCTGCCCAAAGGGCTGCGTAGCGGGCGGGTGAAGCCCCATCCTTTTGGACAGGCTGTGTCCCGCAACGAAGCGGATGGGCGGTCTATGCATTTTCATGCTGGGTAACTATATCACAATTTTTCCCCGTTGTCAAAGAAAAAAGACCTGTTTTATAATCTTTTTTCCCATCTCCTTCCCCTCCCACAGGCCCGTGTCCTCCGGCAGGGGCGGCAGGCAGTCCAGATCCTGCTCCCAGACCTTTATGCAAGGCCTGCACAAAAAGACGCTCCGACAGAAGTGGCGCAGGCCCTCCGATCCCTCATACAGCTGGCAGAAGCGGGACACTCTCAGCGTGGAACACAACCATTCTGAAAACACCCGCCTCTAAAACATCTCAGGCAAATCACAGCAAAAACGGAGGCCCATCCGGGCCTCCGTTTGCCGCTCCGCTTATTCTGCGGAGATCATATAGTAGTAAACAGGCTGTCCGCCGGGCATCACGCTCACCTCTGCGTTGGGGCAGGCAGAAGTAAACCGCTCCGCCGCCTTCTCGGCCTGCTCCTCGGTGACGTCCTCCCCGTAAAACAGGGAGATAAACTCCGCCTCCTGAAGTGCGTCCGACTTGGCCAGGCGGTCCATCAGGTCGTCCAGATCCCGATCCGTGCCAAAGAGCTGGTGCTCCAGCAGGGCCAGATAATCTCCCTCCTTGATGGCAAAGCCGCCGAAGTCGGAGTCCCGGGCCGCGTATGTGATCTCAGCGGTACGGACCCGGCCCAAGGCCTCGGTCATCATCTCAGTCAGCTCTCCCTGCTCCATCTCGGGATCCACCGCCATCATGGCGGCGATGCCCTGGGGCACAGTCTTGGAGGGCAGGACCACCACCTTCTTGTCCTCACACAGGCGGACGCACTGCTCCGCCGCCATGATAATGTTCTTGTTGTTGGGCAGGACAAAGACGATCTCCGCTGGGGTGCGGTCGATCTCTTTCAAAATGTCCTCGGTGGAGGGGTTCATGGTTTGTCCGCCGGAGATCACTCCGTCCACACCCAGATCCTTAAACACAGCCTCCAGCCCGGCGCCGGCGCACACGGCCACATAGCCGTACTTCTTCTCCGGAGCTGCCTTCACCGGCTCTTCCGGCATGGCTGCACCCCGTTCCAGCTCCTGCTCCACCGCATCCAGATCGTCGGTGCTCTGGACATGTCTTCCGGCAGCCAGATCCTCGGCCTGAGTACGCATATTTTCGATCTTGGCCAGCTCCAGCGTACCGTACTTCTGGGCCTCGGTGAGGGCCGCACCCGGGATGTTGGTATGGACGTGGACCTTGAAAGCCTCGTCGTCCTCCCCGATGACCAGACTGTCACCGATGCCGTTGAGGTAGGTACGGAAGGGCTCCAGATTCACATGGGGAG
This sequence comes from Lawsonibacter sp., assembly GCA_037257225.1. Classification (GTDB taxonomy): domain Bacteria; phylum Bacillota; class Clostridia; order Oscillospirales; family Oscillospiraceae; genus Lawsonibacter. The sequence goes on from JAYCWP010000024.1 coordinate 21,412, forward strand.
AGGGCTTGCGCACAATAAACACCGTATCAAAGGCAAAGGTGATATCCTCGGCAGGAATCGCCCCGAAATCAGCCTTCTCCGCCTGGACGGACTCCTCATCCGCAGGCATCTCCTCGCCCCGCAGTTCATTCAGCATTCCCTGGAGGATCAGCAGGAAGCCTGCGCCGCCGGCGTCCACCACACCGGCCTTTTTCAGTACAGGGTTCTGATTGACCGTGTCAGCCAAGGCCAGCTGGCCCTCCTGAATAGCAGCCTCCAGAACTGCCTCAAAGCAGTTGTCCTCCCGGGCTGCACCGGCAGCCCGGGCCGCGGCCAGACGGGACACGGTGAGGATGGTGCCCTCAGCGGGTTTCATCACTGCCTTATAGGCGGCGGCCACACCGAAATCCAAAGCAATGGCCAAATCACGGCCATCCATGCTCTCCCGCTCCTTGATGGCCTTGGCAAAGCCCCGGAACAGCAGGGACAGGATAACGCCGGAGTTGCCCCGTGCCCCCCGCAGCAGTGCGGAGGCGGTGGCCTGGGCAGCCTTGCCCACAGTGTCGAAGGACTGTTTCTTCATTTCCGCGGCAGCCGCCCCGATGGACAGGCTCATATTGGTACCCGTGTCTCCGTCAGGGACAGGGAACACGTTCAGATCGTTGATGCGCTGTTTTTCCGCGCGAATGGCGGCGGCAGCGTGGATGACCATCTGCTGAAAGGCCGCCGCATCAATGGTTTGTCTCATATCGGCCCAAATTCCTTTCTACAAATGTCCTTAAAACCGCATGGAGTCCACACAGACATCCACCGATTTTACTTCCACCCCGGTAGTCTTGCTGACCACATAGCGGACCTCACTCATAATAGAGCGGCAGACTGCTACCAGGTTGACTCCGTTCTCCACGATAATATGCAGCTCAATGGAGACGGTACCGTCCTCGTTGTAATATACCTTGACGCCCTTCGCCATGGACTCCCGCTTGAGAAGATGGACCAGGCCGTCGGTCTTGGAGCGGACCGCCATGCCCTTTACACCGTAGCAGTTGGTCGCCGCACAGCCGGTCACGGCGGTGAACACCTCACTGCTGATGCGGATCTCGCCCAAATCATTTTGCAGTTTCATACGTCATTACCTTCCTTTCGCTGAGGATAGGGTAGATCACCACAGCAATCAGCGGATTTCTGCCGCTGAGTGTATTGATACAGGTTATATTGTAGTCTATTTCCCCCGGAATTACAAGTAGAATTTCCTCCCCTGCCCCGTTTCAGAGCGGAAAACAACCCCCGTCCGTACAGGCGGACGGGGGCTGTAGAAATGCAGGGAAAAGGATACTCACCGCTCCTCCCGGAAGTAGTTCAGGCCCAGGGCGGCGGGCTGCCCATTGCCCTTCTGCCGAATAGAGGAAACCACCAGTACGATGGCGGTGATCAGGAAGGGGAGCGCCTGGTACAGCTGAGTGGGGACAGCAGCCAGCCAGCCCAGCCCCTCCGGAAAAGCGGCAGCCAGGCTGGAACCCGACACCCGCAGGGTGTTGAAAAAGCCGAACACAAAGGTACCCAGCACCGCCAGAGCAGGATTCCAGTTGGCGAAGATGACCAGGGCCACCGCGATCCAGCCATAGCCGTTGATCCAGCAGCTGCTATTGAAAGAGCCGGACATATTCAGGCCCATATAATAGCCGCCAATGCCCATAATGCCGCAGCCGATACAGATGTGGATATACTTGTACCGCTTTACATTCACACCCACCGAGTCTGCTGCACCGGGATTCTCTCCTACCGCCCGCAGGCGCAGTCCAGGGGCGCTTCGGCTGAGATACCACCACATGACCAAGGCAATGATGACTCCCAAATAGACCAGGATATTGTGGTCGAACAGGCCCCGGCCCAGAACCGGGATCTGAGACAGACCAGGGATGGCCAGATCTGCAAAACCATTTTTAATATTTTCATAGTTGTTCATCACCGGCCAGCTGACTGCCTTGACGCCATTGCCTACAAAGAAGTACACGCCAAGACCGAACGTGGTCAGAGTCAGACCCGTAATATTCTGGTTGGCCTGGAGGGACACCGTGAGGGCGGCAAACAGCAGACCGCACAGGGCCCCCATCAGAAAGGCGGTCAAGATCCCGATCCCCAGGCTGTTGGCATAGCAGCCAACAATATAGCCGAAGATGGCTCCCACAGCCATGATGCCCTCTACGCCCAGATTCAGGCTGCCGGACTTCTCCACCATGATCTCCCCCACCGTACCGTAGAGCAGGGGGATGTTATAGACCACGATGTTGTGGATAAAGGTGGTGACCACCCCGAGTTTATCCATTTCCATTGACACTGCCCCCCTTCTGTGCACGGACAACTTGAAAGCGGATGAAGAAATCAGCGGCCAGCACCAGGAACAAGATGGCCCCCTGAAGCATATCTGCAAAGCTGGAATCCACCTGTGCAAAGGTGGCCGCAGCCACGGTGGAACCATGCTGAAGCATGGAGATCAATGCAGATACCACAAAAATGATCCCCGTATTCAGCTGCGCCAGCCAAGCCACAATGACCCCCGTCCATCCCACATCATCGGTAAAGGAGGTAGATAGGATCCCCACTGTTCCCACCTTGAAGGCAGCAGCCAGCCCGATGAGGCAGGCCGAAAGGAACACTGTGCGCAGGACGATGGTGTTCACCTTCATCCCAGCATAATGTGCAGTCCCAGCGCTGTCTCCCACCACAGCGATCTCATATCCGTGCTTGGAGTACTTCAGATAGCAGTAAACCAGCACTCCGATCAGCAGGGTGAGCAAGACACACACATTCAGTCCGAACTTGCCAATCATAATTCTTGGGAAAGCCACTTCCTTCCCGAAGTTAAAAAACACTGGCCGTGCGGAAGAGGTGTCCAGGAAGAAGTTCCACTCCGCCTGAGTCTCCCCCAGGAAGATGAGGAAATACAGGGCTACATAGTTGAGCATCAGGGTCATCAGCGTCTCATTGGTGCCGAACTTCACTTTCAGCACCGCAGCCAGGGCACCATATACCCCGGCAGCGGCCATGCCAGCCAGGCACATCAGGATCAGAACCACTCCCTGGGGCAGGCTGTCCTTCAGCTTAAGGGCCACGGCGGCGGCGGCCACCGCCCCGAGAATGAACTGTCCCTCGCCGCCAATGTTCCAGAAGCGCATCTTGAAGGCCAGGGACAGGGCCACCGAGGTGAGCACCAGGGGAACAAATACCTTCAGATAATTCTCAAAGGTCTTATAGGCAATCTTATTGCCTACCATACCCATAGTAAACATCCGCTGGTAATAAGCAATGGGATCCACCCCCATGACCAGCAGCAGCAGCCCGCCCAGAACCAGGGCAGCGGCCACCGCGGCCAGGTAGAGACACAGCTTCTTCCAGAAAGGACAGCTGTCCCGCTTTACGATATGGAAATGCATGGTCAGTCCTCTCCTTCCTGGCTGCCGCTCTCCTGCTGCTCCAGTTCCTGCAGCTCCTGGGCGCTGATGTTGGTGTCCCGGGCGATGCCGGCAGGCTTGTCCTCATACTTATAGGTCAGATCCAATGCGCCAGTCATCATAAGACCTAGTTCCTCCTTGGAGGTCTTATGGGCATGAACCACACCCATGACCTTTCCATGACAGAGTACCATGATCTTATCACACAGGGCCAGCATCACATCCAGATCCTCGCCTACAAACAGAATGCCCACCCCGTCCTTCTTCTGTTGGTTTAAGATGTTGTAAATGGCGTAGGACGAGTTGATATCCAGGCCTCGAACTGGATAGGCAGTGACAATGACATTAGGCCCCGCCTTGATTTCCCGGCCCAGCAGCACTTTCTGCACATTTCCGCCAGACAGCCGACGCACTGGGGTCTCGGTGGAGGGGGTGACCACGCCCAGCTGCTCGATCACCTGCTGGGCAGCGGCCCGGCCTGCCTTCCGGTCCACGAAGGGTCCCTTGGTCTCGCCATAGTTTTTCAGGATCATGTTGTCCGTGATAGACATCGAGGGGGCCAGTCCCATACCCAGCCGGTCTTCCGGGATAAAGGACATAGAGATCCCTTTTTCCAAAATGGTCTTGGGGGGAAGTCCTACAATGTTATCCCCTTTGTGGATCATCAGGCCGGACTGGATCGGACGAAGGCCAGCGATGGCCTCGCACAGCTCCTTCTGACCACAGCCGGCGATCCCCGCCACACCCAGGATCTCGCCGCCCCGGATATAAAAGCTCACCTTATCAATGGCCACCGCGCCCTCATCGTTCTTGATGGTCAGGTCCCGGATCTCAAGCAGCGGCCGAGTTTTTTCCACCACAGGCCGGTCAATGTTCAGGTCGATCTTCCGGCCCACCATCCACTCCGTAAGAGCCTGCTCGTTGGTCTCAGCGGTGTTGACCGTGGTGATATACTCGCCCTTGCGCAGAATGGCCACACGATCAGAGATGTCCATCACCTCATTAAGCTTATGTGTGATGATGATGATGGAGTGTCCGTCCTCCTTCATCCTCCGCAGCACGGAGAATAGCTTGTCGATCTCCTGAACGGTGAGCACCGCAGTGGGCTCATCCAGGATAATGACCTTAGCCCCATAGTACAGTACCTTGATGATCTCCAGGGTCTGCTTCTCTGAAACAGCCATATTGGCTACCTTTTTCCGGGGATCGATTTCAAAACCAAACCGCTGAGCCATCTCCCGGATCTCGTCATAGCGGCCCCGCTTCAGGGCAAAGCCAGGCTTCTCACGCCCCATCCAGATATTATCCGCAGCAGTGAACACATCCACCAGCTTAAAGTGCTGGTGAACCATACCGATTCCCAGTGTCTTGGCCTCCTGGGGGGACCGGATGGAAACCGGTGTTCCATCCACCAGGATCTCGCCGCTGTCCGGCTGGTAGATACCGGACAACATATTCATCAGCGTTGTCTTACCGGACCCGTTTTCCCCCAGCAGAGCCAGGATCTCCCCTTTCCGCAGGGTAAGATTCACATCTTTATTGGCCACCACACTGCCGAAGGTCTTGGTGATGCCCCGCATCTCAATGGCGTATTCCGCCGCCATGGAACCACGCTCCCTCTATGGTTTTCATTCTTAAAAGTACTATTTTATGCTTATATTACTCTTTGTATCGTCTCTCCTCCCCAGGTCGGACACTTTCCGGCCCAGGGAGCAAAGGCCAAGACCGGGCCGGCCGGTAATGGCCGGCCCGGTCTTGCGGGTCATTCAGCAAAGTTCTGCTTAAGGATCAGGCGTTCTTCACGCCCTCCACCAGGTAGTTCATGCTGCCGGTGATGACACTGTCCTCCACAGAGGTGCCGCCAGCAGCGACGATCTCAGTTCCATCGTTGGTCATCAGGGGAGCGTCCACCTTCTCCACGGAAGCCTTGCCGTCAGCAACGGTGACATTCAGCTTCACACCGGAGAACACATCCCACTCACCGGAACCGATCAGGGCCTTGACCTGGTCAATGGCATCCTGAGTGCCGGCAGCGCAGTTGTCGCTGAGGGGGGACACATCCACCATGCCCTCGTTCAGGCCGCCGTAGTAAGCAGGACCCTTCATGGCGGTGACGAACTGATCTGCAGACTCACAGGACATCGCGGTCTCGATGGCGTGCTTGTAATACACATCCCAGTTCCACACAGGAGCAGTCAGGTGAGCCTTGGGAGCATCAGCGGTCATGTCGGAGTTGTAGCCGCAGCCGAACACGCCGGCCTTCTCCGCAGCCAGCTGAGGCTGAGCGGAGTCACAGTGCTGAGCCACAATGCCGCAGCCATAGCTGTTGATGAGCTCCTCGGCAAAGGCATACTCGTTCACCTCATCAGCCCAAGCGCCCAGTTCCTTAACATACACAGTAGCCTCAGGGTTGACAGCCTGGACACCCAAGGTGAAGCCATTGATGCCGGAGCAGGTCTCAGCATACTCGGTGTCGTAAGCAGAGACATAACCAATGTTGTTATTGCCAGTCTCCAGGCTCTTCAGACCAGCAGCCAGGCCGGCCAGGTAGCGGGCCTGATAAATGCGGCCAAAGTAGTTATTGTAGTTGGTCTCATTGCTCTTAAAGCCGGTGGCGTGGGAGAAGATCACATCGGGATACTCCTCAGCCTTTACCTCCATCTCATTCAGATAGCCGAAAGAGATGCCGAAGATGATATTGCAGCCCTCACCCACCAGGGTGTCCACGGCGGCGCCCACCTGGGTATCGTCCTCGGGAACCTCGTCTACAATGAACAGCTGCTTGTCCACATCCATGCCCAGGGCCTCCATAGCCTTGGTGATGCCGGTGTGGTGGGCGTAGGTGTAGCCAGCGGTGTCGCTCTTCTTGTTGATGTAGATGGCGCCCACCTTAAAGTCAGACGCGCTCACATTGCTGGCGGAGCCAGCGCTCTGAGAGCCGGTGCTGGCAGCGGAACCGGCGCTGCTGGAGTCCCCGCCGCCACAGGCGGTGAGGCCCAGAGTCATAGCCGCAGCCATGACAAGTGCGAGAATCTTTTTCTTCATGCAAAGTTCCTCCTTCTGAATCGTTCGTTTCATCCTTACTTTTATTAAAACCGCCTAAGGCGATCTTAATCCCTCATTCTGCGGATTCAGTCGTCCGCAAAAGTGATCCCAGTCTCCTCATTCATAGACTGGACGCGGGCCAGCGCCTCGATGCGCAGCCCTTTCTCCCTCAGGCGGTCACCACCGGGCTGAAATGCCTTCTCAATGACGATTCCAGCACCCACCAGCTCCGCACCAGCGTCCTTTACTAGCTGGGCAAGGCCTTCCAGGGCTGCACCATTGGCTAGGAAGTCATCAATGAGCAGTACTTTATCACCAGGACCCAAAAACTCCTTCGCTACGATGATATCGTATACCCGACCGTGGGTGAAGGACTCTACTTGAGAAGTATACACCTCACCAGCAATATTCTTGGTCTGGCTCTTTTTCGCGAAAATCACCGGACAGTGGAAATACTGGGCCGCCACACAGGCGATCCCTATTCCGGAGGCCTCGATGGTCAAGATCTTGTTGATCTCACAGTCAGCAAACCGCCGCTTAAATTCCTTGCCGAGCTCAGCAAACAACTCCACGTCCATCTGGTGGTTCAAAAAGCTGTCCACCTTCAGCACATCGGTCCCCTTTACCTTTCCGTCTTTGCGGATCCGCTCTTTCAAAAGCTCCATCGGTTCTCCTCCACCCTTCTCTTTTCTTCCTGTGGCCTTTCTTCCCGGGGAGCGCCCGGAAAAGAACGGCGTGGCCCGGAGTAAACGGGCCACGGTCGATGGCGATACAGTGTTATTCTACAAAATATTTTGTCGTTCTGCAATCCCTTTTTCCCGTTCTTGTGGGAATTTTTTTCCCACATACCGCTTTTCCCTCTTTTTTCCGGCACTCTAAACTGCTGCCCCCCCTTTTGTAAGGTGGTTCCCTTTACAGTTAATGCAAAGAGCCAGCCAGAGCATATCTCACTCCGGCTGGCTCAGTCTATCTAAAGAAATTCCAATCTGCTGTCATCCCCGGACAGCGCGGGTGCGTGCCTCCTTCCGGTCCTCCAGCTTGGAAACGACCAGGGCACAGGCCGCATCCCCCGTGATGTTGATGGTGGTTCGGCCCATGTCGAAGAGTCGGTCGATACCGGCCACTAGGGCAATGCCCTCGATCGGGATGTTGACGCTCTGAAGCACCATGGTCAGCATGACCATACCCGCACCGGGAACACCGGCAGTGCCGATGGAGGCCAGGGTGGCAGTGAGTACGATCGTCACCATATTGCCCAGTGTCAGGTCCACGCCGAAGCAGCTGGCGATGAATACGGAGCACACACCTTGGTAGATGGCAGTACCATCCATGTTAATGGTAGCCCCCAGGGGCAGGACGAAGGAGGACACCTCACGCCGGGCGCCCAGCCGTTCCGTGCACTCCATGTTGAAGGGCAGCGCTCCTACTGATGAGGCAGAAGAAAAGGCCATCATCATGGCAGGCGCCATTCCTTTAAAGAATTGAATTGGTGAAATACCAGCAAACACCTTAACCGTGGAGGAGTAGACGACCACTGCATGGATCAAGTATCCGCCATAGGCCACCAGGAGCACCGTAAGCAGGCTGCCCAGGATCTTTGGACCGTTCTCCGCCACCACCGGGCAGATCAGGCAGGCCACACCGATGGGAGACAAGCGAATGATCACATCCATGATCTTGATGAACACCTCATTGAGGCTGTCAATGATCTGCGCTGTCGCCAGCCCCTTCTCCCCAGCCAGCAGCACACCGAAGCCCAGGAACAGAGAGATCACGATGACCTGGAGCATTGTAGCGCTGGCCAACGGCTGAATCGCATTGGATGGGAAGATGGACACAATAGTGTCCATAAATGACTGCCCTGCTGGGGCCTCATAACTCAGACCACTGGTCTCCAGCAGAGGAAACCAGCGCATCCCCTTGGCCACACTGGCCAAGATCAATGCCAGAATTACCGCAAAGGCGGTCGTGCACATATAAAATACAATGGTTTTCAGTCCGATGGACCCCACCTTGCTGATGTCCTTCATAGAGATCACACCAGCAGCGATGGAGAACAGCACGATGGGCACCACCACAAACTTGAGCAGATTCAGGAAAATGTCTCCCCAGGGCTTGATGTATGCTTTGGCAAACTCCTTACCCTCGATGCTGCCCACACTGATATTCATCAGCGCCATCCCGGCGGCGATACCCACCAGCAGTCCAACAAAAATCCAAAATGCCAGCGGAAGCTTCCTTTTACGTTCCATATCACACACTCCTTCCAGAAACAGAAACGCATGTACTTTTCCGCTCACTTGCAAACAATGCCATTCCCGCTTCTTTTATCAGTATACACATCACACAGCATTTTCTCAACTTATATTTTTATATTTCTCATTTTTTCTCGTTTTTCACAATTTTCTGTTCGTTTTTTCTACATCCTATGTAACCTTCCTCTCTTTGCACCCCGCATTTTAATGCATTAGCTATGTCAATTTCCTGCAAATGCAACGTTTCATTCACTGAATTTCCCTGGAAATTTCTTGTATCCCTCGACGTACTTCGGCTTTTTATATTCCAAAATATGGTAAACTATGAATATCAGATTCTTTTGACTGCTACACTCGATATAAGGAGGTCTTTCTCATGCAGCTGCTTCGGAAGAAAGGGAACTTCGATAGTACCCGGATTCTATTCCTTCCGGTGGATGCCATCGCCCCCAACCCGGACCAGCCCCGCAGGGTCTTCGCCCAGCAGGAGCTGGACGAGCTGGCCCACTCAATCCAGACCCTCGGTCTGCTCCAACCGCTCACTGTACGGCGCTCTGCCCAAGGCGGCTGGGAACTGGTAGCGGGAGAGCGCCGCCTTCGGGCCGCTCGTTTGGCAGGCCTTCAGGAGGTCCCCTGCCTATCCCTCCAAATCGACAACCAACGCGCCTCCCTGCTGGCCCTGGTAGAAAATATACAGCGGAAGGATCTGGACTTCTGGGAAGAGGCCCTGGCTCTGGAAAAGCTGATCTCCACTTATCATCTCTCTCAGGAGGAGGCTGCCCGGCGCATTGGGAAAAGTCAGTCCGCCGTAGCCAACAAACTCCGCCTGCTGAAACTGCCTGCTGATGTTCTGGAAACTCTGCGGGACGGAGGCGCCACAGAGCGCCATGCCCGCGCCCTCCTCCCTCTGGATGACTCTTCCCTGCAAGCCAGAGCCGCTCAGGCTATTCTAGATGGCAGGCTGACGGTTGCTCAGACAGAGAAACTGGTCCAGGAGCTCCTCCACCCCCAGGAAGCAGCCCCTTCTCCCCGCCCTAAGCGGACCTTTGTTGTGAAGGATGTCCGCTTGTTCCTCAACACGCTGGACCGCGGGATGGCTCTCATGCGCTCTGCCGGAGTAGATGCCCAATGCCAGCGAGAGGATCGCGAAGACACCATCTGGCTTACCATTCAAATCCCTCGGAGCATTTCTCATTGATGTTTCACGTGAAACATTCCATATCAATCCTTAGGCGGGCCGGGCTCCGGCCCGCCTTTCGCTGCAATTGTTTCACGTGAAACACCACTCTTTTCTTGTTTCCCGGCGGAAGCAGGAAAAAAAGGGGCAAAAGAGTTGCAACGTCTGCGACAGGTTGATATAATAAAGGTCTAGTATCACACCTCATCCAACTCCGGCGCCTGGATCCTCCGCCGCCGCTGCAGGATCAGGCGGCGAACTGGATTTTCCCTGTTCAGGAGGTATTCTATGGCGAATATCATTGCCGTCGTCAACCAGAAGGGCGGCGTGGGCAAAACCACGACGACGGTGAACATTACAGCCGCCCTCCGTGCCCTGGGAAAGCGCGTGCTTCTATGCGACTTCGACGCCCAGGCCAACGCCACATCCGGCATGGGCGTGGACAAGAACACCGCCTCTCCTAATATATATGATGTCCTCGTCAATGGCGCCGAGCCACAAAAAGCGGTGGTGTCTACAAAGTATGGAGATGTGCTCCCTTCTAACAAGGCCCTGGCCGGAGCCAGCATCGAAATGATTGCGATCCCTGATCGTGAGCACCTATTGAAACATGCGTTGGAGCAGTTGTCCCCCAATTATGACTATATTTTTATCGACTGCCCCCCCTCCCTGGAGATGCTCACTGTGAATGCCCTGTGCGCTGCTGGCTCTCTGTTGGTCCCAGTACAGTGTGAGTACTATGCCCTAGAGGGCCTCAGCGATCTGCTGGCCACAGTCCGGCTGGTCAAGCGTGGGCTTAACCCAAAGTTGTCCATCGAAGGGGTGCTGCTGACCATGTTCGACAGCCGCACCAATCTGTCCCTCCAGGTGGCAGAAGAGGTCAAGCGTCACTTCCCCGGCCAAGTCTACGCCACAGTGATCCCCCGCAACGTCCGTCTCTCTGAAGCCCCCAGCCATGGGATGCCCGTACTGGACTACGATCCCTACTCCCGCGGGGCCGAGGCCTATCGGATGCTGGCCGAGGAGATCTCTGCGCAGCATGATTGAGCTTGGAGGGACGGAGGCGAGGTCCTCCTCTCTCCCCTAACTCCACACGTTTGGAAAAGGAGTATACTATGGCGAAACGAAAAACAGAGATGGGGCTGGGACGGGGACTCAATGCCCTGCTGGGCGACCCAGACCTGAGTGTCGGGGGTGAGGGTTCCGTCTCCCTCCCCATCTCTCAGGTAGAGCCAGGCCTGAACCAGCCCCGTAAGCGGTTTGAACCAGAAGCCCTGGCCGATCTGGCAGAATCTATCCGCCTCCACGGAATCATCCAACCCCTCACCGTCCGCCGACTGGCCTCCGGTTACTATCAAATCATCGCCGGAGAACGCCGCTGGCGAGCTGCCAAGCAGGCTGGCCTGGATGAGGTCCCCGCCGTCATCATTGAGGCAGATGACCGAAAGGTCATGGAACTGGGCCTCATCGAAAACCTCCAGCGTGAAGATCTGAATCCTGCCGAGGAGGCTCGAGGCTTCCAGACTCTGATGGATGAATATGGGCTCACCCAGGAACAGGTAGCAGAGCGGATGGGAAAATCCCGCCCGGCCATCGCCAACACTCTGCGCCTGCTAGCCCTTCCCGAGGATCTGCTCACCCTGGTGGAGGAGGGAACCCTCTCCGCCGGTCACGCCCGTGCTATCCTGGGCGCACCCACCGAAGACCTCCAACGGGAGGCCGCCAAACAGGTAGTATCCCGGAACCTCTCTGTCCGGCAGACTGAACAGCTGGTGAAACTTCTCCAAAAGCAGCCCACGGAGAAGCAGCCGGGCGGCTCCTCCGATGAGATCGCCCTCTATCTGGGCGAACTGGAGAAGTCCCTCTCTGGCCATCTTGGCCGGAAAGTCACCATCTCCCACCATGGTAAGAAGGGACGGGTCCAACTGGAATACTACAACAATGAGGATCTGGAGGCTTTATTGTCTCTGCTGAATACCCTTCATGGAGAGGGGGCAGAACATCTATGAGCGATTCTAAGCATCCCTCCCCCACTCCCAAAGGACAGCCGGAGGAGAAAGCGGCAGAAAAGCCGCCGGCCTATGTTCCCCCTCCTACCCAGGAAAAGCGGCAGCGCTCTGTTGTCCACTACATTGCGATCCTCTTTGCCGCCGCTTTTCTGCTGATGCTGATGACCTACCTGATGGACCGGCGGCAGAATGAGGAAGTGGTGGACAGCCTCAACCAGTCAGTGTCCGGCCTGCGGGAGTCTCTCTCCAACATGCAGTCTGTCCAGGAGATCTATGAAGAAAACCAGGCTCTGCTTCAGGAAATCGATCGTTTGGAAGATCATGTAGGCGAATTGGAGCGTCAGGGCAGTGCCCAGTCCTCCGCACTGGCGCAAGCAGAGCAGATCCGCCAGGCCATGGACTGGTTCTGGCAGATCGATGAGGCATACGTCCTGGGCCGCTACTCTTTGTGCCGGGAGCTGATCCAATCTCTGGAGGACAGCGGCCTGACAGAGAGCCTTCCCCAGGAGAGCGTCACCGACAACGGCCGCTTCTCCCCAGCTCTCCGCTACCAGGAAATTCGGGGGGCCCTGTATTAAGACTGCTTCTCTGTTTCACGTGAAACAAAAGCACCGTTCCCCTCTCCCCCGCACCGCCTCTGTTCTCTCCCCCATCTATGATTCGTGATCATATCTATTATATTTAAAGGAGTGTTCCACTATGCTGGACATCAAATTCATCCGGGAAAATCCCGAAATCGTTAAGGAGAACATCAAGAAGAAGTTCCAGGAGCAGAAGCTTCCTCTGGTGGATGAGGTCATCGCCCTGGACAGCGAGAACCGCGCGGTTATGGCCGAGGCTCAGGAACTCCGCTCCGCCCGCAACGCTCTGAGCAAGCAGGTGGGCATGCTCATGGGACAGGCCAAAAAGGACCCCTCCAAGCTGGCAGAAGCCGAGGCAGCCAAGGCCAAGGTAAAAGCCAATGCCGACCGCCTCTCTGAGTTAGAGACCAAGGAGGGCGAGCTGGCTCAGAAGATTCGCAAGATCATGCTCCAAATTCCTAATATCATTGACCCCTCCGTGCCCATCGGCCCCGACGACAGCTGCAACGTGGAGGTCCAGCGCTTTGGCGAACCTGTGGTTCCCGACTTTGAGATCCCTTACCACACCCAGATCATGGAGTCCTTTCATGGTATTGATATGGATGCCGCAGGCCGTGTGTCCGGCAACGGCTTCTACTACCTCATGGGTGACATCGCCCGTGTCCACGAGGGCGTACTGGCCTATGCCCGGGACTTTATGATCGGCAAGGGCTTCACCTTCTGCATTCCGCCTTTTATGATCCATGGCAACGTGGTGGAGGGCGTCATGTCCCAGACCGAGATGGACGCTATGATGTACAAGATCGAAGGTGAGGATCTGTACCTCATCGGCACCTCTGAGCACTCCATGATCGGCAAGTTCATCGACCAGATCATTCCGGAGGACAGCCTGCCCCAGACCCTCACCTCCTACTCCCCCTGCTTCCGGAAGGAGAAGGGCGCCCACGGCATTGAGGAGCGCGGTGTCTACCGTATCCACCAGTTCGAGAAGCAGGAGATGATTGTGGTCTGCAAGCCCGAGGACTCCATGAAGTGGTATGAGCAGATGTGGCGGTACTCTGTGGAGCTGTTCCGCTCTCTGGACATCCCGGTGCGCCAGCTGGAGTGCTGTTCCGGCGATTTGGCCGATCTGAAGGTCAAGTCCTGCGACATCGAGGCCTGGTCCCCCCGCCAGAAGAAGTACTTCGAGGTCTGTTCCTGCTCCAATCTGGGCGACGCCCAGGCCCGCCGACTGAAGATGCGCGTCAAGGGCAGCGACGGCAAGATGTATCTGCCTCATACCCTGAACAACACCGTGGTGGCTCCTCCCCGTATGCTCATCGCCTTCCTGGAGAACAACCTCCAGGCCGACGGCAGCGTGAAGATCCCCGCCGCCCTGCGTCCCTATGTGGGTGGTATGGAGATCCTGATCCCCAAGAAGTAAGTTCTAGGCAGAGGGGCAGGGAGACAGCGTCTCCCTCCCCTCCCCTGCTTTGTTTCACCTCCCAACCCTCGTGTTTATACAAAAGGCAATTATTTCATTAGGTAATACTTTTTGTTTTACCGTTCTCCAGCCAACTGCGGCTCCACTGTACCAACCGAGGATCATTTTATCCGCTCCAAAACGCTCCAAAACGGAAAACGCTCAAACCCCTTGAGCCCCAAGGGGTTTGAGATGCTGTTTTTTCTGGAAAGGAGGGACGGCACATGTCCGTCCAAAAACGCCGGGAGGAACTCACCGCGCTGAATCTGCTCTTCTGCTTCATGGTCCTGTGGAGCCACTGCTCCGGACACCCCATTACTGTGTTGGATCACAGCAGCTGGCAGTATGGCCTGATGATTTCCCTCCAGCGCCTTAGTTTTGTCTCTGTCTCCGGCTTCTTCTTTCTCAGCGGTGTGAAACTTACTCTGAACAGTGCCAGCTCTCCCCCTCCCCCGCTGGGGCAGTACTGGGCCAAGCGGTGGAAGGGCATCTTCCTCCCCTATCTGCTGGCAGTGGCTATCTATTATATCTATTTCGTATGCCACAGCTACTTCTCTTTTTCTTTCCGGGACTTGGTTGGGTATGCACTTCGTGGAGATCTATCCAGCCCTTTCTACTTCGTGATCGCTCTGGCCCAATTCGTGTTGCTGGTTCCCCTATTCCGGTGGCTTGCCCGTCGGTGGTCACCATCGGTCCTGATCCCAATCTCTCTGGGGATTACTTGGCTCAGCGCTCTGTACTGCAACGAGATCTTGGGCCTGCTGATCCCGGGTGCACACTTTGCCTACAACGACCGGCTGTTTACCACCTATCTGGTGTACTATGTGGGGGGGTGCTGTGCCGGGCAGAACTACCCACGCTTTTTGGAGCTGCTGGATCAAAACCGGTCTCTTCTAACTACCTGCGCCTTATGCTTCGCCGGAGCTGACCTGTTTTTTAGCTGGAAATTCTTTGTGAGCGGACAGAACGTACCCTTCCTGGAAATGATCCACACCATGTATCAGCTCACCGCTATCCCTGCCTTGTATGCTTTGGTGGTCCGCCATCCAGTCGCCCTGTCTCCATTGGCCCGACGGATGGATCGAGCCAGCTTCCTGGTGTATTTGTACCACTCTCTGGTCATCACCTGGTTCAATGATCTAGCCTGGCAGCTTGGGATCAGCCGGGTGTCCGTTCAGTTCCTGCTACGGGTCGTTACCGTCTATTCCCTCACCTTTTTGGGCGCTATGGCTTGGCAATGGATACTCGTGCAGGTACGGCGTCCCAACCCTCTTAAAATATAAAATTCAGAGGATTTTACCATGAAAAAATTTATGGATGAATTTAAGGCCTTTGCCATGCGGGGCAATGTGCTGGACATGGCCGTAGGTGTGGTCATCGGCGGCGCCTTCGGCAAAATTACTACCTCACTGGTCAACGACATCATCATGCCCATAGTTTCACTGCTCACCGGCGGCATCGACTTCTCTCAGTGGAAGCTGGTCCTACGGCAGGCGGCAATCACCGCTGCCGGCGAGGTGCAAACTCCTGAGGTCGCTGTCAACTTCGGTAACCTCATCGCCGTGGTATTGGATTTTCTCATCATTGCCTTCGTCATCTTCTGTATGATCAAGGCCATTAACAAACTCCACCGCAAGGCGGAGAAGCCTACTCCTGAGCCCGCTCCCCCCGAGCCCAGTGCCGAGGAGAAGCTGCTCATCGAGATCCGCGACCTGCTGAAGGAGGCCCACGATGTCCAAGGAAAGATCTGACGAGATACCTCAGAATGATAAGGGTTATATCCCCGCCTCTCCGGTGAAACGTACTCTGGCTTGGATCGGCTTAGCTTATGCCCTGCTGTTTCTGGCACTGACAACCTACTACTTCTACACTGGCTCCATGCTGGGTAATTTGGGTCCCCTTTTGGCCGTCCCTGGTCTGATTGGTTTGGGTGCCCTATCGCTGGTCAGCTGGAGAAGTACTGGACAGCCCAAAAAAGTGGCTGCCTGGCTGCTGGCCTTGCTGTGCTGGGCCGCTGCCCTAGTCTCCCTTCCTATGGGACTTGTAGGCCTGCTGTCCAATTTTGGCATAGTCTTTACCGTGTGACCGCCCGGGAGGATACGATATGAAACAACTGATTCAGAACGGACTGGAAGAGATGGGCCTGCTCTCTCAAGTGCCTGACTGCGCACCGGCACAATTGGCGGAGTATGGCCAGCTGCTCCTGGAAAAAAATCAGGTGATGAACCTTACCGCCATCACTGAGCCGGAACGGGTCGCCCAGCTTCATATGCTGGACAGCGCCGCTCTGCTCAAGGGAGCAGACTTTCAGAACAAAACCCTCATTGATGTGGGAACTGGAGCTGGATTTCCCGGCATTCCTCTCAAAATTCTGATCCCATCCCTCCAGGTCACCCTACTGGACAGCTTAAACAAGAGGGTGGAGTGGCTGGGTCAGGTGTGCACCCAGCTTGGTTTGGAGAATATCCAAGCCATCCATGCCCGGGCCGAGGAACAAGCCCTGGTCAAGGGCTTTCGGGACAGTTTTGACTTCGCCACTGCACGGGCCGTGGCTGACCTGCGCCTGCTGTCCGAACTATGCCTGCCTTACGTCAAGGTCGGCGGTCTATTTCTCGCCATGAAGTCCACGGACAGCACTCAGGAATTAGAAGATGCCGCCCACTGTATCAAGCTGCTTGGTGGACGGGTGGAGGAGCCTTTTGACTATACCATCCCAGGCGCCGGCGTCACCCACCGCATCATCCCCATCCGAAAGGTTGCCCCAACTTTGAAAGGCTATCCCCGCCGGTGGGCGAAAATCCAGAAGTCGCCGCTGTAAGGAGCCGTGCTGCTCCATGTTCAGTCTGTGCTTCCAATTCCACGGCAAAATACACGCAAAATTCACATTGTATTACAAAAAAACCATTGACGAACCAAAGATTTGTGATAGACTTATTTTGGTGAGATAGGAGGAATTCCATGGGAATTGTCATCGCCGTCACCTCTGGAAAAGGAGGGACGGGCAAGACCTCTGTCACCGGCGGGGTCGCCTCCTGTCTGGCCCGGCTGGGCAAGCGGGTGCTGTGCATTGATATGGACATTGGCCTGCGGAATCTAGACATCTCTCTGGGACTCAGTGACCGGGCGCTGATGGACTTTTCCGATGTGGCGGTGGGACGCTGTCCCCTTTCCCGGGCTGCGGTCACCCACCCGGATCTGCCTAATTTGTCCCTGCTGACTGCCCCAATGTCGTTGTCCCCCGATGTAACGCCCTCTCGGATCCGGAACCTGCTGCGCACCGCCCGGGACCGCTACGACTATATTATGATCGACTCCCCTGCCGGGCTGGGGCCCGGCTTCCAACTGGCCATTTGCGGCGCGGACCGCGCCTTGGTAGTGGCCACCAACGATGCCTCCTCCCTACGGGACGCCCAGCGTACTGTGGAGGAACTGTATCGGATCCGCCAGGTTCACCTGATCATGAACCGTATCCAACCCAGACTGCTGCGTCAGCTGCGCACCACCATTGATGATGCCATGGACGCCGCCGGGCTCCCTCTTATTGGGGTCATCCCAGAGGACCGCCGGGTCATCTTGGCTGCCAACCTGGGCCGTCCTCTGATTCTGGAAGGCCGCCAGGGTGCTGCCAACGCATGTCTGAATATCGCCAAACGCTTAGAGGGTTATCGGGTCCCCATTATGCGGATCCGCTGACGCTCAACTAAACAAAAGGAGGTAGACGCCGCCATGAATATTGCCATCATGTGTCACAACCGTAAGCAGGAGCTGATGGTTCAGTTCTGCACCGCATACTGTGGATTGCTGTCCAAGCACACCCTATGCGCCACCAACGCCACCGGCCGGATGGTGGCGGAGGCCACCGGCCTGCCCGTCAACCTGTTCCTGTCCCATGAACACGGGGGCATTGAGCAGATCGGCCAGCGCATCATCTATAATGAGATCGACATGGTCCTCTTCTTCAACTATCCTCAGGATACCGATATGGATGACAACGTCATGTATATCACCCGCCTGTGCGACCAACACTCTGTTCCCATGGCCACCAACGTAGCCACTGCGGAAATGCTCATTCACGGTCTGGCCCGGGGCGACCTGGACTGGCGCATTGGAATGAACCCCACCCGAGTCCCCTTTGCTCTGTGATTCCTGGCATTTTTCTTGACTTTTTCCCAAAGATGGGATAGCATAGCTTTGTTCACCGCCATGACGGCGCATGAGTAACCGGAATACCGCCGAACAGAGAAGGGTCCCACGGCTGAAAGGGCTCTGCGGCACAGGGACCGGCCAAGACAGCGCCAGCAGCGGGCCTGGAGACAGGCGCGGCCGCCCCGCCGCACCACGGGGATCAAAGGGAACAGCCCTGCTGTTCTGAAATTGGGTGGCACCACGAAGCGTTTTTAGGCGCTCTCGTCCCAATCCTGGGACGAGAGCGCCTACTTTTTTCAGAGAAAAAAGTAGACAAAAAAGCTTCATGCGAAGCTTCGCTTCGCCTCTGGAGATTTTACCCGCCGGATAGAAGCGCCCAGCCCCCAGGCAGACCTCCTCAGCACTTCTTTTTTCCCTTTCTGCGCGAGCAGGAAGGAACGCCCACCCCCTCCCCCGCCCCGCAGGGCGGAATCCTCCCAGAAAGAACTCCACAGAAAGGATTTTGATACGAATGAGTAAAGTTCAACCCCGCACCCTGTCCGGCTTTATGGAACTGCTCCCCGCCCGGCAGGCCCAGTTTGACCGGATGGTGGAGATCCTCCGCCGCACCTATGGTCTCTACGGCTTCACCCCCCTGGACACCCCCCTCATCGAGGCCAGTGAAGTCCTTCTGGCCAAGGGCGGCGGTGAGACAGAGAAGCAGATCTACCGCTTTATGAAGGGGGACACCGACCTGTCCCTTCGCTTCGATCTCACGGTTCCTCTGGCCAAGTATGTGGCCCAGAATTACGGTCACCTCACTTTCCCCTTCCGCCGCTTCCAGATCGGCAAGGTCTACCGGGGTGAGCGAGCCCAGCGGGGCCGTTTCCGTGAGTTCTACCAGGCAGATATCGATGTCATTGGTGATGGAAAACTGGACATCTCCAACGAGGCAGAGATCCCCTCCATCATCTACAAGGCCTTCACCGCCTTGGGCCTAAAGCGATTCCAAATCCGGGTGAACAACCGGAAGATCCTGAACGGCTTCTATTCCATGCTGGGGCTGACGGAGCAGTCCGGCGACGTAATGCGCACGGTGGATAAGCTGGACAAGATCGGCCCCGATAAGGTCCGGGCACTGCTGATCGAAGGCGGCGTGGATGCCGGCAAGGCAGATGAGATCCTGAAGTTCATCGCTATCACCGGCTCCAACCAGGAGGTGCTCACCGCTCTGGAGGGCTACCGGGGCCGCAGCGAGGTGTTTGATGCCGGCCTGGATGAGCTGAACACCGTCGTGAAATATCTGGCCTCCTTCGGCGTTCCGGAGACCCATTTTGCCGTGGACCTGACCATCGCCCGGGGCTTGGATTACTACACCGGCACCGTGTATGAGACCACCATGCTGGACCATCCGGAGATTGGATCCATCTGCTCCGGCGGCCGTTATGACAACTTGGCGGAATATTATACCGAAAAACAACTTCCCGGAGTTGGAATTTCCATCGGTCTGACCCGCCTGTTCTTCGTTCTGGAGGATCAGGGCTATCTCAACGACGGTCTGAACACCGCCCCCGCTGATGTGCTCATCCTGCCCATGACCGACGACCTCTCCCCTGCCATCTCCCTGGCCACCCAGCTGCGGGAGGCCGGCATCCGCACCCAGATCCACGCCGAGCAGAAGAAGTTCAAGCAGAAGATCTCCTATGCCGATAAGCTGTCTATCCCTTACGCCGTGTTCCTGGGCGAGGATGAAATCTCCTCCGGCGTGTGCGCCGTGAAAGATCTGGCAACTGGGGAGCAGGTGAAGCTCTCCCCCGCTGAGGCCATCGCCCACATCCAGGCCGGACTGGACAAGCGGAACCAGGGAACCCCTATTTTGGACAAGGTATAAATCCACTTCCTGATGGGCAAAAAATTCGATGCTCTTTTCCGTAGACAACAATCAGTAATGCAAAATGGAGTTGATTTTATGGACAACCTGAAAAATTTCCGCCGCACCAACTACTGCGGCGACCTGCGTCTGAGCGACGCGGGCAAGACCGTCTCCCTGTGCGGCTGGGTCCAGCGTCAGCGGGACCTGGGCGGCCTAATCTTTGTGGACCTGCGGGACCGCACTGGTCTGGTGCAGCTGTCCTTCGATGACAGCACCGCCAAGGATATTTTTGAAAAGGCCTCCACCCTGCGCTCTGAGTACGTCGTGGCCGCCACTGGCCTGGTGCGGGAGCGCGAGAGCAAGACCAACAAGATCGCCACCGGCGACATCGAGGTCTATGTCAGTGAGCTGCGGCTGCTGGCCAAGGCCGAGACCCCTCCCTTTGAGATCGTGGAGAACTCCAAGGCCAACGATATGCTCCGCCTGAAGTACCGCTATCTGGACCTGCGCCGCCCGGATATGCAGCATGCCATCGCCACCCGCCACAAGGTGACCAAAGTGGCCCGGGACTACTTTGACGAGCAGGGCTTCCTGGAGATCGAGACCCCCATGCTGACCAAGTCCACCCCCGAGGGCGCCCGGGATTATCTGGTCCCCTCCCGCGTCCATCCGGGCAAATTTTATGCCCTGCCCCAGTCCCCCCAGCAGTACAAGCAGCTGCTGATGCTGTCCGGCTTTGACCGCTATATGCAGATCGCCCGCTGCTTCCGGGACGAGGATCTGCGGGCCGATCGCCAGCCCGAGTTCACCCAGATCGACCTGGAGATGTCCTTCGTCAACGAGGATGACGTGATGGAGATCCAGGAGGGCTTCCTGAAGCGGGTATTCAAGGAAGTGCTGGACGTGGATGTGCAGACTCCCTTCCTGCGGATGCCCTGGCGGGAGGCTATGGACCGCTTCGGCTCTGACAAACCCGACCTGCGCTTCGGCTTTGAGATCAAGGACATCAGCGACATTGTGAAGGACTGCGGCTTCGGCGTATTCTCCGGCCCCGTGGCCGAGGGCGGCTCCGTGCGGCTCATCAATGTAGACGGCCACGCCGCTGACTTCCCCCGGAAGAAGATCGACAAGCTGGCTGACTTCGTTAAGACCTATAAGGCCAAGGGTCTGGCCTGGACCCGTCTCCATGACGGCCAGGTGACCTCCTCCTATCAGAAGTTCCTCACTGAAGAGGAGAACCGCGCCATTCTGGAGCGTGCCAACGCCAAGGACGGAGACCTGGTGCTCATCGTAGGCGATGCAAAGGACGAAGTGGTCTTTGCCGCCCTGGGCGCCCTGCGGTGCGAGTGCGCCAAGCAGCTGGGCATTCTGGATCCCAGGGACTTCAAGTTCCTTTGGGTCACCGAGTTCCCCATGTTCGAGTTCTCCGAGGAGGAGAACCGCTATGTGGCCATGCACCACCCCTTCACCGCCCCCATGGACGAGGATCTGGACAAGCTGGAGACCGACAAGAAGAACTGCCGGGCCAAGGCCTATGACATCGTGCTCAACGGCACCGAGCTGGGTGGCGGCTCCATCCGGATCTCCGTCCCCGAGACCCAGGAGGCCATGTTCCGGGCTTTGGGCTTCACCGATGAGGATGCCCAGGAGCGCTTCGGCCACCTGATCAACGCCTTTAAATTCGGCGCACCTCCCCACGGCGGCCTGGCCTATGGTCTGGACCGGCTGTGTATGCTCATGGCCGGCGCAGAGTCCATCCGGGACGTCATCGCCTTCCCCAAGGTGCAGAACGCCTCTGAGCCTATGACCAGCTGCCCCGACTTCGTGGACGATAAGCAGCTGGATGAACTGAGCCTGAACGTCACCCGCCGCGAAGAGACTTCTGACGAGGCATAAATCTTTCCCAGTTGGCCATGCAGGTCCCCACCGAAATACGGCTGTCATGCAACTAAAAACAGGCACAGCAACGGAAGCTGCTGTGCCTGTTCTTGTATTTAATCCTGTGAGCTGATATAATTGTGTGGGCAAACAGACCGATCAACACCGATCCAGGGAGGCTGTGCAGATGGAACCCTTTATTTTCACAATTTTACTGTTTTCAATCGTCCTCATGATTTTGATATGCCTACTCTCCAGCCTCAAGGGAAAATGGGCTGTATATCTGCCTGCCGCTGCCGCGACGCTGTCAGCATGGTTTATTGGATTGCTCCTGGACGCAAATATCGATTTTGGAATGGATCTGGCATTTCGGATCCTGTTCCCTGTATTGGCCATGGGGCTCTGTATTCTGAGGGCCATCGTAAAACCAAAATGACGCGGCTTTCCCAGGCCCTTTCGTTTCCCCCGTCTCCTCTTTTGTACGCTATTTCGAGAAAAAATCTTTAAAATCCGATAAAATCCGCAAAAAAATTTGACAGAGAAGCTGCAAAGTGGTATACTGCATAAACTATAAGAGATCAAATCAAACTTTTTGCGTGGGGACTTCTCTCTCCACGCTGTTTTTCCGGGAGGAAATCATGAAAAAGCTTTTGATCGCTGTGCTCTGCTTGATGCTTACCGGCTGTGTTGCGCCTGTGTCCCCTGATGGTTCCGGCGCAGATCTCTCTGCATCCTCTGGTGCCCCAGCGCCCGCTCCCGCTGCCTCCTCCACAAGTGGAGAAAGCGAACCACCTCCAACACCCCAAGAGCCTGATGCTTCGGAAACTGTGGTGCAGCCGTCTTCCAGCCAGGAGATCCCTGAGCCTGCTCTGGGACCTCAAAACAAAGAGCAGATCATTCAGGAACTGCTGTCCGCCATGACTATGGAGGAAAAGGTGGGACAGATGTTCTTCGTCCGCTGCCCTGAAACAGGCGGTGCCGAACTAGCCGCCCAGTACAAGCCGGGAGGCTACCTGCTGTTCGGCCGGGATTTTAAGGACAAGACAGCCCAGCAGGTGCGGGACAACATCCGCAACTATCAGGATGCCTCTGGTATCCCTCTGCTCATCGGTACCGATGAGGAAGGCGGTACTGTGGTTCGGGCCAGCAGTAATCCGGCCCTCTTCCCACAGCGGGAACCCGCTCCTCAGACTCTGTTTGCTCAGGGAGGAATGGACCTGATCCTTCAGGACGCCCGCCAGAAAAGCATGACTCTCCTGGATCTTGGAGTTAATGTCAATTTTGCGCCGGTCGCGGATGTATCCACCGATCCCGCAGATTTTATCTATGCCCGTTCCTTTGGGCAGGACGCTCAGGCCACTGCCGGTTATGTATCCCAGGTGGTGGGCGTCATGGGCGAGGAGCATATCGGCTCTGTTCTAAAACATTTTCCAGGGTATGGGAACAATGTAGATACTCACACAGGAATTTCTCTGGATCAGCGCCCTTATGAAACCTTCCAGAACTCCGACTTTCTGCCGTTCCAGGCAGGTATCCAAGCCGGAGCGGATGCAGTCTTGGTAAGCCATAATATCATCGCCAGCATGGACGAAAGCCTTCCCGCCTCCCTCTCCCCCACAGTTCACCAGATCCTTCGGGACGAACTGGATTTTGATGGTGTAGTTCTTACCGATGATTTAGCCATGGATGCGGTGATGGAGTATGCCCAAGACGGCTCTGCTGCGGTGCTGGCTATCCTTGCGGGGAACGACATGGTGGTCACCACCGATTTTCAAACTCAGATCCCCCAAGTCATCTATGCCGTCCAAAACGGCATCATTGCAGAGAGTCAGATCGATCAGGCTGTCACCCGGGTACTGAACTGGAAGTATGAACTGGGTCTGCTGGGCAGCTGATTTTCCCAATAAAATATTCAGACGGTCTGTGGATTTTTCCACAGACCGTCTCTTTTTTGTGGATAATTTCTTGATTTCTGGGAAATAATCTGCACGACAGCCCGCCGAATCAGCTGAAACAACTCATCCAGCGGACTATATGTACACAACTCATCATTAACTTGTGGATACTCACCCCAGAACCAACATCAAAATAGGAATGCTGATAAAGCTGCACAAGGTAGACAGAGCAGCCCCCGTCGCCGCGTATTTCTCATCCGCCCCAAAGGCTCCCGCCATCACCGTGATCTGGCTGACCACCGGCAGAGCACTTTCCACGATGAACACATTCATGGGCAGGCCGCTCATCCCAAATAGATGGCAGAACAGCCAGCAGATGACCGGAGCTACACCCAACCGCACCACGATCATTGTGGGCAATCCCCGCATCAGACGCAGGTTTTTCAGTCCCAGCTCATAAATGATATAACCGCAGTAGATCAGAGCCAGCGGAGAAACTGATCCGCTGATATACCCCGCCCATTTCATTACTGGGGAGGGCAGGCCCACATCCAGGGCCAGCAAAACCAGGGTAAAGAGGACTGTCAAAATAGGCGGTTTCGTAAAGACGCTCTTCAAAAAAGAAGATATGGTCATACTCCCCCGTCCCTTTGTACCTGCCCGCTCGATGAGCAGGAAGCCTACCGACTGAACAAAAATGGTATTGGCCAGATAGTAGAGCATTACATAGGGAACACAGGCATCGCCAAACAATTGAGTAGAAACAGGCAGTCCGATAAACAGGGTATTGGAGAAGGCCGTCATCGCCACAAAGACCCCCCACCGCTCCCGGGGCAGCCGGATCAAGCTGGCCAATCCCAAAGAAATCACCAGTGTCACCAAAACCCCAAGTAGAGCAGCAACGACCATGATCCCTGCCTCCAACAGACTGTCATGATCCAGATTGTTCAGTAGTCCAGTGATACAATTGCAGGGTACAGCAATATTGACGATATACTTACTGATGAATTTCTTCTCCGAGGCAGTCATCCACCCTCGCGCTCCCATAAAATAGCCTACTGACATAAGCATCAGCAGAACCAGGGAGGCGGACAGTGCGTTGAAAAAACCATCCAAATGGAACCGCTCCTCTCTACCATCCTCTTACAGCTGAATTGTAAAGAGCCCCGAGGTTATATGCCCCGAGGCTCTGTCTGGTCACTCCTGTCCCGTGGAGCCAGTCTGTGGCTTTCCGCCTCCTCCGCTCCGAGGACGGCGCCGGCGGGGACGACTGCGCTTCTCCCCAGGTTCCTGCGCAGACTTTCCACTGGCCTTCTCCTGGTTCTCACCGCTCTTGAGCGGCTGCTCCGGCCTGGGCTTTCTCTGCTCACCTCTGTGATGCTGCTGCTTCTCCTTGGGCTGGCCACCTTCCCGGGCCGGCTTCTCCCCCTCCTGGGGTCGCCCACCGCTCCGGCGGCTCCGGCTGGACCGGCGACGCTCCCGGCTCCGGCTGCTTCCGCCGGAGGGACGCTCCGCCCCCACACCCTCATACTGAGGGGTCTCGCCGTTGAACACCGCCTCCAGAGCGGCTGCCAGCGGAGAGGCCGCCCCTTTCAGATCGGGGACCTCCTCTGGCTCCTCTGGCTTTCTCAGCTTGGCCAGTTCCTCCAGAGGAGGCTCCACATAGCCCTCCGGACGCTTGCCCTTGCCGTTTCGGATGATGGACAGTTCACAGTTGTGGTAGCACTTTGGGGTCTCTGGAGCGGACTCCAGCCGCACCTGCACGGTCTGCCGCAGCAGGTTTACTGAGGACACTGTCCCCGCCCCGTCCGGAGTCTCCACAAAGGACTCCTGCTTGGGGGAATGCTTCACCAGATCCTCATAGGCGTCCTGCTCATACTTCAGGCAGCACATGAGACGCCCACAGGTACCCGAGATCTTAGTTGGATTGAGAGACAGATTTTGGGTTTTGGCCATCTTAATGGACACTGGCTGGAACTCATCCAAAAATTGAGAACAGCAAAAGGGCCGCCCACAAATGCCAAGACCGCCCAGCATCTTAGCCTCATCCCGGACACCGATCTGCCGCAGCTCGATACGGGCATGGATGGCGCTGGCCAGATCCTTCACCAGGGCACGGAAGTCCACCCGCCCTTCAGCGGTAAAGAAAAAGAGGACTTTGTTTCCCTCAAAGCTGTACTCCGCCTCCACCAACTTCATCTCCAGACCATGCTCTGCGATCTTCTCCTGGCAGATCTGGAAGGCCCGGGCCTCCTTCTCCTTATTTTTCTCCCGAGTCAGCTGGTCCTCCGGGGTGGCCCGGCGGAGTACCGGGCGCAGGGGTGCAGTGAGCTCCATCTCATCCACCGCTGTATTCTCCTGGGTACACTCTCCAAACTCCACACCCCGGGCGGTCTCAACGATGACCCCCTCTCCCAGACGGAAGAGTTCCCCATTTGGGTTGAAATAATACTGCTTTCCGCCTTCTTTGAAGCGGACGCTGATGATCTCGACCATAATTCCTCCTGATGATCTATCCGAAAGGGATCGTACAGCCCCTCCAGATCTTAATGCTTGATAAACATACCCGCACACAGCCAGCCGGACAGCTGACCCGGGTTAGCGTTAAGCTCTGCTGCCCCTCGCAGCTTCCGCACCAAATCGACTGCCCTCAGCAGGCGGCGCGGGTCCTCCGACCGGGGCAGACGCTCGCCAAGAACGGCTGTCACCTGATCCAACAGACGTGGCAATTCCTCCTTGGAGACTTTTTCCAATATCATAGATGCCTCCAGCAGAGCCAACTCGTCCTGCCCCTCCAGGGCTGTAACCAGCTGATCTGCCTGCTGGCGGCGGGTCTCCGCCGCCTCGCCGCTTCCCTCCAACAGCTCTACGCCCCGGCCCAACAGGCCCTGACACTCCAGAGAAGCCCGCCGGATGGCCGCCGGATCCTGATCTGGAAAGCGGGCGGACAGCCAGCGTTCTGCCTCCACCGGAGGAACGGGAACCAGATCCAGTTCCTCACACCGGGAGCGCACTGTCTGGAGCAGGCCACCGCCGTTTTCCGCCAGCAGAAGAAAGACTGCATAGGACGGTCCCTCCTCCAGCAGTTTAAGCATGGCGTTTTGGGCACTCTGGTTCATTCGGTCCGCCTGCTCCAGCAGATAGATTTTCCGCTCTCCCTCGTTGGGGCGGATGTAGGCGTCCGAACGCAGGGCACGTATCTGGTCCACTGTGATAGGTTTTTCCTCTCCCGGACCAGAAATAACCGTCACATCCGGATGGACACCGGAAAATACCTTTCTGCATGGGGCACAACAGCCGCAGGGACGTTCTGTTCCGGACACATCACATAACATAGCCCCACACAAAAGCCTAGCCAGAGTATGCCGTCCCGATCCAGCTGGACCGGAGATGATATAGGCGTGGGACAGACCCCGCCCACCCTCCTGCTGGGAGAGGACCGCCTTCACATGGGCATTGCCCGCCAGAGCTGACAGATCCATAACATTCCTCACTTCTCCCTAAGCAGGGACATTTCAAAGTATCACAGACACTTCGTGGTTATTATATCCTATTTCCCACAAATAGGCCAGTTCTTTTTCCGTAATGAGTTCTCCGGGCGCCACCACTGGCACTCCGGGGGGATAAGGGGCCAGCTGTACCGCAGACACCCGTCCAACACAGTCCTCCAGAGGGAGGCACTCCGTCTGGGCAAACAAAGCTTCTCTGGGAGAGAGAATCCGCTTCGGCAGAGGGGGTGCTGGAATGGGAGGGCATCGCCCAAGGAGTTCCGGCACTTCCTCCAAAGCACGCTCCAGCCGGTCCAGATCCTCCTCGCTGTCCATTCCTGTGAGGATCAGCACCACATGGCCTCCGTCCTCCATTTCAGGCCACAGTCCCCGGACTTCCAATGCCCTGGCCAGGGCAGGGCCGTCCACTGCATTCAATGTCAGGCGAATTGGATCCAGTGTTCCATCCCGAAGGCTGGGAAACCGCCCCCGCAGAGCCGCAGTCCGCTCCGCCGTTCGACGATACAGGCTCTTCCCTTCTTCCTCCATCCAGGCCCGGGCCCCATCCATAGAAATCATCATAGGGTAGGAAGGACTGGAACTGCCATATACCGAGGTCATCCGGCGCACCTGCTCCGGATCAAAACCATTGGCGAACAGAAGGGATGACTGCCCTAAAGCGGGGAGGGTCTTATGGGCAGAACAGATGACAAGATCCGCACCTGAGAAAGCATCCACCCCTAGGAACGGCAAGTGGGCCCCATGGGCCCCATCTACAATCAGACGTCCACCATTTCGGTGTACGATGTTTGAAATCTCACGAACATCACACAACAAACCACAATAATTAGGAGATGTAATACAAATAGTTTTAACTTCTGGATGCTCTAACAGAGCTTTTTCCACACACTCCGGTGAAATTGTGGATGTCATTCGCTCCTCATCCCACCAAGGCCGAGGAAGGTAAACCGGATCCAGATCCAGAAGGGCCAACGCGTTATAAACCGCCCGGTGGCAGCCCCGGTCGATGAGCACCCGGTCCCCAGGGCGGCAGCAGAGTGCCAGCGCAGTATGGAGCCCCAGTGTAGAGCCGCCGGTAAGAAACTGACAGCAATCCATGGAGAAATCCTCCGCCCACAACCGCTGCGCAGATTCGAAAGGCTCTCCGCCGTGGAACAGGTCCCCGGTGGGGCCCAACTCTGTAAAGTCCAAGGCAGCTGCCCCCTCCAGTTCCGGGATTGGCAGGGGTTTCCCCTTGTGGCCTGGGATATGGAGGCGGACGGGATCTTGAGCCAAAAAGGCACGGATGGCGTCATAGAGCGGTGTCATCATGTTTCCTCCTGGATGAAGTGAAATAGAAACGCGGCGGGAGGATCATTGCATCTTCCCGCCGCGTCAGGGCTGAATTCTTATTTCTGATCGGGGGCGTAGGCCACCACAGTGCGGCGGTTGGGCTCCACTCCAGTGGAGTAGGTGGTCACATTGGGATAGTCCTGAAGGGCGGAATGGATCACATGTCGCTCATAGGCGTTCATGGGCTCCAGAGCCATATTCTTCCGGTACTTGACTACCTTTCCGGCCACCTTGATTGCCAGACGCTGGAGGGACTCCTCCCGCTTGGCCCGGTAACCCTCGGCATCCACATGGATACGCACCCGCTTGGACTGTCCGCGGTTCACCGAGTAATTGGTCAACTGTTGGATCGCATCTAAAGTCTCGCCCCGGCGGCCGATGATGGCACCCAGACCATGTCCCTGGAGCACCACCTGATAGCCACGCTCATTGACATAGATCTCTGGGACAGCCTGTACATGGAGATGCTCCATCAAACCAGTGAGAAACTCCCGGATGCGGGCTGCTTTGGCATCATCCGCCTCGGCAAGCACCAGACCGTCCTGGGCCTTCTCCTCCTGAATGGGAGAGGACTGCTCCTCCTGACCAATGAGTAGCTCATCGCCAGGCTCCAGCTGTCCACTGGCAGACTCCGCCTGGGATTCAGGCTGAGGCTCAGACTGGGGTTCCAGAATAGGTTCAGGCTGGGATTCCACAATAGGTTCCGGTTTGGCAACTGGCTCTGGCTGCTCCGGAGCAGCAGGGATGTCCTCGTCCGGAACTTCATAGCTCACACGAACCTTGGCAGGATTTCCGCCGAAACCCAGAAAACCGGATTTGGCCCGCTCCAGTACCTCCACCGAGACGTCGTCCCGGTCCAGACCCAACTGGAACAGGGCGGCGGCGATGGCGTCCTCCTCAGAGCGGCCGGTGGTCTCGATCCACTTTCTCATCCTCAGACACCTTCCTTTTTGTCGTCCTCTTCCTCAGGAAGCTCTACCTCGACCTGTTCCACTTCCACTTCGACCTCCTCGGTCTCCGCAGACTCCTGGACAGAGACGGGCTGCTCCGCCGGGGTCTCAAGGACAGGCTGCTGAATGGCCGGCTGCTCCGCCGGGACCGTCTCCTGCTCCGGAAGTGCTTCCGTCTCAGGCTTCTGAACGGTCTCTTCCTTCTTTTCTTCCTGGACAGGAGCAGACTTCTTGTTCTTCTTGCCCTTCCGCTGCTGCTCCGCATCCATCTCCGCCTGGATCAAATCGCTCATGTCCCGATACTCGGTCACACCGCCAAAGCGACCAGGAATGTAGGAACGGCCACGGGCATAGGCACGGAGGCCGATACGGCTGTCATCCTTGTTGACACCGGGCTCAGTGGGCTCGTCCTTCTTAACGTGCTTCTTCTTGCCCCGGTTTTTCTTCTCCTCCTCAAGGCGGCGCTGGCGTTCAAGCCGGGCCTCCTCCTTGCGGCGCTTCTCCTCTTCCTTCTCCTGACGCTCCCGCTCCTCTGCGGCAGCCCGGGCGGCCTCATAGTCCTTCTTCAGCAGCTTCCCGCAGATGATCTCCTGGAAGATCGTGAAGATATACTGGGCGATCCAGTACACAGACAGACCAGCAGGGACGGTAAAGCCGATCCACAGGGACATTAGAGGCATCATGATCATCATGGTGCGGTTGGTCTTGGCAGCAGTCTCGTCCTGAACCTGGTTGTTCATCTGGTTGGTCTTAAGGCTGACCTGCATAGACAGCAGAGAAATACCGACCGACACCAGGGGCAGCAGGAACAGGCCAATGGAATCCCAGCCAAAGCCAGTCGTCCAGAAATTCCACTTGGGAATGCTGGCCAAATTGATCCCCAGGAAGGAGAAGTCCATTACGAACAGCTTAGAACCAGCATCGCCCAGCAGAGCCTGAAGAGCGGGCAGATTATCTGCGTTAATCATCGAAGCCAGGTACATCTGGTTATAGGCTCCGTTCTGGAACACAGAGGTGATCTTTCCATCTGCCATCTGCTGAACCAGCTTTTCCATCGCAGCCGGAGTAACCCAGCCACTGTTCACAGCCACGGTCTGCCAGTCCATCTCCTGGGCAATGAGCTGAATCTGCTCTATGGACAGATCCATAAAATAGGTCAGGGGCTCACGGATGATTCCGTACAGCACCATCAAAAACAGGATAGGGATGAAGGACCAGAGACAGCCGCTCATGGGGTTGACTTTTTCCTTCTCGTAGAGCTTCTGGACCTCCAGGTTATAGCGCTCACGGTCTCTGCCGTACTGCTTTTGCAGCTGCTGCATTTTACCGGAGAGCAGATTCATCTGGATCATGCTCTTCTTTCCCTTCAGGCTGAAGGGGAAAAGCACCAGCTTAATGATGAGGGCAAATAAAATCAGGGCAATGCCGTAGCTTTGGAAGAAGTCATAGAAAAACTTCAAAAGCAGGGCAAAAGGCATTAGCAAAATACCCACAATGGTACCTCCACATTGTTGAATTGGTTCCGGACTTCCATCACGGCACGGGATCGTACTGGATGGATTTCTGCCGGTGGAAGGGGTTGCACCGCAGAATGCGGCGCAGCGCCAGCCAGCCCCCCCTCCAGGCGCCATACTTCTCTACTGCTTCCAGCGCATACTGGGAACAGGTTGGGATGAAGCGGCAGCAGGGCGGGCGCAGAGGCGAGATTTCGCGTCGGTAAAAACGAATCATCCAGAGCAGCAGGGCCTTCATCCCGCACTCTCCCGAGGCGGGCAGATCCCAAGTTTCCGCATCAACTGCAAAAAACTGCGCTCCAGATCACCATAACTGCCGTAAATCACCCGGGTCCTGGCTACCACCACGATGTCATAGCCCGGCAAAAACCGGCTTTCATTAGTACGGTAGAGTTCCCGGATACGGCGGCGGGCCCGGTTGCGCTTTACCGCGTTGCCCAGCTTCAAACCAGTGGTAATGCCCAACCGGCTGATGGGACGCTTGGTCTTGCGGCAGTAGATGGCAAAATAGGGGGAGACGGCGCTCTTGCCCCTGCTGTAAAGCCGGCGGAACTCGTGATTTTGTTTCAGCGCAACGGTATGCTTCATGAAATTTCCTCCGACTGTTTGCAGATACGATAAAAGAGAGGGTATACAGAGGGGACGGGCACGCCTGCGCTCTGCGCTTCTTCCTGTCACGCTACGCACCCTCCGCGACGGCTCACTGCTCACCGCGCCGCGAAAAATGCCGCTGGGCCGCGCCCAGCCTGTTTTTTCGTCTCTGCGGTTCGCTGTGCGCCTGCTCCCGGGCGCTCCACGCTTCTCTGTGTCACGCTGCGGATTGGGCGCGCGGCCAGGTCGACAACTTCTCCGACTTCGGACAGACCCGGTCCCGCCTGTGGCGGCCCCTGGGCTCTGTCCATCCGCTCCGGAGTCTGTCTCCCCTCCGCGCTTCTCTGTATGCACCGCAGGGGCGGGGGAATCATTCCCACGCCCCTAACTACGCGCTATGTCTTGAGTGTCCTTTTGTCGTATCTCATGGAATGATCCTGTCGCGTCCGGCTTCGGGCTCAGCAGGATATCGCCCGCGGCAGGACAGGACCCGTCCTGTCCACGGATCAGTGGGTCAGACGAGCGCGGCCCTTGGCACGGCGGCGGGCCAGCACCTTGCGGCCATTGCGGGTGGCCATACGCTTGCGGAAACCGTGTTCCTTGGAACGCTGGCGCTTCTTGGGCTGATAGGTACGAAGCATGGGGGACACCTCCTCATTTGATCTCAAGCCGGCGGACCGGCCCAACAACAGCCGTCTCCGGCTGCGGTTCACTTGGTCGTTCGGATCTTCTCCGGCCATTCCGTAAAAGGGTACAAAAACCCCTTTTCTTCTGGAACAGCGACATTCATTATAGCGGATGCATTTTCCCTCTGTCAACTACTTTTTTTATTTTCTCCCCAAAGTTTCTATATTTTTCAGAAAAATCCCATATCTTGTACCTCTCTTCTCCTTCCAGCCATAGGCAAGCGTCCATTTTTGCACATCCACACTCAGCACTGTGTTCAGTCCTTGATTTTTCATACCTATAAAATAAAAAATACCTTGGAAATCCTTGCGGCCAAGACGCTTTTTTGGTATAATAGCGGGGGAAGAAATATGCCTTTTTCCCCGCTCCGCCGCCCTTTCTTCGGGCTGCGGGGCCGTTCCATCGTCTGACGGGTCCCCTGCCCGGATCTGGCGCAGGGGCCTTTCTCTTTTGTTTTACAACTTGCGCGGCCGGACTCCGCGCGTCCTCGTTTATCCGCCACTTCATTCAAGGAGGTTTTCCTTCCCATGAATCCTGCCGCAGATGTATGGGCTAAGGTGATCAGCCTGATGCAGCCCGACATGACCGCCACTACCATCAATACCTGGTTTGACGACGCCACCGCCGTGGCGCTGGAGGATGACCGCTTTGTCCTCTACTCCCCCACTCGCTTTAAACGGGACATTATCGCCACCCGCTACGTTTCTAAGATCCAGGCCGCTCTGCGGGAACTGTTCTCCTGTGATATGGATGTTACTGTTCTCACTGAGGGGGAGTTGGATCAATACCAGCAGGAACCGGAGAAAAATGACTTTTTCCCCGGCACTGAGGAGTACACCTTCGAGCGCTTTGTCGTTGGCTCCTCCAACAAATTTGCCCACGCCGCCGCCCGTGCAGTAGCTGACAACCCAGGTCAGAGTTATAACCCTCTGTTCATTTACGGTGAGTCCGGCCTGGGCAAGACCCACCTTCTGTACGCAATCGCTCACACCATCCACAAAAACCACCCCGACTACAAGGTGGTCTACATCAAGGGCGATACCTTCACCAATGAACTGATCCAGGCCATTCGGGAAGGCCGCAATGCGGAATTTCGGGAAAAATATCGGGGCGCCGACGTATTTCTTATGGACGACGTACAGTTTATCGCCGGTCGAGATTCCACTCAGGAGGAGATGTTTCACACCTTCAACACCTTGTACGAACTGAAAAAGCAGATCGTATTCACCTCTGACCGGCCGCCTAAGGAGATGCTCCGCTTAGAGGACCGACTGAAAACTCGGTTCGAATGGGGCCTATTGGCTGACATCCAGCCCCCAGACTATGAGACACGCATGGCCATCATCAAAAACAAGGCCATTCGTATGGGAGTGGAACTGCCTGATTTCCTGCTTCAGCTCATTGCAGAGAATATCACTGCCAATGTGCGGCAGATCGAGGGCACTGTCAACAAGATTATGGCCTATCAGCAGCTGATGGGAGACTCCGTAGACAAAGAGACCGTAGTCCGCGCTGTCAAGGATATGTTCAAAGAAAAATCTGACATTGTTCCCACTGCGGACGTCATCATCGATGAGGTCTGTAAATTCTATAACATCGAGCCGGCCACCCTCCGGGGGCAGGGCCGGGCAAAGGACATCTCTCTGGCCCGGCAGATCGCTATGTATCAAATCCGCCGTATGACCAACCTCTCCCTGAAGGAAATCGGCAAAGAATTTGACAACCGGGATCATACTACTGTCCTTCACTCCATCGAGCGCATCGAGGATCTCATCAAAGTAGATCCTGAAAAGGCAGAGATCATCAAAGATATCACCTCTAACATCAACATCCGATATGAGTAACCGGAGGACGGTTTTCACTGTCTCTCCCCAAAAGATCCAGGCCAGACGCCCTCACCGGGCTTTTCCGGCCTGCTTCTTTTGACCCATTGTTATCCACACTTAAATGTGGATAACTTGTTGCATAATGTGGATAACTTGATTTCCACGCCCGACCTGTGGAAAGCGGTTGAAAATCCTCCACACCCCCTGTGGACGTGTTTTCCCTAGAAGCTCTAAGGTTTGCGGCGTTTTTCCACATTTTTTCCCCCTACGGGCTACTGTTACGAAAAATATATCCTCTCCTCTCTTTCAGAGAGCGCTGGAGGAACGCAAGGAGGCACATCCATGAAATTTTCCTGTGAAAAGGCGCTTCTGTCCGCGGCGGTGGCAACCACCTCCCGAGCAGTGGCGGTTAAAAGCTCCATTCCCGCCATGGAGGGCATTCTAATCGAGGCGGATACCCGCCTCCGTCTTACCGGCTATAATCTGGAAACCGGAATCCAGGCTACCGTTCCCGCAGAAATTCAGGAACCTGGCTCTCTGGTTCTTTCTGCCCGCCTATTCGGCGAGATCATCCGAAAAATGCCGGATGATGTAGTCGTTTTTACCTCAAACAACTATATGGTAAATATCAAATGCGGTTTGTCTGAGTTCAATATTCTTGGAACAGATCCGGAAGAGTTCCCAGAACTGCCGACTGTGGATCAGCAAAACTCCCTTACAATAGAACAGAATGCATTGCGATCCATGATCTCCCAGACTTTATTTGCAGTCAGTGACAATGAAAGCCGCCCCATTCATACTGGATCCCTGTTTGAAGTGGATCAGAGCGGACTTACCGTAGTTTCGGTGGATGGTTACCGTTTGGCACTGCGCCGAGAGCCTGTGGAAAAAATTGAGGGTGCGGAGTCCTTCTCCTTTGTTGTGCCTGGCTCTGCTCTGGGCGAGGTAGAAAAAATCTGTTCCGGAGATGGATCTGTGACGGTCAGCCAGGGTGCCCGACATATACTGTTCCAGACTGGAGACACAGTATTGGTCTGCAGACGGCTGGAAGGTGAATTTTTGGCTTACCGCAATGCAATTCCCCGAAATAATCCCATCCATGTGGAGTGTGACACGCGTACTCTTCTTGCTTCCATTGATCGTGTCTCCCTGATCATCAGCGAAAAGCTGAAAAGTCCCCTGCGCTGTGTGTTTGGAGATGGTTTGGTGTCCATTACCACCAAAACAGGGATCGGAGATGCCGCAGACCAGTGTCCCATCACTGGAGATGGGCAGGATTTGGAGATCGGTTTTAACAACAAATATCTGATGGATGCCTTGAAGGCAGCGCCGGCAGACCGTTTGCGCCTGGAGTTTTCCTCTGGTGTGGCCCCCTGCGTCATCCTGCCTGCTGAGGGGGAGGAAAAATTCATCTATATGGTTCTGCCAGTCCGTTTGAAGGCAAATTGACGGAAACTTGCAGAATATAGTCCGCATCCCAAAAGTGTCTTTGTGGTGCGGACAGAGACTGGAAACATAACTGGAAAGCGAGAGGGTTTCATGGAGAAAGCATCCATTCAGATTCGTACAGAGTTCATCAAATTACAGGATCTTCTGAAATTTGCCGGAGCGGTGGAGACTGGCGGCGACGCTAAGCTGATCATCCAGGAGGGCCGGGTAGCCGTGAATGGAGAGGTCTGCACCATGCGGGGCAAGAAGATGCGCCCCGGTGACCGGGCGGTCATCGATGGCGAGTTGGAGCTGTCCGTACAGTGATCGTCAAGGCGCTGGAACTGGAACAGTTCCGCAATTATGTCCGGTTTTACACGGAGTTCCACCCCAGGGTGAACCTGATCTATGGTGAGAATGCTCAAGGGAAAACCAATCTTTTGGAGGCCATCGCCTATCTCTCCTCTGCCCGGTCACATCGGGCCCGGTATGACCGGGAGATGATCCGGCTGGAGGGGGAGGAAGCCCTGATCCGGGGCGCTGTGGAGAGCCGCAGGCGTGAGTTTCTGCTGGAGGCCCGTCTGGCCCGGGGAAGGCGGCGGCAGCTGTCCTCCAACGGGGTTCGGCTGAAAACAGCTGGGGAGTTGTCCGGCATTTTGAATACAGTACTCTTCTGTCCAGAGGATCTGCTTCTCATCCGAGAGGGAGCCGCCGCCAGGCGGCGCTTTCTGGACTGCGCCATCTGCCAGCTGCGCCCCCGGTATGCCCAGGCCCTGGCAGAGTACAACCGCCTGTATGAGCACAAGACCAGGATCCTTCGGGACTGGCCGGATAATCCCTCTCTGCTGGAAACGCTGGAGGACTTCAATGTACGCATGGCCCAGATGGGAGCACTGGTGATCCGTTACCGGGCATATTTTGTCCGGCGGCTCCAGGAGGCAGCTCCGGCGGTACACCGGGACTTCTCCGGTGGACGGGAGGAGCTTTCCCTGACCTATCAAACGGTGTCCTCTGTGTCCGACCCCATGGCTGCGCCCCAGAAGATCCTGGAGCAGCTGCGGGACCACCAGGAACGCCACTGTCAGGCGGAGCTGGATTCCAGACAATGCCTGTCTGGCCCTCATAAAGATGACCTGCTGGTGGAATTGGATGGCCGTTCAGCAAAAACCTATGGTTCCCAGGGGCAGACCCGGACGGCGGCTCTGTCGCTGAAGCTGGCCCAGCGGGATATTTTTTTTCAGGAGACCGGAGAGTACCCTGTACTGCTGCTGGATGATGTCCTCTCGGAACTGGATGCCAGGCGGCAGGCCTTTGTTCTCAACCACATTCAGGGGGGACAGATTTTTATCACCTGCTGTGAGGAGGAGAAGCTGGAGGGTCTGGAGGGGGGCGCAGCTTTTCATATTCACGGGGGCGCCCTGGTATAACGCCGAACAGGAGCGATTCTGCGGTGTCGGACAAAATATCCAGCCCTGTGGAGCAACCGGACGGCTTACACCGTCAAAAGGAGTTTTTATGCCCATTGTGATCGGAATGTTTTTTCTATTTCCCTTGCTGTTGGGACTGGTACTGGAGTATCTGTGCTGCCGATTGCCCCGGCGGCGGATTTGGCGTGCTCTCCCCCCTGCGTTGGGGATCCTGTTTACCGTGCTGGTTGGGGTGGGCCGGTGGAGCCTATGGGAGTCGGAGAAAGTCTCTCCGGTGACACAGCTGTTGATTTTTCCCGGAGTGCCTGGGGCAGCCCTGCTGCTGGGCTGCTGGCTGGGCTGGCGGCTGTGGCGGCGGATTTGGCAGCCCAGGGTGCTGGATGGGCCTTGACACGGTTTTTTTCCACATTTGTCGGGGAGAATGTGGAAAAAGAAAGGAGAGGAGGCGGAAGCCATGTATCTGCACCTAGGCCAGTCGGTAGTGGTGCCTTACAGTCAGATCCTGGGGGTATTCGACCTGGACAATGCCAGCTGGGCCTATAAGACCCGGGAGTATCTGGAGCGTGCGGAGCAGGCCGGAAGAGTGGTCTGGCTGGGCGACGATCTGCCTCGTTCCTTTGTGGTGGTGGGCGGCGAAGCCGGTCCCCCCATGATCTATATTTCCCAGCTCTCCCCTGCGACCCTTCTGAAACGGGCAGAGGAGAACCGGTTTGAATAATATGCGGTCTGTAGGCCGCGCAGGGAACAGCTGATTGATTGGTGTTCCCATTGAAACAAGACAGAAAGAGGGGCCGGAGCGGATCATCGCGGATCTTTCGGGCCCCCATGACCAAACGGAGGTTACTATGGCTGAAGAACTGGAACTGAACTCCACCCAGGTGGAGCATGAATATGGCGGCTCTGAGATCCAGGTGCTGGAGGGGCTTGAGGCAGTGCGGAAGCGTCCGGGAATGTACATCGGCTCCACCTCGGAGTCCGGTCTGCACCACCTGGTGTATGAAATTGTGGACAACTCCATTGATGAAGCGCTGGCCGGCCACTGCACTGATATCACGGTGACCATCAACCCCGGCAACACCATTACTGTCACCGATAATGGCCGCGGTATCCCGGTGGATATCCAGCCTCAGACCGGAAAGCCCGCCCTGGAAGTGGTATTTACCATCCTCCATGCTGGCGGCAAGTTCGGCGGAGGCGGCTATAAGGTCTCCGGCGGCCTCCACGGTGTGGGCGCTTCAGTAGTCAATGCCCTGAGCGAGTGGCTGGAGGTCCAGGTCCATAAGAACGGCCAGATCTATGAGATGAAGTTCTCTCGGGGCAAAATCACCCAGGAGATGAAAGTGGTAGGCCGCACCGACCATACCGGCACTACGGTCACCTTCAAGCCTGACCCGGAGATGTTTGATACTCTGGTGTACAGCTATGAGACCCTCCATACTCGGATGCGGGAGGAGGCCTTCCTCAATGCCGGACTGCGGATCCAGACTGTGGACCTGCGCCCTGGTCAGGAGCAGGAGGACGACATGTGCTATGAGGGGGGCATCCGAGAGTTTGTCACCTTTCTCAACAAGAGCAAGGATCCTTTGCACAACGACGTGATCTATATGTCCGGGGCCCGGGAGGACAGCATGGCAGAAGTGGCGATGCAGTACAACGACGGGTACAGCGAAGTTATGGTCTCCTTTGCCAACAACGTCCACACCCCGGAGGGCGGTATGCACGAGGAGGGCTTCAAGCGGGCTCTGACCAACGCCTTGAACGCCTATGGCCGGAAAATCAAGCTGCTCAAGGATGACGAGAAGGTGTCCGGCGAGGACTGCCGGGAGGGCCTGACTGTGGTCATCTCTGTCAAGCTTACCGATGCCCAGTTCGAGGGCCAGACCAAGGCCAAATTGGGCAACAGTGCGATCCGTACCCTGGTAAACAACATCGTCAGTGAAAAGCTGGAGATCTATCTGGAGGAAAACCCTGCTGTGGGCCGGGCTATTCTGGATAAGGCTCTCACTGCCAACCGGGCCCGGGAGGCCGCAAAGCGGGCCCGGGAGTCCATCCGACGCAAGACGGCTCTGGGCGGGGCGGCCATGCCGGATAAGCTGCGGGACTGCAACGAGGCGAACCCGGAGCTGACCGAGCTCTACATCGTCGAGGGCGACTCTGCAGGCGGCTCGGCCACCCAGGGCCGTGACAGCCGTTTCCAGGCCATCCTTCCCCTGTGGGGCAAGATGCTCAACGTGGAAAAGGCCCGGGCAGACAAGGTCTATGGCAACGATAAGCTGACCCCGGTCATCACCGCCTTGGGGGCGGGAATCGGGGATGACTTTGATCTGAATAAGCTGCGCTATCACAAGGTCATCATCATGGCCGATGCCGACGTGGACGGCGCCCACATCCGCACCCTGCTGCTCACCTTCTTCTTCCGCTTTATGCGGCCCCTCATCGAGCATGGCTATGTGTACTCCGCTGTGCCGCCCCTGTTCAAGCTCACCCGGGGTAAGACCACCCGCCTGGCCTTCTCTGAGGAGGAGCGGGACGCCATTTCCGCCGAGATGCGCGGGGGCAATCCCAATGTGAAGATCGACATCAGCCGCTTCAAGGGCCTGGGCGAGATGAACCCACACGAGCTGTGGGAGACCACCATGGACCCGGAGAAGCGCACCCTGCGCCGCATTGAGTTGGACGATGCTGTCCGGGCCGACGAGACCTTTACCATCCTTATGGGTGAGAAGGTGGAGCCCCGGAAGGAGTTCATTGAAAAGAACGCTAAGTATGCGGTGAACCTGGACTACTAAGGATCAGGAATGAGAAATGAAGAGTTAGGAGTTCGGAATTGCGGTGTCCGGCCACAGTCGGACCATTTGAACGGTTCGGCGGAGGAAAATGCTTCCGCTGACGGCAGGGACGCTGTTCCAATCGCTCCGCCAAAGGCGGAATACCACCATTCCTCATTCCTAATTTCTAATTTTCAAATTTCCCCGCTCTGTAAGGAGGACAATAACCCATGAGCAAAAAACCCCAATACGATCCTGAGGAGATCCGCTACCCGAACCAGAAAATCGAAATATCTCCTCTGGTTCCGGAGATGGAGCAATCCTACATCGAATATGCTATGTCCGTCATTGTGGGCCGGGCCCTGCCAGATGTGCGGGATGGCCTGAAGCCGGTCCACCGCCGCATCCTCTACGCTATGTACGAGGACAATTTGACCTCAGACAAGCCCTTTAAAAAGTCGGCTACCTGCGTGGGCGATGTGCTGGGCCGCTACCACCCCCACGGAGACCAGTCTGTTTACGACGCCCTGGTTCGCCTGGCTCAGGACTTCTCCATGCGGTATATGCTGGTGGACGGCCACGGCAACTTCGGTTCCGTGGATGGCGACCCCCCTGCCGCCTACCGTTACACCGAGGCCCGGCTTTCCAAGCTCTCCGATGAGATGCTTCGGGACATTGAGAAGGATACTGTGGACTGGGACCCCAACTTTGATGAGACCCGGAAGGAGCCTAAGGTGCTCCCTTCCCGGTTCCCCAACCTGCTGGTCAACGGCTCCAGCGGCATCGCTGTGGGTATGGCCACCAATATCCCGCCCCACAACCTCACGGAGGTCATTAACGCCGTAATCTGTGTGCTGGACGATCCGGAGTGTACCCTTCCCGATCTGATGGAACATATCCACGGTCCTGACTTCCCCACCCGGGGCATCATCATGGGCCGCAGCGGCATCCGGGCGGCCTACGCCACCGGCCGGGGCCGGATCACGGTCCGGGCCCGTCACGAGTTTGAGGAGTTCGGCAAGGATCGTACCCGCATCATCATCACCGAGATCCCCTATCAGGTGAACAAGCGGATGCTCATCAAGAATATGGCCGACCAGGTGGAGGACAAGCGCTTGGAGGGCATCTCCGACATCCGGGACGAGACTGACCGGAACGGTATGCGCATCGTCATTGAGTTGAAGCGGGACGCCAATCCCCAGGTGGTGCTCAACCGCCTGTTTGCCCAGACTCAGCTCCAGACCACCTTTGCCATCAATATGCTGGCCCTGGTAGAGGTCAACGGGAAGCTTCAGCCCAAGATCCTCTCCCTGCGGCACATTCTGGACGAGTACATCGCCTATCAGG
Organism: Lawsonibacter sp.; assembly: GCA_037257225.1. Lineage (GTDB taxonomy): Bacteria > Bacillota > Clostridia > Oscillospirales > Oscillospiraceae > Lawsonibacter. The sequence goes on from JAYCWP010000024.1 coordinate 62,522, forward strand.
AGCAGATCATCATCCGCCGTACTCGGTTTGACCTGAAAAAGGCCCAGGAGCGGGCCCACCTGCTGGAGGGTCTGCTGGTGGCCCAGGACAACATTGACGAGGTCATCCATATCATCCGCACCAGCTATGACGATGCAAAACAGCGTCTGTGCCAGCGCTTTGACCTGGATGAGATCCAGGCCCAGGCCATCCTGGATATGCGTCTAAAGGCACTCCAGGGCCTGGATCGGGAAAAGCTGGAGAAGGAATATCAGGAACTGGAAGAGCGGATCGCCTACTTCAACCAGCTGCTCTCCAGCGAGGAGATGCTCCGTGGCGTACTGAAGGAGGAACTCACTGCCATCCGGGACAAGTACGGCGACCAGCGGTACACCGAGATCCAGGATGTGGAGAACGAGATCGACATCGAGGACCTCATTGAGGAGGAGCAGTGCGTCTTTACCCTGACTCAGGCCGGCTACATCAAGCGCACCCCGGTGAGCGAGTACGCCGCCCAGTCCAAGGGCGGTATGGGCAAGAAGGGCATCACCACCCGGGAGGAGGACACCGTGGTGGATGTGTTTACTGCTTCCACCCATGACTACCTCTTGTTCTTTACTGACACCGGCAAGGTGTACCGGAAAAAGGGCTATCAGATCCCGGAGAGCGGAAAGACCGCCAAGGGGACCAACCTGGTGAATATCCTCCAGGTGGAGCCGGGAGAGCGGGTCCAGACCATGCTTCACTTCCGGGAGACCGGGGAGGAAGAGCTCTATCTGTTCATGGTCACCCGTCAGGGCACGGTCAAGCGCCTGGCAGTCTCCGCCCTGAAGAATATCCGGGCCAGCGGCATCCGGGCCCTGACCCTGGACGAGGGCGACGAGCTGGTCTGCGTCCTGGAGACCGACGGGGCCCAGAAGGTTCTGGTCGCCACCCATGACGGAATGGCTGTGTGCTTTGATGAGCAGGACGTCCGTCCCATGGGCCGGACCGCGGTGGGTGTCCGAGGGATCCGCCTGCGGGAGGGCGACTATGTGGTGGGGGCCGGCCGGGCTGCCGAGGGCCGGACCGTGCTGTCCATCACAGAAAATGGATACGGCAAGCGCACCCCCGTGGAGGAGTACCGGATCACAAACCGGGGCGGCCTGGGCATCAAGAACTATATGGTCACCGAAAAGACCGGCCCAGTGGTGGGCATCAAGGTGGTGGACGGCAGCGAGGACCTGCTGCTGGTTACCCAGGCGGGTATTTTGATCCGCACCCATGTGGACACCATCCGCACCGCCGGACGGGCCACCCAGGGCGTCATTGTCATGCGCTTCAAGGAGGAGGGTGACAGAGTGATCTCCCTGGCCCTGGCTGACCGGGAGGAGGAATCCACAAATTCAGAGGAAAATGTGGAAAATGCTCCGGCATCCGGGCAGGATGAGATAGAAGCGGCGGAACAGGAATCCACAGAGGAATTGTGACCGGCTGAAACTGCTCATAGAAAGGACAGAACCATGAAATTGGCAAACGCACTCTCCCAGCGCGCTGAGCTTCAGACCTGTATCCGGCAGCTGGAGGAGCGATTGAACAATAATGCGCAGGTCCAGGAGGGGGAGGAGCCCGCGGAGGACCCCATGGAGCTTCTCCGGGAGCTGGATGAGGATTACGCCCAGCTGGAGGCTCTGATCGCCCGGATCAACCGGACCAACAGCGCCACCCTGGTGGACGGGGTCCCGCTGTCCGACCTGCTGGCCCGCCGGGACTGCATGACCGGCCGACTGGGGATCCTCCGCGGTTTTTTGAGCAGTGCCAGCAGCCTGGTCAGCCGCCGGACGGTGGGCGAGATCCGGATCCGCAGCACCGTCAACGTCCGGGAGTTGCAAAAGCAGGTGGATCAGCAGTCCAAAAGCCTGCGGGAACTGGACGCTGTCATTCAGGAGATAAACTGGACCACAGAGCTGATGGAGCACTGAGAGAAGAAAAAAGCTTTGGGGCGGGGATCTATATCTCCACCCCAAAGCTTTGGCAGCACAGAAGGCGGGCGTCAAGCTCCCTGTGCCGGAGCAGATAGGCACACAGTTATGGTAACGCGCGGGACCATGCGCTGGGTTCGACTCCTGGGTATTGTTACGTCCGGTACAGTAACACGGGCACCGTGATCAATGACAGTTATGACCAGACGCCGATTTTGTGCGGGTGGGCTTGGGGATTTTATCAGACCGTTGTTTTTGGAAAGTATTCCCCCTGGGAAAGGCTTTGGGAGGAACATGAAAACAGTCACCATTTATACCGATGGGGCCTGCTCTGGCAATCCGGGACCCGGAGGCTGGGGCGCCATCCTGATGTACGGCCCCCATAAGAAGGAGATGTCCGGCGGAGAGGTACAGACTACCAACAACCGTATGGAGCTCACCGGGGCGATTTCCGCCCTCCGGGCTCTGAAGGAGCCCTGTCAGGTGGAATTATATTCCGACTCCAAGTATGTCATCGACGCCCTGGAGAAGGGCTGGGCCAAGGGATGGCGGGCCAGAGGCTGGGTCAAGGGAGACAAAAAGCCTGCCCTCAACCCCGACCTGTGGCAGCAGCTGCTGGAGTTGTGTGAATATCACACCGTCAACCTCCACTGGGTAAAGGGACACGCAAGCAACCCATACAACAACCGCTGTGATGAGCTGGCGGTGGCAGAGAGCAGGAAATTCCGATGATTTATCCACATTCTTTGCGGAAAATGTGGATAAATTCCGTCTCCCGACTGGAAAGCGACCCTTGACAACCCGAGTTTTGTATATTACAATGTCACTCAAAGCAGAGACAGAGAACAGTACCCCCCGCCGGGGCGCAAGAGAGAGGGTGGACGGTGTGAATCCTCCGAGGGCGGGGTGGGAAGGCCCTCTGGAGCGCGGGCAGGAAATGGCCCGCCGGTCCCCCGCCGTTACCGGGAACGAAGTGCGTGTCAGCCAGACACGAATTCAGGTGGAACCACGGACAGTTTTGTTCGCCCTGAGCCGATACAGCCGGCTCAGGGCGTTTTGTTTTCAGCGCACCGAGGTGTGAGGGCAAATACCTTGAGCCAAACAATCTGAATAAAAAGGAGTTTGGAACATGAAAAACAGCGAAAAGACCATGGAAAAGATCGTCGCTCTGTGTAAGGGACGTGGATTTATCTTCTCCGGATCTGAGATCTATGGCGGCTTGGCCAACACCTGGGACTACGGCCCTCTGGGTGTGGAACTGAAAAACAACGTAAAGAAGGCCTGGTGGAAGAAGTTCGTCCAGGAGAATCCCTATAATGTGGGTCTGGACGCCGCCATCCTGATGAATCCCCAGGTTTGGGTGGCCTCCGGCCATGTGGGCGGCTTCTCCGACCCCCTGATGGATTGTAAAGAGTGCAAGGAGCGTTTCCGCGCCGACAAGGTCATTGAGGACTGGTGCCAGGAGAACAGCTTTGACCTGGGTCACAGCGTGGACGCTATGAGCCAGGCGGAGATGAAGGCCTTTGTGGAGGAGCACAACATCTGCTGCCCCACCTGCGGCAAGTTCAACTGGACGGACATCCGCCAGTTCAACCTGATGTTCAAGACCTTCCAGGGGGTCACTGAGGACGCTAAGAACACCGTCTACCTCCGCCCCGAGACCGCCCAGGGTATTTTTGTCAACTTCCAGAACGTCCAGCGGACTACCCGCCGGAAGCTGCCCTTCGGCGTGTGCCAGATCGGCAAGTCCTTCCGCAATGAGATCACTCCGGGCAACTTCACCTTCCGCACCCGCGAGTTTGAGCAGATGGAGTTGGAGTTCTTCTGTAAGCCAGGCACCGAACTGGAGTGGTTCGCCTATTGGAAAAAGTTCTGCCACGATTGGCTGCTGGGTCTGGGCATCCGGGACGAGAATCTGCGCCTGCGCGACCACGACGCCGAGGAGCTGAGCCACTACTCCAACGCGACTACCGACTTTGAGTTCGTGTTCCCCTTCGGTTGGGGCGAGCTGTGGGGCGTGGCCTCCCGCACCAACTTTGACCTGACCGCCCACCAGAACACCTCCGGCAAGGATCAGACCTACTTCGACCAGGAGAGCGGCGAACACTATATCCCCTATGTGGTGGAGCCTTCCCTGGGTGCTGACCGGGTCACCCTGGCCTTCTTGGTGGATGCCTATGATGAGGAGGTCGTGGACGCCGAGAAGAACGACATCCGCACCGTCCTGCGCCTCCATCCCGCTCTGGCCCCCTTCAAGTGCGCCGTGCTGCCTCTGTCCAAGAAGCTGGGTGACAAGGGACGGGAGATCCAGGCCGAGCTGTCCAAGTACTTCATGGTGGACTATGACGATGCCGGCTCCATCGGCAAGCGCTATCGCCGTGAGGACGAAATCGGCACTCCCTACTGCATCACCGTGGACTTCCAGACCGTGGGTGATGACAAGACCCCTGCGGACAACGCGGTCACTATCCGGGACCGTGACACCATGGAGCAGGTGCGTGTTCCCATCAGCGAGCTGAAGAGCTGGTTGGAGGAGAAGCTGGCATATTGATCGTCTTTTAAGAAAACAGAAAACCGTCTGGAACAGTCAAAGGGCTGTTCCAGACGGTTTTTTAATTGCAGTTCCTACGGTGTATGTGAACCGGGAACAGCGGACAGTCGTCCCACCCATTGTTCCCTTTTGTTGTGATTTCCATGGAGCACCGTAGGGGCGAATCTCTTCTCTATGGGATGGCCAGAAAAATATTCTGCGACAAAGCGAGGAATATACGATCCGACACGACGGAGGCTGGATCCCCCTCACACAGCAGAACAGATCAGACCGCCAGCGCCCGCAGGGCAAAGGTAAGGGTCATCACCATAACGCCTACGCTGGCGCAGGTGTCCAGAAGAAGAGCACGCCGGCGCAGCTTCTGACTGCGGCGGGTGCGTGGGGCAGAGGACTGGGGCAGAACGATCAGCTTAGTGCTTTCCACCGGATGGTGGTTGTCATCCTGGGAGAGTTTCCGGCGGTACTGCTCCAGATCAACAATATTGTTTGTATGCCGGGTCCAGTTCGCGGTGCTGTAATAGAGCGTCTGCATAAGATGTCCCTCCAATCCCCCAGAAGATATGGGGGAAGCTGATGTGGATTACAGATGTCAAAATCAGAACTTATGTTCTATTTGAAGAATACAACAAATGTTCGAATTTGTCAAGAGCAGTCGAACATTTTTTCGCTTTTGCACATTATCCACATAGTTTTCCACACCTATGTAGGGAGGGCCTCTGCCTTTTTGCCGGAACTCCCCCGGTGGGAGAAGGTGCAATTTTGTGTGAGTTTTTTTGCGGAACCGTTGATTTTTCTCCCAAAAAGCGGTATAATACTGCGGCCAGACCTGTCAGAATGAGAGACAGGCCGCTTGTCTGAGATGCCCAGGACCCCAGCGGTCTAGCCGGAGATAGTAGGAGGAGCTTTATATATGCGAAATGAGAAGTTGAGAAACATTGCCATCATCGCCCACGTCGATCATGGCAAGACCACTCTGGTGGATGAGATGCTCAAGCAGTCCGGCGTGTACCGGGAGAACCAGACCGTGGTGGACCGCGTGATGGACTCCAACGATCTGGAGCGGGAGCGTGGGATCACCATCACTGCCAAGAATACCGCCATCCAGTACGGCGATGTGAAGATCAATATTGTGGACACCCCGGGCCACGCCGATTTCGGCGGTGAGGTGGAGCGTATCCTGAAGATGGTCAACGGCGTCATCCTGCTGGTGGATGCTGCCGAGGGCCCCATGCCTCAGACCCGCTTCGTCCTGTCCAAGGCTCTGGAGCTGGGCCACCGGGTCATCGTGGTGGTCAATAAGATCGACCGCCCCGACCAGCGGGTGTATGAGGTCATTGACGAGGTGCTGGAGCTGCTGATGGATCTGAATGCCACCGATGAGCAGCTGGACTCCCCCATGCTGTTCTGTTCCGGCCGGCAGGGCACCGCCTCTGTCCAGCCCGATGTGGCGGGCAGCGACCTGAAGCCCCTGTTCGACACCATTCTGGAGTATATCCCCGGCCCGGAGGCCGATGTGGAGGCCCCCTTCCAGATGCTGGTCTCCTCCATCGATTACAGCGAGTTCGTGGGCCGTATCGCCGTCGGCCGCATCGAGCGGGGTACCATCAAGCAGAACCAGGAGATCGCGGTGTGCAACTATCACGCCCCCGATGCCGCCCCCAAGAAGGCCAAGGCCACTGCTCTGTATGAGTTCGACGGCCTGGCTAAGGTTCCCGTTTCAGAGGCTTCTGCCGGAAATATCATTGCCATGAGCGGCATCGGCGATGTGACCATTGGCGATACCATCTGTGTTCCCGACTGTGTGGAGCCCATCGAGTTTGTGAAGATCTCCGCCCCCACCATCGAAATGACCTTCTCGGTCAATGACTCCCCCTTCGCTGGGCGGGAGGGCAAGTTTGTCACCAGCCGCCAGCTGCGTGACCGCCTCTTCCGGGAGACGCTGAAGGATGTTTCTCTGCGGGTGAATGAGGTGGAGAGTTCCACCGACTCCTTCAATGTGGCCGGCCGTGGCGAAATGTCCCTGTCCATCCTTATGGAAACCATGCGCCGGGAGGGCTATGAGTTCCAGGTCTCCCCTCCCCGTGTGCTGTATCAGGAGATCGACGGCGTTAAGTGCGAGCCTCTGGAGCGTCTGGTGGCTGACGTGCCCAACGACTGTGTGGGCGCAGTGATGGAGAAGATCGGCTCCCGCAAGGGCGAGTTCCTGTCCATGAACCCAGTGGGCAACCGCACCAAGCTGGAGTTCCTGGTTCCCTCCCGGGGCCTGTTCGGTTATCGCAACGAGTTTTTAACCGATACCAAGGGCGAGGGCATCATGGCCTCTGTCTTTGAGAAGTACGCTCCTGTGAAGGGCGAGATCCAGCGGCGGAGCACCGGCTCCCTGGTGGCTTTTGAGACCGGTGAGGCGGTGACTTATGGCCTGTTCAACGCCCAGGAGCGCGGTGTCCTGTTCATCGGTGCCGGTGTCCCCGTGTACGCCGGCATGATCGTGGGCGAGACCCCCAAGGCGGAGGACATCTCGGTCAACGTGTGCAAGAAGAAGCAGCTGACCAATATGCGTGCCTCCGGCTCCGACGACGCCCTGCGCTTGACCACGCCCCGCACCCTCTCTCTGGAGCAGTGCCTGGAGTTCCTGGCGGATGACGAGCTGCTGGAGTGCACCCCGGAGAATCTGCGCCTGCGCAAGCGGGTGCTGGACCACGGCGAGCGGATGAAGCTGGCCTCCCGGAAGAAGGGCTGAGTCCCGGCGCTTCCTGAGGGTATCCTGAAATGAGAAAAGCTCTGCGTCCTGTTTTGCACAGGACGCAGAGCTTTTTTGCGCCTTTTTTCAGTTTGAAATGGGGCATCAGAGTGAAATACAGGAGAAAACCGTTGCGTTTTCCACAGATTTTCCGAATAATGTGGAAAATATCGTGAGGTCCTATGGTAAGAGGGCTTGCCTTTCCCCTGCCGCTCTGTGCAGATGCGCCTGTCCTCAGCCGTCGGTCTTGTCCCGGACCAGATCCAGGATGATGTCCACGCATTTCTCAATGCCGATCAGGCCGGAATCCAGGGTGATGTGGTAGTTCTGGGCCATGCCCCACTCCCGGTCGGTATAGTGCTTGTAATTCACCCGACGGCGGGTGTCCTTGTCCGTTAAGCGCTTCTCTGGGGACTGCTCCGACTCGCCGTATAGGCGGACGATGCGGTCGGCCCGGAACTCCATGCTGGCGTGGATAAAGGTATGGAGGCAGTCGTCCCGGTCTTTCAGGATGTAGTCGGCACACCGGCCTACAATGACACAGGGGCCCTTGTCCGCCAGGTCCCGGATCACCCGGTGCTGAATGGTCCATAGAAAGTCAGAGGCGGACATCCCGCCCATGGCCCCGGGGACGCCGCGGCCCAGAAAGGCGTAGGCAAAGCGGTTCTTGCTGGGAGCAAATTCCCCCTGCTCCTCAATAAATTTGGGGTCGAAGCCGCTTTCCAGTGCCACATGCTTGACAAGCTCCTTGTCGTAGTAGGGGATGTTCAGCTGCTGGGCGACCGTTTTTCCGATGGTGCGACCACCGCTTCCGAACTCGCGGCTGACGGTGATGATCTTCTTTTTCATAGCCGAAACCTCCTTGTGATGATGGACGGCCCTCCAGGGTATAGATGGGACTGCGTTTGGGAAGAAGCACGCCGCCTGTGGAGATACCCCTATTATAATGCGTACTTAATAAAGCCACAAGTGTGGAAAACCAAACATGACGTGGAACGAGAAAAAACTTGACAATACCTAGAGATACAAGGTATTCTATACCTAGAATAACAAGGTATAATTTGGACGGGAGATTTCCCGGGAAAGGATGAAAAGCCATGAAGCTGGATAAAGGACTGGTGGCAGGCAGCAGCACCCTGCTGATTCTCTCTCTGCTGGAGCACGGTGATCTATACGGCTATCAGATGATTGAGGAGTTGGCCCGGCGCTCCAACGACGTCTTTCAGATGAAGGAGGGGACGCTGTACCCGATCTTGCACGCACTGGAAAAGGGAAAGTATCTATCTTCCTATGAGCAGCAGGCACCCACGGGACGGATGCGGAAGTATTATAAGCTGACCCGGAAGGGGCGGGAGCTGCTGACCGATAAGAAAACGGAGTGGGCCAGGTTCCACCAGGGGGTGGAGGATGTGCTGTCCGGCGGAGCAAATGCCCTTTCTTGCATATAAAGAGGACAATTTGACAGAAACGTGTTGTTCAATTGCGGGAGAGAAGAGGTGGCACATCGTGGAGGGATACAACAGAGCGCAGGAGGAGCGGTGGCTGGACCTGGCCACCAGCGGTATCCGCTTTGGTCCGGACCGGCGGGCGGTATCGGAGGAATTGGCCGCCCACCTGGAGGACAAGGCGGCCGACCTCCGGCGGATCTTTCCGGATATGACGGAGTCAGAGGTGTGGGACCGGGCTCTGTCAGAGATGGGCGACCCCAGAGAGCTGGGAAAGGAGCTGGCAAAGATCCACAGGCCCTGGCTGGGGTACTTATGGCGGGCCAGCCAGGCAGCGCTGGCGGCAGCGCTGCTGATACTGGTGCTGGCGGGGATCTATGTGATAGGCGGAAGCTCCACCCTGGGAGGATGGTACGGCCGGGAGGGCAGCCGGAGAGATGGTCAGGACGGGATCATCCTGTTGGCGGCGGGAGAAGAAACCGTGCAGCTGGAGGGATGTGCCCTGTCCCTGGACGAGGCGGTCCTCTGGTCCGGTCCAGATGGGGAACGGAGCATGGAGCTCTGTCTGCGGGCGGACAGTCTGCGCTTTTGGGAAAAGGGGGGCTGTCAGTTTGAGCATATCACCGCTACAGACGATTTGGGGTCCCATTACGCCAGTGAATATGAGTGGAGTGTGAAAGCAGCACCCTTTCGCAGGCATATTTATACCTACCTGGACGGCTGGGGGCCGTTTCATCAAAGCTATCGCGTGCAGGTGAGGGGCATCGCTCCGGAGGCGAAATGGATCCGGTTGGAGTACCGGCTGCTGGAACGGAGCTTCTTTCTGAATATCGATCTGACAAAGGAGGCGGAGGCATGAAGAAGCGTCGGATGAGCCGGGGGACAAGGCTGGCCCTGAATCTGGTCCTGCTCTGTGTCCTGGTGGTGTTTATCTGGGGCCTGCTGGGCTTCTCCTCCCCTACCCTGCGGGGCAGGTTCCGCAGGGTCGCCCAGGCCAACTGGGCGGACCCGCTGGAGATCCAGGGCGTGCTTCCGTGTGACGGCCAGCGCTGGGTGCTGGCCGCCGGACAGGATCAGGTGATCCTGTGGCAGGATGGGCGGGACGGCCTGGAGTACTGGCCCCGGGATCCGAATGGGGCAACGCTGGTCCCCGTGCCGGAGATGAGGACGGCGCAGGGAGAAATCTGGGTGGCGGCGGCGGACGTGCCGGAGGGGACAGCCTCCGCCGGGCTGGAACTGACAGTGGGCTGCTGGTATCAGAAGAACGGTACCTCCGGCTGGACCTTCAGCAGCCAGCCGGAGCAGCCCGGGGATCTGCCGCCGCTGACCCAGCAGTGGGAAAAGACCTACTCCGCAGCGGGAGAGCTGCTGCAGGACGGGGCCGTTTTGTTCCATATCGCCGTGGAGGAGGAGCCGGATGAAGGCGGGCCCCCGGAGGACCTGATCCTGAGCTGTGCCTATGAGTGGGATCTCTATTGGAGTGAACCGAAGCGGAGAGGTGTGGACTGCGCCATGGAGGCGGTGTTTTATGATGCAGAGGGCCGGGAACTGGAGCGGGCCGCTCTGGCCACCACGGAGGAGGGAGGCGGACCATGGATGGAAGAGTAAGCCCATGTGACCAGTGGCTGGACAAGGCCACAGCGGGGATCCGATTTGGTCCAGACCGGCGGGCGGTATCGGAGGAATTGGCCGCCCACCTGGAGGACAAGGCGGCTGACCTCCAGCGGATCTTTCCGGACATGACGGAGGAGGAGGCCTGGGAGCGGGCCACCTCAGAGATGGGGGACCCGGCGGAGATCGGAAAGGCGCTGGCAAAGATCCACAGGCCCTGGCTGGGGTACTTATGGCGGGCCAGCAAATGGGGTGCGGCCACCCTGGTGGTGCTTCTCATGGCGATCAATCTTTTTCTGAACGACCACTTGCAATCGTACGGGCATCCCCTCTGGGGCAGGGAAAGCACCGTATATGGACGGATGGAGGGAGAGAAAATCCAGATGGGGGGCTATACCTTCCAAATCGTAGGGGCGGCCTGCCTGGATTACCATCAGGACTTGAGAGAGGGCAGGGACCGTGTGCAGGTGTCCTTTCGGGTGTTTACGCCCCGTTTCTGGGAGCGGATCAATGAGGGCGCCCTCCAGTCTGCCCTTACCATGACCGGCCCGGGGGACTGGAGCTGGGGAATGGACAGGGCACTGATGGAGCACGCCCCGGAGACGATGAGCAACCGGATGATATGCGGCCTCCAGAGGGCTGAGTGGGGCCTGTTTCACGACACCTATGCGGCCTATGGAGATATGGAGTGGTCAGAGGGTGAGCTCATCTGTCTGAAGTTTCATTTCGGCAAGGGCAGCTTCACCCTGACAGTTGATAACCTGGAACGGGTGGTGATGGAATGATAGAAAAGCTGCGGGCCCGATGGGAAAAAAGCAGGCTGAAGTCCTGGACAGCAGGCAAGGTCCACCTCAGCCGGGGAAAGAAGTTGGCCCTCAATCTGGCGATCATGATATTGGCCGGAGGGTGGCTGTGGGGACTGGCGGGCTGTCCCCTGCCCACAGTGGAGATGGAGTTCCGGCGGCTGGAGCGGCAGTATCTGCTGTCCCGGAGCGAGGTGGCATACCGGAGCAGATTCTGGAGTGCCGGCGGCGTTGGGGAGATCCAGAGCCGGGATGGGACCTATCTCAGCGTATTTGAGCCGTTTGCAGTGGGCATGACCGAGGATCGGGCCTATTCTGTCACACTGCGCCAGGCTGGATGGCACACGGTGACAGTCGCCCCGCTGGGTGAGAAACCGGCCCCAGTCCCGGTGGAGAGTGTGATCGCCAGAGTCCCGGAGCCCGGAAGAGTATGGATGAGCGGGTGCAACCTCCTGTTTCTCCAGGTCCCGCGGGAGATGGCACGGGCGGAGCTGGATGTGGACGTCACGCTTTTTAATGATGAGCAGTTTAGCTGCCGCGCCCAGGAGGGGCTCTGCCTGGAGGACGGCGTGTGGCTGTTTTCTTTGGAATCTCCAGAGGGAGGGCACTCCGGAGACTGGTATGAGGGAGCGGCGTATACCCTCCGGCTGTACCGAGAGGATGGGGGGCTCCTTCTGGAGCAGAGCGGCGTCATAGAGACCTGCTGATCGGTCATGCGCGGTACGATGGCCGCCGCAGGCAAAGGAGGTCGCCCGCAGGGCGAAACCATCAGAGTGGAAAGAAACCCGTCTGAAAAAACAGCGGGCGGCCCCATGGGGCCGCCCCTACGGCGTTTCAGGCAAATCACAGCAGAACGGGACAGCGGAAGGGGCAAGCCCCTCCCCTGCGGCATGACCGGAAAACACCTGGCGGCGAAGGCCGGGGCAGTCCAGCGCTGAACTATACTGTCCTAGCAGGATGACCAAAGGAAACAGAAGAAAAAGATTGGAAAATTGGTGGCATAACGCTGAGAAAATTTGAAAATACACTTGACACACACGAGGGTGTTGATGTATGATACCAAAGTCCCTGTATGGGACAACTGCGATGATGCGGGAGATTGCTCGGGAACGAGGTAACTTCCGCGGAGTATGTCCGAGCTAGAATCGGGCGGCTGAAGGACCTGGGCACGGCGTATATCGCTGTGGTTGGGTGGAACCGGCCTGCTTGTCGCGCCGGTTTCTTTCATGCCACGGAGTGATACGCACGAGAACGTGGACAGGAACTTCACCGTACGGAGCGTGAAGGACAAAGAAATTCACTTCGTATGTATTTAAGGAGGAAACAACCCATGGCAGCTCAGAAAGAAATGATCCGCATCCGCCTGAAGGCTTACGATCATCAGCTGATCGACCAGTCCGCTGAGAAGATCGTGGAGACCGCCAAGCGCACCGGCGCCACTGTCTCCGGCCCCATCCCCCTGCCCACCAAGAAGGAAGTCGTCACCATCCTGCGGGCCGTCCACAAGTATAAGGACAGCCGTGAGCAGTTTGAGCGCCGCACTCACAAGCGCCTGATCGACGTGGTCAAGCCCTCCCCCAAGACCGTCGAGGCTCTGATGAGCCTGGAGCTTCCTGCCGGCGTGGAGATCGAAATTAAGCTGTAATCCATCGTCTGAGCCGTCGCGTACCGCGATCAGGCAAGGCGTGAGGTCAGATTGATTTCACCTTATCCCTTTGTTGTACCGCAGTCCGCCGCATTTTGAGGCGGACGGGTCAAGTCGCGAGAGCAATACCAGCTCAATGGGTAACTCTCCCGACCAATAACCTTTATAGGAGGAAAATCCAACATGGAGAAAGCGATCATCGGCAAAAAGATCGGCATGACCCAGATCTTCGATGAAGCTGGCCGCGTGGTCCCCGTGACCGTGATCGAGGCCGGCCCCTGCACTGTGGTGCAGAAGAAGACCGCCGAGAAGGATGGCTATGAGGCCATTCAGCTGGGTTATGAGACTGTTCCCGAGCGCAAGCTCACCAAGCCTGAGGTCGGCCATCAGAAGAAGGCCGGTCTGACCGAGTTCAAGAAGGTCCTGAAGGAGTTCGCTCTGGAGGACTGCTCCAAGTACGAGGTGGGCGACGAGCTGAAGGCCGACGTCTTTGCTGCGGGCGACCGCGTGGACGTCACCGGCATCAGCAAGGGCCACGGCTTCCAGGGCGTTGTCAAGCGCCACGGCGCTGCGATCAAGCGCATGACCCACGGCGGCGGCCCTGTCCACCGTCATCAGGGTTCCCTGGGCGCCGGCACCACCCCCGGCCACATCTACAAGGGCCGTGACGGCGCCGGTCAGATGGGCAACGAGCAGGTCACCGTCCTGAACCTGGACGTGGTCCAGGTCGATCCCGAGCTGGGCATCATCGCCGTGCGCGGCGCCATCCCCGGCCCCAAGGGCGGCGTGGTGTTCCTGCACAACAGCGTGAAGAAGTACGTCGAGCCCAAGGGTGCCGCCGGCATCTCCAACAACCCGCAGAAGGCTTCCGGCCGCAACCCGCAGAAGGCTTCCGCCCGCAACAAGTAAGGAAAGGAGAGTGTAAATCATGGCAAAAGCGAATGTATTCAACATGGCCGGCCAGCAGGTCGGCGAGATCGAGCTCTCCGAGGCTGTGTTCGGCGTCGAGCCCAACCAGGCTGTGGTCCATGAGGTGGTCAAGAACCACCTGGCCAACTGCCGTCAGGGCACCCAGAGCGCGCTGACCCGTGCCGAGGTCTCCGGCGGCGGCAAGAAGCCCTGGCGTCAGAAGGGCACCGGCCACGCCCGTCAGGGTTCCACCCGTGCTCCCCAGTGGACTCACGGCGGCATCGTGTTCGCCCCCAAGCCCCGGGATTACAGCTACACTCTGAACAAGAAGGTCAAGCGTCTGGCCCTCAAGTCCGCTCTGTCTGCCAAGGCCGCTTCCGGCGACATCCTGGTGGTGGACGGCCTGAAGCTGGATGAGATCAAGACCAAGACCATGCGCGACTTCCTGAACGCCATCGAGGCGGGCAAGTCCGTGGTCATCACTCCTGAGGTCGATCAGGTGGTCGTCAAGTCCGCCCGGAACATCCCCGGCGTGGTCACCACCACCGCCAAGGTCCTCAGCGTGTACGACATCGTAAACGCCAAGCGCCTGGTGGTCGATAAGGCTGCCCTGGCCATCATCGAGGAGGTGTTCGCGTAATGACCGCTTATGATATCATCAAGCGCCCCATCATCACCGAGCAGTCCATGGCTGATACTGAGATGAAGCGCTACACCTTCGAGGTGGCCAAGAACGCCAACAAGATCGAGATCGCCAAGGCTGTGGAGGAGATCTTCGGTGTGAAGGTCGCCAAGGTCAACACCCTGAATATGCAGGGCAAGATGAAGCGCATGGGCGCCCGGCCCGCCGGCCGCCGTCCCAGCTGGAAGAAGGCCATGGTCACCCTGACCGCCGATTCCAAGACCATCGAGTTCTTCGAGGGTATGGTGTAAGGAGGAAATTGAACAATGGCTATTAAGACTTTTAAGCCCACAACGCCCTCCCGTCGTCACATGACTGTGTCCGCCTTCGAGGGCATCGATAAGAAGGCCAAGCCCGAGCGCAGCCTGACTGAGGTCCTCAGCAAGCACGCTGGCCGCAACAGCTATGGCCGTATCACCGTCCGCCACCGCGGCGGCGGCAACAAGCAGAAGTACCGCATCATCGACTTCAAGCGCGATAAGGAAGGGAAGGCCACTGTGGTCAACCTGCAGTATGACCCCAACCGTTCCGCCAACATCGCCCTGATCGAGTACGAGGATGGCGAGCGTCGTTATATCCTGGCCCCCAACGGCCTGAAGGCTGGCCACATCATCATGACCGGTCCCGACGCCGATATTCTGCCCGGCAACTGCCTGCCCATCGCCAACATCCCTGTTGGTGAGGAGATCCACTGCATCGAGCTGTACCCCGGCAAGGGTGCTCAGCTGGTCCGCGCCGCCGGCGTGGCTGCTCAGCTGATGGCTAAGGAGAACGGCATGGCTCAGGTCCGTCTGCCCTCCGGCGAGGTCCGCTATGTCCGTGAGAACTGCAAGGCCACCATCGGCCAGGTGGGCAACACTGACTGGGCCAACATCCAGATCGGTAAGGCCGGCCGCAAGCGCCACATGGGTTGGCGTCCCACCGTCCGCGGCTCTGTCATGAACCCCAACGACCACCCCCACGGCGGTGGTGAGGGCAAGAGCCCCGTCGGCCGTCCCGGCCCTGTTACCCCCTGGGGCAAGCCCGCCCTGGGTTACAAGACCCGCAAGACGAAGAACCGCACTGACAAGTTCATCGTCAAGCGCCGCAACGCAAAGTAAGGAGGGAGTAAAAGATGAGCAGAAGTATCAAGAAAGGCCCCTTTTGTGCTCCCGAGCTGCTGAAGCGGGTCGACGAGATGAATCAGACCGGCGAGAAGAAGGTACTGAAGACCTGGAGCCGCGCCTCCACCATCTTCCCCTCCTTCGTGGGTCACACCTTTGCCGTCCACGACGGCCGCAAGCACGTGCCCGTCTATGTGACCGAGGATATGGTCGGCCACAAGCTGGGCGAGTTCGTTCCCACCCGCACCTTTAAGGGCCATGCGGGTTCCAAGACTGGTAAGTAAGGAGGAGAGAAACGATGGAAGCAAAAGCCAACCTGAAATATCTGCGGATCTCTCCCCGTAAGGTGAAGATCGTCCTGGATCTGATCCGGGGCAAGGACGTGGCCACTGCCGCCGCGATCCTGATGCAGACCCCCAAGGCTGCCTCTGAGCCTGTGCTCAAGTTGCTGAAGAGCGCCGCAGCCAATGCGGAGAACAACCACCAGATGGACCCTGAGAAGCTGTATGTGTCCGCCTGCTATGCCAATCCCGGCCCCATCATCAAGCGCATCATGCCCCGCGCCCAGGGCCGTGCGTACCGCATCAACAAGCGCACTTCTCACGTCACCATCGCGGTGAGCGAGCGCTAAGGGAGGAGGAACAATATGGGACAGAAAGTTAATCCCCACGGCCTGCGTGTGGGTGTCATCAAGGATTGGGACTCCCGTTGGTACGCCAAGAACGAGCTGGTGGGCGACCTGCTGGTCGAGGACAAGAAGATCCGCGACTACCTGAAGAAGACTCTGTACGGCGCCGGCATCCCCAAGATCGAGATCGAGCGGGATAATGCCAAGGTCCGTATCTACCTGCACTGCGCCCGCCCCGGCGTTGTCATCGGCAAGGGCGGCGAGGAGATCAAGGCCATCGAGGCTAAGCTGGTCAAGATGATCGGCAAGCCCGTGGATCTGAAGATCGTTGAGGTGCGCAATGCCGACATGAACGCCCAGCTGGTGGCTGAGAACATTGCTCAGCAGCTGGAGAAGCGTATCGGCTTCCGCCGCGCCATGAAGAATGCCATGGGCCGCGCTATGCGCGCTGGCGCCCGCGGCATCAAGACCTGCTGCTCCGGCCGTCTGGGCGGCGCTGAGATCGCCCGCACCGAGCACTATCATGACGGCACCATTCCTCTGCAGACCCTGCGTGCCGACATCGACTACGGTTTCGCTGAGGCTGCCACCACCTACGGCCGTATCGGCGTGAAGGTGTGGATCTACAAGGGCGAGGTCCTGACTCAGGCCCTGCGCACCACCCCCCGCACCCTGGATACCAGCAAGCCCTACCAGGAGCGCCGCGAGCGTCCCCGCCGCGACCGCCGGGATGGCGACCGCCGCCAGGGCGGATTCAACCGTGACCGCCGCCAGGGCGGGTTCAACCGTGACAACAACCGTGGCCCCCGCCCCGCCGGTCAGGCCAATGCTCCTAAGGAAGGAGGCGCTCAGTAATGCTGCTGCCTAAGCGCGTAAAATACCGCCGCGTTCACCGCGGTCGCATGAAGGGCAAGGCCAGCCGCGGCAACACCGTGACCTACGGTGAGTTCGGCCTGATGGCCACCGAGCCCAGCTGGATCACCAGCAACCAGATCGAGGCCGCCCGTATCGCCATGACCCGCTACACCAAGCGTGGCGGTAAGGTGTGGATCAAGATCTTCCCCGACAAGCCCGTCACTGAGAAGCCCGCTGAGACCCGAATGGGTTCCGGTAAGGGCTCCCCCGAGTACTGGGTGGCCGTGGTCAAGCCCGGCCGCGTCATGTTCGAGATCGCCGGTGTCTCCGAGGAGGTCGCCCGCGAGGCTCTGCGTCTGGCCAGCCACAAGCTGCCCGTCAAGTGCAAGATCGTCAAGCGTGAAGAGACCGAGAAGGGTGGTGAAGCGTAATGAAGGCCAACGAAGTTCGTAAGATGTCTGCCTCCGAGCTGGAGAGCAAGCTGGTGGATCTGAAGAAGGACCTGTTTAACCTGCGCCTTCAGCACGCTACCAATCAGCTGGATAACCCCGTGCGTATCGCCGAGGTCAAGAAGGACATCGCCCGGGTCAAGACCATCATCCGCGAGCAGCAGCTCGCCGGCCGCTAAGAGGAGGAATAGAAGATGGAAAACAGAACTTCTTCCCGTAAGACCAGAGTCGGCCTGGTGGTTTCGGACAAGATGGATAAGACCGTTGTGGTCGCCATCGCCGACCGCGTGGCCCATCCTCTGTACAAGAAGATCGTAAAGAGAACCTATAAGCTGAAGGCTCACGATGAGAACAACCAGTGCGGTATTGGCGACCGTGTCCGTGTTATGGAGACCCGTCCCCTGTCCAAGGACAAGCGCTGGCGCGTGGTTGAGATCATCGAGAAGGCGAAATAAGGAGGTGCCGGCATGATTCAGGAAGAAAGCTATCTGAAGGTCGCCGATAACACCGGCGCCAAGGAAATCAAGACCATCCGCGTGCTGGGCGGCTCCAGCCGCAAGTTCGGCAACATCGGGGATGTGATCGTGGCTTCCGTCCGCAAGGCTCAGCCCGGCGGAACTGTGAAGAAGGGCGAGGTCGTCAAGGCCGTTATCGTCCGCACTTCCCGCGGCGTGCGCCGTCCTGACGGCTCCTACGTCCGGTTCGACGACAACGCCGCCGTCCTCATCAAGGAGGACAAGAATCCCCGCGGCACCCGTATCTTTGGCCCTGTGGCCCGCGAGCTGCGTGACAAGGATTATATGAAGATCCTGTCCCTGGCTCCCGAAGTGCTGTAAGGGAGGATAATGAGCATGAATAAAATGAGCATCAAGAAGGACGACCTGGTCGTCGTCCTGTCCGGCAAGGACAAGGGCAAGCAGGGCAAGGTCCTGGAGGTCATGCCCAAGAGCAGCAAGGTGATCGTGGAGAAGGTCAACATGGTCTCCCGTCACACCAAGCCCCGCAAGCAGGGCGAGCAGGGCGGTATCCTCCAGAAGGAGGCCCCCATCTACGCCTGCAAGGTGCAGAAGGTCTGCCCCAAGTGCAATAAGCCCACCCGCATCGGCCACAAGGTCGAGGGTGATAAGAAGGTCCGCATCTGCAAGAAGTGCGGCGCCGAGATCTGAGAGAGGAGGAGTGAATCGAAATGGCTAACACCCCTAACCTGAAGAAGCTGTACCAGGACGAGGTCGCTCCTGCTCTGATGCAGAAGTTCGGCTATAAGTCCACCATGCAGATCCCCCGCCTGGAGAAGATCGTGGTCAACGTGGGCTGCAGCGAGGCCCGTGAGAACGCCAAGGTGCTGGACGCCGTGGTGTCCGACCTGACCACCATCACTGGCCAGAAGGCCGTGGTCACCAAGGCCAAGAAGTCCGTCGCTAACTTTAAGCTCCGTGAGGGTATGCCCATCGGTGCGAAGGTCACCCTGCGCGGCAACAAGATGTGGGAGTTCCTGGACCGCCTGTTCAACGTGGCCCTGCCCCGCGTCCGCGACTTCCAGGGCATCAACCCCAACTCCTTCGACGGCCGCGGCAACTATGCCCTGGGCATCAAGGAGCAGCTGATCTTCCCCGAGATCGAGTACGACAAGATCGACAAGATCCGCGGCATGGACATCGTGGTCTGCACCACCGCTAAGACCGATGAGGAGGCCCGCGAGCTGCTCAAGCTGGTCGGCGCTCCCTTCGCCGGCCGCTAAGGAGGAGGAAACGTTATGGCTAAGAAGTCTATGATCCTGAAGCAGCAGAAGGAGCCCAAGTTCTCCTCCCGCCGCTATAACCGCTGCAAGCTGTGTGGCCGTCCCCATGCCTATCTGCGGGACTACGGCATCTGCCGTATCTGCTTCCGTGAGCTGGCCTATAAGGGCCAGATCCCCGGTGTGAAGAAGGCCTCCTGGTAAAATCGTTCCTGCCCGGGTAAGGGGGGCGGGGTCACCCCCCTCTCCCCTCCCCTGCCGGCGTGGTTCAATATTTGTTTTGAAAGGAACCGGCTGTGTCTCACAACCGGTTCCTTCCTGACAAAAGTGAACCACGCGTCCGGGTGTGCGAGGCTAAAAAACCTTGCATTTCGGATATAAATGGGGTATAATCAAGTGCTTGCGCGCCTAGGGCCCTGAAAATAGGGCACACCCGGCGCCGTGGGCGAAGGCGCAGACCCGTAATTCGGGGAGGAAATTCCCGGTTTACGGGGTTTACGCATTCAAACCAGTTTGGTCAAATCCGCTTTATCGGTTTTGATAATTGCGCCACTGGCGCAAAGGCGGTCAACAGGTCGGAGAGATTGCCTGCTCCCCGATACCTTACCGCCTGTACCGGTACGGAAACGGCCGGTAATCTGTAAGAGGAGGTAAATACTCATGCACATCACGGATCCCATTGCGGATATGCTCACCCGCATCCGCAACGCGAACAACGCCAAGCATGACACGGTGGACATCCCCGCTTCCAACATGAAGAAGTCCATCGCCCAGATCCTGCTGGAGGAGGGCTATATCAAGAACTTCCAGCTGATCGATGACGGAACCCAGGGCGTTATCCGCGTCACCCTGAAGTACGGCGCTGGTAAGGAGAAGGTCATCTCCGGTCTGCGCCGCGTGTCCAAGCCCGGCCTGCGCGTGTATGCCGGTGCGGACGAGCTGCCCAAGGTTCTGCGCGGCCTGGGCATCGCTATCGTGTCCACTTCCAAGGGCGTCATGACCGACAAGAAGGCCCGCGAGGCCCATGTCGGCGGCGAAGTCTTGGCATTTGTCTGGTAAGGAGGGTTATAGGAATGTCTAGAATTGGTAGAGCTCCTATCGCCGTCCCTGCCGGCGTGGAGGTTAAGATCGAGGCGAACAATGTCGTGACTGTCAAGGGCCCCAAGGGCACTATGACCCGGCAGTTCCACCCCAACATGAAGATCGAGCAGGAGGGTGAGGTCATTCACGTCACCCGTCCCAACGACGCCAAGGAGAACCGCTCTCTCCACGGCCTGACCCGCACCCTGGTTCACAACATGGTCGTGGGCGTGACCGAGGGCTATAAGAAGGAGCTGGACGTCAACGGCGTTGGTTACCGTGTGGCCAAGGAGGGCAACAAGCTGGTCATGAACCTGGGCTTCTCCCATCAGGTCATCATGGAGGAGATCGAGGGCATCACCATTGAGGTTCCCGGTCCCAACAAGATCATCATTCACGGCTGCGACAAGCAGAAGGTGGGCCAGTTTGCCGCCGAAGTGAGAGAGAAGCGTCCCCCCGAGCCTTACAAGGGCAAGGGTATCAAGTATACTGACGAGGTCATCCGCCGCAAGGCTGGTAAGACCGGCGCCAAGAAGTAAGAAGGAGGTGTGCCACTATGATCAACAGACCCGATACTCGTTCCCAGCGCATCAAGCGCCACAAGCGCGTGCGTGCTAAGATTTCCGGCACGCCCGAGCGTCCCCGCCTGAACGTGTTCCGCAGCGAGACCAATATCTATGCCCAGATCATCGACGATGTGACCGGCAAGACCCTGGTCTCTGCGTCTTCCCTGGAGAAGGACTTCTCCTGCGAGGGCACCAAGACCGACGCCGCCAAGCAGGTGGGCGTCACCGTGGCCGAGCGTGCCAAGGCGAAGGGCATCGACACCGTGGTGTTCGACCGCGGCGGCTATGTGTACCATGGCCGTGTCAAGGCTCTGGCCGAGGGCGCCCGTGAGGGCGGCCTGCAGTTCTAAGGGAGGAGGAAACGACAATGGCTAGATTTGAGAGAGAACCCAGCGAGTTCGTGGAGAAGCTCGTTTCCCTGAACCGCGTATCTAAGACCGTCAAGGGCGGCCGTATCTTCAAGTTTGCTGCCCTGATGGTGGTAGGCGATGAGAAGGGCCGTGTGGGCTTCGGCCTGGGCAAGGCCTCTGAGGTGCCTGAGGCTATCCGCAAGGGCATTGAGGATGCCAAGAAGAACATGATCACCGTGTCCCTGTCCGGTACCACCATCCCTCATGAGGTGATCGGTGAGTTCGGTGCTGGCCGCGTGCTGATGAAGCCCGCCGCCCCCGGTACCGGCGTCATCGCCGGCGGTGCTGTCCGTGCTGTTCTGGAAGCGGTCGGCATCAAGGACATCTACACCAAGTGCCTGCGCTCCAACAATCCGCAGAACGTGGTCTCCGCTGCTTTTGAGGGCCTGAAATCCCTGAGAAGCCCCGAGGAGGTCGCCCGCATCCGCGGCAAGAGCGTGGACGAGATCTTGGGTTAAGGAGGGCGTTCACAATGGCTAATCTGAACATTAAGCTGGTCAAGAGCCTGAACGGCCGCATCGCCAAGCACAAGGCGAACGCCGAGGCTCTGGGCCTTCACAAGATCGGCGATACCACCGTGCAGCCCGACAACGCGGCTACCCGTGGCAAGATCGCTCATATCGGCTACCTGCTCCAGGTGACCGAGGAAAACTAAGAGGAGGCGCGAGACAATGAATCTGCATGAACTCTCCCCCGCCGCCGGCTCCAACACCAAGGCGTACCGCAAGGGCCGTGGCGAGGGCTCCGGAAACG
The DNA here is from genome assembly GCA_037257225.1 of Lawsonibacter sp. Classification (GTDB taxonomy): domain Bacteria; phylum Bacillota; class Clostridia; order Oscillospirales; family Oscillospiraceae; genus Lawsonibacter. The sequence goes on from JAYCWP010000024.1 coordinate 84,427, forward strand.
GAAAGACCGCCGGTCGCGGCCAGAAGGGCCAGTGGTCCCGCTCTGGCGGCGGCGTCCGCGTCGGCTTTGAGGGCGGCCAGATGCCTCTGGCCCGCCGCCTGCCCAAGCGCGGTTTCCACAACATTTTTGCCAAGCCCCTGGAGGCTGTGAACGTATCTGTCCTGGAGAAGTTTGAGGACGGCGCTGTGGTCAATGCTCAGGCTCTGCTGGAGAAGGGCATTCTTTCCAAGTGCGAGTACGGCGTGAAGATCCTGGGCAATGGCGAGATCACCAAGAAGCTGACTGTTCAGGCTTCCGCCTTCTCCGCCTCCGCCAAGGAAAAAATCGAAGCTGCAGGTGGTAAGGTGGAGGTGGTCTGATTATGATCAAGACCGTCCGGGACGCCTGGAAGATCCCTGAGCTGCGCAAGAAGATCCTGTTTACCATTTTTGCGCTGCTGATTTTCCGCCTGGGCGCCGCCATCCCTGTCCCCTATATCAACTCCCAGGAGCTGGAGATCTACCTGGCTGCCCAGAGCGGCACCATCTTGGGCCTGATGAACGCGATGAGCGGTTCGGCCTTCTCTATGGCCACCCTCTTTGCACTGTCCATTCAGCCCTATATCAACAGTTCCATCATCATCCAGCTGCTCACCGTGGCCATCCCCGCTCTGGAGCGCATGGCTAAGGAGGGCGGCGAGGAGGGCCGTAAGAAGATCGCCTCCATCACCCGTTACACCACTGTGGCCATCGGCCTGATTCAGGGCTTCGGTTATTATACCCTGATCAACAGCTATGGTTTGGTGGATACAGAGGGTCTGCCTGCTTTGTGGGTCGGGCTTGTGATTGTCCTGTCCTTCACTGCTGGTTCTGCCTTCCTGATGTGGCTGGGTGAGCAGATCACTGAGTTCGGCATCGGAAACGGTATCTCCATCATTCTGTTTGCTGGCATTGTTTCACGTTTTCCCCACATGGTCAGCGATGTCTACCATGGCGTCACTGCCTGGATGGACCCCCTGACCCAGGAGGAGTTCGCTGCCATGAACTGGAGCGAGGCCCAGATCGCTGCTTACCAGAAGAGCCTGCTGGCTCCTTGGATGGTCGCAGTCGTGCTGCTGGGCATGCTGGCCCTGGTAGTGTTTATCGTGTTCATTTCCAACGCTGAACGCCGCCTGCCTGTGCAGTATGCCAAGCGGGTGGTGGGCCGGAAGATGTACGGTGGACAGTCCACTCACATCCCCATCAAGGTGAACATGAGCGGCGTTATGCCCATCATCTTTGCCCAGTCCATTGCCTCTCTCCCTGCTACCATCGGCGCCTTCGCCGGTTGGACGCTGGAGAGCCAGGGCTTTGGCGGCGGCCTGATGCGGCTGTTTGACACCAGCAAGCCTTTCTACAGCGTTTTGTATTTCCTGCTGATCGTGGGCTTTAGCTATTTCTACTCCACCATGCAGTTTAACCCCATTGAGGTGGCAAACAACCTGAAGAAGAACGGCGGCTTCATCCCCGGCTTCCGTCCCGGAAAGCCCACTGCCGACTTTATTCTTAAGGTGCTGAACAAGATCACCATGTTCGGTGCGCTCTACCTGTCGGTGATTGCGATTGCGCCGATCATCACTGGTAACCTCTTTGGGTACAGCTCCCTGGCTATTGGCGGCACCTCCGTGATTATCGTGGTAGGCGTTGCCTTGGAGACCGTGAAGCAGATGGAGGCCCAGATGCTGATGCGGCACTATAAGGGCTTCCTGGAGTAAGTTTGGGAGATGTCACAGTTATGGGTATGAAACTGATTCTGCTGGGTGCGCCCGGTGCGGGTAAAGGCACTCAGGCAGAGGTCCTCTGCCAAAAGCTGGGGATCCCTACCATATCCACAGGCAATATGTTACGCGCAGCCATTCAGGAAGGTACTCCAGTCGGACTCCAGGCCAAATCCCTTATGGATGCAGGCAAACTGGTTCCCGATGAAGTGATCATCCAAATTGTGGCACAGCGTATCGCACAGCCCGACTGTGCGGCAGGCTTTATCCTGGACGGAGTGCCGCGCACCATCGCCCAGGCTGAGGCTCTGGACGCTGCGGGTGTCCGGTTTGACCGGGTCCTCTCCCTGGAGATCACCGATCAGGAGATCGAGGAGCGGATGTCCGGCCGCCGGGTATGCAGCAAGTGCGGCGCATCCTTCCACATCCATGCCCGACCCACTAAGGTGGAGGGTGTGTGTGATAACTGCGGCGGTCCAGTGGTCCAGCGTGATGACGATAAGCCGGAAACGGTGCGTCACCGCCTGGAGGTCTACCACCAGCAGACAGAGCCCTTGAAGGGCTACTATCAGGCCAAAGGTCTGCTGATTCTGGTGGATAACCGTCCCACGATTGAGGCTACCACCCAGGCGATCATGGAGGCGTTGCAATCTTGAAGGGCATTGAAATGATTTCCATTAAGTCTCCCCGTGAGATCGAGGCCATGCGCAGGGCCGGGCGGATCACCGCCCAGGCCCGGGCCTTGGCCGGCTCGATGGTAGCCCCTGGGGTTACCACCCACGAGATCGACACGGCGGTGCGCCGGTTCATTGAGAGCCACGGCGCGAAGCCCTCATTTCTGGGCTACGGCGGTTACCCCGGCTCTGCCTGTATCTCCGTCAATGATGAGGTGATCCATGGCATCCCGGGCCCCCGAAAGCTTCAGGAGGGCGACATTGTCAGCGTGGATGTGGGCGCCTTCATCGGCGGGTTCCACGGGGACTGTGCCGCCACCTACGCCTGCGGCGCGATCAGCGCTGAGGCGGAGAAACTCATTGCTGTGACCCAGCAGAGTTTCTGGGAGGGCATCAAGATGGCCCGTCAGGGCTGCCGGGTGTCCGACATTGGCCACGCGGTCCAGGCTTACGTAGAAGCCAATGGCTTTTCCGTGGTTCGGGACTATGTGGGCCACGGCGTAGGCAGCAAGCTCCACGAGGCTCCCGAGGTCCGCAACTTTGGACCGGCGGGACACGGCCCCCGGCTTCAGCCGGGTATGACCATTGCGGTGGAGCCCATGGTTAACGTGGGGACCTGGCAGATTAAGGTCCTGCCTGACGGTTGGACCGTCAAAACGTTGGACGGTGCTCTGGCCGCCCACTACGAAAACACGATCCTCATCACCGAAGGTGACGCCGAGGTCCTCACAGTCACCGAGGATGGAGCCTATGTTTGATTACACGGGCCAAATCGTCCAGGCAATTGCCGGACGGGACAAGGGCGGTGTGTTCTGTGTCGTTGGCATGGATCAGCATCAGGATCGACTGTTGCTGGCAGATGGGAAACGGAGAAAAGTTTCCCGGCCAAAGGCAAAGAAGCTGGGGCATGTGCGGCAATTAGCTGATGCCCAGCAGAAGTATGACCACCCGGCCATCCAGAAGCTGAGACAAGGGGAACCGGTATCAGACCGAGAACTGAGAAGGGCGCTGGCCGCCTTCAAGGAGGGAATCACGCTTGGCGAAAGATGATATGATCGAGCTGGAGGGAGTCGTCACGGAATCCCTGCCCAACACCACGTTCCATGTGGATATTGGGAACGGACACATCATCCTGGCACATATTTCCGGCAAGCTGCGTATGAACTTCATCCGCATCCTGCCGGGCGACAAGGTGACCGTACAGATGTCACCCTACGACCTCACCCGAGGCCGTATTACCTGGCGTTCTAAGTAACTATTAACGACCGCGCTGTCACAGGTTGGTTCCTCTGGAGCCTTGCCTCCGGGGAATCCGTTCCCTCAGCGGCCGCAGGCCGCCTCGAAGCGAAGCCCAGCGAAACGGGTCCGCTTTGGAGAGGAGGAGCAGCGAAGCGAACGAACACTCAGCCAAGGCTGAATGTGAGTGATGCGAAGCTTGTGACAACGACGGGGCCATTCAGGCATTCATCAGGAGGTTTTAACAATGAAAGTCAGACCGTCCGTGAAGCCCATGTGCGAGAAGTGCAAAGTCATTAAGCGCAAGGGCAAAGTCATGGTAATTTGCGAAAACCCCAAGCATAAGCAGAGACAAGGTTAATTGGAGGTGCTGTAATAAATGGCTCGTATTGCCGGTATTGACCTGCCGAAGGAGAAAAGAATTGAGATCGGCCTCACTTATATCTACGGCATTGGGCGCACCAGCGCCAACAAGATCCTGGCCCAGGCCGGGATCAGCCCCGACGTCCGTGTGAAGGACCTGTCCGAGGAGGACGAGGCCAAGCTGCGCGAGATCATCGGCCACAACTATACCGTGGAGGGTGACCTGCGCCGTAACGTAGCGATGGACATCAAGCGGCTGACCGAAATCGGCTGCTACCGCGGCATCCGCCACCGCAAGGGGCTGCCTGTCCGCGGTCAGCGTTCCAAGACGAACGCCCGTACCCGCAAGGGTCCCAAGCGTACCGTCGCAAACAAGAAGAAGTAAGGAGGGATACACATGGCTGCAAATACCAAGGGTAAGAAAGTGGTGCGTAAGCGCCGCGAGCGTAAAAACGTGGAGAAGGGCCAGGTGCATATCCGTTCCTCCTTCAATAACACGATGGTGACCGTCACCGACCTGCAGGGCAATGCCCTGTCCTGGGCCTCCTCCGGCGGCCTGGGCTTCCGCGGTTCCCGTAAGAGCACTCCTTTTGCTGCTCAGACTGCCGCTGAGACGGCCGCCAAGGCCGCCATGGAGTACGGCCTGAAGACCGTTGAGGTCTATGTTAAGGGCCCCGGCGCTGGCCGTGAGGCCGCCATTCGGGCGTTGCAGGCTGTGGGTCTGGAGGTCACCCTGATTAAGGACGTGACCCCTGTTCCCCACAACGGCTGCCGTCCCCCGAAGCGCCGTCGTGTCTGATCTGGAAGAAGGAGGTTTTGTCAGATGGCTAGAAATATGCAGCCCATCGCCAAGCGGTGCAAGGCTCTGAACCTGTCCCCTGCCGCCATGGGCTATGCCAAGAAGAATACCAACCGCAACCCCAAGGGTCAGATGCGGAAGAAGCAGTCCGAGTATGCCCTTCAGCTGACTGAGAAGCAGAAGGTCAAGTTTGTCTACGGCATCATGGAGAAGCAGTTCCACATGTACTATGAGAAGGCTTCCCGTATGCCCGGCAAGACCGGTGAGAACCTGCTGACCCTGATCGAGCGCCGCCTAGATAACGTGGTGTACCGCCTGGGCTTCGCCATGACCCGCCGTGAGGCTCGTCAGCTGGTGACCCATGGCCACTTCACCGTGAATGGCCAGCGGGTGGACATCCCCTCCTTCCTGGTGAAGGTGGGCGACGTCATCGAGGTTCGGGAGAAGAGCCGTTCCTCTGTGAAGTTTAAGCGCCTGCTGGGCGAGGACGCCGTGGTCGTCAACGTGCCCAAGTGGCTGGATCATGCGAAGAATACCCTCCAGGGTAAGGTCGTGGCTCTCCCCGCCCGGGATGACATCGACTTCCCCGTGGAAGAGCACCTCATCGTCGAGCTGTACTCTAAGTAAGAAACGAGATCTGCGGGCCTCCGGCCTGGCCGATTTTGGTCAGGCCGAAGGCCCCGGGGTGTCTTTAAAACCCGTATTTTTCGGGGTGCAGTACACCTCAGAGCAGTCAGACTTAGAACGACCCTCAGATATTGGTGAGCTGAATCAGACGGCCTAGCCCGCCGTCGAGAAAAGGAGGGTATCATAGCATTATGGTAGAAATCGAGAAGCCCCGCATTGAATGTGAGGAAATTCCTGGCGACAGCTCCTACGGCAAGTATGTGGTGGAGCCCCTGGAGCGCGGCTACGGCACCACCCTGGGCAACTCCCTGCGCCGGATCCTGCTGTCCTCTCTGCCCGGCACCGCAGTGACCTCCATCAAGATCGCCGGTGTCCAGCATGAGTTTTCCACCATTCCTGGTGTGAAGGAGGACGTGACTGAGATCGTCCTTAACATCAAGAGCATCATCGCCAAGCTCCACTGTGAGGAGACCAAGACTGTCCATATCGAGGCCTCTGGCGAGTGTGTTGTGACGGCCGGCGACATCAAGGCGGATGCCGACGTGGAGATCCTGAATCCGGATCTGCATATCGCTACCCTGGGTGCCGACGCCACCCTGTCCATGGAGCTGACCTTGTCCCACGGCCGCGGCTATGTCCCCGCCGACCGGAACAAGCCCGCCCAGACCATCATTGGCCTGATCCCCGTGGACTCCATCTACACCCCCGTGCGCAAGGTCAACTATACGGTGGAAAACACCCGTGTGGGTGATGCCACCGACTACGACAAGCTGACCCTGGAGGTGTGGACCGATGGGACCATCGATGCCCGGGACGCTGTTTCTCTGGGTGCCCGCATCCTCTGCGACCACTTCACCCTGTTCACCGATCTGTCCGAGACTATGGGCAGCCGGTCCACTGTGGTGGAGAAGGCCGAGACTCAGCGGGACAAGGTCATGGAAATGACCATTGACGATATGGATCTGTCCGTCCGCTCTTATAACTGCCTCAAGCGCGCCAACATCAACACGGTGGAGGATCTGATCTCCAAGACCGAGGAAGAGATGATGAAGGTGCGTAACCTGGGCCGCAAGTCCCTGGAAGAGGTTATCAACAAGCTGGCTATGATGGGCCTGTCCCTGTCCAGCGACGACAACAACTGAGCACACCGTTTCCCAACCTGTCCCCCGGGCCAGGAGGAGGCGTATGCAATTCGGGATCGTGGCGAAGGTATGTAACGTTCCGCTTCCCATGCCGCCCAGCTGGGCGGTCCCTGCGGGGGTCCCGGGCCAATGGCCGAATGAACGAATTTAAAATGGATCTCGCCACGCGAGGTCAGAGGAGTGTCTCTCATGTCTCAGAAGAACCGTAAGCTGGGCCGCACCAGCGATCAGCGCCGGGCCATGCTCCGCGCTATGGTCACCTACCTGCTGGAGAATGGTCAGATCAAGACCACCATCACCCGGGCCAAGGAAGTGGCTCCCGTGGCCGAGAAGATGATCACCCTGGCTAAGAAGAACGACCTGGCCTCCTACCGTCAGGCTCTGGGCTTCATCACCAAGGAGGATGTGGCCAAGAAGCTGTTCCAGGAGCTGGGCCCCAAGTATGCTGAGCGCAACGGCGGTTACACCCGCGTTGTCCGCATCGGCCCCCGCCGCGGCGACGCTGCCGAGATGGCGATCATCCAGCTGGTGTAATTCTGCACCGGAGTAATGAGATCCCGGCCCTAAAGGGCCGGGATTTTTTCGTTGCAATACAAAAGGCGCAGGAACATCCAGAGGATGCTCCTGCGCTTAATATGGCTGTGGGATTTTATGGGAGACTGCCACCGGCTTAGCGGATCAGCCGACAGGGGCTAAGGGATCGGAACTGCCGGGTCATGGTGAGGCAAAGGTCGTTGTAGTAGTCTAAATAGGCTTTTTTCTGCTGCCGCTGGACACGCTGGCGGTCCTGGAGCAGTTTCCACTCCACACAGCATTTGTGACAGCCAGGCTGATAATTGGGACAGGTACCCTGACAGGGAAGCATAATCGACACCTCTCTCACAATAGATAGACGTTTGGGCGGAAAGGAAAACAGCAGGCTCCAGAGGGCACAACGCACATAGGCGCGCAGCCGCTATGGACCTGCTGTTTGGTTCGATGCGGAGGAAAAGCGGGAGACAGAGTCCAGCAAAGGGGTTGTATAGTGATGTCCCAGCGCTGATCCGTCATGGAAACTCCTCCTTCCACATCTAGAAGCTGATAACATTGTAGCAGACTTCCCACAGCTTTTCCAGACGATTTATGTAAAAAGGATATCAAAAGTTTCCAAAATAAAGATTTGAAAAACGGGCCAGCGTACCGAAAGTACGCTGGCCCGTCTGCCTATGTTAATGGTAATAGACCTCAGTCACAGCCTCGGTCTGGGTGGAGGGGCCGGAGAAGGGGTCGGAGTTTGCGGTCAGTGCCGCTCGCTCGGCGCGCTCCAGATCTTCGGCCTCACGGTTGGAGAGAGCGAGGTGAGTCTCGTCCAGGATCCCCAGTTCATGGAGAAGGGCCATCGTGTGGCTGGCCTGGGGGGTGAGGGTGATGGAGAAGGAGGCGCCATAAGAGGAAATACCTACATCCTCAGGTTTCGGAGGAGCCTCATAGTCAAAGTACAAGTCGGTAGTGCAGGTATTTTCCATCCGTTCAGCACTGTTCTCAAAGAGATAGCGCACACCGATTGTGCCCTCGGCAAAGTCCTGCTTCATGGCCTGCCACAACTTCTCCGTGGAGCCGTCAAGATAGACGGTTTCGTACTGCCGGGTCTGGGCATTCCAGACATCTTCCAGGTAGGCGGCTACCAAACGGCAGTTGGCCTCGATGTCATGGAAGCTATATAGCTGCTCCACATTTTCCCGGTCAGAGAGGAGCTGATCTGCCGCCCAGGTGAGAGTTCCTTCCACGTTGCGGTCGGCCTCTACAATGGGAAGGGCAGAATAGCCGCGCTCCAGGGCTGTGCCGTCGGCCAGCTCGTAGTGCAGATCCAGATAGAGATACTCTGTATACTCCTGAGGAACAGATTGCTCTGAGTTGTGCTCCTCCTCCAGTGCCAAGGCGGCGCGGTGGAGCTGGAGCACCAGAGCGATCTGCTCCGGGTCCTCCAGTGTCAGCCCACGACCCTGTCCGTCGTCAAAGGGAGCGCTATGCAGGCCGTTGATGGTGACTGCGGCGACCTGATCGGCCTGGGGCACCCGGTCCTCAAAGCCGTACCAGTCGTAGTGGACGCTGAGGGAGAGGAGCACAATGACGGCAGCCAGAGGGACCGCTCCCTTCCAGGCCGCCAGCACCCGGAAGGACTTCCGCAGGAGCATCTCCGCGGCGAAGTAGCCTGCCAGCCCCCAGAACAGGATCCAGCCCATCAGGGTCAGGTCAGAGAGGCCGGACAGCAGCTCATAGGTGAACATTCCGCCAGTGAGTCCGGCGCACAGGGCCACTCCATATTTGAACAGGGGCCGGACCAATTTGACTGCCACGATATCTCCGGCAGACTCGATGTGCCGGGATCGATAGATCAGCAGGGCGGCAATGGAAAGGGCTACACCTACGGCGGCATAGACCGCAACCAGGCCAGGCTGGTAAAGGATAATACTATCATCATGGGACACAATGGAAACTGCGTTGGTGAGGATGACAGGCGGGGACAGGTAATCCACCAGTTCCCACACAGGGGATGGGAAGGAGCGAAAGCCGTAGAGGAACAGATCGCATACACCCTCCACCAGAGTGGTCATCAGAAAGGCCAGCAGGTTCAGTACCCCATAGAATACTGGCAGGGCGGCTAGATGGCCGGTGAACATGGCGCAGAAGACGGCGAAGGAGTAGAAAAAGAGGCACAGCCCGCTCTGAGCCAGCAGCCACTGGACCAGAGGCCAGAGGGCCAGGCAGCCCATGGCTGCCTCGGCGGCGACGGTCAAAATAAAGACGGCCAGCTGGGGCAGCAGCAGGAAAGACAGCCCCGCCAGGTACTGGGTGAGGAAGAGGGCCTCCCGCCGGAGGGGCAGGGCGTGCATCATGCACGCTGAGCGGCTGGAGTACAGATAGGAGAACACCGCCATGGCACACACCAGTCCCATCACCGCGGCCAGAGCTACACCCACCTCCAGCAGATAAGGGATCTGGCTGACTGCGGCTTGCAATCGTTCTGCCAGCTCTTCCGGGGTGGACGAGCCCTTCCAGCGCATAGCGTCCGCCCACAGGCGCAGGGGCAGAACCAGCGTCCATCCTGCTGTGTACAAAGCCCAAATCGGCCAGAAGCGAAGGAATGTTTTGCGGAAGAGCGCTGCGTTAAAGAACGATGTCCCGGACCGCATAGTCCTCACCTCCCAACTCATAGATAAAGATTTCCTCCAAAGACAGGGGCAGAGCCTCCATCAGCATGGGGGAAAAGACGGCCACCCGGCTTTTGATGACCGCCGGCTCCCCTCGGATGATCAGGGTATGGACCCGCCCCAGCTGGGTGACATGGAGCACATTCAAGTCCGAAGGCAGCTGGGGCAGCTGCCCGTCAGGAAAGACCACCTGGAGCTTTAAGATGTTGTCCTGAAGGTCGGTGAGGGAGCGCTCCAGCAGTACCTTTCCGTGGGAGAGGATGCCCACATGGTCACACACGTCCTCCAGCTCCCGCAGGTTGTGGGAGGAGACCAACACGGTAGTCCCCCGCTGGGCCACATCCCCCATGAGGAGGGACCACACCTGCCGCCGTATGACCGGGTCCAGGCCGTCCACTGGTTCATCCAGAACCAGGATGTCCGGCATACAGCACAGGGCCAGCCAAAAGGCAGACTGCTTCTGCATTCCCTTGGACAAACGTCGGATGGGCTGCTTCTCGTCCACCGCGGGGAAGGCATCCTTCAGGGCCTGATACCGCTTATCATCGAACTGGGGATATAGTCCCCGATAGAACTTCATCATGTCTCGGGTAGAGGCAGACAGGAAGTAGTACAGGTCGTCGGGGATCCAGGCCATTCGGCTCTTCACGGAGGGATTTTCATACACCGGCTGACCGTCTACCCGGACAGAGCCGGAGTCTGGCCGGTAGATGCCAGTGATGTGCCGCAGAATAGTGGATTTGCCTGCGCCGTTGGGCCCCACCAGGCCGTAGATGGATCCTCCCTCCACCGACATAGTCAGGCCGTCCAAAGCCCGGAAGCCATCAAAGCTCTTGACCACGTTGTTTACTTGGATCATTGTACTTCCCCTCCTTCCATTGCCCGTACCCGGGCGGTGAGCTGTTCTCCTGTGACCCCGAGATAGAGCAGCTCTGCGGTCACGGTATCAAAGCGGCCCAGCAGGGCATCCCGACGCCCCTGGTCTACCCCGGTGTTTGGCGCGGCAAAGGAGCCCTTCCCCGGAACGGAGCAGACATAGCCCTCAGCCTCCAGGGACTCATACGCCCTCTGAATGGTGTTGGGGTTAATGGCCAGGCTGCTGGCCAGGGCACGCACCGAGGGGAGCTTCTCCCCTTCCCGGATCACACCAGTGACCATCAGGCGGCGCAGGCCGTCCCGCACCTGTTCATAGATAGGCCGGGCGTCCCGATAGTCCAGATTCAGCATACCATGTCCTCCCTTCTGCTGCGGTTCCCGCAGTTTGGCAGGACAGCGCAGCTGTATGAACTGTATTAGTACACTAAGTGTACCCAGGCGGCATAGGAAAGTCAATTAAGAACTGTTTAAGATTTTCTTAGGATGGGCGGGCAGGTGCAGCAGGGACCAGGTCAGATTGCAAAAGTTTTGGAGGAAATATAATTGCAAAATAGACCGGGTGTGTGTATGATTAAGATGAACAAATATTTCAACATATAAGGGTTGAAGGAGGACCAACAACATGTTTTCATCCATCGGCTTTATCGGTACAGGCACTATGGGCACTGCGGTGGCCCGGGCGGCGGTCAAAGGGGCTCAGGGCGCACCTGTCCTGCTGGCCAACCGGACCCGCGCCAAGGCAGAGGCGGTTGCCCAGGAACTGGGTGTGCAGACATCAGATAACGAGACAGTGGCCCGGGAGTGCAGCCTGATCTTCCTGGGGGTGAAGCCCCAGATGATGGAGCAGATGCTCTCTGGTCTGGTCCCCATTCTGAAGGCCCGGACAGATCGGTTCGTGCTGGCTTCCATGGCCGCAGGGCTGGATGCTCGGCGCATCCAGGAGATGGCGGGCGGTGCATATCCGGTGATTTGCCTGATGCCTAACACCCCGGTTGCGGTGGGTGCAGGTGTGGTACAGTACTATGGAGTGGACGTCACCGAGGAGGAATTGTCTGCCTTTCAGACCCTGTTGTCTGCTGCCGGTCTGGTCGACCGGGTGGATCCGGACCGGCTCAACGCCGCCAGCGCTGTATCTGGCTGTGGTCCTGCATTTTGTGCCATGTTCATCGAAGCCCTTGCGGACGGAGGCGTGGCCTGCGGCCTGCCCCGGGACAAGGCGCTGGCCTATGCTGCTAAGATGGTGGAGGGCACGGCCCAGCTCATGTTGGAGAACCATGCCCACCCCGGCCAGCTGAAGGATGGGGTGTGTTCCCCCGGCGGCACCACCATTCAGGGTGTCCGTACATTAGAAGGCCGGGGCTTGCGCTCTGCCGTGATGGAGGCGGTCATCGCCGCCTATGAAAAGACCATCGCCCTGGGACAGTGACCGGGGGTGACCGGACGGCCGCCTCCAGCGGACCGCTCCACAGGAAAGGGGCTATTTATATATGAGAATCGTAGTCAAAGTGGGGACTTCTACCCTGGCCCACTCCACAGGCAGAATGAATATCCGCCATGTGGAGGACTTGGTCAAGGTCCTCAGTGATCTGAAAAATGCGGGCCATGAGGTGATCTTAGTTTCCTCTGGTGCCATCGGTATGGGTGTGGGCAAGCTGAATCTGCCTGGAAAGCCCAGCGATATGCCTACGAAGCAGGCAGCAGCTGCGGTGGGTCAGTGTGAGCTGATGTACACCTATGACCGGCTGTTCCTCCAGTATAACCACACAGTGGCTCAGATCCTCCTCACTGGTGAGGATGTAGACCACGCCGAGCGCCGGCAGAACTTTGAAAATACCCTGGAGCGCCTGCTGGAGTTGGGGGCTCTGCCCATCATCAACGAGAACGACACCATCGCCACCGCTGAGATCAAGGTGGGCGACAACGACACGCTGGGTGCTATCGTGGCTTGTTCGGTCCATGCGGATCTGTTGGTCTTGCTCAGCGACATTGAGGGCCTGTATACCGCCGATCCCCGAAAGGATCCGGAGGCTCGGCTTATCCCCGTGGTGGAGGAGGTCACCCCGGAGATTGAGGGATTGGCTGGTGGCGTCGGCTCTGGCTTGGGCACCGGCGGTATGGCGACCAAGCTGCGGGCGGCCAAAATGGTTACCGCTGCAGGCTGCGACATGATCATCACCAACGGGGAACGGCCCCAGGTGCTGTATGAGGTAGCAGACGGGAAAGCGGTGGGTACCCGCTTCTTGGGAAAGAAATCCAACGATCTCTGATTGCAAAATAGAAAATAGTTCAACAAGAATACAAAATGGAATCAATATCTGGCCTGCGGATGCATCTTAGAAACCATGCACAGGCCAGAGACGGAAAGACTTGAAGAGGGTGACGTCAATGACGACAATGGAACTGCTGAAGAAGGCCAGAAGCGCCAAGGGGGCTATGGCTCTGGCGGATACGGAACTGAAAAACCGGGCGTTGCGGGAGATGGCTGAGGCCCTGGAGAGCCACACGGCGGATATTTTGAACGCCAATGAGAAGGATTTGGAGGCTGCCCGGGGGAGCATCTCTGAGGTGATGCTGGACCGGTTGGCACTGAGTCCCGAGCGTATTGCTGGAATGGCTCAGGGAATGCGGGAGGTAGCTGCGCTTCCCGACCCGGTAGGCACGGTGCTGTCCCGGGTAGAGCGGCCCAATGGGATGGTGATTGAAAAGACTGCTGTGCCTATGGGGGTCATTGCCATCATCTATGAGAGCCGCCCCAACGTCACCAGCGATGCCGCTGCCCTGGCGCTGAAGGCGGGGTCTTCCTGTGTCCTCCGGGGCGGCAAAGAAGCCCACCGCTCTGCTGCCGCTATCGTGGCAGCGCTGAAGGAGGGGCTGGCAGCGGCTGGCCTGCCAGAAGATGCGCTCCAGCTGGTGGAGGATACAAGCCGTGTCTCTGCCAATGAGCTCATGACGGCCAGCGGCTATGTGGATCTCCTTATTCCCAGAGGAGGTGCGGGTCTGATCCGAGCCTGTGTGGACAATGCCACTGTTCCAGTGATTGAGACAGGCACTGGTATCTGCCATATCTATGTGGATCAATGGGCCGATCAGGGAATGGCCCTGGACATTTTGGAGAATGCTAAGTGCTCCAGGCCCAGCGTTTGTAACGCTGCGGAGGTGTGCTTGGTGGACCAGAGAGTGGCAGGAGAGTTCCTGCCCAAGCTGAAGGAGCGGCTGGTAGATAGCCGGGCGGCGTCTGGGCAGCCTCCGGTGGAACTGCGTCTGGACCAAGCTGCTGCCGCTATCATTGATGGCACAGCTGCCGGGGAGCAGGACTTTGACACTGAGTTCCTGGACTATATTCTGGCGGTTCGGGTGGTGGACGGTGTGGAGGGGGCCGTTGCCCATATTGCTGCCCACTCCACCGGACATTCTGAGTGTATCGTCACGGGGGATGAAAAGGCGGCCCATGCATTCCAGCGTCAGGTCGATTCCTCTGCTGTGTACTGGAATGCTTCTACCCGCTTTACTGACGGCGGGGAGTTCGGCCTAGGCTGTGAGATGGGGATTTCTACGCAGAAACTCCATGCCCGGGGTCCTCTGGGTCTGGCAGAGTTGTGTACCTTTAAGTTTATCATCCGGGGGAATGGACAGATCCGGTAAATATTTCCTCGATTTCATCCCCTTCCCTGGTGACAACAGGGATGAGCTGATTTATCATCAGGTCTGGCAGACAGAGGGCCGTGCAGTTCAGAAAGCGGCTATTTGGGACGGAATGGCCCGATATTCTGTACTTGAGGTTTTGTTCTGTACGCATTATAATAAAGGCAGGGCCAGACCGGCCAATGTTCTTTGGATGCCGGCTCCCCGCAGCTGAGCTGCAGAGCTGTGTATCATATTCCAATGACTGCCGTTTGACAGAAAGGACTGATTCCATTGAACCATTATCTTGAGGAGTTCTGCCGGACCACGGAGGAACTTTTGGGTTCTGACGCCGTACGCATGATGGGACGGTGGAAGCACCACGGCCATATCAGCACGCTGGACCACTCCCTGTTTGTCGCCTACTGCTCGTACCGGGCTGCCCGTGCACTGCGGCTGGATGAGACTGCCGCTGCCCGTGCCGGCCTGCTTCACGATCTGTACCTCTACGACTCCCGGGACGCATCCGCACACCCCGGATGGCAGTGCTTCGACCACCCCCGCGCGGCTGCCCGAAATGCAGCAGAACTCACTGCACTCTCTGAAAAAGAGCGCAATATCATCCTGTCCCACATGTGGCCTTTGGGCGGCCAGCTTCCTCGCTCTTGTGAGGCTTGGCTGGTGGACCTGGTGGACACCTTGTGTGCTGGCCTGGAGCTGGCTCACATCTATCATCCTGGGCGTCTGCGGGAGCGGCTCGGGGTTCAGCCCCTCCTGGAGGAGGAGCTGGCTGCTGCTCCCTGTTAACAGTAATACGGCCGCCGTCCCGGCTTTTGCCGGGGCGGTGGCCGTACTGCGTTCTGAGTTATCTTGCCCTCAAATAAGAGAATCCTGACTTTTTAAAAATTTTTCTTGGATTGTGGCAAAAAGCCGGAAGGATATGCTATAATGGGAGCGGAAGAGAGAAAAACGACTTTGGAAAGAGAACATTTTCCCCTCTTTTTTTGATCTTTCTCAGGAGGTAACCAGTTTATGGATGATTTTGCCGCAAAACGCCAGGCTCTGCTGGAGTCTGGCGTGCGGATGATGGACCCAAGCGCCGTCTATGTGGAGGCGGGTGTCACGGTAGGAGCGGGAACCTTACTGCTTCCCGGGACCATTCTGCGGGGGAACACGGTGGTGGGAGCAAACTGCGAGATTGGGCCCAACACCATGCTGACCGACTGCACTGTGGGGGATGGCGCTGTGATCAATTCCTCCCAGTGCAATGAGAGCACGATTGAGGCCGGCGCCCATGTGGGTCCCTTCGCCTATATCCGACCCAACTGTCATGTAGGCCGGGATGTGAAGGTAGGAGACTTTGTAGAATTGAAAAATTCTACCATTGGAGACGGGACTAAGATTGCCCACCTCACCTATGTGGGGGATGCTGATGTAGGTAGCCGGGTGAACTTTGGCTGTGGCACGGTTCTGGTCAATTATGACGGAAACCGGAAGTACCGGACGACCATCGGAGATGACTGCTTCATCGGGTGCAACACGAATCTGGTCTCTCCCGTTCATGTGGGGGACGGGGCCTATACCGCTGCTGGCTCCACGATCACGGAGGACGTACCCGCTGATGCCTTGGCTATTGCCCGGGCCAGACAGGTTGAGAAGCCGGGGTGGGCGGCTGCCCACCGGGCCAAGAAGCCGCAGAAGTGAACCAAGCCACATGGCTGTTGGGCTGCGGAAGCAGACACTGTGAGGACCGCAGGAAGCGATAACTGGGGCTCCGCTCCCATCTGGGGCGGACTCCGCAATAAATGGAAGGAAGTTGAGTATGATCACACACGGGAAGAGCATCAAGATTTTTACCGGCAACTCCAATCCTAACCTGGCAAAGGCTATCTGCCAGGAACTGGGAGTGCCCCTGGGCAATTCTGAGGTCGGGTCCTTTGCCGACGGAGAGAACTTTGCCTCTATCTATGAGACCGTCCGCGGTGCGGATGTGTTCGTAATCCAGTCCACCTGCCCCTTTGAAAAGGATGGCCGGCTCCATTCGGTAAATGACTCTTTGATGGAGCTGCTCATTATGATCGATGCCCTGCGCCGGGCTTCTGCCGGCCGGATCACCGCCGTGGTCCCCTATTTCGGCTACGCCCGCCAGGACCGCAAGACCAAGCCCCGCGATCCCATCTCCGCCAAGCTGGTGGCCAACATCCTCACCCGCGCCGGTGCTGACCGGGTGCTGACTATGGACCTGCACGCCAACCAGATCCAGGGCTTCTTCGACATTCCGGTGGATAATCTGCTGGGCTCCCCCATCTTTGTCAATGAGTTTATCCGCAAGTTTGCCGCCGTCCAGGATGAGACCATGGTGGTCTCTCCCGACGTGGGCTCTGTGGCCCGCGCCCGCGCCTTTGCCCAGAAGCTGGGAATGCCTCTGGCCATTGTGGACAAGCGCCGTCAGAAGGCCAACTCTTCTGAGGTCATGAACATCATCGGCGACGTCACCGATAAGCATGTCATCCTGCTGGACGACATGGTGGACACCGGCGGATCCCTGTGCCATGCGGCCAAGGCCCTGGTGGACATTGGAAAGGCCAAGAGCGTCACCGCCTGCGCCACTCACGGCCTGCTCTCTGGCCCCGCTATCCAGCGCATCACCGACAGCGTGATCGACGAGGTGGTGTTCCTCGACACCATTCCCCCCAAGGCCGGTGTTGCCGCCTGCGAGAAGATCCGTTACATCTCTGTGGCCCACATGTTCGCCGAGGCCATCAGCCACATCTACGAGGAGACCTCTGTCTCCCGTCTGTTCTCCTGAATACTACCCTGCCGAACTGGAGGGGACGGGCGACGCCCGTCTCCTCCTTTTCTGAGCAAAGAAAGGACGACCATGTTTTTCCGAAACAATACCGGCGGCGCGGAGTGGCTGCTGGTGGGTCTGGGAAATCCCGGGACCCAGTATGAGAATACCCGCCACAATGTGGGCTTTTTGGTGGCCGACGAACTGGCCGAGCGGCAGAACGCCCCCATCCAGCGGCTGAAGTTCAAGGCACTGACCAATCTGCTTACCATTTCCGGGGAAAAGGTGCTGGTGATGAAGCCGGTGACCTATATGAATCTGTCCGGTGAGGCGGTGCGCCAGGCAGTTGATTTCTATAAAATCCCGCCGGAACGAGTCGTGGTGGTGTCGGACGATACCGCACTGGCAGTGGGGCGCCTGCGCATCCGCAAGGGCGGCAGTGCCGGTGGACACAATGGACTAAAGAATATCATACAGCACCTGGGCACAGACCAGTTTCCCCGTGTTCGGGTCGGTGTGGGGGAAAAGCCCCATCCTGACTATGATATGGCGGACTGGGTACTGGGCAAATTCCAGGGGGAGGACAAGAAAGCCATCGATGGGGCGGTGAAGCGGGCCGCCGACGCGGTGGAGTGCCTCCTGAAGGAGGGTCCGGATCGGGCCATGAACCGCTTTAACGGATAAGGGGCTATGCCCCAGAGGAGGGAAGCCTGATGGCGGAACAGCACACGCTCCGGGTGATCGCCCGGATCCACAGCGATTTTCCTACAAAATTCGGCATCCCACGGCAGAGCGGCCTGGTGGAGGAGCTGCGCTCCGCCGTGGTCTTTGAGCCGGAGTACCGCAACCCGGACGCCCTTCGCGGTGTGGAAGGTTTTTCTCATCTCTGGCTTATCTGGCAGTTCTCACAGGCGGTGCGGGAGAACTGGTCTCCTACGGTGAGGCCGCCGCGACTTGGAGGCAATACCCGTATGGGGGTGTTTGCTACCCGCTCCCCCTTCCGCCCCAACCCCATTGGCCTGTCCTGTGTCCGGCTGGAGCGGATCGAGCAGCATCCCCAGTGGGGGCCGGTACTCTGGGTAGCGGGGGCTGATCTGATGGACGGCACCCCTATTTATGATGTGAAGCCCTATCTCCCCTACGCCGACTGCCGCCCAGAGGCGATGGGGGGATTTGCCAGCCAGCCCAAGGAGGCTAGCCTTCGGGTTGAGTGTCCCCCAGAACTGCTGGAGCCAGTGGAGGAGGACCGCCGGGCAGCCCTGTTGGGGGTGCTGGCCCAGGATCCGCGCCCCACCTATCAGCACGACCCAGACCGGGTATACGGTTTGGCCTTCGGCGGCTGGGAGGTGAAGTTTACTGTGGCAGGGAATGTGCTTACCGTCCGAGAAATCTTCCGCCGGCAGCAGGAACTCTGAGCCGCAGGACAGATCGCACTGTATGACCCGGCTTTGTGCCGGGAGACAGCATAAAAGCACCGGCCCGTATTCACGGGCCGGTGCTTTTCCTTTATGAGCGGATGAAGGATCATTCCGCTGTATGTCTGTCACAAAATCTGTTGAATCTCAGCCAGACTCCTCACGATGTGCTCTGCCTTGGATGTATCCAGCGCCGGTGCGGGCTGTTTTTGATAAAGGCAGGTGTGCATCCCATACCCTGCTCCACCTGCGATATCCGAGGAGAGAGAATCTCCGATGATGATCGTCTCTTCTGGTACTAGGTTCGGAAAGCCGCTGCTCCGCAATTCTTTGAAACAGAAGTCAAAAAAGGCTGCGCTCGGTTTTTGTGCGCCGATTTGTGATGAAACGAAAAAGTGTGTGAAAAAGTCATACATATTTCCCAAACGGAGCCGATTGACCTGCTGTTCATAGGGGCCGTTGCTGGCAACACACAGCCGATAACGATGGCTGAGATATTCCAGCAGCTCCACAGAGCCAGGTTCAGGCACCGCGCTGGAAAACAGCTTTTCCCTGAAATATCGCTCAAAGATCTGACCATCAAAGGAAATCCCAAGTGCGTGGAAGATCAGATTCCAGCGGATCTGGGTCAATTCTTCAAAGGAGAGCGTCCCCTGCTCGATCTGTTCCCAAAGGCCGTTATTGATCCGTTCAAATACAGGGAACATTGCTTCTGTATACGGTTTCAGGCCGTACAGTGCAAAACCCTCTCGCATGGTCTCTTTGACATATCCTGAAAAGCTCAGGAGGGTGTTATCGATGTCGATCAAAACGACCTGAATCATATTGACCTGCTCCTCTCTGCGATCTCATGTAAGGAGTTTATCACACCGAAGGCCCTTCACGCAAGCAGAATCAACACAGGCACAGCGGTGGAAGCCGCTGTGCCTGTGTATGTTTGGATGAGGCTGGTTACGGGGTGACAGAGATCCCCAGGATATGCTGTCCCAAGGCGTCCAGCAGCAGGATATGCTCTGCACCGGGATCCAGGAGGACTGCACGATGGACGCCACCTTCTACAGCGCGGCAGGCCAGTTCCAAAATTTGGTCAGTGTCCAGAGGAAGCTCCCCCGCCTTTCTCAGCTCGGAGGCGCGGGCCAGGTCCAGGTGGAGCAGTTCCACCTGACGGTCTACACCCATGGCCAGGGAGGGCTCAGTTGCAGTGAACAGCACTAGACGGTGGGCGCGGGTGGCCTGAGCTACGGCCAGGGCCTCCTCCTCCCCACCTTCCAGTACAGGGAGGAAACCTCCATCCAGCAAGGTATCCAGCACTTTGGGCCGGACGGTGAAGCCGGTGTCTGCACGGTGGAGCAGTCCGCCGTCTCCGGCGGAGAGGGTGACACCGTTTCCTGACAGGGCTGCTGGCAGGGGGCCGCTCTCGCGGCGCACCAGGATCACACGAACACCAGCTCGGCTCAGGGCTGCGGCGTCTCGGGCCATGGCCTCTCCACTGCCGGGAGGACAGCAGATCACCCAAAGCTCCTCCCGCCGTGCCTCTAAGGCGGGGAGAATAGACAGCATGGCGCGGGCTGGGCTCTCTCGATCCAGGCCGCGGCGCAGGTCGTACTCCTGGAGGAAGGCCTGGATATACTCCACATCAGTAGGGGTATCAATATAGGAGGTTCCCCGTTTCTGACGGGTCTCCCGCCCCTTTCCGGTGAGGAGCAGAACGGTAGGGCCGTCGCAGTCCAGCACTGCTTGACGGATGGCCTCTCCCCGGTTGGGGATCATACGGACAGGGCAGCCCTCCTTCTCCACATTAGGGGCAATTTCCCGGCAGATGTCCAGGGTGTCCTCTTCACCGCTGTCTTCTTCAGTGAGATAGACCCGGTCACACCAGTGTCCGGCGGCCTCGCCCAGATCCCGGCGGCGGTCGTACGCCTTTTTTCCAGGGCAGCCGAATACAATGGCCATCTCCCGGCCGGGATACTCCGAGCGGACGGAGCGGAATAGAGTCTCAAAGGACAGGCGGTTGTGGGCGTAGTCTACAATGGCGTGAAGACTGCCGTCTGCGTTGGTGTAGGTCTCCATCCGGCCGGGTACCCGGGCACAGACCAGACCGTCGTATACAGCGGCGGGTGGGACATGGAGGGCGTGGCAGACTGTGATGACGCCCAGGGCATTTTCTACGTTGAACAGTCCGGGCATGGTCAGGCGGAATTCCCGCTCATACTGGGGAGTGCGGACGTGAAAGACGGTTTGGCCGTCCTCCTTCCGGACCTGACTGGCATAGACGTCAGCCTGTGGGTCCCGCTGGGAGAAAGTAAACACAGGCCGGCCAGCTTGCTGGGCGGCCTCCAGAACCCGTTGGGCATAGTCGCTGTCCAGGTTGACACAGTTTATCTCGGCCTGGGCAAAGATTTTCAGCTTGGATGCGAAGTAGTCCTCGAAATCCGGGTGCTCTACCGGGGATACGTGGTCATAGCCGATGTTGAGGAAGCAGGCGACAGCGAAATGGGTGCACAGGGTGCGGTGATATTTCAGAGCCTGGCTGGACACCTCCATGGTGAGGTACTCCAGCCCAGCATCGGCGGCGTGGGCCAGGTGGCGTTGGAGATCCAGAGGCTCTGGAGTGGTGAGGTGGGATTCAAAACGCTCCACTCCGTCATAGGTATCGATGGAGGAGATCACGCCGGTCTCACCGCCGCCCTGTTTGGTTTGCCAGGCATCCAGAACAGATTTCAGATAATAGGCAGAGGTAGATTTTCCCTTGGTCCCGGTGAAACCAACCACCTTCAGCCGCCCGGAGGGATGGCCGTAGCACAAGTCAGCTAACAGGGCCATGGCACGGCGCAAATCAGTGAGGCGAAGGCCGGGGAGCGGACAGTTCGGATAGAGAATCTCGCCGGCGTAGAGGAAGGCCCCCCGTTCCCGGGCGGCCTCCAGAAATTCCTCCCGGAAATGGGAGCCTTTGCAGAGAAACAGGGTGCCGGGAACCACGTTCCGGGAGTCACAGGAGACTAGGGTGACCGGGGTGCTCCGGTCCAGACTTTCGGGAACGGGGTCAGCAAGCAGGCCCTCCTGCTCCAGGAGAGACAGATATTCGCCAAGCGGGCGGATAGGATCAGACATACAGGGACACCTCCGAAGGGCCAAGGGAATTTCGTAAAGTCATTTGGTGTGGAGCTGGCGCAGGGGCTTCTGGCAGGCTTGCACCGCACGCTCTGCCAGAATGGCCATTGCGTCTACAAAAAAGGGAGGGAGAGGATACTGAGTGGCAAAGACAGACAGTTCAGTGCAGGCCAATACAGCGCAGTCACAGCCTTGGGCAATCAGATCCTGGTGAGAAATGGCGAACTTGTCCGGGTTGCCTGGTTTGCCGGCCTTGATATCATCATAGATCAGGGACATGACTTGACGCTGTGCTTCCGGAGTAGGCACCAGGGGCTCCAGGCCCAGGGCGGCAAATTCCCGCTGATAGAGTCCGGTCTGTATGGTGCCGTCAGTAGCCAGGATGCCGGGGCGCTTCAGACCCTGGCTGAGCAGAAAATGGGCGGTTTCCCGAATCATGTGGATGACAGGAATGCCGATTTGTTCTTGAACCCGGTCCAGAAAATAGTGAGCAGTATTACAGGGAACGGCCAGTACTGTGCAGCCGGCTGACTCCAACAGGCGCGCATCATTCAGCAGACGATTGGCGACAGCCTCTCGGTCCGATTCACTGCCCAGGATGGCTCCGGTGCGGTCGGGCATATCGCTGTCCGAGAAAATCAGAACGGACAGGTGCTCCTGGTCTTTGCTGGCGTCAGTGCGGTCAATGATATACTGGTAAAAAGTGTTTGTGGCCTGGGGGCCCATGCCGCCAATGACACCCAATCGATATTCGTTCATAAGGATCCTCCTTTGATCTGTCCGGGGTGGGACTGGCCCCACCGCCTGAATCAGTTTGATGACTTTATTTTCGCGAAAATGTGGAGAAAAACGGTCAATCTTAGCTGATGATCGGCCTATGGCTGGAATAGGATGTGCCGCTGGCGCTCTGGATCCGACCGGGTCAGCTGTGGTTGCAGCGGCATGAGTTTAGGAAACCTGGGTTATCCCTCGGGCTTGTGATTATATTGCTGAAAGCGCTTCAGGTTGCCCAAATGGTTCTTCCAAATACGGAGGCGGCGCTTGAGCGTAGCATCCTGACTGTACACCAGGGAGTGGGAATCTGCACCCGCTTGGATGAGGGCCTTCATCTCTTGGTGATAGCGTTTGGGGGTAAAGTCGAAAGCGACTTTTTTCGGTACCATCCGCCACAGGGAGCGGTTGCTGGTGATCAGGAAGGGCAATTCCTGGTGCTGGATCCGGTCCTCCACCAACAGCCTGGCGATGTTGTGTCCTGCCCCAGTGACATAGTAGTTGCTCCGCCCCTGGCGGCAGTTGATCTCAAAGGCCTTGTACTTCCCGTCCCGCTGGTCGTACTTGATGTCAAAGTTGGAAAAGCCGGTGAAATGCAGGGCCTCCAGCATGGTCTTGATTTTCAGGGAGAGGGCCTCATCGTGTTCTGTAATAATGACTGCGTGGTTTCCAATCCCATGAGGGGAGTGCTCCTCCAGCAGGACATGGCCCAAGCACATCAGCTTCACCTGTCCATTCCGGTCGGAGTAGTTGGTCAGCACCCGCATATAGGTATCATCTCCGGGGATGAACTCCTGAAGGACCATGTGGTCAGGATAGCCAGCGGCGTACACCTGATCCAGGGCATCCAGCAGCTCCTCCCAGCTCTGGCAGATATAGACCTTAGCCAGCGCATGGACCCCAGTGGCCCAGTAGGCCACACTGTCGGCAGGCTTGGCGATGTAGGGTGGGCCAAAGGGCAGGGTGAAGTCGTGCCCCATGGATTTGTCATAGATAAAGGTGGCGGGGTGGTCGATGCCATACTGGTCGCACAGCTGATAGAACTTCTCCTTGTTGATCAGGGTGTCCAGCAGGGCCCCGTCGATATAGGGGGCAACCACATTGTCCGGCAGCTGATCCTTACAGTGGGCGGCCAGCTGTACATAACTGTCCCCGCAGCCCAGCAGCAGGACAGTCTTGTCTGGGAACTCCTGGGCCACTGCATGGACGTTGCGGCGGAAGGCGTCGGCGCTCTCGTTGTCCGGACAGACCCGGTAGTCCAGAATGGCACTGCCGTGGCAGGGGAAGGAAGGATATTTTCCAAACGCAATGCTGCGTACCCCATAGGCTTCATGGAAGGCCCTTGCGACGCTGTATACATTGATATCGCCGCCGAAGAGCAGCGACTGGAAATTTAGGTCAGACACTGTAAAACACCTTCTTGGTTGAATTGGGAATCCGGAGTTAGGAATTTGGAATTAAGGATTGAAAATTTGTAATTAGGAGCAGGGAGTTGGAAATAGAGCGCAGCGGCGAAGCGCCGCAATTCCTGATTTCTAATTCCTAACTGACCCCGTCATCGGTACTCGATCTGGAAGCCCCGGGCATACAAAGGATCCAATTCAAAGACAGCAGTGTCTCCAGCGGAGCACTTCACATCGGTGACATTGAGAATGGTCTCGGTGGCACCGATGCTGCCGATGATCTTCACCCTCTGTTCCCCCAGACGGACCGTGCGTCTCCGGTTTTTTTGCCACTGCCGCCAGAAGGCCAGAAGGCCGGAGTCCCGTGGGCGGTCCACTCCAAAGCCGTTCTGATAGCCCACAGGGAGGACCGCTACCCGGGTGGGCCGCCTCAGCACAGTAAGTCTATCTGCGCCAACGGTGTGCCCCTTGGGCAGCCAGCGGACCTCGGCCAAGGGAGCCTCACCAAAGCCTACGGGGCATAGCCCGTCGCCCTGGTCACGGCGGCATCTGCCCAACAAGACGGAGCCGGCCCGCACTGCGTCCAGCCGAGCCTCATCAAAGCGCATCAGGGCATAGGAGCCGGCGGCGTGGACAGTACCGGTCTCAAAGCCGGCGGCATGGATGGCATCCAGAACCTGATGAAACTGACGGAGCTGAGTACCCACCTCAGCTCCCCTTGGGGATACAGCATGAAGCTGGGTGTAGATACCAGACAGGGCTACATTGGGCAGTGATCGATATGCCAGCAGGATCTTCTCTGGTTCTCCGACCAGAAAACCGCCGAAGCCCATGCCGGTGTCCACCTGGATATGGGCCTCTGCGACAGTAGAACGGTTTTCCGCCACTGCATTCAGGGCAAGTCCTGTATCCACCGAGGAAATGGTGCACACAACGTTTAGATCTACCAGCCGCTCCAGCTCTTCCCGGTCTACTGTGGCCCGGAGCATCAGGATCTCCTCATCCACAAAGCCGGCTTCCCGCAGGGCTTGGGCCTCCTCCGCTGTGCCTACTGCGAAGCGGCTGACCCCCTCGTCCCGGATCAGACGGGCCAGTTCTGTCAGACCGGCTCCCCCTCCATCTCCGGTGAGCACGCCGTACAGCGCTGCGCCCTTGGCGCGCTCTTTGATGACCGCCATGTTGGCACGGACAGCGGCTTTCTCAATGATCAGCTTGCGCATGATGGATGGCTCCCTTCTGTCTGTCTCCGGGGCCCGGCCCCAAAACTTAAGCATCATATTTTATCATGCTTCTAGGAAAAAGGCAACGCAGCGGGGACGGCACGGCGGGGGAAAGCGAGAAAAAACAGGAAGGTTTACAAAAAGTTTTCAAAATCGTCTGTCCCGGGAAGCGGCTGTGGAGACAGACTGATTTTTCTGCCCTGCTTTTCTTGTCTCCTGGCGGAAAAAATGTTACAATAATATGATATAACTTCACACTAAGATCCAGGCGCACCGCTCAGGAAGTATGTCCGGCCGGGGCTGCCTTAAAACCGACATTTCGGAGGTCCAAATGGAACGAATCACAACCACCATCCCTCAGGCGGAGGTAGACCGCCAGCTGAAATATTGTCAGGAAATCGCCCGGATGAACGCCGACCGGGGGGAGACTCCCCTGGCCTTTGTGGATACCTATGGCTGCCAGCAGAACGAGGCCGACTCCGAGCGCATCCGGGGCTATCTGCGCCAGATGGGCTATGACTTCACCACCGATGAGGAGCAGGCGCGGATCATTGTCCTGAACACCTGTGCCATCCGAGAGCACGCCGAACAGCGGGTGCTGGGCAACCTGGGGGCGCTGGTCCATGTGAAGCGCCGCCACCCGGAACAGATCATCTGCCTGTGCGGCTGCATGGCCCAGGAGGCCCATGTGGCCGAAAAGGTGCGGCAATCCTTCCGCCATGTGGATCTGGTGTTCGGCCCACATGTTTTATGGAAATTCCCGGAGTTTATCCACACCCTGCTGACACAGAGGGGGCGGATCTTCTCCAACGCCGACGATCCAGGCTCCATCGCCGAGGGCATCCCAGTGGTGCGTCAGGACAAGGTCAAGGCGTGGGTGTCCATTATGTATGGGTGCAACAACTTCTGTTCCTACTGTATCGTGCCCTATGTCCGGGGTCGGGAGCGCTCCCGCCGGCCGGAGGACATCCTGGCCGAGGTGCGGCAGCTGGCGGAAGAAGGCTATCACGACATCACCCTGTTGGGGCAGAACGTGAACTCCTACGGAAAGGACCTGGAGGAGCCCATGGACTTTGCCGACCTGCTGGAGCAGGTGAACGCCATCCCCGGGGACTTCCTGATCCGCTTTATGACCTCCCACCCCAAGGATGCCACCCACAAGCTGTTTGAGACCATGGCACGGTGCGAAAAAGTGGCCCCAGTGCTCCACCTGCCCTTCCAGGCGGGGAATGACCGGGTGCTGAAGGTGATGAACCGCCGCCATACCCGGGCGCAGTACCTGGAAAAGATCCGGGACCTCAAGTCCCTTATCCCGGATATTGTGCTTACCTCCGACATCATCGTGGGCTTCCCTGGGGAGACCACGGAAGAGTTTGAAGACACTTTGAAGGTGTTGGAGGAAGTTCGCTTCGATGCCCTGTTTACCTTTATTTACTCCCCGCGGGTGGGAACCCCTGCGGCCAAAATGGAGGATCCCATGCCCCGGGAGGAGAAGCTGGCCAATTTCAACCGTTTGGTGGCCCTCCAGGATACCATTTCTGAGGAAAAGCACGCTGCCTATATTGGAAAAACGGTGCGCTGTCTTTTGGATGGGGTGAGCGATGACCCCCGGTATGACCTTACGGCCCGCACCCCGGGTAACCGGCTGGTCCGAGTGACGGGAGATCGGGAGTCCCTGGGACAGTTCCGGGATGTGAAGATCACTGGGGCAAATAAGTGGTCTCTATTCGGGGAACTGGTATAAGACCGGCCTAATTCTCCATGCAGAAATTAGGCTCTGAGTCATCAGATACATCCTTTCCATCCAGCGCAGCAGGCGTTTGATTTCTGTGGCGCCGAGGTCAAAGGGATCTGTCCCGATGAAGAGAAGAGAAAGAGAGTTGGTGCCCCTATGGCAGAGATGACCCCCATGATGAAGCAATACCTGGAGATGAAGGAGCGCAACCCGGACTCTATCCTGTTTTTCCGGCTAGGCGACTTTTATGAGATGTTCAACGAGGACGCCCGGCTGGTGTCTAAGGAGCTGGACCTCACCCTCACCACCCGGGACCGGAACAAGCCTCCGGAGGAGCGCACTCCCATGTGCGGGGTCCCCTATCACTCCTGTGACAGCTATATTGCCCGGCTCATTGCCAAGGGGTACAAGGTAGCCATCTGCGAGCAGACGGAGGACCCGGCCACGGCTAAGGGACTGGTGGACCGGGACATTATCCGGGTCATCACTCCGGGCACCGTCATCGCCTCCTCCATGCTGGAGGAGGGGCGGAACAACTTCCTCTGCGCCATCTATGCCGACTCCACTGCTCTGGGACTGTGCCTGTGCGATATCTCCACCGGCGAGGTGTTTGCCACCTCCTTCCCCAATGGAGAGGAGGCACTGCCTCATCTGGAGAACGAACTGGGGCGATTCCACCCCGCCGAGGCGGTGCTGTCCGACGGGGCCTGGAACCTGGAGGGGCTGACCGATTTCCTCCGGGAGAAGCTGGACTGCCTGTGTGAGAACGGGGGCGAGGGCCGCTTCCGCTATGATGTGTCCCGGACCCAGGTGGAGGGGCAATTCCGGGCGGGGCTGGACTCCCTGCCGGAGGGGGACAGGGCGGCGGTGCAGGCCACCGGCGGCCTGCTGTCCTATCTCTATGAGACCCAAAAGACTGACCTGTCCCACATTGCGGTCTTTACCTACTACACTGCGGGCCAGTTCATGGAACTGGACCTCACCGCCCGGCAGACCCTGGAGCTCACCGAGACCATGCGGGGCAAGGAGAAAAAGGGCTCCCTGCTCTGGGTGCTGGACAAGACCCGCACCGCCATGGGCCATCGACTGATTCGGGGCTGGCTGGAGCGCCCACTCCTCTCCCCCGTTCAGATCGCCCGGCGGCAGCAGGCGGTGAACGACCTGGTGGGGGACATCATCACCCGGGAGGAGCTGTCTTTGGAGCTGCGGGAGGTCACCGACCTGGAGCGGCTCATCGGCCGGGTGGTGTACGGCTCCGCCGGCGGCCGGGACCTGGCTGCCCTGGGGAGCGGCCTGGGCCGCCTGCCCCGGCTGCGGGATCTGCTGGAGGGCTGCCCCTCCGCTCTGCTCCAGTCCCTGCGGGAGGAGCTGGATGACCTGCCCCAGCTGCGGGATCTGCTCCAGCGGGCCCTGGTGGACGAGCCTCCCTTCTCCGTCCGGGAGGGAAAGTTCATCCGAGAGGGGTACAGTGAGGAGGTAGACCGCCTGCGTAACGTCATCGACCACGGGGCGGAACTGCTGGCCGACCTGGAGGGCCGCACCAAGGAGCAGACGGGCATTCGGAATATGAAGGTGGGCTATAACAAGGTCTTTGGCTATTACATTGAAGTAGCCAAATCGCAGACGGGCCTGGTTCCCCAGGACTGGGTGCGCAAGCAGACGACTGTCAACGCCGAGCGGTATATCTCCCAGGAACTGAAGGAACTGGAGCACACCATCCTCTCCGCCCAGGACAAGGTGGTGGCATTGGAATACCAGCTGTTTGTAGAGCTGCGGGAGGAGGTTTGCGCTCATGTGGCCCAGATCCAGGCCGCAGCGGCGGCGGTGGCCCAGGTGGATGTGCTCACCTCCTTTGCCGTGGTGGCGGCAGCTAACCAATATTGTATGCCCCTGGTAGACAGTTCCTCTGTCCTAAGCATCACAGAGGGCCGGCACCCGGTGGTGGAAAAGATGCTGAAAAACGCTATGTTTGTCCCCAACGACACCCACATGGATGATGGGGACGACCTGTGCTCCATCATCACCGGCCCAAATATGGCGGGTAAGTCCACCTATATGCGTCAGGTGGCCCTCATTGTCCTCATGGCCCAGATGGGCTCCTTTGTCCCCGCCCGCTCCGCCCACATCGGGGTGGTGGACCGGGTGTTCACCCGTATCGGGGCCAGTGACGATCTGGCTGCCGGACAGTCCACATTTATGGTGGAGATGAGCGAGGTGGCCCAGCTGCTGAAAAATGCCAGCCGCCGCTCCCTGCTTATTCTGGACGAAATTGGACGGGGTACCTCTACCTACGACGGCATGGCCATTGCCCGGGCGGTGCTGGAGTACTGCGCCGACCGCCGCCGTCTGGGGGCCAAGACCCTCTTTGCCACCCACTATCACGAGCTTACTGTCCTGGAGGGGCAGATCTCCGGGGTGAAAAACTATAACATCGCCGCCAAAAAGAAGAAGGACGAGGTCATTTTTCTGCGGAAGATCGTCCGGGGAGGCGCAGACCAGAGCTATGGCATCGAGGTGGCCAAGCTGGCTGGCGTCCCAGACCGGGTGGTTCGCCGGGCCAGGGAGATCCTGGAGGAGCTGGAGAACGGCTCCGCCCCCGTAGGGGCCGATGTCCCCATCGGCCCGTCCTCTCATGACGAGCAAATTTCCCTGTGCGACCTGGGCGGGCAGACCGTGCTGAACAAGCTGCGTATGACCGATGTGAATATCCTCTCCCCCATCGAGGCCCTGAATCTGCTGGCCGAGCTGAAGCAGGATCTGAACGGGGGCTGAGGGGGGTGAAGCGCTGTCCGCAGCAGGCGGACAGAAGACTCATTTTCACAGAGAGGTGAGACCATGACCCGCCGCTATCTCGACCGCGTCTATTTGAGGGAGCCCGTCCCAGCGGGCAGTTATCTGGCTGCCCTGCCGGCAGTGCGGGCTTTGGGAGACCGGGAGCATCCCCTAAAGATCCCCGCGCCCGTTACCTTCCTTGTGGGGGAGAACGGAACGGGCAAGTCCACCCTGCTGGAGGCTGTGGCCGTGGCCTGCGGCTTCAACGCCGAGGGTGGGACCCGAAATTTCAGCTTCTCCACCCGGGAGACCCACTCTCCCCTGTACCGGTATCTCACAGTGGGGCGGACGGCCTATCCCAGAGACGGCTTTTTCCTCCGGGCGGAGAGCTTTTACAATGTGGCCACCAACATCGACGAGATGGATGAGGAGCCGGGGCCGGGCGGCCGGGTCATCGACAGCTACGGCGGGGTGTCTCTCCACCGCCAGTCTCACGGGGAGAGTTTCCTCTCCCTGGTGGAGCACCGCTTCGGCGGACAGGGGCTCTATCTGCTGGACGAGCCGGAGGCTGCACTCTCCCCCGCCCGGCTGATGACCCTGCTGGTCCACATCCGCCACCTGGTGGGGCAGGACTCCCAGTTCCTCATTGCCACCCACTCCCCCATCCTGATGGCCTACCCTGGGGCTTGCATCTACCAGCTGTCAGAGGCGGGGATCGCCCAGGTGGACTACCGGGATACAGAACACTACTGGCTGACTCGGCGGTTTTTGGAGGCTCCGGAACAGATGATGGAACTGCTGTTCCGAGCGTTGTAAGGCTGGTCTCGCCGGCCTGCAACAGAAACCTGTGCAAAGAAGAGGTATACCATGCCAAATATTCAAGTTTTAGACTCCCATGTAGCCGATCTGATTGCCGCCGGAGAGGTGGTGGAGCGGCCTGCCTCCGTGGCTAAGGAGCTGATGGAGAACGCCATTGATGCCGGTGCATCCAGCGTGACGGTGGAGATCGCCCACGGCGGCCTCACCTTCCTGCGGGTGACAGATGACGGGAAGGGGATCCCGGCAGACCAACTCCGGACGGCCTTCCTCCGCCACGCCACCAGCAAGCTGCGCACCGAGTATGACCTGGAGGCCATCGGCACCCTGGGCTTCCGGGGCGAGGCCCTGGCAGCCATTGCCGCCGTCTCCCGGGTGGAGGTGATGAGCCGGACAGCGGATGCCCCACTGGGGGCCTCTCTGGCCCTGGAGGGGGGCGAATTTGGTTCGGTGGAGGAGGCAGGTTGTCCGCTGGGGACCACAATGGTGGTGCGGGACCTGTTTTATAACACCCCTGCACGGCTGAAGTTTATGAAGAAGGACGCCGCCGAGGGGGCCGCCGTGTTCGCAGTGGTCCAGCGGACCGCCCTGTCCCACCCGGAGGTGAGTGTGAAATTCCTCCGGGACGGGAAGCAGGAGCTGCTCACGCCCGGGGACGGACAGCTGCAAAGCGCCGTCTACGCTGTTCTGGGCCGGGAGCTGGCCCTGGGCTTCACCCGGGTGAAAGGTTCCGGGGAGGAGATGTCAGTCACCGGCTTTGTGTCCAAGCCAACCTGCTGCCGGGCAAGCCGGAACTGGCAGTTCTTCTTTGTCAACGGCCGGCAGGTGAAGTCCCGGCTGATGCTGGCCGCCCTGGAGGAGGCCTACCAGAACCAGAAGATGGTGGGCCGCTTCCCTGCCTGCGTGCTCCACCTGGAGATAAAACTGAATGCGGTGGATGTGAATGTCCACCCTGCTAAGACAGAGGTGAAGTTTGGCAGCGAGCGGGCAGTGTTCAGCGCCGTATACCATGCGGTGCGCGCCGCCCTGGAGGGAGACCGCACCCGGCCCTCGGCGGTTCTGGAGCCTATCCAGTCTGTCTCTGTACCTGCGCACCCCCCTGCTCCTGTGGCAGAGCCCCCGCGGACAGAGGCATCCGCTCCCCTGCTGGCAGTCCATGACTCTGCCAGCCCGATTCAGAAGCGGCCTGTCCGGAGCGATCCGCTCCTCCGGCCCCAGGCATTGTTCCCACAACCTGTCCATTCTGGCCATGTCCTGCCAGAGCGGACAGGCTCTGCGCCCTCTGTGAACAGGGAAACTACTTGTCAAAAGCAGACAGGCTCTGCCCTCAGCCCTGTGGAAGAAAATGTGGATAATGTGGA
Source organism: Lawsonibacter sp. (assembly GCA_037257225.1). Taxonomy (GTDB): domain Bacteria; phylum Bacillota; class Clostridia; order Oscillospirales; family Oscillospiraceae; genus Lawsonibacter. The sequence continues at coordinate 116,086 of JAYCWP010000024.1, forward strand.
TAAGTCGGTGGACAATGTGGAAAACGTCCGTCTGGGAGCGACAAATTCTGTCGAAAAGAGTCTGGAGACACCCGGTTCGCTTTCTGAAGCGGAAAAACCTGCTCCGGTCCCTCCCCAGGAGATGTCTCCGGAGAGCCTGCTTCCCCAGGAGGAGCCCTGGCGGCTTGCGGGCGAGGTGCTGAATACCTACATTATTGTGGAGCAGGGGGACAAGGTGTTGTTCATTGATAAGCACGCAGCCCACGAGCGAATGAACTTCGACCGCATGAAGGCGGAAGGTTACGACCCCATGTCGCAGACACTCCTTGCTCCGGCGGTATGCCGCCTTGCTCCGGAGGAGCACGCCGCACTGACCGCCCGCCTCCCCCTGCTGGAGGAGTTTGGCTTTGATGCGGAGGATTTTGGCGGTGGTGCCCTGATCGTTCGCCGGGCGCCCTTTGATGTGGATCCGGGTGATATTGAGGCGACTCTCACCGAAATCGCCCGGAAGCTGCTGGCCACTGGCTCTGCAGACCCGGCAGCAGCCCGGGACGAGCTGCTCCACACCATGGCCTGCAAGGCGGCTATTAAGGGGGGCTGGCGCACCAGTCCACAGGAGTTAGAGCGGGTGGCCCGGGCGGTGATGTCTGGCCAGGTCCGCTATTGTCCCCATGGTCGTCCTGTGGCGATTGAGCTGACCCGGGGACAGCTGGAAAAGCAGTTCAAGCGGGCATGAGGCCCAGAGGATACTTGCAATTTTACTTCGGAGGTGGTACGATGCCCCCAAAGATTCTGGTAATTGTGGGCCCTACAGCATCGGGCAAGACCCGGCTGGCAGTGGAACTGGCCCATGAATGGAACGGAGAAGTGGTTTCCGCCGACTCCATGCAGGTCTACCGTGGTATGGATATTGGAACGGCCAAGCCGACCGTAGAGGAGATGGATGGGATCCCACACTACATGATCGATGTGGCCGATCCCGGAGAGGACTTCTCCGCCGCCCGGTATGTGGAGATGGCCTCAGCTTGTGTAGATGAGATTCTGGCCCGGGGCAAGCTGCCCATCGTGGCCGGAGGGACAGGGCTGTATATCGACTCCCTGCTTTCTGGGCGGACCTTTGCGGCCTTCTCCCCGGACAGCCCTCTGCGGGGAGAGCTGGAGGCTGAACTAGCCCGAGTGGGCGGGGCGGCCATGCTGGCTCAGCTGGCCCAGGTGGATCCAGAGACTGCTGCGCGCCTCCACCCCAACGACCACAAACGTATTGTCCGGGCCCTGGAGGTGTTCCGCTCTACCGGCAAAACCATCGCCCAGCACGACCGGGAGACCCGGGCTCTTCCCCCACGGTATGATGCCATTACCATCGGCCTGACGTTCCGGGAGCGGGCGGATTTGTGGGCGCGCATTGATCGGCGGGTGGATCAGATGGCCCAAGATGGTTTGGAGGCGGAGGTGCGGGGGCTGCTGTCCTCTGGGCTGCCCCGGACGTGCACTGCGATGCAGGCCATCGGTTATAAGGAATTTGTGGCCGCGGTAGATGGACAGATCCCCTGGAAAGAGGCGGAGGAACTGGTAAAGCTCCGCTCACGGCAATACGCCAAACGACAGCTGACTTGGTTCCGCCGCAGGGCAGAGACCCGATGGATTACCTGGGAAAAGGAACCAGATTTTGGTATTGCGCGACGGAGTTCGACGGAATTTATCCGGGAAGCTGGGTTAGGATAGAGGCACTTCAAGCGCGGTTCCTGCCGGGGCTGCGCCAGAGAAAAAAGGAGTGCTACATCATGCAGAAAGCCAATAATCTCCAGGAGATCTTCCTCACCCAGGTCCGCCGGGACCGCCGCCCCGTGACGATGTTTTTGATGAACGGCTATCAGATGCGTGGCTATGTCACCGGTTTTGACGCATTCACTGTGGTCCTCAGCAGCGACGGAAAGCAGATGGTTATTTATAAGCACGCAATTTCCACCATTGTGCCTGAGAGACCTGTAGCGCTGTGCGAACCCGGGGATGGCTGAGGCCTCTCGGTCCCATGATACACGGGAGACGGCTTTGGCCGTCTCCCGCCCGGGGACTCATGAGCTCTGCCCCCGCCCGGCGGGGCCGGAGCTGATGGGCTCCATGGATTACAAAAGAAAGAGAGAACTGCCATGAAACAAGGGAAAGCCCTGATCACCTTTGTAATGGCCCTACTGGCGGCCGCCCTGACATGCTATCTGGGCTACTATGTGTGGGATACCTTTCAGGAGCCCTTCACCACTACATATACCTATGAGTATGAGCTCAACGACAGCGTGGAGGCCGAAGGCCTGATTGTCCGCCAGGAGCAGGTACTCCCAGGGGCTCAGGGGATCCTGGACATCACCCGGGGCGAGGGGGAGCAGGTGGGACTGGGTCAGCGGGTTGGGTTGGTCTACCGGGATGACCAGGCCCAGCAGGCCCAGGAGCAGCAGGAGGCTCTGCGGATGGAGTTGATCCAGCTTCAGTATGCGATTGGTCAGGGAGGAGACGCTGCTTCGGCAGCTAAGGTAGACGAAGATATCCTTCAGGCATTGGTAGCCCTCCGCAGTTCCGCTGCTCTTGATGATTACAGCACACTGGAGAACCAGGTGCTGGAAGTGAAAAGTGGTGTGCTGCGACGGGAATATGCCTATGGCGCAGAACTGAGCGCAGTAGATTTAGCTGCCCGACTCAACGAGATGACCGCCCAGTATGAGACGCTGCGGGCCCAGAACTATGCAGCTGTTACCCAGATCACCGCCCCGGTGTCCGGTACATTTTCTGCCCTGGTGGATGGATATGAGACCCTGATCGACCTGAACTCCGCCCTTCAGCTGACCCCGGAGGGGCTGTCCGGCCTGATGAAGCAGCCTCCAGAGGCTGACCGCACTGCGGCGGGAAAACTCATCACCTCCAATCGGTGGCAGTTCGCAGTTTTGGTCAGCCAGGAGGAAGGAGAACGGCTGGCTCAGGAGAGCAGAGTGACTCTCCGCTTTGCCAGTGACTTCACCCAGGATATCCCTATGGAGGTGATCCATGTAGGTGAGGCAGAGAACGGACAGACGGTGGTGGTGCTGTCCACCGACCGCTGTTTGGAGCAGACCACCTTGCTGCGACGTCAGACAGCAGAACTGATTTTTGACAGCCGAATCGGCCTGCGGGTGCCCAAGGGGGCAGTGCGTATGATCGACGGAACGCAGACGGACGAAGAGACCGGCGAGACAACTCAGTACAGTACCCTGGGCGTCTATGTGGTGACTGCAGGCCGGGCGGAGTTCAAGCCGATTGAGATCCTGGCCGAGGGGGACGAATTTTATGTGGTCCGCTCGGTGAACCAAGATCGGAAGGCGCTGCGGGCCGGGGATGAAGTGGTCATTCGCGGTACAGGTCTGTACGATGGAAAACTGCTGGAGTTCTGATGAGAGTTGACCTGTCGGAGGAACTGCCGGAGACAAAAGATAAAGAAAGAGGGAGTGGAAATGTCCATTCAGGAGCATGTCAATACAGTAAAAGAAACCATTGCCGCGGCAGCCAGGGCGGCGGGACGTGACCCAGAAGAGATCACCCTGTGTGCTGCCACTAAGGTGCAGACAGATGATACCATCCGCCAGGCCATTGCTGCGGGGATCACGGTGTGTGGGGAGAATCGGGTCCAGGAGCTCACCGCACACCTGGCTGCCGATGCCTATGCCGGAGCCCAGGTCCACTTTATCGGACACCTCCAGACTAACAAGGTCAAGCAGGTGGTGGGAAAGACGGCGCTGATCCACTCAGTGGATTCCCAGCGGCTGCTTCAGGCCATTGAAAACCAGGCAGCTAAGCTGGGAGTGGTGCAGGACATCCTGTTGGAGGTCAACATCGCCGGAGAGGAGAGCAAGGGCGGCTGTACGCCCCAGGAGGCAGAGGAACTGGCCATCCTGGCGGCGGGGATGGAGCATGTGCGCCTGCGGGGACTGATGGCCATTCCTCCGGTCTCTCCAGAACCGGGGGCCAACCGCCCGTTTTTTGCGGCTATGCGTCAGCTTTTTGTTGACATAAAGGGAAAAATGGCCCATAATCAAGATGATATGGATTGCCTGTCCATGGGTATGAGCGGGGACTATGCAGATGCTATTGCAGAGGGTTCCACGCTGGTGCGGGTTGGGACCGCTCTGTTCGGCCCCCGGCCCCCCATGACAAAGCAATAAGGTCTGTGTATACTTTCTGAGAAAGAGGGTTTCATGATGGGATTTTTGGACGAGTTTAGGCGGCTGGCCCACCCCTATGAGGATGAGGAAGAGGACGACTTTGAGGATGATTTTGACGCATCCCCCCGTCCCATTGAGCGCCGGGAGCGTGCGCCCCGGAACGAGCCGGCCTACTCCAGCCCTGTAATGGATGAACTGGAAGCCCGCCGGAGCAACAAGGTGGTCAATATCCGGGCGGCTACCCAGCTCCAGGTGGTCTTGGTCAAGCCGGAGCGCTTTGAGAATGCCAGCGAGATCGCTGACCATCTGCGGGAGAAGCGCACAGTGGTGCTGAACCTGGAGTCCACCAACAAGGAGATCGCCCGCCGCCTGCTGGACTTCCTGTCTGGTGTGGCCTATGCCAATGAAGGCAAGATCAAAAAGGTGGCCATTTCCACTTACATTATCACCCCCTACAATGTGGATATTCTAGGAGATCTGATTGACGAGCTGGAGAATAACGGGCTGTACTTTTAAGGGGAGGACCCCATGAAGAAAAAATACCTGGTCCCGGCCGCGGCGGCCGCGGCGGCGCTGGCTTTGCTGGCTGCTGCTCTTTTGTGGTACGGACGGAGCCGGGCGTTCCGGACGGTGTTTCCGCTGTCCGGCGCGGTGGATGTGTCCTGTCAGGCCCAGTGGACGCCTGTGGAGGGACAGGGCTATGCCCGGGACCTGACCAGCGAACAAACCAGCCGGGTGCTAGGGGTGCTGAAAGGACAGCAGCTCCGCCGCCGGTATGGTGACCTGCTGCCCACGTGGGGCGGAACAGAACCGGTGACCTCCTCCATGGGGGACAGCATACTGCTTACCTTCCAGGATCAGAGTGGAACTTCCTGCGAGTTGCTGTTCCTGGGAGATCGGATATGGCTTCACGACTTGGGACAGGACCGAAAAGCCAGCTATACACTTTCTGGCGGGCAGCCCGTTCAAGAGGAGTTGACTGGCAGTGTCTATGAATGGGTGCGTCCTAAGGCGGAAACTGTTGGAACGGTGTACGCAGATCTGAATGGGGACGGCTCTGATGAGACCGTGCGGTTGTGTGCGGAAGAAACGGTAGAGCCCAATGAACGTGGGATTCCTTTGGTCACTGGGGAAGCGGTGCTGCGCCCTTACCACCTGGAAACAGAGTTGGATGGCCGGGTAGTGACTTGTGCCCTTGGAGACACGGGCGAACGGTATGAGGGCATGCAGCGTCTGTTTGTTACTGCAGACCGGGCAGGTACACCGGTGATTGTGACCGGACTGTCGGAGAAAAGAGAGGGCCGAGAACTGGTGGTATACGCCTGTTCCTGGGAGCCAGGGACTGGATCTTTCAGCCAGCTGGAGGTGCCTCATTATTCCATTCAGGGCCTTCTGGAGGGCACGACGGCCCATGTGATCGTGCCAGAGACCGGAAATGCGGAGGATTTGGATCTAAACTGGTGGCTGTCGCGGCAGGATGCCCAAAGTTCTGGAGCGGCGCAGCAGTCTGGAGCTCCAGAGCAGGCCGGTGGGATCTGTGACGTAGGACCTGCGGAGCAGGGGATCCAGGTGACCCAGCTTCTTTGGAACCGAGACCAGACCGTTAAAATGGGCTGTTTGGTGACCCAGGTGACCTGGATAAATGGGGCTCCAACTGTAGTCAGTCAGTATTTTGACTGGCAGACCGGAGCCGTGGAAGATGTGCTGCGCTGAGTCCGGCGCTTTGATTAGGAGGTAATGAACAATGCTGACTCCCCAGGAGGTTTCTGAGCGCGCCTTTCCTAAGGCATCCTTTGGTGGGTATAATATGTCCCAGGTGGACGAGTTTCTGGATGTACTGACCGAGGATTACAGCGCCCTGTACAGTGAGAATGCGGTGCTGAAAAGCAAAATGAAGGTGCTGGTGGAAAAAGTGGAGGAGTACCGCTCCACTGAGGAGGCCATGCGCAAGGCGCTGATGACTGCCCAGCGTATGGCGGACGACCTGGTAAAGGAGGCCGAGCAAAAGCGGGACCAGATCCTTCAGGAGGCCGCCGAGGAGGCCCAAAAGAAGGTGGACTCTATTCGCCAGGAGGCGGAAGCAGAGCAGTTCCGCCTGGCTGCGGCCCAGAAGGAGACTGCGGGCTATGTGGCTAAAGTGAAAGCCCTTCATGCCCAGGCACAGGCCTATCTGGATCAGCTGGATCAGATGGTCCCGACAGCTTCTGACCATCAGGATGAGAAGGTGGAGGAGACCGTCTCTGACATCGATGACAGTGTCCAGCGTCTGGTGGCCCAGGCTATGGCTGAGGCTGCCGCAGAAAATGAGAAGGCCCGCCAGGGTGAGGAGAACCAGGATGCCGGGGATCTGTCCGATACGGCTGAGTTTCCCATTCAGAAGGAAAAGCCGGAGGAGGATAGTGATCTGGAAAAGACGACCCGGATCGATTTTGGAGAACTTCAGTTCGGCCGGGATTATGAGATCAAGTAAATGAAGTTCGGCCCCCCGGCGCAGCCGAGGGGCCGTTTTTTAGTTTTATGAGGACCAGAGGTCATCTACCTGAGCGCCGGTATAGTACCAGGTCAGAATATCCCGAAAGGAACTGCCTGCCTGAGCCATAGCGTTGGCACCGTACTGACTCATTCCAACCCCGTGGCCATAGCCGGTTACAGAAAAGGTAAAGTTGGTCCCATCCCAGGCCACGGTGAAGGCGGCGGAGCGCAGGGAGAACAGGGTGCGCACCTGGCTGCCCGTGAGGGTGACACCTCCCACTGGAATGCTGGTCACTGCGCCTCCGCTGGAGGTGGGGGAGCCGAACCAGCTGGAGGGATCACCGGACAGGTCGGCTCCGGGATAGGCGGAGAGCACCCGGCTGCGGACATCCTCCGCTGTAAGGACCACTTGGCTGCGGTAGTTGGGGACCTCGTCTCCCTCCGGGCTGGAGACACTTTTCAGATAGTCCACCTGGCTGCCCCACACCGCCACTGCGTCCGCGGTCTGTCCGGGGGCGGAGGAGAAAAATACCGCCTGAATGGGTGCGCCCTGATAGAGGATGCCCAGCCCGTCGGTGTCAGCCACCGCCTGACTGATCTTGGCAGAGTAGGTTCCAGCACTGATCCCCCACCGGGTCTCAGCTGCCTGCCGCTCCACGTATGCCTGACAGCAGCCGCTGTCGGTGCACACATCGGCCTGGGGGTGGGCAGCGTGGGCAGATGCCTGCCGGACCACAGTATAGGTGCGGGCGGCGCAGGCCTGGGCCTTTAGGGCTTCCTCCTCGAACGCAGCGGGCATCTCCGCCGCCACCACGCCGAAGAGGTAGTCTGCCATGGTCAGTTCATCCACGGTGCCGTCCGGCTGGAGCAGTTTGACAATATGCCCCCGGTCCCGGGCGGCTCGGGTGGTGTGCCCTTCCGGGGCCGCGGCAGAGTTGGAGGCGCCTTCCCCCGCTCTGGAGGCAGTGTGCTCTCCCCGGACGGTGAGCAGAGGGAGAAGGAATAGGGTGGCGGTGAGAATCAGCCCGGCCCCTGCGGTGAGCCGCCAGGGGCGGCTTGCTTCGTGAGTCATCCAGTGTTTTCTGTGTACTGATCCTCTCATTCTGCTTTCTCCTCTCCCCTGTGTCTGTGGAGACATGGTATGCGCATGGGGAGCGGGATATACCGGGGGCAAAAAGCCTTTGCGATTTTGATTGGCAGGCGGTATAATAGGGTCTGCTGAAAGATCTGGCCCTGGGCCAGATTTCAAGGGGGACTGCTCCCTATCCGATCCAAGGAGGAATATGGTATGCTGCTGAATGTGCTTGCGGTGGGCGACGTAGTGGGCGAAGGCGGCCAGGACATTCTGGCCCGCCGCCTGCGGGAGGTCAAACGGGAGGAGGACATCCACTTTACCGTGGTCAATGGGGAGAATGCCTCCGGCGTGGGTCTTACGCCTCGCCAGGCTAGAGGGATGTATGATGCCGGCGCCGACGTCATCACCCTGGGCAACCACACCTGGAACCGGATCCAGATCGCTGACTTTCTAGATAAGGATCCCTATATCCTCCGCCCGGCCAACTATGCAGGCCGGGTGCCGGGACGAGGTTTTGGTGTGTTCGACGGGCCCGGCGGACTGCGAATCGGGGTGATGAACCTGATGGGGCGGCTGGAACTGAACTCCAACTTGGACAGCCCCTTCAAGAGTGCCAACCAGCTGCTGCGGGGTACGGAGGCCCAGAGCTGCGACCTGGTGCTGGTGGACTTTCACGCTGAGGCAACCAGTGAAAAGGGGGCTATGGCGTGGTATCTAGACGGGCGGGTCCAGGCCCTGTGGGGGACTCACACCCACGTACCTACGGCAGATGGACAGATCCTGCCCAAGGGGACAGGCTTCCTCACAGACCTGGGTATGACGGGGCCGCGGCGCTCTGTGCTGGGCATCAAGCCGGAATTGTCTATGAATCTCTTTCTTGGGGGCCTGCCCCGGCGGTATGAGGAGGCGGAGGGTCCCTGTAAGATCAACGCCTGCCGCTTCACCATCGACACGGAGTCCGGGCGGTGCATCCAGGTCCGGCGGGTGGACCTGGAGGAGTGAGTCCGGCGGGAAAGGAGCCTTTTGCCATGATCAAACTGATCCACGGGGCGGACCTGCATCTGGACAGCCCCTTTTCCGGCCTGACGCCGGAGCAGGCAGCTGGCCGGCGGCAAGAGCAGCGGCAGCTTTTGAATCGCCTGGCCGAATTGGCCCGGGACCGAGGGGTGGATCTGGTGCTGCTGTCCGGCGATCTGCTGGACGGCCGGCAGACCTATCGGGAGACTGCCCAAGCCCTGGCCCGGGCCTTGGAGAGTCTCCCCTGCCCGGTGTTCCTGGCCCCTGGAAACCACGATTTTTATGGGCCGCACTCCCTGTATGCCGCCCTGGACTGGCCGAAAAATGTGCATATCTTCACCTCTGGAGCAGTCCAGCGGGTAGAAATCCCCGGGCTGGACTGTGTGGTCTATGGCCGGGCCTTCCTGGGGCCCCGTGAGGACCACTCCCCGCTGGAGGACTTCCGGGCAGAGCGGGACGGCCGGGTGCAGATTATGGCCATCCACGGAGAGGTGGACGGACGGGGAGAGTACGGTCCCATCTCCCGGGAGGAGATTGCCCGCAGCGGCCTGGACTATCTGGCGCTGGGGCACATCCACCAAGCCAGCGGACTTCAACGAGAGGGGGACACCTTTTGGGCCTATCCCGGCTGTCCGGAGGGCCGTGGCTTTGACGAGTTGGGAGATAAGGGAGTTCTGTATGTGGAGGCAGAGCCTGGAACCTGCCGGGCGGAGTTCGTTCCCCTGTGCCGCCGGCGGTATCAGATCCTGTCTGTGGATGTGACCGGCGCGGAGGATCTGGCGGCGGCGGTGCGGGCTGTGTTGCCTCCAGATACGGCGGAAGATATATACCGCATCCTGCTTACCGGTGAGCGGGGTGTGGAGGCCCTGGACATAGAGGGACTGACTCGGGCACTGGCCCCTCGGTTTTACGGACTGACCCTCCGGGATCGTACCCGGGTGCAGAGGGCAGTGTGGGATCGGATGGAGGAGGACACCCTCACTGGGCTGTTCCTGCGGTTTATGGCCGCCCGGTGCCGGGAAGAGCCGGAGAATGAGATTCTCCAGCAGGCGGTACGCTTCGGTCTGGCCGCCCTGGAGAACGGAGAGGATGTGGCTCCATGAGGATCAAACGGATGACAGCTACCTTCGGCGGGCTGACAGAACAGCGGCTGGAACTTGCCCCCGGCCTCAATCTGATCCAGGCTCCCAATGAGAGCGGGAAATCCACCTGGGCAGGCTTTTTGAAGGCCATGCTCTATGGGATCGACACCCGGGATCGGGACAAGAAGGGGCATCTGGCGGATAAAAACCGTTACCAGCCCTGGTCCGGGGCCCCCATGGAGGGGGAACTGCTGCTGGAGTGGCAGGGCCGGGATATCACCATCCGCCGGGGGCCCCGGGGGAGCGTCCCCTTTGGGAATTTTTCTGCTGTCTACACCGGCACGGAGGAGTCTGTCCCCGGCCTGACGGCGGATACCTGCGGCGAATTGCTGCTGGGGGTGGGTCGGGAGGTCTTTGAGCGCTCTGCGTTTATCGGACAAGGTGGTTCTCTGACTGTCACCGCCACCCCGGAGCTGGAGCGGCGCATCGCCGCTCTGGTGTCCTCTGGGCAGGAGGATGTATCCTTCTCACAGGCAGAGGCGCGCCTGAAGGAGTGGCTCAATCGCCGGCGGGTGAATCGGAGTGTGGGACGTATCCCTCAGCTGGAGGAGGCACTGGCCCAGACTGCTGACGCTCGTGAGGAGGCAGAGCAAGTCAATGATGAAGTGAACCGATTGTCGGCAGAGCGGGCTGATCTGGCCCACAGAACGGCACTGTTGGAGACAGAATTGGGGATTCATAAGGCACTGGCCCGCCGGGAACTGAACCGGAAGTTCCGCCAAGCCCAGGCTGAGCTGGCTCAGGCAACGGCGGAGCAGGAGTCCCTGCGGCAGGAGCAGGCCCGGTTCCTCTCCCTCCCGGACCGGGAGGAATTGAAACGGGCCCAGGGAGAGCTTGCGCTGCTCAAGGCCCTGGATCCGGAGATCCGGCAGGGGGCGGAGGCTCTCACCCAGGCGGAGGCGGAGCTGGAGCAAGCGCGGGCCAGAGCGGTAGACCAAAAGTTTCCCGGCATGACCGGGGATGAGGCTGTGCAGAAGGCAGAGAAAGATGTGGCGGAGCATCAGCGGTGGACCGAGCGGGGCCGGCAGTGCAGGAAACGGGTTCCTATGCTCCAGCTGGCAGGCGCGGCGGCGGCCGCCCTAATTGCGGCGGGGGGTATGATGGCCGGCGATGGGCTTTTCCCATGGATCTGGTTGGCTATGGCGGCCTATGGAGTCCTGGCAGCAGCCTCCATCTTCTCCTTGTCTGCGGGAAAAAAGGCGGATGCTGCCGGACGCCGGGTGTTGGAGCGCTACGGTGTCCAGGGGCCGGATGAGGTCATTGCTCTGGCACGGGCCTACCGGGAGCGGACGGCCGCCGCCGACCGGGCGGCTCAGCAGGTGCGGCTGGTCCGCTCCGCGCTGTCTGAGCGGCAGGCCAGGCGGGAGAACACCCATACCGATCTCTTTCAGTTTGTCCACTCCTTTGCCCCGGAGGTGAAGGATCTGTTTGGCTGCTCCGCGGCTTTGTCTCTGGCACTGAACCTAGAAGAGCGGGGCGCGGTGGCCGCAGCCCGTTTGAATGGTGCCCGGCGGCTGTATGAGGCGCTGAAGGCCCAAGGGGGACGGGAAGAACCGGAGAACCAGGAACTGAGACAGCCCGTCCGGACACTGGAGGAGACGGCTGCCCAACTGGGGATTGCTCGGGCGGAATTAGAGCGGGCGGAGCGTCAGCTGAATATGGCACTGGGCCGTCAGAAGGCGGTGGGGGACCCTGCCGCCCTGGCTGCGGAGAAGGAGGCCCTGGCCCGGGAACTGGAGCGGCGTGAAGGGGAGTATCAGGCCATCTCCGCCGCTATGGAGGGCTTAAAGGCGGCCAACGCCCAGCTTCAGGAGCGATTCTCCCCGGAACTAAATCGGCGGGCGGCATACTATCTGAGCCGCCTCACCGGTGGCCGGTACCGGGAAGTATCCTTGGACCGGGAACTGGACGCCTCTGCTATGGAAGGGGGCGGAGTGCTGCCCCGGCGGGCCCTGTTCTTGTCCAAGGGGACAGTGGATCAGATCTATCTGGCGGTGCGTTTGGCGGTGTACGACCTGTGCCTCAAGGAGCGGCAGGCCCCGCTGGTGCTGGACGACGCCCTGGCCGCCTTTGATGACGAACGGATGGCCCTGGCCCTGGATCTGCTGGCATGGCTGGCAGAGGATCGGCAGATCCTGCTGTTCACCTGCCAGGGCAGGGAGGCGGCTGGTCTGGCCGGCCGCTCTGGGGTCACGATCCAGAGTCTGCCAGCCCGGACATGAGTGTCTATGCCTGTATAAACTGTTATTTGAACGACAACGGCCCCGGAACATGATTATGTTCCGGGGCCTAAATCTTCTTTTACAGGGGGCCAATGGTATCAAAGGGCAGAAGGGAGAACACTGCCTTGCCCAGGATATAATCCTCATGGATAGAGCCGATGCGGATATCCCGGCTATCGTCGGAGTTGTTGCGGTTATCACCCATGACAAAAATCTCCCCTTCCGGGACTTCGAAGTGGGTCTGGGTCCGGTTGGGATCGGCGGTGACATCGTCCATGGGCTCACGAATATAGGGTTCATCCAGCAGAACGCCGTCCACATAGACGCTGTTGGTATCATAGTCGATATCCACCGTCTGGCCGCCAGTGGCAATGACGCGCTTGACAATGGCCACACCGCCCAAGTGCTCCACTGTGGTCTTGTTCAGCACTACGATGTCCCCTTGCTTTGGTTCATAGCCCAGGGACCAGACCAGCAGGAGTTGCTGATCCTGGAGCGTGTTGGTCATGGACTCCCCCTGCACACGGGTCAACCGTCCAACAAAAGTGAATACCAGAACCAGGCTCACCAGTGCGGTGGTCAGGGCGTTGAGCCAATAAAAGAGATCATCTGAGGATTTTACTTCTTCTTTCTCTGGAGCGGTGCCGTCCGCCGGGAGAGCCCCCTCCACTGGGCGTTCAGGCGTGGGATCCTGGGGCTGGGACTCATGTTCCAATTCTTCGGACATAGGGCGACCTCCTCTGGGGCGTTTGTTTGCATTATACCCGCTTCGGAGGAAAAATGCAACTGTTGGACACTATTCAGGTTCCGGACAGGCACGGGCATATCCACCGCTGGACAGCTGGAGGTACAGGTTTCCGCTGGGGGCGGTCCATAGGATACACCCAGCATGCTCCCGCCGGGCGGTATACAGGCCGGTGGGGCTGTTGGCGCCCGTTTGAAAGAGGACTCCCAGCTGGACGCTGCCTGGTGGGAGTTGATCCAACACCTCACCGGTAAGGGAGTAGGAGCCGTCCGGGGTCTGAATGTCAGCCCTTCCAGATGCATTTGATTCTGTTTCGGCATCAGATGCTCCGTCTTCGGCGACCCCGCTGTTTCCATCGGCCGACAGGGCGGGAAGGCGGAGCAGAAGGGCGGCGGCCAGACAGGCAGCCAGCAGCCCGGCGGCTCGCCAGACAGGCGGACCAGCCATCTTATGGTGTTCCACAGCAGTCCCCTCCTTATAGATGCGGTTCCGGGCAGCCTGAGCTGCCGATGGTCTCTTTTTATCAGACGTACCAGAGGGGGAAAAGGTTCCATCTGGGGTGAAAATTTTCCTTGGGAATAGAACACGGAGGCACGGCAGTCAGCCGCGCCTCCGTAGAAACGGTTTGGATTACTTATCGGTACGCTGGGTATCACGGACAAAGTATTCCGAGTTGTCTGCTCCCTCGGTCTTCCAGTCAAAGCGGCCCATAGACTTAATGAGCTTGGACAGCTTGGAGAAGCCGTAGTTCCGGGGATCAAAGTCGGGCTGCTTCTTCAACAGAAGATTGCTCAGTTTGCCCATGTGGGCGAAGCCATCCTCACCGCATACATCCTCCACCGATTCGGCAATAAGTTCCGCCACGTCGTCCGGAACCCCAATACTCTTTCGGTTCTCCTTTTTATAGGGCCTCTGGGGCGGAACAGCGGGGCGGGGTGTGTCATCCTCTGCTTGCTGGGCGGCGGCCTTTCGGGCGGCGGCCCGAATGACCTCAATGTAGACAAATTTGTCACAGGCTACGATAAAGGGCTTGGGGGTCTTGCGCTCCCCCATACCGTATACCTTCATACCCGCCTCCCGCAGTCGGATAGCCAATCGGGTGAAGTCGCTGTCGCTGGACACCAGAACAAAGCCGTCGCAGTTGCCGGAGTATAGGATGTCCATAGCATCGATGATCATGGCGGAGTCGGTGGAATTTTTTCCGGTGGTATAGCCGTACTGCTGGATGGGGGTAAGGGCACATTCCAGCAGGATAGACTTCCAAGAGGACATGTTGGGACTGGTCCAGTCGCCGTAGATGCGTTTGATGGTGGGGGTGCCGTACACTGCCACCTCTGCCATTACATCTTTCATGGCGGTGCGGGAGGCGTTGTCCGCGTCGATGAGGACGGCCAGGCGCAGGTCCAGTTCGTTCTCAGCCACGGGAATCCCCCCTGCCCCGGAGAAGGGCCTCGACCTGGGCCAGCTGTTCCAGGGTGTTCACCCCCAGCATCTCATCCGGGGAGCAGGTGTCGCACAGGCCTACCCGGCCGCCGTCGGCCTTGATGAGGGCGGGTACGTCGGTGAGGTAGAGCTCCCCCTGGGCGTTGTCATTCCGAAGCCGCCCCAGGGAGGCCAGCAGTGCGGGTGCATGGAACAGGTAGGTGCCGGTGTTGACCTCCCGGACGGCCTTCTGCTCCGGGGTGCAGTCCTTGTCCTCAACGATGGCCCGGAAGGTGCCGTCTGCTTCCCGGAGGATGCGGCCGTAGTTGCCTCCGTCCTCCAAGACAGAGGAGAGGAGGGTGCAGGCGTTGCCGTCCCGGAGGTGGGTCTCCGTCAGGGAACGGAAGGTCTCCCCTTTCATCAGAGGGGCATCGCCGCAGCAGACCAGTACATGGCCGTCAAAGCCCTCAAGCAGGTGGGCGGCGCACTGCACCGCGTGTCCGGTGCCGTGCTGCTCGGCCTGGACGGCGTGGGGATATTGGGGGTAGGCGGCCAGGACCGCCTCCTTCTTCCAGCCTACGACCAGGATCACATCCTCTGGAGGAAGAAAGTCCAGTCCGGATAGGACATAGTGAATCAGAGGCTTTCCATCCGCCAGCCGCATCACTTTGGGCAGATCTACGCCCTCTGTCTGGAGCCGGGTGCCTTTTCCGGCGGCCAGCACCAGTGCCTTTACCTTATGATCCATGTTCATTCTCCTTCATGTTGGATTTCAGTTCGATCCCAAAGCTGGGGCAGCAGGCGATAGAAGTCGCCCTGCTCCCGCCACATCGCCAGAAGGGTCCCCCGGGCCACGGACACCTCCGCAGCTTCTCCGGTGAACTCGTTGCTGACACCCAAAGGGAAATCGGCGCTGAGGGTGTGGTCGGTCAGCTCAAATTTCAAGTTCCGCAGGGTGACCCCCTCCGCCTGTCCGCTGAGGCAAAAGGCGGACCAGAAGCCCGAAAGGCTGGAGGGAAAGACCATAGTCTCATTCCGAAGGGCGGTGGCTACGGTGCCCTCACCTGCCAGGACGCCTCTGGCCCCCTGAGTGGTGAGCCAAGCCAGGGCCTGGAGGTTGGCCAGGGTGTGCTCCAGCCGGCCGCCCACGCCGCCCAGCAGGACGAACCGGCGGTATCCCCGGTCCAGCCCCTCCCGCAGGGCATAGATCATATCGGTATCATCCTTGGCGACAGGGAGCTGCACCACATTTGGGTGGTTGGGCCGGCGGCCCAGGGAATCAAAGTCGCCCACTACCAGATTGGGCGGTACGCCATAGGCCTCCAGCGCCTCATAGCCCTTGTCGGCAGCAATGAGAAAATCCTGCGCGCCCGGGTGAGGACACAGAGACCAGGACAGGGGCATGGCCCCTACAACATAGCAGATGGATGGATTCAAGCTGGGTTCCCCCTTCATTTCGACATCGGCCTGTCCAAAGGGCCGGACCGGCTGCGGAGGCGCCGGTGTGCCGGTTTGATATACGTGACTTTATTATAACGCCGGAGAAGGATTTGGGCAACGGGATTTTGTATCCAGGGTTCGGATTTTTGACGCTGTCTGGGCGTAACAGGGCTGCTGAACGGCGGCTTCCTCTTGTTTTTTCTCCTTGGATATGTTATACTAAACACCCTAAGAGGGGCAGAATAAAGCATACAGCCGGAGGGGGGTGCCCGACCTGGGAGAGGGTATCAAGATCGTGGCGAAAAACAGCAAGGCCTACCACGACTATTTCATTGAGGAAAAATATGAGGCCGGCATCGAACTGGCCGGCACCGAGGTCAAGTCCATCCGACAGGGCCATGTGAATCTGAAGGACTCCTTTTGTCTCATTAAAGACGGAGAGATGTCTGTTATTGGAATGCACATCAGTCCCTATGAGAAGGGCAATATCTTCAACAAGGACCCTCTGCGGCAGCGCCGCCTGTTGATGCATAAGCGGGAGATCCGGAAGCTCTTCGCTAAGATCAAGCAGGACGGCTACTCTCTGATCCCTCTGTCCATCTACTTCCGCGGACCTAGAGTCAAGCTGGAGCTTGGTCTGGCCAAGGGCAAGAAGCTCTATGACAAGCGGGAATCGGCGGCCAAACGGGACGCTAAGCGGGAGATGGACCGAACGATGAAATCCAGAGGCCGGTACTGATCTTCCGGCGAACGGCCCCGGGCCGTTATAGAAAGGAGTGCTTCTTCATGGCACAGAACCCCATTGTCACTATTGAGATGGAGGACGGCGGCGTCATCAAGGCGGAGCTCTATCCCCAGACGGCGCCCAACACGGTCAACAACTTTATCAGCCTGATCCAGAAGGGCTATTATGACGGCCTGATCTTCCACCGGGTGATCCCCGGCTTTATGATCCAGGGCGGCTGTCCCGACGGAACTGGTATGGGCGGCCCCGGCTACTCCATCAAGGGCGAGTTCACTCAGAACAGCTTCCAGAACGATTTGACTCATGACCGCGGCGTGTTGTCCATGGCTCGGACCATGGTGCCCGATTCTGCAGGCAGTCAGTTCTTTATCATGGTAGAGAAAGCTCCCCATCTGGATGGCCAGTATGCATCTTTCGGTAAGGTCATTGAGGGTATGGAGGTGGCAGACGCTATCGTTTCTGCCAAACGGGACTGGAGTGACAAGCCCCGCCAGCCCCAGCGGATGAAGAAGGTTACTGTGGATACCTTCGGTGTGGAATACCCTGAGCCTGAGAAGGTCTGATTTTTCCCGAATAAGCATCTTCCGTACCGGCGCGCAAAGGCGCGCCGGTACGGTCCAAGCGTTTGATTTTCCCAAACCAGAACGAGTTTCTCCTAAGCAGCGGCAGAGCCTCAGCCAAACCGAAGCCCAGTACAGCGGGTTCGATTTGGAGATGAGGAGCGGCGAAATGAGCGAACATTCGGCTTTTGCCAGAAGCGAGAGATATGGAACTTGCAACGATGAGGGGGCGTACCGGTTTCGACGGGGACACGGAAGTGGAAATAGCGGGCGGTGGCGCCTGGCCACCTTAAAACGGGCATTCTTTATAAATTAAAGAACAACGATAACTACGCTTACGCTGCCTAATTAACGGCAGCCGTCTGACCCGGAAGGACCACGAGCCGGGATCAGGCGTCGTTTAGTGGTGCACGTGCGCCGGCAAAGCTTTGAGCCGGCCATGAATCATGAAGCTTACCTGACCTCCAGGCGTGACGGCTTGCCTGGAGTGAAGGGAACAGGGCGGTCACGCCGCCCGGAATAACCGTCTGCGCCCGGAGAAGTTTCCATGGAAGGGTTTTCGGACGGGAGTTCGACTCTCCCCGCCTCCACCAATTTGATCCCAGGTCGAACCCTTGGAGCTGGGTTCGACGCTGGACTCATCAGCTCCACCAAAAAGAAAGACATGACCTGTGAGGGTCATGTCTTTCTTTTTGGGTTGGCAAGATTTTGTATTCAGAATATTTCAGCGTACAAACTGGGGCGTTTACAGATTGCCGTCTCGGGTGCAGCGGCGCAGGACGACTACAAACCAAGCAAATACCACAAGACCTTTGGCAATACTGGAGATGCTGATACTCCACCATACACCGTCCAGCCCCAGTACAGTGGCGCTGAGCAGGATGGCCATGGGGATGCGGGCGGCGTTGCCGATGACCCCGGCCAGTGTCGGGGGCATGGGCCGCCCCAGGCCTTGAAAGGCCCCGGAGGAGGTGATCTCCAGGCACATGAGGATCTGGGAGTAGCCCATGATCCGCAGATAGCTCACGCCGGTGCGGACCACCTCTTCTTCCTGAATAAACACCCGGACCAAAGGTGTGGGAAATACTACCAGCATCACAGTGGTAAAACAGCTCCACACAACGATCATCGCGACAGCTGTCCAGTATCCTCTGTGAATGCGGTCAAGCTTACGGGCGCCAAAATTCTGAGCGATAAAGGCATTTACTGCGGTGGCAAAGCCCTCCGCTGTGGTATAGGAGATCGATTCGATTTGAGTGCCCACTTTTTGTGCAGCAATGGCGGCGTCCCCCCAGCCGGCCACGATTCGGGCAATAAACATGGAGAGGCTGGAGAAAAACATGCTCTGAATGGATACCGGGAGGCCAATCCGCAGCATCTCCAGCCATGTGTGACCTTGGCTGGGCTGGAAGAGATGGATATGGGGGAAGAGAGTGGTCTCTCGTCGGGCAGAGAGGAAGAACATGGCGGTCACAATGGCCTGAGCCAGAACAGTGGCAGCCGCAGCTCCGGCAACCTCCATTCGTGGAAATGGACCCACGCCAAAAATCATCAGGGGATCCAGCAGAA
The DNA here is from genome assembly GCA_037257225.1 of Lawsonibacter sp. Taxonomy (GTDB): domain Bacteria; phylum Bacillota; class Clostridia; order Oscillospirales; family Oscillospiraceae; genus Lawsonibacter. The sequence goes on from JAYCWP010000024.1 coordinate 134,658, forward strand.
TGTTGCCTACCAGTCCCACTGCGGTGGATCTCAGGACCACCACACTGCTGCCCATGGCAGTAAATAAGCCGGTAAATATCTGATTGAAGAAGGAAAAAAGAAAGCCCAGGGCAACGATCACCAGATAGACCCGGGCATCTGCATTGACTTGGGGACTGTTTAATTTAAAAAAAGCAATTAGGGGCCCGTTGAAGAGAACGCATATAGCAGTGAACAGGACAACCAGCAGTGTACCCAGATGGAAGGCTGCCTGTCCATAACTGGCTGCACGCTCCGGATCCTGTGCACCCAGTTCATGGGCGACCTTCACTTGGCCGCCTAACCGGGGGATCATTGCCAGACCATTGGCCAGCCATAGATACATTCCCGCTGCGCCCACTGCGGCCACTGCATCGGCAGAGAGCCGGCCGATCCAGATCATGTCGGTCATGTTATAAGCCATCTGGATCAGTGAAGTCGCCATGATGGGCAGGGCCAGACTGGTCAGGCTGCCTACAATAGAGCCCTCCAGCAGGTCTACATTTCGTGCCACATGATCCCTCCTTATAGTTCTGTATTTTGTAAAAATCAGCCATTCATCGGTATTATATCATAGAAATTATACTTTGCAACGGTTCTGAGCAGAACATTTTTGGCCCGAAGCCCGGCTTCCAGCAGGGGCTGTGTTTGTAAGAGAACAGGCATCGGAAGTAAGCTCTGACATAAAAAATAATGTCTGAGCATCGTACTTGCTTAGACATGCAGGACAGTCAAAATCGATCTTTTTCGCAGGAAGAAAAAATCGTCGGAGCAAAGCAAGCTTTGCTCCGACATGGCGCAGCGGGTGGGATTCGAACCCACGTGCGGTTGCCCGCAAACTGATTTCGAGTCAGCCCCGTTATGACCACTTCGATACCGCTGCATTTCGATTTTATCATGTGGGGCACAGAACCGCTGTGGCTCTGGGTCAATGAACAGAATACCAGACATTGCGCGAGAAATCAAGGCACACTTCAAATTTTTCTCAGACGAGGGAGGCGCGTGTGCTGACAGCTCGAAGTCTGGGAAATATGGGTTGCTTTTCTTGTGCCGCGCAGGAAAAGGTGATATAATATCTCTATTTCAAGGCAGTCCTGCCAAAACCAAAGAAAACAGTGAGGTTATCGATATGACATATCGGGAAGAATTTATTACGTTTATGGTGCGTTCTGGTGTTTTGACCTTCGGAGATTTTACCACCAAGTCAGGACGCAAGACTCCTTACTTTGTCAACACCGGCAACTATAAGACTGGCGCACAGGCCGCCAAGCTGGGTGACTATTATGCTGCCTGTATTCAGGAGCACATGGCTGACGGCATTACCTGTCTGTTTGGCCCTGCCTATAAGGGCATCCCGCTGGCGGTGTCTGCGGCGGCCTCCCTGTACCGGAACTATGACCGGGATCTGCCCTACTGCTTCAACCGCAAGGAGGCCAAGGACCATGGCGAGGGCGGCTCTATGGTGGGCTATAAGCCCCAGGACGGCGATAACGTGGCCATCGTTGAGGATGTGGTCACCGCCGGTACCGCCGTGCGGGAGTCCATTGAGCTGTTCAAGCACGTGGCCCATGTGAACATCAAGGCCCTATTCGTCTCCGTGGACCGGATGGAGCGGGGGACCCGGGAGTGCTCCACTCTGGACGAGCTGCGCCAGGATTACGGGATCCAGGTGTTCCCCATCGTTACCGTTCGGGAGGTCATCTCCTTCCTCCACAACAATCCCATTGATGGCAAGGTCTACATTGATGACGAGATGAAGGCCAAAATGGAAGCTTACCTGGAGGAGTACGGAGCGAAGGGATGAAACCGGTCCTGTTTGGGACGGAGGTGTGGAGATGAACTGTCCGTACTGCGGCGGAATGATGGTCAAAGGCTTGTTTTGTGACCGGGGAGACAGTTACTTCCTTCCGGAGGGGGAGACCCCACCTCAACTCTGGACCAAGGGCATTTTGAAGAAAAAACGGGCTGTTTTACTGCCGCCGGAAAGTTTTGGCGCTGTATGGGCGCAGCGGCCTGAGGCATTTTGGTGCGGACAGTGCAGAAAGCTGATCGTGGATTACTCCGGGCTTCTCCCGCGGACCACAGAGCAACGCACAGAAGGAGAGGAATAGACCCAATGGCTATGGCAGAAGCACAGAAACATCACCATACCGGTCACCGGCAGCGGCTGAAAACAGAATTCCTGGCCCGGGGTCTGGAGGGTTGGCCGGATCACAAAGTACTGGAATTGCTTTTGTGTTACGCCATCCCCCAGGGGGATGTGAACGATCTGGCCCATGAACTGGTGGAGCGATTCGGCTGCTTGGCTGGGGTACTGGATGCGTCAGTGGAGGAGCTGAAAAAGGTGCCGGGGGTGGGGGAACATACAGCGGTGTTGCTGCGGATGCTCCCGGCCCTGCTGGGCCGTTATCAGGGTTCCCGGGCACGGCTGGCGGCTGTGATCAACTGGCCGGAGGACGCCTACGCATGGCTGGAGCCTTACTTCTTTGGGGCAAGAAACGAGATGGTCTATGTTCTGTGCTTGGACGGTAAGCGACAGGTACTGGGTGTACGGCGGGTGGCCGAGGGCAGCATTGAAATGGCTCAGGTCAATACCCGGCGGATCGCAGAGGAGGCGTTGGGACTTCGGGCGGCCCGGATCTATGTGGCACACAACCATGTGAGTAACCTGGCCCTGCCGTCCCAGGCGGATTGGCTGGTGACCGATGTCCTTCGGGCGGCGTTGGCCCCCATTGGGATCCATTTGGAGGATCACCTGATTTTTGTGGATGGGGATATGCTCTCCCTCAAGGCCAGCGAGCACCGCCGGAATCTGTCGGCAGTTTAGTACATCGTCCGCACCGGTGCGGACTGGAACGCTCCTCCTCCCTGCGGAGGAGGAGCGCAGTTTTTTCCCGGGAAACCCCAGGGGGAATTTCCTGGAGATCTCCTTGCAATAGAACATTGGTTCTGGTACAATGGAGGAAACGCAGCGGAGAGGAGGGGAACAGATGCCGAAATTTGAAGTTGTTTCTGAATATCAGCCCGCCGGCGACCAGCCGGAGGCCATTGCAGCCCTGTCCCGGGGGCTGGAGATGGGGCTGGATGAGCAGACCCTGCTGGGCGTCACCGGCTCGGGCAAGACCTTTACCATGGCCAAGATCATTGAGCAGGTCCAGCGCCCCACCCTGGTGCTGGCCCATAACAAGACCCTGGCCGCCCAGCTGTGCGCCGAGTTCCGGGAATTTTTCCCCAACAATGCGGTGGAGTATTTCGTCTCCTACTACGACTACTACCAGCCGGAGGCCTACATCCCCCATACAGATACCTTCATTGAAAAGGACTCCGCCATCAATGAGGAGATCGACCGCCTGCGCCTGTCCGCCACCGCCTCCCTGCTGGAACGGCGGGATGTGATCGTAGTGTCCTCCGTTTCCTGCATCTATGGCCTGGGTGAGCCGGAAGATTTTGAGAAGATGATGGTCTCTCTCAGGGTGGGGGCGCAGATCGAACGGGATGAACTACTGAAAAAGCTGGTGGCCATCCGCTATGAGCGCAACGACATTGCCTTTGAGCGCAATATGTTCCGGGTCCGTGGTGACACAGTGGAGGTCTGGCCCGCCTACTGGAAGGATACTGCCCTGCGGATCGAGTTTTTCGGGGATGAGATCGACCGCATCAGTGAGGTCAATGTGGTCACCGGCTCCCCCATTCGGCGGCTGAACAATATTCCCATCTGGCCGGCCACCCACTATGTCACCCCCAAGGAGAAGATGGACGCCGCTGTCCAGGAGATCTATCGGGAGCTTGAGGAGCGGGTGGCCTTCTTCGAGGGAGAGAACAAACTTATCGAGGCCCAGCGCATCAAGCAGCGTACTATGTACGACATCGAGATGATGCAGGAGCTGGGCTACTGCTCCGGTATCGAGAACTACTCCCGGGTGATTGAAGGGCGGCCGGTGGGCTCTCCGCCTCATACTCTGTTGGACTACTTTCCAGAGGATTTTGTCCTCTTCATTGATGAAAGCCACGTTACTCTCCCACAGGTTCGAGCCATGTATAACGGGGACCGGGCCCGCAAAACCTCCTTGGTGGACTATGGCTTCCGTCTGCCCTGTGCCTTTGACAACCGGCCGCTGAAATTCCCGGAGTTTGAGCAGCGACTCAACCAGGTGGTCTATGTCTCAGCCACCCCCGGAGAGTACGAGCGCACCCGGTCGGGACAGATCGTGGAGCAGGTCATCCGTCCCACCGGCCTGCTGGACCCTCGCATTGAGGTCCGCCCGGTGGAGGGGCAGATCGACGACCTCATCGGGGAGATCAACCAGCGCACGGCCCGAAAGGAGCGGGTGCTGGTCACCACCCTTACGAAAAAGATGGCGGAGGACCTCACTACCTATCTTCAGGGGGCCGGGATCCGGGTGCGCTATATGCACCATGACATCGACACCATCGAGCGCATGGAAATTATCCGTGATCTCCGCCTGGGCACCTTTGACGTCCTGGTGGGCATCAACCTGCTGAGAGAGGGCCTGGACCTGCCGGAGGTCAGCCTGGTAGCCATTTTGGACGCAGACAAGGAGGGATTCCTGCGGTCGGAGACGTCCCTGATCCAGACCATCGGCCGGGCTGCCCGAAATGCCGACGGCATGGTCGTCATGTACGCAGATACCGTTACTCCCTCCATGCGACGTGCCATCGATGAGACGGAGCGCCGCCGGGAAAAGCAGGACGCCTTCAATAAGGCCCACGGTATCGTGCCCAAAACCGTGGTCAAGTCGGTACGGGAGCTGCTGGAGCTGTCCGCTGCCTCCGACGAGGCGGCCTCCGCCCAGCGCCAGGGCCGGACCAAGACGATGACCAAGCAGGAAAAGGCCGCCGAGATCGCCCGCCTGGAGAAGGCCATGAAAGAGGCGGCGAAAATGCTGGAGTTCGAGCTGGCGGCTTCCCTGCGGGATCAGATCATCGAACTGCGGGGGAGATAGCCGTGAGCGTAAAATTTTCTATGGGTAGAAACTATTTGGAGATATTCGATTTTTGGTGTAATGACCGGGAAAGTAACGATCCCTACGGCACCGAGTTCAAGGTTCGTGTGTGCTCCAATGGTGAGGACAATTACGGAGAGAGCGGGGAAGAATTTGTCGGCACCGGCTTTTGGACGTGCGGGATCGAAGAGGTTAGAATCTTTGTGGATCAACTGGATAAGATGAATCAGTTCCAGGAGAAGCACGCTGAGATCGAGGACGTTTCCTACGGAGGCAGATTGTGTTTCGATCTGGACCGCATGGGCCACGTTCGGGTCAGAGGTACTCTGTTTGGAGTACATGGGATCCAAAGTCTCAAATTTGAATTCTCCGGGGATCAGACCGCCCTGGGCCCCTTTGAGGACGGCCTGCGGGAATGTTTGACAGGGTGAGGAGGAAGTAGGTAGAAAGTTATGGATTCTCTTCCCAAACGAAAACCGAATCGTTTGGCCGGATATGATTACAGCCAATCGGGGTGCTACTTTGTGACTATATGCACCAAGGATAGGGAGCATCTATTTGGCTGTGTCGTAGGGGCCGATGTCCTCATCGGCCCGCACGTCCAATTATCGGAAATCGGCGCCACTGTGAAACAAACGATTTTTCAAATTCCGTTTGTAGATCAATATATTGTAATGCCAAATCATGTCCATATTTTGCTCCGTCTCCCTGCCTCAGGCAACGGGCCGATGGGGACATCGGCCCCTACACGATCGGTTCCTTGGATCGTTCGCTATTTAAAACGGACCGTCACAATGACCTGTGGAAAAACTGTCTGGCAACGCGGCTACCACGACCACATCGTCCGCAGCGAGGCGGACTATCTCCGCATTTGGAGCTATATCGACACCAACCCCGCCAAATGGCGTGAGGATCGCTACTATACAGAAACTGGGGGATAGAGCCATGTCCAAAAAAGAGGAAAAAACCAATGTCATGCGGGTGCTGGAGCAGAAGGGCATCCCCTTCACCCCCCACACCTATCCCCATGAGGACGGGGTGGCGGTAGACGGTGTCACCGTGGCCAGGAGCATGGGACAGGACCCGGAGTGCGTGTTCAAGACCCTGGTGGCCCGGGGGGCCTCCAAGGCCCTGTATGTGTTTGATATTCCAGTGGGGGACACACTGGATCTAAAAAAGGCGGCCCGGGCGGTGGGTGAAAAGTCCATCGCCATGCTGCCCCAGAAAGAGCTGCTGCCCAACACCGGATATGTCCACGGGGGATGCTCCCCGGTGGGAATGAGGAAGCAGTACCCTACTGTGTTCCACGAGACGGCGGAGATTCTGGACACCATCACTGTTTCCGCAGGAAAGATCGGCTATCAGGTGGAACTGGCCCCCAGCGATTTGATAGACTTGGTGGGCGGTACGACAGCGGACCTGACGGTATGACGGCGGGAGACGCGTCCCATGACATTCTTTCAGACAAAATGGCGGGCCATGAATGGCTCCGACGGATGATCCTTGTGGTTCTGGCGCTGATGCTGGTGGGTTTCGGGGCGCGGCCATCCGCCAGGGGGACTGGGGCGTCTTTAGGCTTGCGGTGCTGCTGACCCAGAGCTGTTAGGAGGCGATGATATGTCCACCCACCCGGAATTTGTACAGTACCTGCTGGACCAGCTGGAGGGTCTGGGGGAGCTGAGAGCCCGGAAGATGTTTGGGGATTACCTGGTCTATCTGAACGACCAGCCCGCCCTGCTGGTGTGCGACGGGATCCCCTTTGCTAAACCACTGCCCTGCGTGGCGGAGCTGCTGAAGGACCGGCCCACGGCGCCTCCCTATGAGGGCGCCAAGGCCCACTACGTCCTGGACCCGGAGGACCGGAACACCCTGCGCCGGGCGGCGGAGCTGGTGTCCCAGAACAGCCCACCGCCCAAAAAACGGAGGCGGAAGGCATGAAGGAGTCCACAGACCGGAGAAAATTCCGGTACCTCCCAGAGGCAGAAAATGACCTTATCATCATCGGAGGATCGGACGGGCCCGCCTATCCCGTGGACGCGGCGGAGCCATCCCCCGCTCCGGAACCGGAGCCGGAGCCCCAGGAGCCGGCGGGGATCTACCCCTGCCCCTGCTGTGGGTATTTGACTCTCCCTGTCCCCAGGGAGGAGGCGCTGGCCTACATCTGCCCGGTGTGCTTCTGGGAGAACGATGTATTCGACCCCGGCGAGGACGACCCCAGCGACGAGAACCACGGCATGACCCTCCGCCAGGGCCGGGAAAACTACCGGCGGTGGGGGCAGTAGCAAAGCGGCTGGTCCGCTTTGCCCGGCCACCCCGGCCCAGTGAGCTCCCGCCCCCGGCGGACCCCCAATGACGCAATACGAATCGGAATATAGTTGAGGAATATTACCATGCAAGACCATATCTATGTAAAAGGAGCCCGGGAGAACAACCTGAAAAATGTGGACGTGACCATTCCGCGGGACAAGCTGGTGGTGCTCACCGGCCTGTCTGGGAGCGGCAAGTCCTCTCTGGCCTTCGACACCATCTACGCAGAGGGCCAGCGGCGGTATGTGGAGTCCCTGTCCTCCTATGCCCGGATGTTCCTGGGGCAGATGGAGAAGCCCGATGTGGACTACATCGACGGCCTCTCCCCCGCCATCTCCATCGACCAAAAGACCACCAGCAAGAACCCGCGCTCCACCGTGGGCACCGTTACCGAGATCTATGACTATCTCCGTTTGCTCTGGGCCCGGGTGGGCACCCCCCACTGCCCCGTATGCGGCAAGGAGATCAAACAGCAGACCATCGACCAGATCATCGACCAGGTGCTGGAGCTGCCCGAGGCCACCCGGATCCAGGTCATGGCCCCAGTGATCCGGGGCAAGAAGGGAGAGCACGCCAAGATCTTCGAGGACGCCCGCCGCTCCGGCTATGTGCGCTGCCGGGTGGACGGCATCGCCTATGACCTGAGCGAAGAGATCAAGCTGGAGAAAAACAAGAAGCACAACATCGAGATCGTGGTGGACCGCCTGGTCATCCGGGAGGACATCGCCCGCCGCCTGACAGACAGCGTAGAGATCGCCTCCAACCTGTCCGGCGGCCTGGTGGTGGTCAATGTGGTGGGGGAGGACCGGGACATCCTCTTCTCCCAGAACTACGCCTGCGAGGACTGCGGCGTATCCATTGAGGAGCTTACTCCCCGGATGTTCTCCTTCAACAACCCATACGGGGCCTGTCCCGCCTGTACCGGCCTGGGCAGCCAGCTGAAGGTAGATCCGGATCTTATCATTCCAAACAAGGATCTGTCTATTTTGGAGGGGGCCATCACCGCCTCCGGCTGGAGCAGCATCAAGTCCGACGGCATTGCCCGGATGTACTTCGACGCTCTGGCCAAAAAGTATCGATTCAAGCTGGACACTCCGGTGAAGGACCTGTCCCCTGAAGTCATGGACGTGATCCTCTATGGCACCCGGGGGGAGGAGCTCACCCTCCACTATGACCAGCCCCGGGGCAAGGGCACCCTGCACCAGGCCTTTGAGGGGATCTGCAACAACCTGGAGCGCCGGTACAAGGAGACCCAGTCCGATGCCATGCGCCGGGAGCTGGAGGAGTGCATGAGCGAGTGCCCCTGCCCCGCCTGCCAGGGCCGCCGCCTGCGGAAGGAGTCCCTGGCCGTCACGGTGGGCGGGCTGGACATTGACGCCTTCTGCCGCAAGTCGGTGACGCAGGCCCTGGACTTTGTGGACCGGCTGGAGCTGACCGAGGCCCAGATGCGCATTGCAGAGCGTATTTTGAAGGAGATCAGAAGCCGGCTGGGATTCCTCCAGTCGGTGGGGCTGCAATACCTCACCCTGTCCCGGGGGGCGGGCTCCCTGTCCGGCGGCGAGAGTCAGCGCATCCGCCTGGCCACGCAGATCGGTTCTTCCCTCATGGGGGTGCTGTATATCCTGGACGAGCCCTCCATCGGCCTGCACCAGCGGGACAACGATATGCTGCTGAAAACCATGCAGGATCTGCGGGACCTGGGGAACACCCTGCTGGTGGTGGAGCATGACGAGGACACCATGCGGGCGGCCGACTATATCATCGACGTAGGCCCTGGTGCGGGGGTCCACGGGGGTGAGATCGTGGCGGCGGGCACTCCGGAGGAGGTAATGAACACCCCCGGCTCCATCACCGGCGAGTATCTGTCCGGGCGCAGAAAGATCCCCGTCCCTCGGGAACGGCGCAAGGGGAACGGGAAGTTTCTGAAGGTATTTGGAGCGGCGGAGAACAACCTGCGGCACATCGATGTGGAGATCCCCCTGGGGACCTTCACCTGTGTCACCGGGGTGTCCGGTTCGGGTAAGTCCTCCCTGGTGAACGAGATCCTGTATAAAAAGCTGGGGGCGGACCTGAACCGGGTAAAGGTCCGGGCCGGCAGACATGACCGTATCGAGGGCGAGGAGTTCCTGGACAAGGTCATTGACATCGACCAGTCCCCGATTGGCCGCACTCCACGGTCCAATCCGGCCACCTACACCGGACTGTTCAACGACATCCGGGAGTTGTTCGCCTCCACTCAGGACGCCAAGGCCCGGGGCTATGGTCCGGGGCGGTTCTCTTTCAACACCCGGGGCGGCCGGTGCGAGGCCTGCCAGGGGGACGGCCTGCTGAAGATCGAGATGCACTTCCTGCCGGACATCTATGTCCCCTGCGAGGTGTGCAAGGGCAAGCGGTACAACCGGGAGACGCTGGAGGTCCACTACAAGGGCAAAAACATCTATGAGGTGCTGGAGATGACGGTGGACGAGGCCCTCCCCTTCTTCGAGAACCTCCCCCGGATCTATAACCGGCTGAGAACCCTGGAGGAGGTGGGCCTGGGCTATGTGAAGCTGGGGCAGGCGTCTACCACCCTGTCCGGCGGCGAGGCCCAGCGGGTCAAGCTGGCCACCGAGCTGAGCAAGCGCTCCACCGGCCGGACCATCTACATCCTGGACGAGCCAACCACCGGCCTGCACAGCTATGACGTACAGCGGCTGATCGATGTACTGCAAAAGCTGGTGGATGTAGGCAACACGGTGGTGGTCATTGAGCACAACCTGGACGTCATTAAAACCGCCGACCACATCATCGACCTGGGCCCCGAGGGGGGCGACGGCGGAGGCTCTGTGGTCTGCACCGGAACGCCGGAGGAGGTGGCCGCCTGCGGGGCCAGCTATACAGGGCGGTATCTGAAACGGATGCTGGAGTGAGTTTCTCCGCCCGTTCTCTGCCGGGGGATGTTTCCCCGTTCACCCCGTAGGGGAGGGGCTTGCCCCTCCCGCCATGTCTCGGAAATGGCCGTGGATCGCCGTAGGGGCGGCCTCGTGTGGCCGCCCGTCCTCCGGTTCTGCTGTGATCCGCCTGAGACGTTGTAGGGGCGGGTCAGGAGACCCGCCCCTATGGGGTTTTGGGGGGCTCCTGCGATCCCGCCGGAACGAATCTCACCCCTCCAGTTCCCGGCCCAGGGCCAGACCGGTCCTGACTCCAAGCCGGAACCCCTGGACCGCGTAAAAGGCCAAGACGGCCCGGGCGTCCCAGAACAGAGCGGCCCGGGAGGCGTCCCCGTCGTCCATGGGCCGGCCTTCGATCTGCGGCAGGATATAGAGGTCATAGAGCCAGCGCATACACTCTGTCATCCATCGTCGAAACATCCCAAGCACGAACTTAAAGAATGTCAACAGGAAGTGTGAAGGATTTGGAAATTATTCTGCCAAGTGTTGCAGAACGGCTCAAACCTCTGCGAAAGTCCCGGGGACTGACGCAGATGGAGATGGGAAGGCTGTTGAACTGCACCGACCGTCATTATCAAAAAATCGAGTATGGACAGGTCAACTTGCCTGCCACTGCGTTGATTTTTCTGGCCGATTTCTTCCATGTGACCACTGATGATCTTCTGAGCCGGGATTGACGGATGGAAAGCCATCGTGTAGGATGGAGAAGTGAGAGATCCAATACGCAAGACAAAAGGAGATAGATGCGGCATGGAACGGATTCGACTGACAGACCTGGCAGATCCCCGCTTTGGGGAAGCCTTCGCCCTGTACGAGATCAGCTTCCCAGTTTATGAGCGGAGGACCCGGGCGGCCCAGGCGGCCCGGCTGAGCCATCCGGAATACCACTTTGATCTGCTGGTGGAGGGGGAGCAGTTCCTGGGGATCCTGCTGTTCTGGGAGGCAGAGGGCTTCCGCTATGTGGAGCACTTCGCTACCTGTCCCCAGCTTCGGGGTCAGGGCGTTGGCGCCCGGGCGCTGGCCCAGCTGAACAGCGAAGGGATCCCTGTGGTGCTGGAGATCGACCCGCCCCAGGACGAGGTCTCCATCCGGCGGCAGCATTTTTATGAACGCTGAGGCTTTTCCGCCAACCCATACCGCCATGTCCATCCCCCCTACCGGGCGGGCTATCAGGGGCATCCCCTGGTGGTGATGACCAGCCCCGCCCCTGCGTCCCGGGAGGAATACGACCGCTTTTCCGCCTATCTGGGCGGGACCGTTATGGAGGACTGCAAGATCCCCCTGACCGAAACTGAAGAATAAAGGAGACCCCTATGGATACCCTGCAATGGCTGACTGAGACGGAATTTGGAAAGTGCATCTTCACCATGCTGGTCTCGATGATCCCAATCATCGAGCTGCGGGGCGGCCTGCCCTTCGGCGTGGCCCTGGGCTTGCCCTATCACCTGGCTTTTCCCGCTGCTGTTCTGGGAAATTTGATTCCCGCCCCCTTCATTATTGTCTACATCCGCAGAATCTTTGAGTTGATGAGAAAATATCTGCCCTGGCTCAATGGTCTGATAGATCGCTTGGAGCAGAAGGCCCATCTGAAGGGACAAAAGGTGCAGAAATACCAGTACATTGGCCTGTGGCTCTTTGTAGCCATTCCCCTGCCAGGGACAGGAGCGTGGACCGGCTCGCTGGCTGCTGCGTTTCTTGGAATGAGGCTGAAGAAGGCCATGCCGGCGGTCACCCTGGGCGTCCTCACCGCTGGGACCATCATGCTGGCCCTCACCCATGTGGGGATCAACCTGTTTTCTGGGGCTGTGTGACTGGGGGCGGTACCCATTCCGAGTGAACATGCATAGGATGGTTCGGAGGTGGTGACCGTGGAAATACTGGAGGCTGCCCTGGCTCTGCTGTGCGCTGTGGGTGCAGGAAGTCTGCTGTGGCTGCTGTTTGGCCTGTTGGTCCGGCCGTCTCGGGGGCGAGAACCATGGGTCGTGCTCCCCGGGCGGGGGGACGGCTCAGATTTGGAGGCCAGCCTGCGTCAGCTGGCTTGGCTGCGTCGGGCTGGGCTGCTCTGCGGCGAGGCAGTGATCTGGGATGAAGATCTGGACCGGGAGGGCCGTCAGCTGGCCCTAAGGCTGACCCTGCGGTGGCCTTGGGTCACCTGTTGTCCGCCGGAGGAGCTGGAGGAGTGGCTGCGGGAGGCGGTCCGGCAGACGGATGGAATCTCCCGGTAAACGGAAGAGTTTGTTTGGTAGGCCGGCCCATGTGGCCGCCCGCCCTCCGTGGACCATGATGCCCGTAGGACGCGGCGACTCGGCGCGCCGCCTCACAGGGCAAAACCCTGGCGTTGACCGAAGAAATTCCGAAAATCGGCGGGAGGGGCAAGCCCCTCCCCTACGGCGGTTTAAGGACCTTCATAGATTACAGCGAAACAGAAACGGTCCTGTGGCTGCGGCGGCCACTGTACCATGCAGGACCGAAATTGCCCCGTAGGGGCGGGTCTCCTGACCCGCCCGTCCCCCGTGGACCGTGGCACCCGTAGGGCGCGACGACTCGGCGCGCCGCCTTTCCAACGCAAACCCGCTTCGCTGGACTTTGCGTTGGGGGCCTCCCCTGCGACGTCTCAGGCGGATCACAGCAAACAGGACAGAAAACGAAACAGAGAGGAGCGGTCACCATGCCGGAGCAGGGTGCAGAACTGTCTGTATTGGAGGGGACTGTCTCCTCTCTGATCTTTCAAAACGAGGAAAACGGCTATACCATCCTGCGCCTGGATGTAGGTGAGGAGGAGATGACCGTAGTTGGCTCCATGCCCGGGGTGTCCCCCGGGGAGTACCTCACTGTCCGGGGTCAGTGGGTGCGCCACGCCACCTACGGCGTCCAATTTCGGGCAGATGTGGTGGAGCGCCGCCTGCCACAGGGACTAAAGGAGATCTACCACTACCTGGCTTCCGGAGCGGTGAAAGGGGTGGGGAAGGCCACTGCCCGCCTGCTAATTGAGGAGTTCGGCGAGGATGCCCTGCGGGTCATGGAGGAGGAGCCGGACAAGCTTACCCGGCTGCGGGGGGTGTCCCCAAAGCGGGCCCGGGCCATCAGCGAGGCGTTCCGGAAGCAGATGGGAATGCGCCGCCTGCTGGAGTTTCTGTCAGAGCATCAGCTGCCTATGGAACTATCCAGCCGCCTGTTCCGGGCCTATGGAGACGTGGCACTGGAGGTGGTTCGCTCCAACCCCTATGTCCTGGCGGCGGGGGAGTTCGGAGTGGACTTTTCCCAGGCGGATGCCCTGGCCCTCTCTCTGGGGGTGGCGGCGGACGATCCCCAGCGGCTGGAAGCTGGCCTGTTGTTTGAACTGTCCCACAACAACTGGAACAACGGCCACACCTTTCTCCCCGCCCAGAAGCTGGTGGGGGCCACCGCCCAGCTACTGGAGTGCCAAGAGGCGCTGCTGGAGGAGCGTCTGGATGCACTGGCCGTCCGGGGCGAGGTGGACCTGGACCAGGTGGCGGGACAGGAGGCGGTCTATCTCCCCGCCCTGTATGAGGCAGAGACTTATATCGCCCAGCGGATGGGCGAGATGAGCCGGGCAGAACTCCTGCCCCCGGAGGGGCTGGACCGCCTGCTGAAGCAGATCCAGCGGGCCCAGGGGATCACCTACGCACCCCAACAGCTTCAGGCGGTGCGCCAGGCGGCCCAGCGGCAGGTAATGCTGCTCACTGGCGGACCGGGCACCGGAAAGACCACCTGCCTGCGGAGCGTGCTGGCCCTGTTCGAGGCCATGGGGCTGGAGACTGCCCTGGCCGCCCCCACCGGCCGGGCGGCCAAGCGTCTGGGGGAACTGTGCTCCACCGAGGCATCTACCATCCACCGCCTGCTGGAGACCGGCTTTGACCCCCACACCGGCCAGCTGGTGTTCACCCACGACGAGTACGACCCTCTGAAGGCGGATGCGGTCATTGTGGACGAGGTCTCCATGGTGGATGTGCCCCTGATGGCCGCCCTGATGGCTGCCCTGCGTGGGAACTGCCGTCTGGTTCTGGTAGGCGACCCGGACCAGCTTCCCTCCGTGGGGCCGGGAAACCTGTTCTCTGATCTGATCCGCAGCGGGGCGGTGCCCACCGTCCGCCTCACCGAGATCTTCCGCCAGGCGGCCCAGAGTGCCATTGTCCGAAACGCCCACATGGTAAACTCCGGAGAACTGCCCGACCTGCGGCGGAACGACAACGACTTCTTTTGTCTGCGGCGGCGAGACCCCCAGTCGGCGGTGGAAACGATTGTGGATCTGTGCCGTCGGCGGCTGCCGGAGCGCATGGGGATCCCCGCCGACCAGATCCAGGTCCTCTCCCCTACCAGGCGGCGGGGCACCGGGACTGCGGTTCTGAATCAGGCGCTCCAGGCTGCACTCAACCCACCAGCAGAGCAGAAAGGAGAGCGCCGCTTCGGTGACTGGATCTTCCGAGCCGGGGATCGGGTGATGCAGGTCAAGAACAACTACGACATCCTCTGGCGGGAGGAGGGAGGGACAGCCTCCGGCATGGGGATGTTCAACGGGGACATCGGGGTGATCCGTACCGTGGACAAGGAGGTCGTCTTGGTGGACTTTGACGGGAAGCTGGTGGAGTATACTCCAGACATGCTGGGAGAGTTGGAACCTGCCTTTGCCGTTACAGTACATAAGGCCCAGGGCAGTGAGTACCGGGCGGTCATCCTGGCCGCCTTGGACGGAGCCCCCATGCTGATGACCCGTGGGGTGCTGTACACCGCCATCACCCGGGCCAAGAGCTTGTTTATCGTGGTGGGGGACGATGGAGCGGTGGCCCACATGGTGGCCAACAACCGTCAGGCACGGCGGTACTCCGGCCTCCGGGCCCGCCTGGCAGATGAGTCGGGGGAGCATGGAGAAGCCAGGCTTCCGTAAATCAATCAAAAAAGCCCTCCTGTAAGAAGTACCATCGTTTGAAGGCGACGGAAACTCCTTGCAGGAGGGCTTTTTTGACACTCTGTGAGGCCGTCGTCCCGATGGGACGGCGGCCTCTTCTTTTTGTGTATCAAACCAGGGCAGGGATACCCGGTGGGCACCTTAGAGCGGGTCGCCATATTCCTCCCGGGCTTGGCGGAGGAACTCTGCGTCCTTGTCATCCAGAGTATGGAGCCCGGCGGTCTCCTCCATGTGGTGGGTAAACTCGTGGGCCACAGTGGCGAATAACTCGTCCTTCCAGGTCTCTTCGTCCTCCTCCGCCAGCAGAGCGGCGAAGGATCCGTAATACAGGACGATGTACCGCCCCAGCAGGTCGTGGCAGTACTCCCCCATGATGTACATCTCCCCCGGTGGGAACTCCGGGTCTGGGAGGGCCTCCTCCTCCAGCTGGATGCCTCCATCCAGCTGGTCAAAAAATACATTGGGGAATTCTGCGGAGATCTCCTCCAGCCAGTCCCCTACCTGCTCATAGCTTGGGATCATGGACTCACATCCTTTTCTACAAGATCATGCGGCTTGGTGTCCGCCGCATCTCAGACGGGTGTATCCGGAACCACACGGCTGACCTGAGCCCGCTCCATCTCTCCGGCGACCTGGAAGAGAAGGTCCATAAAGTATTTGGCGTAGTGGGTGAGATAGCGCTGTTTATGACGCAGGAGGGACAGCGTCTGGACAATGGGCGCTCCCTGGTCCATGAGAGGGAAAATGTTGAGCTGATCCCCCAGGACCGAGGCGTTGGACACGATGCCCACCTGGGTGCAGTAGCAGGCGGCCAGTCCCTGGGCGCATAGGGGGAGGATATGGCTGGTGGCAGTTCCGGTAAAGGGGACGGCGGGGTGAACCTGCTCCCGAGCGAAGTATTCCCGCATCCGCTGGCCCAGCCGGTTGTCCATCAGGGCGAAGGGCAGTCTGGCAAAGTCCCGGACCGAGGCCCCCTGGAGGGAGCGCAGCTTGATGCCCCGGACCTCATCCGGGGAGTAGTGCTGCCGCAGCAGACTCTCCGGGACGCAGAGGTAGACCTGCTCCTGGTACAGCTGCTGCTCCAGCAGATCCGGGCTGTACGAACCGGAGAGGACCACGGCGAAGTCCAGCTCTCCGTTGGACACCATGGTCTCCAGCTGAGAGGAGAGGGCGTCAGAAAAGCGGACCTCCACCAGCGGATAGCGGCGGTGGAAGTCAGGCAGCAGCTGGGAGAGGATCCAGGCCCCCCGCATGGTGCCCGCCCCCAGCTTCAGGGTGCCCCGCTCCTGCTGCTCGATGTCGGAGAGGATGTCCTCCAGGTTCCGCTCCTCCTTCCCCACCACCTGGGCGAAGGAGAGGACGAACTCCCCAGCACAGGTGAGGGACAATGTTGGCTTCCGGTACAGCAGAGGGCAGCCGTAGTGCTGCTCCAGGCGGTGGATGTGGTTGCTGAGGGTCTGCTGGGAGATATAAAGCCGCTGGGCCGTCCGGGTCATATTCAGATCCTTTGACAGCTCCTGAAAATAGTAGAGACTGATGAGATCCATAGAACCCCTCCTGTCCAGCCACAAAATTTCTTTGTCGAAAAATGAAAAAATCTCTGTTTGATTTTTGGTCCTGTCCATATTACCATGATTTCGAAAGAAACGCAAATGATTTTATGAAAAGTATACAGGACCAACGAGGAGGAATTTTTATGGCGATCCGAGTGCTGCTTCCCCAGCCCATTTTGCCGGCTGGCTATGAATATCTGCGGGAGCACGGCTACGAGGTGGTGGATGGCCGCGGTTTTACCGAGGAGGACATCATCGCGGACATCGGAGACTGCGATGCGATCATCGTCCGAACGGCGAAGATCACAGAGAAGATTTTGGACGCAGCCCCCAAGCTGAAGATCCTGGCCCGGCACGGTGCGGGCTATGATGGTGTAGACCTGAATGCGGCACGGAAGCATGGCGTGCTGGTGTGCACCGCCGGTGGGGCCAACGCCATTTCGGTGGCCGAGCTGACCATCTTCTATATGCTCTACTGCTCCCGGAACTTCAAGAAGGTGGAGAAGCTGTACCTAGAGGACTACCGCAAGGCCAAAATGGGCATCCCCAAGATGGAACTGTATGGCAAGACCCTGGGCCTGTTGGGCCTGGGCAACATCGGCAGGCTGGTGGCCAGAAAGGCCGCTCTGGGCTTCGATATGACGGTGCTGGCCTACGACCCCTTCGCCAAAAAGGAGGGCCTGCCTGAGTACATCCAGCTGGTGGAGGAGCGGGACGAGATCTTTACCAAGAGCGACTACGTCTCTCTCCATGTGCCCGCCACTCCTGAGACGGTCCACTCCATCAGCGACCGGGAGTTCGACCTGATGAAGGACACCGCGTACCTCATCAACGCCGCCCGGGGCTCCATCGTGGACGAGCCCGCCCTGATCCGTGCCCTGGAGGCCGGGAAGATCGCCGGCGCCGGCCTGGATACCCTGGAGAAGGAGCCCATCGATCCCAGCAGCCCCCTGGTGTCCATGGACAATGTGCTCACCGCCCCCCACATCGGCGGCGCCACTAAGGAGGCCTCCAGTCGCTCCTCCGTGGCCTGCGCCCAAGCCATTGACGACTATTTCTCCGGCCGAACTCCAAAGTTTGTGGTGCCTGAGCTGCGGGATCTGATCCAAAAGTAAATTCCTTCGTGTGTACGAATGTTGAAAGGAGCAATTTGAAATGAGTGTAGGAAAACGGATCTATCTGAAGCGTGAACTGCCTGATCCGGAAATTGTGGAGCAGTTCAAGTCCATCCCAGCCTCCAATACCGCCGACGTGATGGGGCGCAGCTGCGCCATGAATCCCCGGATCCATCTGGTAAGCAAGCCCAAGGCCCAGATGATGGCCGGCCCCGCTTACACGGTGAAGTGCCGCGCGGGGGACAATCTGACCCTCCACGCAGCCCTGAATTACTGCCAGGAGGGCGATGTTCTGGTGGTATCCAACGAGGAGGATGACACCCGCGCTCTGATGGGTGAGATCATGATGGCGTACCTCTGCTACACCAAGAAGATCGCCGGCATCGTGCTGGACGGCCCCATCCGTGACATCGACGAGATCGGAAACTGGGACTTCCCCGTCTACTGCACCGGCACCACTCCGGGCGGCCCCTACAAGGAGGGCCCCGGTGAGATCAACGTGCCCATCGCCTGCGGCGGTGTGAGCGTCAACCCCGGCGACATCATTCTGGCCGATCCTGACGGCGTCATTGTCATTCCCCGGAAGGACGCCCCCGTCATTCTGGAGGCCGCAAAAAAGTTTATGGAGCAAGATGCGGCAAAACTGGAGCCTGCAAAAAATGGCACTATGAAGCGTGCATGGGTAGAAAAGTCTTTGGAGGAGAAGGGGTACGAGATCATCGACGATGTGTACCAGCCCTGAACGGTACATTGAATCGAACGAATCAACGGTAAAACGGTAAAAGGAGAGAGAACTATGAGTCCCATTTCCATTGCACTCATTATTATAGCGATCACCGTCGTCCTGTTCATCTGGGAGCCCATTCCTATTATTGTAACTGCCATTGGCGCTTCTATCGCCTTTGCCTATACAGGTTTGATTGAAGTAAGCGACATCTTCACCGGCTATAACAGCACTACTATTGTTTTGCTGGCCGGTATGATGGTCATCGGCTCCTCTCTGTTTCATGCTGGTATCACCGATTTGATCGGTGAAAAAATGGTCCGCGTCACAGGAAAAAGCGAAAGAAATATTATCTTTGCAACCTTGGTCGTGTCTTGTGTCCTCAGCTCTGTGTGCAGTAATATTGGTGTGATGACCGCCATGGCGCCCCTGGTCACCGCCATGTGCATCGCTGCCGGTGTCGGCCCCTCTAAGGCTCTGCTGGCCCTGCTGTTCGGCGCTCAGTTCGGTGGTTTTGTCACTCTGGTAGGTGTAGGCTCTAACGCCACCGCCAACAGTGTGATGAGTGACCTGGGTATCACTCCTTTCGGCTTCTTCAGCATCACCCCCTTTGGCATTGGCGTGTGCATCCTGGGCACCCTGTATTTCACATTTATTGGACGCAAGCTGATTCCAGACACCGCCTATGTCCCTGAATTTGCCAAGACTGAGAAGAAGCCCCTGGACAAAAAGAAGGCTTTTATCTCTGTGATTACCCTGCTGTGTGTACTGGTGGTAATCGCCGCCAGCCCCAAGAATATGCCGATGCACGTGGCCGCCGTGATCGGCGCTCTGGTCATTGTGGGCACCAAGTGTATGTCTGTTCAGGATGCCATCAAAGCCATCGACTGGAACTGTATGCTGCTGGTAGGCTCCCTTACCGCCATCTCCACTGGCTTTAAGAACAGCGGCGCAGGCGACGCCGTGGCCGAACTGATTCTGAAGATCCTGGGCAGCGATCCCAGTCCTTTTATGGTCACTACGGTCATTTTCTTCGCTGCTGCCATCTTGACTCAGTTTATGTCCAATATCCCCTCCATCATGCTGTTCCTGCCCATCGGTATTTCCATCGCTGAGCAGATCGGCGTCAGCCCCTATCCGGTAGCCATGACGATCACCCTGGCAGGCGCAGCCTCCTATGCCACCCCCTTCGCCGCCCCCCAGAATATGATGACAGTGGGCTGGACGCACTATAAGTTTGTGGACTTCTGCAAGATCGGCCTGCCCATGCTGCTGGTCACCTATGTGGTGGCCACACTGATCCCGATTTTCCTGCCCTATTGATCAGGAGAGGAGTTCTGCCATGCACAAGCTTTTAAACGGTGTGTATGACCTGCATATCCATACTTCCCCTGATGTGGTCCCCCGGAAATGCAGCGATCTGGAACTGGCCCAACGTTTGGCTGATCGGGGGATGGCGGGGTGCGCTATCAAGTGCCACTATTTTGACACCGCAGCCCGGGCTGGCCTTCTGATGGAACAGTTTCCCCAGCTGGATGTTGCGGGCGGCGTGACTTTGAACCGCTCGGTGGGCGGGTTGAATCCTGATGCGGTGGAGCGGTCCGCCCAGGCGGGCGGCCGGATGGTCTGGTTCCCCACCCTGGAGTCCTGGTCCTATCAGCGCTATCAGCACCGGAAGGAACCGGAAGCCGACCTGTCCCGCTTCCTGAGGGTCTGCGATAAGGAGGGCAACCTGCTGCCCCAGGCTCTGGAGGTGTTGGATGCCGCCGCCCGTCATCACATGGTGGTGGGGACAGGCCATATCAGCGCCAAGGAAGGTATGGCCCTGGTGAGGGCCGCTGTGGAGCGGAACTGTACCATTGTGCTGACACACGCGGATAACCCCGCGGACTGCTACTCCGTGGAACAGCAGGAGGAGGCCGCTGCTTTGGGCGCCTATGTGGAGCATTGCTTCTTTACCACCTTCCATGGCCGCACACCCATAAAAGAGATTGCCCGGCAGATTCGGGCGATAGGCTGTGACCGGGTGCTTCTGACCACCGACTTTGGACAGCTCAACTCCCTCTACTCCGATGATGGGATGGAGGAATACGGACGCCAGCTTCGAGCCCAGGGTTTCTCCCAGGATGAACTGGAGACCATGATGTGTCGGGTTCCCCGGCGTCTGCTCCACCCCGAGGAACGGGACTGAGCCCTATACAGAATGACAAGCCCCCTGGCCGCGCATCGCGCGGCCAGGGGGCTTGTTCTATATCTTGCTCAGCCCATATTCTGGATTCGGCCCTGGATCAGCTTGCCCACTGTGTCGGCGAACCAGCCAATGGAGGGGATCCGGGTCAGGTCCCTCCCATAGATCTTGTGGGCGGCAGCCAGATCGGCATCCCGCCCAGTAAAGACGCACACCGGCGCCATGCCCCGGCGGCGGAGGAGGGCGGCCTCGTCCGCCGTGTCCTGCACACCGGCCTTCCCGCTGTAATCTTTTGGGAAGCGTCTGACGGCAGGGATTTTCTGGTCATCGTTGGGGTTAGCATCGGAGAGCAGGATGAACAGCCGGTGGTCACAGGGGCTGCGGTCCATCAGCCAGCCCATGGCCCGTAGGGCCAGGCCGTCCCGGTTCCAGCCAGCGGATACATAGTCGAAGATGGAGTCGTTTTTCCCCGTCTCATGGTAATCCCGGAGGATTCGCAGGACAGTGCAGCCGCTGACGGAGCAGAAGGAGGTCACCCGCACCGGGATTTGACAGCGGGTGAGACTCTCGGCGATGAGGTAGGCCTGGGTAGACAGCTTCTCCTGCTGCTGGTTCTGGGAGGCGGAAGCATCCAGCAGGATGTCCACTGACAGCTCGCCCAGCTCGCTCTGCTGCCGTTGGAGAAAGATCCGCTGATCTCGGAGGGCCGGGGCGCGCCAGGCCAGCCGGGGCTGAAGGAGGCCCGCCCGGGTGCGGCTGTCGGTGACATCACTCTGAAGTAAAATGGTGTTTTGCAGCCGCTGGGACAGCTGGGCGATGATAAGCCGGTTCCGCACCAGGTTTTCCTGGAAATAGGCCCGGTTCTTCTCACGCTGGGCCTGGAAAGTTGAGCGCTCCCAGGCGGTCTCCCCGTCTATCTCCCCTTGGGGCAGTACCCCCCGGGTAAAGTGGAGGCGGCAGTTTTTGTGGCTGCCGGTACATAGGGCCTGCTCCGCAGCGGCCAGCTCCCCCGGTGGGAGCATAGACACGCCGAAGCAGTTTTCTACATAGTCCCGCAGCACCTGCTCCCTGGTCCGCCCCTGGCCCAGATGGAACAGGTGCTTTTTCTGCCAGAAAAACTTCCGGCCGCACGCTTCCTCTGGGCCGCCGCCGGACTGTCCCAGTCGGCGCAGGGCATTCCCGCGCACCAGCCCGCCCCGCTTCTGATCCCCATAGAGCATATCCCGCCCGGCCCAGGCGGCCCACTGGCGGTCGGTGACACTCCGCCGGGAGCGGCGGAAGTAGCGGTGGAGCAGGGCCTCCATCCGGTCCTTCAGCTGCTCCTCATTCAGCCCCGGGGGAAAGGTGAGGGCGTCCAGCACCCCCCGCTCCCAGTCGTCCTCGGGCCCGGGCTGCCCCAGGGCCCGCTGGAACCAGGCGCAGCGGAGGTTGTCTAAACTTTCACGGACGGCCTGATTCCGTCCTTGAGAAACAGTTCGGGCTGCGTATTCCCGCCGCAGCTCGTCTACTACCGGACGGTCCTCCCTAGCCCGGTGATAAACCGCCCCCTCCAGGCCCAGCCAGAACAGGTCGGTATACAGTTCGCCGCTGAACTGGTTTTGGAAGGTGTTGAACAGGGGCTTGAAGCGGCGGAAGTCGTAGTAGTGATGGACCAGGCCAATGACTGTGTTGAAGTACAGGTCAGCTCCGCCCTCCAGATCGAAGGCGTGGAAGTCAGAGCGGACGCCGTAGTTCTCCGCCCCGTTCCACACCTGGTTGTCTGCACGGCGGGTCTCAATGTCCTGTCGGTCCATATCAAACTCCAAATAGGCGGCCCCGAGCCGCATCCCGGGGGATGCGGCTCCATACTGCGTCAGCTACCAGTTGGCGCTCGAAGGGGTCGAAGGCTTTATTGACGATGCCCAGTTCCAGGGCCTGGCCGGAGGAGATCCCCTTCTCCATCAGGTGGAGGGCGGACAGCAGACCCCGAAGATCCAGAGCCTTGGTGGAGATCTCCCCGCTGTCGCACTTCTGCCGCAGATCCTGGAACAGGGCGGAGAACTGCTCCACCCAGGTGGTTTTCAGCTCTGGGAAGCCCTGGCGCAGGAGTTTTTGCAGATTCTCCTGGGAGATGACCGGCATATCCAGTACCACGAAGCGGGAGACCAAAGCCTCGTTCAGTTCGCGGGTTCCGGCATAGCCGTAGTTCATCGTGCCGATGAACCTGGCGGCGGGGTCCAGAGGAATACGCTGATAGCCGGGGACGTCGATGACCCGGCGGAAATCCAGGGTGGCATGGAGGACGGCCAGGGCCTCATTTTTGGCCATGTTCACCTCGTCCAGCACGCCAAAGCCCCCCAGCCGGGCACACTGGCAGACGGGGCCCTCCCGGAAGGCGACCTGTCCATCCTGAAGGGTGTCCGCTCCGATGAGGGCGGCGGCGTCCACGTTGACATACATGGACACGTCCCAGGCAGGGCGGCCGAACGCGGCGGCCAGGTTCTCAGCCAGCACATTTTTGCCTGTGGCCTTGGGACCGGCCAGGAGCAAATGCTCCCCGCACAACAGGGCAGCAGCTGCTCCCTCCCAAATTTCCTTGCCATAGTATAGAAAGCGGGGACGGGGCACCCGACCAGCAGCCTCTGCCGGAATGGGGTGTGTGTCCCGGAAGGCCTGGACCTCCTCCAGCAGGCCGGGGTCGACTCCCTCCTGCTTCAATTCCTTCCAAATATCCATCAAAAACCCTCCTTGGGGCAAAAATTCCAGATCTCCACCCTGTTGGGCGGGCTTTTATTGTACGCCGGAAGCGGTGGATGTGCAAGAGAAGTTGTCCTATTTCCCCACGCAGAAACGCTGGAAGATCCGGTCGGTGACATCGTCCCGTACTGACTGGCCGGTGAGTTCGCCCAGGGCGCTCAGGGCTTCCTCCACATCGAGAAGCAGGGCGTCTGGGGTGATCCCCAGGCTCAGGGCCT
This sequence comes from Lawsonibacter sp., assembly GCA_037257225.1. GTDB lineage: Bacteria > Bacillota > Clostridia > Oscillospirales > Oscillospiraceae > Lawsonibacter. The sequence continues at coordinate 158,338 of JAYCWP010000024.1, forward strand.
CTTCCGCCCGGCGGACGGACTCTAAAGCCCGGCCGGCGGCTTCCGCTTGGCGCTGGTTGGTGAGCAGCTCGCCATAGCCGGAGCCGGCATCCCGGGGGAAGGCCTGGGCCACCAGATTCGCCAAATCGTCCAGGCCAGACCCTGTTTTGGCAGAGATCAGGACGGAGGCGGGCAGGTTCGGCTGCTCCGTCCACTCCAGCTGACCAGGAAGATCCCGCTTGTTCAGAACCACGATGGTGGGGGCACACTCAACAGCCGCCTGGATCAGAGCAGTATCTTCCCCTCCGGCAGGCCGGGACTGGTCCAGCACCACCAGGATGAGCTCCGCCTCCTCCATGGCCCGGCGGCTGCGCTCCACCCCCAGCTGCTCAATGGGGTCACTGCTGTCTCGGAGGCCCGCCGTGTCGATGAGACGCAGGGGCACGCCCCCAAGTTCTACCGTCTCCTCCACGGTGTCCCGGGTGGTTCCGGGAATATCGGTCACAATGGCGCGGTCATAGCCTGCCAGGGCATTGAGCAAAGATGATTTTCCGGCATTGGGACGCCCTACGATGGCGCACTTCACGCCCTGGTTCAGGCGGCGGCCCCGCTGATAGGTGGACAACAGGGCTTTCAGGGCCTGTTGCTGAGCCCTCAGATCCCGAGCGAGCTGCTCCTGGGTGAAGGGGTCGATATCCTCGTCCGGATAATCCAGCACCGCATGGAAGTGGGCCATCACATCCACGAGGGCGGAGTATATGGAGGCGATCCTGCGGGACAGGGCACCGGACAACTGGCCCGCCGCTTGTCGAGCTCCTTCACGGCTTCGGGCATCCAACAGGTCAGCTACCCCCTCTGCCTGAGCCAGATCCAGCCGCCCGTTGAGAAAGGCGCGCTGGGTGAACTCCCCAGGCCCGGCCTGGCGCGCGCCCTGAGCAAAAAGAGCTTCCAGCCCCAGTGAGAGCACCATAGGGGAACCATGGCAGTGCAGCTCGGCGGTATCCTCCCCGGTATAGCTGGATGGACCTCGACTGTAAGTGCATAGTACCTGGTCAATGACTTGCCCCTCACAGTCCAGCAGGCTGCCGTAGACCAATGTGCGGGGCAGGTGGTCTAAAAGACCTTTCTGCCCAAGGGGCCGGAAGCAGGCGGCAGCGATGTCTGCCGCTCTGGGGCCGGATAGACGCAGAATGCCGATGGCCCCCGGCCCGGCGGGGGTGGCTACGGCGGCGATGGTGTCTCCCTGTCTCCCCATGTGTGATCCCTCCTGTGGAAAACCGGCGCTAAGCGACGGAGGCCGGTCAGTTTCTTGCAAAATAAAGATTTGTCAATATTATCGTATAAAAAAGCCTTGACAGGCAGAATGACCCGAAAAGGTTCTGGTTTTTTGCATACAGGTTTACATAACTATCTGTGGAAAACTATGTGGATAATGTGGATAACCCTTGTGGAGCACGGTGTTTCGCCGCCGACGCTCTCTCTATTTTGCGATTTGGCATTTTCGATAGAAGGCGAGAGGCAGGCGGCGGAAGCATCTCAGTATGAGGTGATCAGAGTCAGAAAATGGTCGAAAAGATGCAGGAGGGCCGCCGCACTGCAGTGCGCCGGCCCTCAGACTCCCGCAATGCTGGACCGTGGAGCGGCGAGTCAATCCAAACGCTTGAGGATGGCCCGGGCCGCCTGGACGCCGGAGGCCCCCGCCTGGGCCAGGCCGCGGGTGACGCCCGCGCCGTCGCCGGCGGCAAAGAAGTTGGGAATCGCTGTCTCCAGCTCCGGAGTGAGCTGAAGGCGGGCAGAGTAGAACTTCACCTCCGCGCCGTAGAGCAGGGTGTCGTGGTTGGCGGTGCCCGGGGCGATTTTGTCCAGGACATAGATCATCTCAATGATGTCGTCCAGCTGCCGCTTAGGCAGGGCCAGAGACAGGTCACCTGGAACAGCGGCAGTGAGGGTCGGCCGGGTGAAGGACTTGCCCAACCGGTGCTCATTGGTGCGGACTCCCTTCACCAAGTCGCCGAAGCGCTGGACCAGTACACCGCCGGCCAGCATATTGGAGAGGGAGGCGATGTGCTTGCCATAGCGGTAGGGCTCATTGAAGGGCTGGGTGAAGCGGTTGCTGACCAAAAGAGCAAAGTTGGTATTCTCACTGCGGAGGCTGGGGTCTGCATAGGAGTGGCCGTTAACGGTATTGATGCCCTCCACATTTTCGGCCACCACATGGCCGTAGGGGTTCATACAGAAGGTGCGCACCTGATCGCCGTACTGCTTGGTGCGGTAGACCAGCTTGGACTCGTACACCACGTTGGTGATATGCTCAAAGACGGCGGCGGGCAGTTCCACCCGAACCCCGATGTCCACCTGGTTGTTCAGCAGTTCCAGGCCCAAATCTTTACACTGGTTGGAGAACCATTCTGCGCCGGAGCGTCCGGGGGCGGCGATGAGCCGGCGGCAGGCGATCTCGTCTCCCTTCTCCAAGGTCAGGCGGAAGCCATCCCCATCCCGGGCGATGTGCTCTACGGCGGTATTGAAGCGGAACTCCAGCTTGTCCTTCAGCCCCTCGTAGATGTTCTGAAGGATGCGCAGGTTGTTTTCGGTGCCCAGGTGCTTGCACCGGGCCTGAAGCAGATGCAGGTCATAGCCCAGGGCCCGGCGGGCCAGGGTGCGGGCCTCTGCGGTCTCGGTGGAAAAGACCTGCTCTGTAGCGCCGTGAGCTACATTGATGGAGTCCACATAGTCGATGAGCTCCATGACCTGGCGGGGCCCCATAAAGTCGGTGAGCCATCCGCCAAATTGGGTTGTGAAGTTGAACTTTCCGTCGGAAAATGCGCCTGCCCCTCCGAAGCCGCACATGGTGTCGCATACGGGGCAGTGGATGCACTCCCGTACCTTGCCCGCTACGATGGGGCAGCTGCGATGGTAGATATCACGCCCCTGGTCCAGGGCCAGGACCTTCAGTTCAGGACGGTGGCTGGCCAGTTCATAGGCGGCAAAGATCCCGGCCTCGCCGCAGCCCAGGATGACAACGTCATAGATTGGATTCATGGATCTCTCTCCTTGCATTTCTCAAAATAGATCCGGCCGGCGGCCGGGCAGACTCTTTGAACAGTATATCATAGCTTATCCGAAACTGGAATAGGCTTTCAGGCCAAACCCTGTGTTTTCCAGCAGGAAAAGACGAAAAAAGAGGCAGACCCCATAGAATCGGGATCTGCCTCTGGCAACAGAACAAACTGGGTTAGGGGTTCAGCTTTTCTCCTCAAAGGAGGCGCCGCAACCCCGGCAGGTGACAGTGATCTTGCCTTTGCCCCGGGGGACCCGGAGCTGCTGGCCACAGTTTGGACACTTAAAATAGCAGTGCTCCTTATCCTGGCGGATGGTGCGCCGCAGGCGATACCACTTTAGAAGGGGACCGAATGCCTGTAAAAATTTAGCGTTTTCTGCCCGCCTCTTTGCATGGTTGCGGGACAGCAGGCGGAATAAGGCGGTAAACAGGACGACTGTGGAGAGCAGGTACATCAACTCTGCACTGGTGAGCCAATAGAGCAGGTACAGGACCAAGTACAGGACCATCAGGCCAACATTCAGCTGATCATTGCCGTACCGGCCATACATAAAGCGTTGAATCGCATTTCGAATCATGTGGGTGCCTCCTCGCGCGGGGGAAAAACGGGGCAAACCTCCCCACCCCGTTTTTTCAGATTCTTATTTATAACGTATCATAGCGCGCAAGGCGCGGAACGTCAAGAAATCAATCGTAAACAAAGTGTAAATTGTGCCCTGACGGGAACAGATTTGGGTCTATGGGGCCAGGAAGGTTGATTTTGAGGCGGGTTTTTCTTGCCAGAGGGGGAAAAATACGCTATACTGCCAGCAGAAACCTGATTGTCTGGGAGGGACGCGCCATGAGACGCATCGACAAGGAAAATTACTATCTGGATATTGCGGAAACTGTGCTGGAGCGCTCCACTTGCCTGCGCCGGTGCTATGGGGCCATCATTGTAAAAAATGATGAAATTGTCTCGACCGGCTACAACGGGGCCCCGCGAGGACGGAAAAACTGCATGGATCTGGGCTGCTGCACCCGGGAGGCGATGCGGGTCCCCAGCGGCGAGCGATATGAGCTGTGCCGCTCGGTCCACGCGGAGATGAACGCCATCATTTCTGCTGCACGCCGTGATACCTTGGACTCCACCCTGTATCTGGCTGGCCGGGAAGCCAAAAGCGGTGAATTGCTTCACGATGCCACTTCATGTTCGATGTGCCGCCGCTTGATCATCAATGCAGGGATTGAACGGGTGGTCATCCGGAATACAGAGACAGAATACAGTGTGGTCCATGTGGAAGACTGGGTCCGGGAAGATGACTCCCTCCCTAAGCCGCTGACTGCGGACGGGGAGTAATTGCGGAGGGACCTGTCTGCTTGACTTTCCCTGGGGTGGGGAATAGAATGGACAGGACTGAAAGAGGTGAACGGCATTGATCCACTATTTTGACAATGCAGCCACGACTCCGGTCCGCCCGGAGGCGGTCCAGGCGGCTGTGGAGGCCATGACGGAGGGTTGGGGCAACCCCTCCTCCCGCTATGCTCTTGGCCGGGAAGCTGCGGCCCGTGTGGCCGGTTGGCGCGGAGATGTAGCTGCTGGTCTTGGCTGCCGGCCAGAGGAGGTGTTTTTCACCTCCTGTGGATCTGAGGGCGATAACTGGGCCATTCGTGGGGCTGTGGAGCTTGGAAAGCGTCGGGGACGTCACATCATTACCACCGCTATTGAGCACGCCGCGGTGCTGGAGCCCTGTCGGGAACTGGAACGGCAGGGGTATGAGGTGACTTACCTCCGTCCCGACCGGGAGGGGAACATCTCGCTGGAGGAGTTGGAGGCGGCCCTGAGGCCGGACACGGCGCTGGTATCCATGATGCTGGTGAACAACGAGTTGGGCACCGTACTGCCGGTGGCCCAGGCCGCACAGCTGATCCGGCGGCTGGGCAGTTCTGCGCTGATCCACTGTGACGGGGTACAAGGATTTCTGAAGATCCCATTCACTCCGGCGGAACTTGGTGTAGACCTTTTGACTGTGAGCGGGCACAAGATCCACGCCCCGAAAGGGATCGGGGCCTTGTATATCCGCCGGGGGCTGAAGCTGCCCCCCCTGATCCGGGGCGGCGGCCAGGAGGAGGGCCTGCGCTCTGGTACAGAGGCGACCGCCCAGATCGCAGCCTTTGCCGCAGCTGTGCGGGCGGGGACGGCCACCCTGGAGACAGACATCCAGCACATGACAGAGTTGAAGGCGGAGACACTGGCCCGGCTTCAGGAGGCGATCCCAGGTTTGAAGCCCATCGGGAGCGGGACGGCGCCCCATATTTTGGCGGTGACCCTCCCCGGATATAAGAGCGAGGTGATCGTTCGCTTCCTCAGCGACCGAGGGATCTGCCTCTCTTCCGGCTCTGCCTGTCATAAGGGGAAGCCCAGCCATGTATATGCTGCCCTCAAGCTGCCCAAACGCGACTTGGACGGGGCATTGCGCATCAGCTTTTCCTACGATACCACACAGCAGGATGTGGCCGCTCTGGCAGAAGGTCTGCGAGCTGCGAAGGAGCAATTGTTCCCTACCCTGTCCTGAATTTCCTACCCGAGTTCTCCCGCCCTGGAGCACCCGGGTATTTTTATCACTGCGCCGGCCTGTCCGCCGGCATGGAATGAGGAGGAGTTTTGTGTTTGCATACCTGCGCCGGGGGCCCGGCTTCTATCGGCGGGTAGTGGGTCTGGCAGCCCCCATGATCCTGCAGAATCTTATCACCAGTACTTTAGCTATGGCGGATACCTTTATGGTGGGGATGCTGGGCGAGGAACCTATGGCTGGGGTGGCCCTGGCCAATATCCCTATTTTTGTCGTACAGCTGTTTTTCTTTGGCGTACAGAGCGGCTCTACTGTCCTCATCAGTCAGTACTGGGGGAAAGGAGACCGGGAGGCCATCAACCGGGTGATCGGAGTGGCGCTGTGGGCGGTGAATCTGGTCTCGATCACCTTTGCGCTGGTGCTTCTTCTGTTCCCTGTTCCCTTCCTGAGCCTATTCGGAAACGAGCCGGATGTGGTGGCTCTGGCGGCAGAATATGGGCGGCTGATCGGGCTGTCCTATGTATTCAACGGGATGACCCTGGTGTATCTTGCCGCCTGGCGGAGTATGGAACGCCCCCGGCTGGGAATGTACATTTTAGCAGTCTCTATGGGAACCAACACCTTGTTAAATTGGGTGCTCATTTTCGGTAAGATGGGTTTCCCTGCTCTGGGTGTGACCGGTGCGGCGCTGGCCACTCTGATTGCCCGTATGGTGGAGTTTTCCATTGTTCTGGTTCATATCATTCGAACCAGGGCATTCCGCTTCGACTTCCGGCTGTTTTTACGCCCCGGAGGGCAAATGGCCCGGAAGTTTGTGGCCTGCAGCGGTCCGGTGGTGTGCAATGAGACCCTGTGGGGCCTTGGTACCTCCATCTTCCCTACCATCATGGGACATATGGCGGGGAGTACAGAGATCCTGGCTGCCTACACCATCGCCGGCAATGTGGAGAAGCTGTGCCTGGTGTTCGCCATCGGGATCTCCGGTACAGCTTCCATCCTCATCGGCCGGGAGATCGGCGCAGGCCGCTCTCACCAGGTGTATGAGGTGGGCCTGGCCTTGAATACCCTGGCCGCTCTGGCAGGCGGAAGCCTGGGGGTGCTGCTGCTGCTGTTTACTCATCTGGCTGCCCCAGTGTGGTTTTTCCCTCTATTCCACCTGTCTCCGCGGGCCTGTGCCATTGCCACGATGATGATGACAGTACAGGGTCTTCTCATGCCGGTGCGTGACTTCAACCACTGTACCATCGTGGGTGTGCTCCGGGGAGGAGGAGATGTGCAGGCGGCCAGCCTCATCGACCTGGGTCCCCTGTGGCTGGTAGCCATCCCTCTGGCCGCTCTGGCGGGTGTGGTGCTGCAGATGGACATCCTGTGGGTCTATCTGGCCATGAGCGGAGAATCTCTGGTGAAGTCTTTCCTGGGGATGTGGCGGCTGCGCTCCGGAAAGTGGATCCACGATCTGACTCAAATCAACGCCATGGATGAATAGGAGGAAGTGCTATGAAGATCGTTGTTTTGATTGAGAACACAGCGCCAGAGGGGGCCTGCCTGGCTGCGGAGCACGGCCTGTCTTTTTATTTGGAGCACCGGGGAAAGAGGATCCTATTGGATGCAGGTGCCTCAGGTGATTTTGCCGACAATGCTGCCGCCTTGGGGGTGGACTTGGGACAGGTGGACGCGGCAGTCTTGTCCCACGGGCATTATGACCACGCCGGCGGCCTAGGCCGCTTCTTTGCCTGCAATGACCACGCAAAGGTGTATGCCCGCCCCTCTGCCGGTGGGGCCTATTTCTCCACCTCCATGGGGGAGCCCCGGTTCATTGGGGTCAGTCGGGAACTGTGGGAGGGTCAGCGAGACCGGTTTGAGACGCCGGAGGGGCTGTTCCAGCTCTTTGACGGGGCGTGGCTGGTACCGGAGACCGTTCATGGGGGGGCGTTTGCCAGCCGGGAGACCAATCTGCTGCGTCAGGAGGAAACGGGCGGATTTGTCCCAGATGATTTCGCCCATGAGCACTCCCTGGTGCTGGAGGGCAGCCGGGGCCTGGTGCTGTTCAACTCCTGCTCCCACGGGGGGATCGTCAACATCGTCCGCGGGGTGAAGGAACAGCTGGGCAGACCGGTGTGCACTGTGTTCGGCGGACTGCATCTGTTCAGTGCCAAGGCGGACAGCGGAATGAACTGTACTCCGGAGTATGCACTGTCGGTGGCTGATGCCTTGGTGTCGGAGGGTGTGGAGCGGATCTACACCGGCCACTGTACCGGCCAGGCTGCCTTTGCACTGCTGAAGGAACGTCTGGGCGATGGGCTCCAGGCGCTTACCACTGGCCTAAGTGTGACCCTGGAATGAAGGGATGAAAAGAGCCGCTGTCCCGCTGGTTCGATCAGAACCAGCGGGACAGCGGCTCAGCTTGTCAAAAAAGCATGACCAGAGGGCGTTGCATACGGAAATACGATGGCATCAGCCCCGGGCCTGCTTCAGAGCTTGGGCCAGCTGATCTGGGCAGGAGGTGGCCTTGCTGCCGCAGCGAATGCCTTCCATCCGCTGGATGGCCTCATCCACCGGCATTCCTTTCAGCAGCATAGAGATGCCCTGAAGATTGCCGCTGCACCCGCCCACGACCTGGACGGACTGGATGAGGCCGTCCTCCACCTGGATGGTGAAGGACCGGGAGCAGACCCCTCTGGGTGTGTACTGAATGGTCATATCGAAACCGCTCCTTATGGACAAAAATGGGGCCGGCGGACCGGCTTTCCATCATTATACCCGGAGCGGGGAAAAAAGACAAGGGGTGGCCAGACGGGGTCAGCCCTCTTTCCGCTGGAGCTGAAGGCGGTCGGCGATCATGGCGATGAATTCGCTGTTGGTGGGCTTCCCCTTGACATTGGAAACTGTGTAGCCGAAGTATTTTTGCAGTGTTTCCAGGTCTCCCCTATCCCAGGCCACCTCGATGGCGTGGCGGATGGCCCGTTCTACACGGGAGGCCGTGGTGCCGAAGCGTTTGGCCACTTCAGGATAAAGGACCTTGGTGACTGCATTGATGACATCGATATCGTCTACGGCGATGAGGATGGCCTCCCGCAGATACTGATAACCCTTGATATGAGCAGGTACGCCCACCTCATGGATAATGGAGGTCACCATGGCCTCCAGACTGTGAGAGCGATTTCTGTCTTGTTCCAGAGATTCGAAGGTCGTCAGCTGGCGGATACGGGCGCAGATCGTGCTGAACCGGCAGGGCTTGACCATGTAGTGGTCGGCGCCATTGGAGGCGGCCAAGTCAGCAATGCTTCCCCGGACATAGCTGGAAAGCACCAGAATTTTCGGTTGACGTTCTAGGGACAGACTGCGCAGATGCTCCAGCACCTCCAGACCGTCCAGGCCGGACAGAACCATCTCCATCACGATCACATCGGGGAGCAGCGTTTGGGTCAGCTCCAGCAGCTGAAGGCCGTCTCCAGTTTCTCCAACGACCTCCATGTCCGGTTCGTTCTGAAAGGATTCCACCAGATGACAGCGAAACTCCTGGCTCGCGTCTGCGACCAGCAAGCGTTTGACACATTCCATTTTCCTCTCTCCTTCTGAACATCCATATCGTTGCGCCGATCAGGGGCGGGGTGGATCGACTTGGTAAATGTAACATATTTTGACTGTATATGCAAGACGAGAATTACAGAAAATGGCAAAAATAGTTCGCCCAGATATGACAAGAAGAATGGGGAAGCTACAAAATGGCAAGGTAATTATATACAAATTCTAGAAAAAAATGTCGATATAAGTGGAAAATATGTAGAAAATAATTGCCAGTTTTATGCCAGATCTGGGTCGCAGCATGGAGAGCGAGGTTTGGATGCGCTATCATAAAATGACAGATAACGACAAAATGTTGGAGAAGAAGAGGCGCAGGACAGAACCAAAAAATTTTGGAGAGAGGGAACTTTTTTTTCGTATCAGCGTCTATCAGAACAGAAACCCAATCAACAAAAAGGCTGACCGCCTGCTTAAAAGGAGTGTTAAATGATGAAAAGAACCCTGTCTGCCCTGATGATCAGCAGCGCACTGATGTGTGCCCTGTCTCTGCCCGCTATGGCTGTGGAGCCTGCTGCGGACCAAACTGACACGTCTCTGACTCAGGAAGAGACGCTTCCGGACAGCGTGCTGTACTATGGTACGGTGACGGAGGTGCTTCGGGATGAGAAAGGGGCAGTTTCCGCTCTGGTTCTCTCCTCTGATCGGCACGGCGATTATGTGATGAATCTCTCCGCAGATACTGTCTGGGTGGATGCGGGAAAGCGGGCGGCCTCCGATCCATCGAATCTTAAGGTGGGCGAAGTTGTCTATGTGTTCCACAGCGCTATCTCCACCCGCTCCCTGCCGCCCCAGTCCGCCGCCTACGCAGTGGTTCGCAATTTGCCCCAGGATATGGGCTGCCCGATGTACCACGAGGTGGAGGATGTGACGGAACAGGACGGCCGTTTGACCATTACAACAGACAATGGTGGGCTGCTGCTCTATGTGGGCAAGGATATCCAGTGTGTGGACTATGCCACAGGGAAGACTGTGGATCCCTCCGAGCTGAAGGCTGGGGGACGGGTAATGGCCTGGTACGATGCGGTGATGGAGAGTTACCCCGGCCAGGCAGTCCCGTACTGTTTGATGCTTCTGCCCCAGGCAGCGGATCAGGCTCAGGCAGATCAAGCTGCGGCGGCCGCGGAACTGGCGGATGGAACCGCTCTGAGCATTGTTTTGGAGGGGGATATGGTGCTCCCTATGAAGGGCAGCTATGAGAATGGTGCAGCCATGGTGCCCGTGGCTGTAGCTGCCCAGGCGCTGGGCTATGAGGTGACTTATACCCCCGGCCAGGATGGAGCACCTGCCCTGGTGACAGTGGAGAGCGAGACCTTCCGAGTCAGCCTTACGATTGGTCAGGAACAGATCTTCGGTGCCACGAAGATCGAGGGCGCAGTAGGTATGACCGCCCCCATGAAGTACGGGGCCGCCCCCCGCATCGAGGCTCCCGGCACTACCTGGGCTCCCGCTCAGCTGTTTGAGATGTTGGGCCGCACGGTTACCTTGGATGGTGACACTTTGTCCATCCAGTAAGATTAATCTGTACCCAAAAGGTAAAGAGATTCCCCTGTGCTGCACAGCACAGGGGAATCTCTTTTTAGATCGGGAAAACTGAAGTCAGCGGGCAGAGACATACTTGTGCAGAGTCTTGCGTACTGCACCGGGGCCGGCGAACAGTTCGGCAGCCATAGCCTCGATCTTCTCGCCCAGTCCGGCCTCGTAGAGATCCAGGCCGAACACATCCTTCCGGGTGTAGAGCTGCTTCAGGCAGCTCATGTCCTGGGCACCCTCCTGGATCTCCAGAGGGGCTACGATGGCCTGGAGTTCCTCCAGCAAGGGATCGGGAGAAGGCTCGAAGGACTGGCCAGCATCATTGATACCCTTGAGGTAGCGGGCGTAGCCGGCCAGCACCAAGGGGATGAGGACCAGTTCATCCATATTAAGCCCCTTGGCCTGATAGGCCTTGATGGTCTCGCCGAAGCGGATGGACAGCTTCTGGGAGGTGTCGGTGGCGATGCGCTGGGGAGCGTCCGGCATAAAGGGGTTGGGCAGGCGCTTGTTCAGTACCGCACCGATAAAGTCGGCGGGCTTGAGCACACCAGGATCCACCACCACAGGCATGGCCTCGATGTAGCCCATCTTGGTGATGAGGCCGCACAAGTCCTCGTCCTTCATCTCGGCGGAGATGAGGGTGTAGTCCAGCAGACAGCCATAGATGGACATGGCGGTATGCAGGGGGTTCAGACAGGTGCACACCTTCATCTTTTCCACCTTGTCCACCGTCTCACGGTCGGCGTACAGCACACCGCCCTGCTCCAGAGGAGGACGTCCGTTGGTGTACTGATCCTCGATGACCAGGTACTCAGTCTCCTCCGCGTTGACGAAGGGGGCGGTATAGGTGTGGCGGTCAGTAATGATGGTGTAGTTGTCCTCGAAGCCGTCCTCTTCCAGCATCTTCTGAACCTTGGCATCAGGGCGGGGAGTGATCTTGTCGATCATGCTCCAGGGGAAGGAGACCTTGCGCTCATCCTGCAAATAGTCCAGGAAGCCCTGGGGCACCAGGCCGGCTTTTACCCACGACTCAGCATAGGCCATAGCAGCGCTGCGCACCTTATCGCCATTGTGGGAGCAGTTGTCCATGCTCTGCACAGTGATGGGCATGGCTCCAGCCTGATAGCGCTCATACAGCAGGGCGGTGACCTTGCCCATGATCAGCTGAGGTTCAACCCCGCGCTCCAGATCAGCGGGGGAGACAGAATATCCCTTCTCAGTGATGGTGAAACTCACCATCTGGAGAGAGGGGTTGCGGAAGATTTCCACCAACCGGCCCCAATCGGCAGTAAACTGGGGATCGGCCTTCAGGCTCTCGGTGACGGAGGCTACCACCCGCTTCTCGATAGAGCCGTCGGACTTGAGCAGTACCAGCAGGCTCATGTTGTCATAGGGGCGATAAGCCTTGTCGATGATCTCGTAATCAAAGCCCTCGGCCACGATGACACCACGGTCATAGGAACCTGCATCCAGCACTCGCTGGAGCAGGGCGGCAGGAAAGGCGCGGAAGATGTTGCCAGCACCAAAGTGGATCCAGGTGGGCTCGTCGTGGGTCTTCTGGCGGACGGCCTCCAGGTCGAACTTGGGCAGCTCATAGCCCTTGTCCGCCCAGACCTGAGCGTCGCAGCCTTCAGATCGGATCTCAGAAAGTTTCATTGTAAAGTCCCTCTTTCCGGTCAATCACAGTTTGCGCTCCGCCCCGGTTCTGACGGAACCGGGGCGGGCGGATGGATGCATAAATCAGGCTTACGTGCCCTTCTTCTCTGCGTCCAGCTTGTCCAGCATATCCCAGATGCCCCACATATACATGATACCAAGGGCGCGGTCGTACAGGCCATAGCCGGGACGGCAGGTGCCGGGGCCCTCGCCCCACAGCTGACGGCCGTGGTCGGGGCGGATATAGCCCTCGAAGCCGCAATCGTGGTAGGCCTTCACGATGTCCAGGATGCGGGTGTCGCCATCGCAGTCCCGGTGGGAGGCCTCGCTGAAGTCGCCGTTGGGGAAGTGCTTGACGTTGCGGATGTGGGCAAAGGCGATGCGGTCGCAGTGCTTGCGCACGATCTCGGCCACGTTGTTCTTGGGGTTGGCTCCCAGGCTGCCGGAGCACAGGGTCAGGCAGTTATAGGGATCGTCTACCATGGACAGGAAGCGGTCGATGGCCTCGGCATCCACCAGCAGGCGGGGCAGGCCGAAGATATCCCAGGGGGGATCGTCCATGTGGATGGCCATTTTGATATCGCACTCGTGGCACACAGGCATCAGCTTCTCCAGGAAGTACTTCAGGTTCTCCCACAGCTTCTCCTTGGTCACGGGGCGATACATCTCGAACAGCTCGTCCAAACGGGCCATACGCTCCGGCTCCCAGCCGGGGAAGGTCATACCGTTCAGGTTCTTCAGGATATAGTCCGCCATAGCCCGGGGATCATCCTGAATCAGGTTCTTCTCATAGAACAGGGCGGTGGATCCGTCGGGCAGGGGGTGGAACAGGTCGGTGCGGGTCCAGTCGAACACGGGCATGAAGTTATAGCAGATCACCTTCACGCCGAACTCCTTCAGGTTCCGCATGGTCTGGATGTAGTTCTCAATGTATTGATCCCGAGTGGGCAGACCCACCTTGATGTCATCATGGACATTGACAGATTCTACCACGTCCATGTTGAAACCATAGGGTTCCAGCTGTTTCTGGACCTGGGCGATCTCTTCTTTCTCCCAGATCTCGCCGGGCTGCTTGTGATGCAGGGCCCAAACGATGCTGGTCACGCCGGGGATCTGCTTGATGTCAGACAGCTTGATGCTGTCGTTGCCCTCGCCGTACCAGCGAAAGCCCATCTGCATAGGCATAAATAAACCTCCTCATTCTTACACACAGGAGAGACAGAGATGGGAACTGTGTGCCCATTTATCCGCACTCTCAGGTCGCGTTCCTCCCGGGCTGCATACGAAAGCAGAACAGGCAGCAAGCCGGGAGGAACGGAAATTTAACATGGAAAAGGGTTCGATCAGCCGCCGAACCACTTCAGAGGCACCTCGATCAGCGGCGGGAAGATAGCCAGCAGGAAACAAAGGGCCGTCTGGGTCAGGAAATAGGGCATGGTGGGGGGGATGATCTTGTCCATCTTGACGTTGCCGGCGGCACAGGCCACATTCAGCACAGGGCCAACAGGGGGAGAGGTCAGACCCAGCACGTTCATCAGCACGAAGCACACACCGAAGTAGATGGGGCTGATGCCGGCGGCCTTGACCAGGGGCAGCATGATGGGGGTGAGGATCAGAATGCTGGGGGTGACGTCCATAGCCAGACCCACCACCACCACGATGAGCATCAGCACGATCATCAGAAGGGTGGGGTTGTCTACCAGACCCTCCAAGCCGGCAGTCATCAGCTGGGGGATGCGGGAGACCGTCATATAGTAGGCGGCTACGTTGGCGGCGGCCGCCAGGAACATGACTACTGCGGAGGTTTTGGCTGCGGACACAAAGACGGGGCCAAGGTCCTTCAGCTTCATCTCACGATACACAAAAAGACCAACCAGAATGGCGTAGACACAGGCGATGACGCCGGCCTCAGTGGCAGTAAACTTGCCAGAGTGCAGGCCAACCAGAATGATCACGGGGAGCAGCAAAGCCCACAGGCCGCCCAGGAAGATCCGGGCTGCTTCCTTGGGGGTGGGAGCCTTGAAGTCCTCAACGCTGGGGACGACGCCCTTCTTACGGGCACGGAGGAACCACACCACACAGGCAATGACGGTCAGGTACACAGCGGGAGCAATGCCGGCCATAAACATGGACTTGATGGAAACGCCAGCAGATACGCCGTAGACGATCATGGGCACAGAGGGAGGCATGATGGGGGCCACCAGGTTGGCGCTGGCTACCAGGGCGGAGGACTCCTCCCGGTTGTAACCGGAGCGAACCATCATGGGAATCAGGATGGCGCCCAGGGCGGCGCAGGCTGCCACAGCAGAGCCAACCAGAGCAGCGAACATCAGACAGGCGAAGATGGTGACATAGCCCAGACCGCCGCGGATGCGGCCCAGGAAAATGTCGCAGAAGGCAATGATCCGCTTGGTCAGGCCGCCGCGGTTCATGATCTCGCCGGCCAATACGAAGAAAGGCAGGGCCATCATGGTCACAGAGTCGGAACCCTGCATCAGGGTACGGGCGATGATGGTGGGATTGGCGTCGCCGCCGCCCATGGCCAGTGCAGTGCAGACGGCACAAAGCAGCAGGGCCATGGCGATGGGAAGCCCGATGCCGATACCAATGAGCATCGTAGCGATAAATACGGCAATGATCACTGCAGGCCGCCTCCTTCCTTGGCGATGGAGTCCTCCCCGCCATTGGCGCTGTGGCCAGTGAGCAGTTCAATGACAGACTCCTTCAGAACAAACATACGGTACAGATTTACCAGGGAAATGATGATAACGGATGCACCAAGCAGAACACCGGAGAAGTGAACCAGGAACACAGGGAAATGGGTGGCGACCCAGAAGTCATTGCGGTTATTCCAGGCGTTCAGGAAGGCACCGTGGGTTAGGATCCACATCAGCCAAATAATCAGGCCCTGGATGATGAAATACAAGACCTTCTGGCCCAGCGGGGGCAGCTTACAGATCAGGGTGTCGATCATCAGGTGCTGGTTTTCGCGGGCGGCAATGATGGCGCCAAGATAGATCAGATAGATAAAGCAGATACGGGCAATCTCCTCACTCCAGGGAAAGCCGATCCCGAACTGACGAAGAACGACGTTCATAAAAGTGAAGAAGATCATCACGCCCAGAAAAATGGCGATCAGAATCTCAATGCCGCGGAAGAGTTTATCCACCGCCGCACTGATCCCGTGGGATTTGCGACTGCTGTCGGACATAGAGAAACCTCCTCATTCAGGGTGAGACCGCGCCCCCCAGAGGGGGCACGGTCTTGGGGATTGGTTGATTACTGGACAGCTTCGATCTTCTCGATCAGAGCGGGAGCCCAGTCGTTGGCAGCCAACAGCTCGTTCAGAGTGGGCTGGATCTTCTCAATCATCTTGGTGCGCTCGGCCTCGGTCATCTGGGTGACGGTCACACCGGCAGCCTCGATGGTCTCGCGGTCAGTGTCAACGGAGGCAATGTAGTCCTCCCAAGCCTGCTTGGCAGTGGCCTTGGCAGCGTCGCGGACGACCTGCTGCTGCTCTTCGGTGAGCTTGCTCATGGCATTCTTGTTGCCGATGATCTCCAGGGTGGCAACGATGTGGTTGGTCTCATACAGATACTTCTGCACCTCCTGGAAGCTCTGAGCCACCACTGTCACCATGCCGTTATCCTGGCCGTCCACAGTGCCGGTCTCCAGGGCGGTGAACAGCTCGCCCAGGGAGATGACCTGAGCGGAGGCGCCCAGATCCTCCACGATGCCGATGTGGATGGGGTTGTTGGGCATACGGAACTTCTGACCGGCGAAGTCCTCCACACAAGTCAGAGGCTTGTTGGAAGTAAAGGTACGGGCGGAGTTGGGGCCCCAGGACAGCATCTCCACTTCAGGGAACTTCTCGTCAAAGGCAGCGCTCACTTCGTCAGCCACCTCGCCGGTCCACACGTTCATGGCGTGCTCCAGGTCACGGTACAGGAAGGGCCAGTCGGAGATCAGCATCATGGGGAACTCCTGATTCATGGGGGTGCCTACCACAGTGAAGTCCACAGAGCCGTCACGGACGCCCTGCCACAGTGCGGCCTCGTCGCCCAGCAGGCCGTCATGATAGACCTCGACCTTCACGGCGCCGTCGGTCTTTTCCTCGATCTGGGTCTTAAAGACGGTGTCCAGGGCGGCGGCCATGGGGTGGGTGGCGCCCCAGTTGTCGCCAATTTTCAGGGTGACAGAGTCGCTGCCACCTTCACCGCTGCCGCCGCAGCCGGCCAGCAGAGAGGCGGACAGAGCCGCAGCAAGAGTCACGGAAGCAATTTTCTTCATGTTCATGTTCGTTCTCCTCCTAATAATCTCATTCTCACAAACTTCTTTAACGCCAGCGGATCCGCTGGACGGTTAAATACGAATCGATCCGCTTATTCCCCGTCGAAGAGGATAACCATCTTCTTCATATCCTTCGGGGGGTGGATGATGTTCTCAAAGACCTGCTCGACCTGGGCGAAGGGGATATAGTGGCTTACCATACCGTCCAGCTGGAACTCATGACGGGCGAAGCGCTCGATGGTGGGCTGGAACTGATTGCAGGACATACGGGTGCCAATGATAGACAACTCACGGGTGTTGATCATGGCCTGAGTGATGCCTTCCTGAGCGGTGCAGAAGCCCATGGGGACGATGGTAGCTCCGTTGGCGGGGATGCCCATCTCCAGAAGAGCGGTAAGAGAACCGGGGTAGCAGGCGGAGTCAAAGATGACATCTACGCCGGCACCATTGGTGAACTCCTGGACAGCCTGCTTGAGATCCTGCTCCTTAGTATTGACAATGGCATCAGCTCCGTAGTCACGGGCACGCTCCAGAGAACTGGGATTGATGTCGGCACACATGACACGGCAGCCCTTGACTTTCAGGGTCTGGAGAATGACAGCACCGATGGTTCCGCTGCCCAGGACCAAGACGGTTTCGCCGCCCTGGATGCCAGCACGGGCGGTGCAGTGACCACCGATGGCAAAGGGCTCGATCAAGGCTGCATCCTGGAAGGAAAGCTCCTTAGGCATGACATAGACCTCATGCTCCGGAACGGCGAAATACTCTCTCCAACCGCCGTCAATAGCAGAGCCGCGGGCCTTCACCTGCCGGCACACGTTGCGGCGGCCAGCCCGGCACTGGGGGCACTCGCCGCAAGCCACCACCAGGTCTACCACCACATGGTCGCCCACTTTGACATTCTTGACGTCCTTGCCAACCGCCACAATGACGCCGGCATTCTCATGGCCGGGGACACGGGGGAATACGGCATTGGGGTTCTCGCCCAGGAACAGATGCACGTCGGAGCCGCACACACCGGCTGCTTTCATCTGAACCAGGACTTCATTGTCTGCGGGCTTGGGCACGGGGACTTCCCGGACCTCAAACTGCTTTGGGCCAATGATGACAACTTCCTTCATCGTTTCTTTCATCTCTTGTGACCACCCTTCTCAGTTTGGACCGGGTCATTTCCTTTTGCCGCTCTTTCTGGCATACGTACCACAGGCCCGGTCCCTGTCTCACTGACATTATTCTACAATACTTGTATACTAGAACACAAGATGGGGAATAAACAAAGATTTAAGTTATTTTTTATGCAAATCATAAAAAACTTTGAAAATTTGCATGAAAGGATTGGAATTTGTTTTCTTCTTCTGCTTCTTGGCCAATGAGCGGGTTATTTAAAATATTGGGGGAACTCCGCCTGAAGCTTTACGGCATCAACTTTATACCGGCTCAGATGGGTCTCCATCTGCCGCCGGGCCAAATCTGCGTTTCCAGCCCGGATCTGCCGGGTGATTTCCTCGTGATCCTGGACTGCGGCCTGTTGGCTTTCCACAGAGGTCAGAGACATACTGCGTACCCGGTCAAAATGGATGGAGATATTTTGAATGAGGCTGTGTACCTGAGATTTACGGGCGATCCGAAAGAGTGTCTCATGGAATTTATTGTCCAGCCACATAAGATTTTCAGGGTCGTAGTTGTCCAGGTAGAAATGTTGAAGGCGTACATTTTCCTCCAAAGCCTGAAGGTCTGCTGGGGTGATAAGGTCGCAGACCTGTTCCACGATGGCACACTCCAGTACATCACGCATGAAGCGGGATTCATCTACCAGATCGTAGTCGATGAGGGAGACAACACTTTTTCTTTGCGGGTAAGTCTCGATGATCTTCACCTTGGCAAGTTCGATCAGTGCCTCCCGTACCGGGGTGCGGGACAGGCCCATCTCAGAGGCCAGTTCATTTTCGCTGATCTGGCTTCCAGGCTCTAGGTGAAGGGATATGATATTGTCCTTAATGATCCGCAGGGCATAGTCGCGGCTGCTTTCCCGGGGAAGTCGTTCTGAGATATGCACGGGTGTCCTCCTATAATATTTCGGATCTTCCGGCCCGCATAGGGGATGATTCCATGTGGATTCGATTGATCTGCGTACTCAGAAGTCCGGTCAAAGCTATATTTTAATTTTATTGTGGCACATTGCGCACAAATTGTCTACTAGCATACTAGCAACAATTTCTGATGTTTTTTTGGAAGAAATGTCAACGGAAAGAAAAACAGCTGTGAGCGGCTCGTGTGGAGGCTCACAGCTGTGGGTGATGAAAATTCAATCTGATGTCAAGCGGCCTTGCCCAGGGACTGGCGGTTGCCCGTGTGATAGATGGGCTTCCACTCTACCTTTTTCACCAGAGCAGCCAAGGAGATGGGGATATAAGTAAACATAAAGAGGGGGAAGGTAAAGACATAGAGGAACTTTTTCCCGGTAGGAATCTGGATCTGATCCCACTCACACAGGACAGTGAGGATTCCATAGAGAAGCAGTCCCAGATAAAAACTGGCTACGGTGGACAGCAGGAAGCTGCCGGACACGGACAGGATTTCCTTCACAATGTAGGAGGGCTGACCCAAGCAGGCCAGACACACCACCAGATTGAAGGCGATGGTGACCAGAGTGAGCAGCATTCCGGGCGCGACGGTCATAAACATATCATAGCAGGACCAACTCTTCCGGCTGGGTTTTTGGCAGAACCCACGCACCAGGTCGCCGCTGTAATTGGCATTGACCTGATAGAAGCCTTTTGACCAACGCAGACGCTGATCCCAGGACTGCTGGAAGGCGGTGGGTTGTTCGTCATAAATGACCGCTTTATCACAGTAGCCAATACGGCGGCCCTTCAGGGCACAGCTGACGGAGAATTCAATATCTTCTGTGAGCAAATGATAGGGCCAGCCGCCATTCTCGCGGATCACATCGGCGGAGATGAGGAAGCCGGTACCTGAGACGTGGCAGTTGGTGCCCAGCAGCATACGAGGGAAGTTCAGGAAGCGGGCCTCTCGCAGGAACCAGATGGCATAACCAGCAGAGATCCAGTTGGCGCCAAAGTTCTGAGAGTTGCGGTAGCAGGTGATGGCGCCGTAGTCTCCACTGTCAAATACCTTGTTCATCTCCCGTACAAAGTTGGGGTCTACCAGGTTGTCGGCATCAAAAATCAAATAGCCGTCATACTGGTCGCGGCCCTCGTGAGCCAGGGTGCGGAAAAGATAGTCCAAGGCATAGCCTTTTCCCTTTTTGTGCTGGTTGAAGCGCTCATACACGATGGCGCCTGCCCTGCGGGATACCTGAGCTGTGTCATCTGTGCAGTTGTCTGCCACGACATAGACATCCAGCAAGTCTGATGGATAGTTCTGCTGTTTTAGAGTGTGGATCAGTTCACCAATTACTCCGGCCTCATTCCGGGCGGAGATCACCGCGGCATAGCGGTGGAGTTGTTGGGCCTCCGGCTGCTTCCAATGTTTCCGGCGGATCAGCCCCAGAAAGAGGTAGACCAGCTGATAGGAATAGGCCAGGGTGAACAGGACGGCCAGAAACAGGTTGAATGCCTCGACCATTCGGATCATATTCATAGAAAACACCTTTTTGATTGTCCGGAACTGCGTTTGCAGGTTTGTGCCCCTACCCCATCTATAGGATGAAGGGAAGAGCGCTCCGGCATTTGTTGATACGGACTAATTTTGACAGACCCCATGAGTGGGGCATACGTTTGGGTACGCACCATGATAGCACGCTTTTCAAATATTACAAGATTGTTTCTTGAGTCTTAATAAAAAGTTAAGAGTTCGTTCATAATTTCCTGTGTTGGTAGGAACAGAATGGAGATATTATGTGAAAAAATAGAACAAAAGTTGTGTATTAGTTAAAAAACAGGAAGCCTCCTGTGATAGGGAGACTTCCTGGGATTTAATATTTTTGTAACAATTAGAGAGGCGCGCTGCTGCGGAATGGCGTCAGTTCTGCCCGAATAAAGTACCCCTGGGGATGGCGGCACACAGGGCAGTTTGCGGGAGCAACGGTGGCATCTACAACATAGCCGCAGTGCAGGCACAGCCACTCTGCTTTTACATCGGAGACGAATAGACGATCCTGTTCCAGCAGGTCGGCATACCGGCCAAAGCGGTCTCCGTGGAGCTTTTCCACCCCGGCAATGTTCTCAAACAGCTTTCCGACCAGAGGAAATCCTTCCTCCATGGCGGTGTGGGCAAAGGCGGCATAGTCGTGTTCCCATTCCTGATACTCGTTATGCTGGGCGGCTCGTAGATAGTCCAACAGATCGGTATATAGATCCACTGGATAGGTGCCGTCCACCCGTACAGTCTGGCCGCTCAGGTCGTGAAGCTGACGGTAGAACTGTTTGGCATGGGTTTTTTCCTGCTCGGCGGTGAACAGGAATAGGCCCTGGATCACGGCCAGGCCGCTTTTGTGGGCGATTCCTGCTGCAATGGTATAGCGGCTGCGGGCCTGGCTCTCCCCGGCAAAAGCGCGCATCAGGTTCTCTCTGGTACGGCTGGTGGAAAAGTTTTTGGCTTGATCTGACATAGAAGATTCCTCCTTTGTATTATTTGGATTCTGTTCCAGTATGCCCGAAAACGATCCGGGCATTCCCTTTGCAGAAAATTTACAAAAGAGTCCGCTTCTCCTTGCCTTTTCCTCGTTGACCTAGTATAATGGAGGCAATTTAGGGTGTCATGTCACCCACACGAGGAGGATACCTCAGAGATGAAAGCAAAGACAAATCTGACCATGCTCTGCGATTTTTACGAGCTGACCATGGGGAACGGCTATTTCCAGACCGGTCTGGCCGACCGGATGTGCTATTTCGATGTATTTTACCGCTCCGTCCCGGATCAGGGCGGCTTTGCCATTGCGGCAGGTCTGGCCCAGGTGGTGGAGTATATCGAAAACCTGCACTTTGATGAGGAGGACATTACCTACCTGCGGTCAAAGGGCTGTTTTTCCGAGGGCTTTTTGGAATATTTGAGCGAATTCTCCTTTACTGGAGATATTTGGGCTGTTCCCGAGGGAACGCCTATCTTCCCAGGTGAGCCCATCCTGACCGTGCGTGCGCCGGCCATCCAGGCCCAGTTTATTGAGACCTTTGTGCTCCTCTGCCTCAATCATCAGTGCCTGATTGCAACCAAGTCCAACCGCATTGTGCGTGCGGCGGAGGGACGTCCGGTGGCAGAATTTGGTTCCCGCCGGGCACATGGTCCGGACGGGGCCCTGCTGGGTGCCCGGGCTTCTTATATCGCTGGCTGTGCAGCTACGGCTTGTACTATGGCTGACCAGCACTATGGTTCTCCCGCCACAGGTACGATGGCCCACTCCTGGGTACAGATGTTCCCTGACGAGTATACAGCCTTTAAGACCTACTGTGAGCTGTATCCCACCAATGCGACCCTGCTGGTGGACACTTATAATGTGCTCAAGTCCGGTGTGCCCAACGCTATCCGCGCATTCAAAGAGGTGCTGGCCCCTATGGGGATTACCAAGTGCGGCATCCGATTGGACTCCGGCGACCTGACCTACCTGTCCCAGAAAGCCCGGGAGATGCTGGACGAGGCCGGCCTGACGGAGTGCAAGATCTTCGCCTCCAACGCCCTGGACGAGTACATCATCCGGGACCTGGTGCGCCAGGGGGCCCGGATCGACTCCTTCGGCGTGGGCGAGCGGCTGATCACCTCTCGCAGCGAGCCGGTGTTCGGTGGCGTGTACAAGCTGGTAGCCATCGAGGATGATGATGGAAATATTATCCCCAAGATCAAGATCAGCGAGAACGCCGCGAAGATCACCACCCCTCATTTCAAGAAGATCTACCGTATTTTCTCCCGGGACACCGGCAAGGCGGAGGCGGATCTGATTTGCCTCCGGGATGAGGAAATCGACTTCAGCAAGCCCCTGGAGTTGTTTGATCCCAGTGCTACCTGGAAGCGCAAGGTGTATACCAATATCGAGGCCAAGGAACTGATGGTTCCCATCTTCTTGAACGGGAAGAGGGTGTACGATGTGCCGGAGCTTCAGGTCAGCCGGGCCTACTGTCAGCGGCAGGTAGACGCGCTGTGGGACGAGGTCAAGCGGTTTGAGAATCCTCATAATTACTATGTGGATCTGAGTCAGAAGCTGTGGGACATTAAGCAGTCGTTGCTGAATAGTCATGATATGAATTAAAAATGTGAGCCGCAGGTGGATCCTGCGGCTCACATTTTTTGAAGGTTAAACAGGCCCTTGGCGGAACCGTTCAATCATCTCATGGGTGAGGGAGATGGCGGAACCACCTTCTGGCAATTCGGAACGATCGAACCAGGTGCCCTCTCCAAGTTCATCTTCCTGAAGAGTCACAGTCTCATCATCTGTATCCAGATCACAGTAAAATCCGGCCAGGAGACTGCTGGAGAAACTCCAGGGCTGGCTCTTATAGAACCTGATATTTTTAACTGGCAGGCCGACTTCCTCCATGACCTCCCGGCGAACTGTGCCTTCCAGCGGCTCACCGATTTCGGCGAAGCCGGCAATGAGCGCATAGTTGCGGACGGCACCGGGCCGGGCAGTCCGGGAGTATTTGGTGAGCAGCAGACGGTCGCCGTGTGTGACTGCCACAATGACTGCCGGAGAGATGGTGGGATAGACCAGGCTGCCGCAGGCGGGACAGCGCATGGCGCGCTCCACAGCATCATGCTGGGCTGGAGCACCGCACCGGCCACAGAATTGATGGCTGTGGTACCAGCTGTATAGCTGGCTGGCGGTGATACAGGCAAAGGCCAGCCAGCCGGGCTGCATATCACGGAAATGTCCATTTTTTGCCGGGACAGCGGCATCCAGAATAACTGAGGGTATCACATGGCACCAGTGAAACGCGATGTCATCGATAGAAAATAGGTAGGTACAGGGCAGCGCAGAGAGATCGGCGTGGAGATTTGCCTCCTCCCAGGTGAAGGGGAGCCCGCTCTCGCGGCTGAGAAGGGTGCTTCCGTCCTGATAGAAAAAGACGCGGTCCCCGTTCTTGGGTTGGGTTGGGTGGTAGGCGTTATCGTACCGATGGGGTGCAATATCCTGGATCATGGCAGATGGGTTCCTTTCGAATCAAATTTAGTTGTTGTATCTATTATGAGGGCTTTCCAGATCACTGTCAACTGCTGTTGAGCGGCTGAAGTCTGGAATGGTTATATCCAGAGATTCCGCCGTCTCTTCGCTTGAGCCGCTGAGACTGCATCCGCCAAAATCAGGATGTCTGAAGCGCCTAAGCAGAGGCGCAGATTTCCCAGTCCGATTGGGCTGCCAGCTGTCTGTACCGGATGAGATCCGCTATTGTTCGTTCCAGTTGGCATCCTGCCGCAGCGGCAGGGTGAAGATTTGGGCCACCGCCGACTCGTATGTGAGGGAGTCCGCCGCCTTGCGGATCTGCTTCAAAGCCTTTTCGCTTCCCTGGAACAGACGTCCCAGATAGCTCCAGAGCTCCTTCATATGAAATACTGTGTTGCGCTGGCTAGCAAAAATGTCCAGATATGTGTGGTAGAGTTCGTCGTGAAAGGCACGCAGAGTCTCGCGGTCGGCTCCGGGACCGCCTTTGGCCTTCCGAACCAGCGCGGGGTCTGCCAGAAGCCCCTGGCCAATCATCACTCGATCTACCTGAGAAAAGATGTGTGCAAACTGGGTACAGTCCTCCGCGGTCACAAGGCCGCCGTTGAAGCATAGCGCTCCAGGGTAGGTGTCTACCGCCTCTTTAAAATACTCCATCCGCACCGGATGCCGGTAGAAGTCCTTCCGCACCCGTGGGTGGATGATGAGCAGGGAGACGGGATACTGCCTAAAAATCTCCAGCAGGCGGGCGAATTCCTCCGGATCCTCCAGACCCAGCCTGGTTTTCAATGACACTGCCAGCGGAGCCTTAGAGAAGATCCGGTCCAGCATCTGATCCAACACCTCCGGTGTCCCAAGCAGTCCGGAACCCTTTCCTTTGGCGACGACTGTTCCGGAGGGACAGCCCAGATTCAAGTTGACTTCGTCATAGCCCATGGCGGCCAATTCCCCAGCGCACCAGAGAAAATCATCTGGGTTTTTCGTCAGAAGCTGCGGCACAGCACGAAAGCCCTGGTTATGTTCCGGCAGCACGTTGCGCAGCTCTCGCTGGGTAAAGACATGATCCTGGGTGGGGGAGAGAAAGGGCATATAGTAGGCATCTACTCCTGGGAACCAACGATGGTGGGTCCGACGGAATTCTGATCCGGTTACGCCCTCTAAAGGAGCGAAGTAATACTGCATGGCAGGCTCCTCTCAATCAAGACTGGTGCTCATCCACCCAGCGGCAGGCAGCCAGTCCGGCGACGGCTCCATCGCCCACGGCAGTCGTGAGCTGACGGACTGCCTTTCCGCGGCAATCCCCTGCAACGAATACACCGGGTAGGCTGGCCTTGCAGTCCTCTCCAGCCAGGACATAGCCGTCCTCGTCCAACAGAAGCAAATCGGTGAGGGTGCGGTTCCGAGGCTCCTGGCCCACGGCAATGAACAGAGCGTCTACCTCCAGCACTCGCTCTTCACCAGCAGCTCCGTCCCATACCCGCAGGCCAGTTAGGCTTCCGTCCTGGGTAAAAAACTCTTTTACGGTGGAGTCCATCCAGCAGCGGATGTTCTTCCGGCGTTCTACCTGATCTACCAGGTGCTGTTCACCCCGGAACTGATCCCGGCGGTGGATCAGGGTGACTTGGGAGCAGGTTCCGGATAGGAACAGAGCGTCCTGAAGGGCGGTGTCCCCTCCCCCAACCACAGCGACCGGGCGGTCAGGATAAAAGGGGCCATCGCACACGGCGCAGTAGGAAATACCTTGGCCCACCAGATCCTCCTCGCCGGGTAGCCCAAGGGTGCGGTGGCGTACACCGGCGGCCAGAATCAGCGCTCTGCACTTCCGCACTGCACAGTCGGTGATGATCTGGAAGCCAGGGCCGCAAGTTCGGAAGTCGGTCACGGTTTCATACTCCAGTTCTACCCCCAGATCTTCTGCCTGCTGTAACAGGTCCGCCGCCAGTTTGATACCGGGTACAGAGGGGATGCCGGGATAGTTCTCCACCAGAGGAGAGAAATTGATTTGTCCCCCAGGGGCGTCTCCCTCCAGTACAAGGACATGCTTGCCTGCCCGGGCGGCGTACATGGCGGCCGTTAGGCCGGCGGGACCTGCGCCTACCACAATAATATCTGTCATATCCACACCTCGTTTTGATCTGTGTGCTGATGCTGCACGGAATGGCGGCGTCAGAACGCCAATATGCATACGGTTTTCCCCATTTTACCGCAGAACGGTGGAAAAAGCCAGAGCTGATCTCAGACTTCGGTGATGGGGACAAAAAATCCGGAGAGTCCCACAGGGACTCCCCGGATCAATATCAGTTGCGTTGAATCAGTCAGTGACGTAGGGCAGCAGGGCGACCTGGCGGGCGCGCTTGATGGCCTCAGTCAGCTGGCGCTGATGCATGGCGCAGGTGCCGGTGGTGCGGCGGGGCAGGATCTTGCCGCGCTCAGAAGTATAGCGGCGCAGCTTGGCAGCATCCTTATAGTCGATGCACTCCACCTTGTCCACGCAGAAGGCGCAGACCTTGCGGCGCTTGCGGCCGCGGGGGGCGCGGTTTTCACGTTCCATAGCCATGAGAGAAACCTCCTTTTACGACCAGATACGGTCAAAGTTAGAACGGCAGTTCGCCGTCATCATCAGAAAGCTCGGCAAACTGGTCGCCGCCGGAGGGGGCGCCATAGCCGGAGGGGGCCGCGGAAAAGGCGGGAGCCGAGGGGGCGGCATAGCCGCCGGAATACCCGCCGCCAGACGCATAGCCGGCATTGGGATAGCTGCCGCCGTCGCTGTCCCGCTTGGAGTCTCCGAAGTACACCTGATCGGCGATCACTTCGGCACTGCGGCGCTTGCCGCCCTCCTTGTCGGTCCAGTCGCGGATCTGAAGGCGGCCTTCCACCACGGCCATACGGCCCTTGGTAAAGTAGCGGCTGACAAACTCAGCCGTCTGCCGCCAGGCCACTACATCGATAAAATCGGTGCTGCGTTCGCCAGTGGCCTTGTCTTTAAAATCCCGATCCACCGCCAGAGAGAAGGAGGCCACAGGGGTCCCTGTCTGCGTCCGGCGCAGTTCCGGGTCACGGGTCAGACGTCCCATGAGGAAAATCTTGTTGAGCATATCCGCCCTCTCCTTACTGGTCCTTGCAGACGATCAGGGAACGCATCACGCCGTCGGTGATCCGGAAGATACGGTCCAGCTCGGCGGGGATGGCAGCGGCGGCGTTGAAGGTCATCAGCACGTAGTAGCCCTCCATCAGATCGTTGATGGGATAGGCCAGACGGCGCTTGCCCCACTCATCGACCTCGGAGACAGTACCATTTGCCTCAACAACGGCCTTGAACTTGGCCACCAGAGCGGCGACGGCCTCCTCGTTCAGAGAGGGATCCAGGATATACATCGCCTCGTAGTTTGCGTTGATCTTTGCCATATTCTTGCACCTCCTTATGGTCTTGTGGCCCCCGGTCGCGCCGGGAGCAAGGATTCAGTCACCAGGAAATGTCCGGTAACAGACTTTACTATTATATAAGTTTTTGAAGAAAAGTCAAGAACTTTTTTTGAATTTTCTTCTGCACTTTGCGTGTTTTGGACAGATTTGCAGCAGATATAGAGGCTTGTTCTTTTCTTGTGGTGGATCACCTTGATTCCTCTTCATTCCGTGCCGGCAGGCGGTTGACCATGCAGAAATACTGATAGAAGGTTCCAGACTCCGGACTGTGCCCGGGTGCAGTCCAGCAAGCGCGCAGATCGAAGAGAATTTTTTCGGCAATCTCGGTAGAAAAATACTTCAGGGAGGCGTTTCCCCAATGAGGCCGATCTGTTTTCTCGCAAAAATAAGGCCAGAAAAGTGGCTGTTCCTCTTTTTTCAGAGTGAAACGATACACAGGATGTGCGTCAATCTGTCCGTTCCGGCAGCTGGAGCCAATAAAGTCATCTCTCACCATGCACATACCAAGGATGCGTCGCTCTGCTTCAGGTTCATTTGCGCCGCGGTTGGTAATCAGACAAAGGGAGTTGGGTTTCATCCGGGAGGGAACTCGTGGCTCCCCCTTGGATGCGCCGCTGACGTATGTCCCTGTGGGGATGATCCACTCGGAGAAGAGGGCGTTCAACTGCCCTTCTTCTATGTTGAACGCGGCTTGAGATGTTTTGGAAATCTTCATGTGCTGTAAATGAACCTTCCGCTCCTGCTCCTTCTGCATGGCCTGCTGAATGTTTCGCTTTTCGGCCGCTTTGGTCAGCAGCAGTGTCTGGATCTGATCCTGCATTTCCTGATTCCTCAAAATCAGATGGTGCCGGGCAAAGGCGTCTGGATAAAGGAACCTCTTGTCTCCCTCGGGGAAACAGACAGTGAGAATGTTCTGGTTACAGCCAGTCACGATCCCTTTCCCAAATGTTTCATGGCGAATCGCCTGTCCAATTAACTGCATAGACTTCTCCTTTCTTCCCAAACGGAATGTGGTGTCTGGATTTTTCCAGATGCCAGCTTCCATATTGCTGATACACTTGTCTCCAACCGGACCTCATTCCAGCGTAAGACCAGCCCGGAACTGCCACCTCCCAAGGCGAAAATACGGGTCAAACGCCGGAGATATAGAAAAAAGAAGCGCTTTTCATACAGCGCTGTACAGCGCAATACCAAAAGCCCTTCTTAAAGACAAGACGGTTCTTTCTATGATTCTATTTATTATAGTATAGCATAGTTGATCCCAAAAAGCAAATGGGGGGCAGACTGGGGGAGAAAACAGGATCTGCGGGGTCGGCGAAGCGTGAGCGGCGCTTTCCTCCTGGTGTGTTTCATGGTACAATGAAGCAAACACATCGAGGAGGAGAGGATCTTGTCCGATATGAAAAAGCAGGACGAAACGGTGTGCGGCCGATTTGCCCCCAGTCCCAGTGGGCGGATGCACCTGGGAAACCTCTGGTCTGCACTATTAGCTTGGCTGGCTGCTCGGAGTCGTGGGGGGCGTATGGTCCTGCGGTTGGAGGACCTGGATCCGGACCGTTGTACTCAGGCCCGGTGTGACCAGGTGATGCGGGATCTGGAGTGGCTGGGACTGGACTGGGACAATGAGCCAATCTATCAAAGCCGCCGGACCGACATTTATCGGGATGCATTTGCCCAGCTGGAGAGGGACGGATTGATCTATCCTTGTTACTGCACCCGGGCAGAGCGTCTGGCTGCTTCCGCCCCTCACCGGTCTGACGGTATTCCAGTTTATGACGGGCGTTGCCGCCGCCTGCCGCCGGAAGAACTGGCATGTTTGGCTCGGAACCGCCGTCCTGCTTGGCGGATCCAGGTTCCAGAGGAAATCTGGCATTTCCGTGACCTGCTCCAGGGGGAGTTTTCCCAGGATCTGTCGCTGGATTGCGGTGATTTTATCCTGCGCCGCTCTGACGGAGTATATGCTTATCAGTTGGCAGTGGTGGTGGATGACGGAGCCATGGGGGTGACCCAAGTGGTACGGGGGAGTGATTTGTTGGACTCTACACCCAGGCAGCTTTGGCTGCAGGAGCAGTTGAACCTGCCCCATCCGGAGTATGGTCATGTTCCTCTCCTTCTGGCACCGGACGGCCGCCGGCTGGCCAAGCGGGACCGGGATCAGGAACTGGGAGAGCTTCAGATGCGGTATTCCGCCCGGGAGCTGGTAGGACGACTGGCCCTGTTGGCTGGACTGATTCCAGAGTACGCCCCGATCTCGCCGGCGGAACTGATTCCGTTCTTCGCCTGGGAGAAGCTGCCCCAGGCAGATTGTACAGCCCATTTGACGTAAGATTATTTGTACATATTTACAAAAGAGACCGGAAACTCTGTTCAAGTGGGCATATTTCCTGTATAATGACCCGGCGCCGTATCCCGCGGTGGATGTCATCTGCTTTGGGAGCGTGCGTGGGAGAGAGAAATTTGACAAAGAAAGTGAGTGTGTGTGTTGTGATCGACAAATTGATCGGCGACATCAGCACGGTGATGTACAGCTATGTACTGATCATCTTGCTGCTGGCGACGGGTCTGTACTTTACCTTCCGGACCCGGTTTGTCCAGTTTCGTATGTTCCTGGAAGCCATCCGAGTGGTGGGAGAAAAGCCAGAGAAGGCGGGGGCAACCTCCTCCTTCCAGGCCTTGATGGTGTCTACTGCTTCCCGGGTTGGCACAGGCAATATCATCGGTATCTCTACTGCCATCTGTGCAGGCGGCTTCGGTGCAGTGTTCTGGATGTGGGTCATTGCTATCATTGGTGGGGCATCTGCCTTCGTGGAGTCCACTCTGGCCCAGATCTACAAGCGCCGTGATCCGGAGACGGGCGAGAGCTACGGAGGTCCTTCCTACTACATCGAGGCAGCTCTCCACAGCCGCCCCTTGGCCATCATCTTCGCTTTCTCACTGATCCTGACCTATGCCGGCGGCTTCAATATGCTGGCCTCCTACAACCTTCAGTCCACGTTTGCTGGGTACAGCTTCTATGATCCAGAGACTACCCCCTGGATCATCGGCGCCATTCTGGCTCTGCTGGTAGGCTATTGCGTCATGGGGGGCGGGAAGCGAATCGTGAAGGTTACCTCCACCCTGGTTCCATTTATGGGAGGCCTGTATGTTCTAGTCTCTCTGATCGTTATTGTGATGAACATTGGTCTGCTGCCCCAAGTCCTGGGCCGTATTTTCTCTGAGGCCTTTGATTTTCAGGCCATCTTTGGCGGCCTGGCCGGCTCCTGCCTGATGTACGGTATCAAGCGCGGCCTCTATTCCAACGAGGCTGGTGTGGGATCCGCTCCCAATGCGGCCGCCTCCGCCAATGTCAGCCATCCGGTGAAGCAGGGCCTGGTTCAGATGCTTTCTGTGTTCATTGATACCCTGCTCATCTGCACTGCAACTGCCTTTATGCTGCTGTGCTCTGGTGTGGAGCCTGATGCGGCTCTGGAGGGCGCTCCCTATGTCCAGGCGGCCCTGAGCGCGGTGTTTGGCCCCATCGGCCCGCTGTTCATCACAGTGGCTATGGTGCTCTTCGCCTTCACCACCCTCATCGGCAACCTCTACTATGTAGACAACTGCCTGAACTATATCGTCAAAAAGGTTCCAGCCAAGGAGTTCATGGTCCTCTTCCGCATTGACGCCATGATCCTGATCTTTATCGGCGCCGGGATGCAGATCGGCACCGTGTGGAACCTGGCGGACGTGCTCATGGGTGTGATGGCCCTGATCAACCTGCC
This sequence comes from Lawsonibacter sp., assembly GCA_037257225.1. Lineage (GTDB taxonomy): Bacteria > Bacillota > Clostridia > Oscillospirales > Oscillospiraceae > Lawsonibacter. The sequence goes on from JAYCWP010000024.1 coordinate 189,280, forward strand.
GGTCATCATCTTCCTCAGCCGTCCTGCCCTGCTGGCCCTGAAGGATTATATTGCGCAGAAGAAAACCGGGCGAAACCCGGTGTTCAAGGCCGAGACCGTGGGTCTCAAGGGCAAAACCGAATACTGGAACTGATCCCAGCGGGATCTCGAACAGGCTGGCCCCAACCGGGGCCAGCCTGTTTTGTTGTGTTCTGTTCCGCTGCAGCGCGGGGCGCCCCAGATCATCTATGCCTGCTGGACTCACCCCCTTCCAGAGCCAGTCGGCGGCAGGCCAGTGCGGTGGCCAGAAAGTATCCGCCATATACCGCCAGGAGAACCCCGCCGGTGACCAGGGCGCTGTGGACTGTGTCTACCTTAGCCGCTATGGAGATCAGGTCGTTGGCGGCCTTCATACCCACTGCGGTGTGGAGCAGGGCCAGTGCCAGTGGAAACAGGAAAGCAAGCGCAACCTGCTGTACTGCGGAGCGAGAGACCATCCCATCCTCTGCACCGAGGCGGCGCAGAACGGCATACCGTGCGGTGTTGTCGGCGGCCTGACTCAGCTGCTGCAGGGCCAGAACAGCGGCGGCGGCCAGCAGGAAGGTGAGCCCAAGGTACAGCCCCAGAAACAGAGCCAGGAGCTTATTTCCCATGACCTCCTGGTAAAGGCTCAGGCGGCTTTCCACCCGTAGAGAGGCGGTATTCTTCTGATACTCTATCAGGGCAGCTTGGATCTGCGTTTCGGTCTCCTCCGGATCCCCGGCGTAGTCGGCGGACCACACCTGACGCCGGAGGGAAAGTTCCTCCGCCATCTCATCCGGGATGATCACACAGGTCAGACCAAGATTTCCAGTAGCCAGGGGTGCGCTGCCTTCCGCCAGAAGGCCGGGCAGAGGCCCGGGATAGGCCGGCGCACCCTGACGTTCCAGAAGGCGGTTGCAGTCAGACAGACGGATGGCGGCAGAGGCATCTTCCACCCCGGTGATTTCGGGGTTGTTATAGTAGACTGAGGTGTCCTGCCGCCAGGCCAGGGCGTCAGGCTCCACGCCATGGGCGGACAGCAGGGCGTCAAAGTCCACACTGCCCAGGCGGTCAGCGTTCTGGTTTTGGACGGTGATGTCAAAGGGCGCCTGCCCATCGGCAGCGGCTTCGATGGTTCGGTTGAGACCGATGGAGCTTGCTGTGATGCCCATCGCCAGGAGCAGAAGAATACAGATCACCGTTTGGGACAGGTAGGTGGAGTGGACCCGGCTGATCCATTGGCGCAGAGTGAAGAGATGCAGATCCCGGTAATAGAAGCCAGGGTGGCTCCGGGCCAGCCGCAGCACAAAGCCGGACAGGGAGCGAAAAACCAACAGAGTGCCCACCGTCCCCAGGGTCAGCATCGGGATGCATAGGAAGGGGAGTACCACGGCGAAGGCCATTCCGAAGGTGAGCAGAATGGCGTAGGCCGCCGCAAGGCACACCCCGCCCAAGATCAGCTGGAGTACCGAGATCCGGAGGGGGCGGGGACGAAGCTCCTCATTTTTCCGTCCTCCCTGCATCAGATCCAGCAGCTTAGCTCTGGAGATCTGGATGCCGCTGAAGCCCATGACCAACAGAAAAATCAGGCCGAAGTAGAGCGCGGTGCGCACCGCTGCCCGAGGGGAGAAAGCCAGTCCGAAGTCGTCCATCCGGAGGGAGAACATAGACAGGGTGAGGGCGGACAGGCCCTGAGAGGCCGCCAGTCCAAGCAGCAGGCCCAGGGCCAGGGAGGCCGCGCCGATCAGCCCCGTCTCCAGCACCAGCAGGAGGGACACCTGTCCCTGGCTCAGGCCGAGGAGCAGATAGGTGCCCAGCTCCCGCTTCCGCCGTCGCATGAGAAAGCGGTCTGCGTACAGGATCAGACAGGCCAGAACCATCGCCACAAAGATGGAAAAGACGTCGATACAGGACTGGATGACCTGAGCCATAGGGTTTTGGCTTTGGGACAGATAAATCATTGCCCCCTGACCGTCCAAGGAACTGAAGGTGTAAAACAGACAGACACCGAAGGTGAGGGTGAGCAGATATACGCCATAGTCCCGGAAGGAACGGCGGACATTGCGCAGAGCCAGCTTACAGAACATCTTCCATCTCTCCTCCCAGCTGGGTGACCACCCGGATGATCTGCTGGAAAAAGGTCCGGCGGTCCCCGCTGCCCCGCTCCAGCTGCGTAAAGATTTTTCCATCCCGGAGAAACACCACCCGGCGGCAGCAGCTGGCGGTGAAGGCGTCGTGGGTGACCATGAGAATAGTGGCCCCCCGCTCACGGTTGAGTACGTCTAAGCGTTCCAGCAGCAGCTTGGAGGATCGGGAATCCAGAGCGCCGGTGGGCTCATCGGCCAGCACCAGGGCGGGCCGGGTGACGATGGCCCGGGCGGCGGCACAGCGCTGCTGCTGTCCTCCGGACATCTGATAGGGATACTTGCTCAAACAGTCCCCAATGCCCAGCAGTTCCGCAGTTTCCTCTACCCGCTCCCGGATTTGAGCAGCCGGTGTGCGGAGAATGGACAGAGACAGAGCGATGTTTTCAAAGGCGGTAAGAGTGTCCAACAGGTTGCAGTCCTGGAAGATGAAGCCCAGCCGCTCCCGGCGGAAACGGGTGAGGGCCCTGCCCCGCAGGCCGGTCAGCTCTTCCCCATCCACCCGGATGGAGCCGGCGGTGGGCTGATCGATGGTGGAGATGCAGTTGAGCAGGGTGGTCTTTCCGGAGCCGGAGGCACCCATGATCCCGACATATTCTCCTGCTTCCAGAGACAGATTCACACCGTCCAGGGCACGGGTGACCGCCCCTCGTTTTCCATATACCTTTGTCAAATCCTTCACGCACAGCAACTCTGCCATGTGGGATTCCTCCTTTCGCCGGGCGTGGCCCGCCCGGATCAAACTGTATGGCATCATAGCATACAGTTTTAAAAAATGTCCGAAAGGATCTCTTAGGAATTTCTTAAGTTATCCTAAAGAAATTCGGCGGACGTCCTCTTTTGACAAAGAGCAGCCCGCATGATAAAATATCCGCCGGAACGGCGGCTTGATCTGCCGATCTTTTCAATAGAAAAGAGGTTTTTTGCCATGAAACAAAACAAACTCACACGCTGGGCTGCTCTGATCTTGGCGGCCGCTATGACCCTCTCCCTCACTGCCTGCGGCGGAGCGGGCAGTGACTCCGCCTCCGCAGGCAGTGCATCTGCCAGCCAGAGTGCTTCCGCTTCCGCCATCACCCTTACCGACCAGGCCGGACGCCAGGTGGAACTGGATGCCCCGGCGGAGACTCTGGTCAGCTGCTACTATGTGACCACCTATGCCACCATGGCTCTGGGGATCTCCGACCGGGTGGTGGGTCTGGAGAAAAAGGCGGATACCCGCCCCATTTATGCCATGGCTGCTCCGGAATTGCTGGAGAAAGAGCAGGTTGGCACCATGAAAGAACTGAATTTGGAGGCGGTGGCGGCCCTGGAGCCCGACCTGGTTGTGATGCCCAAGAAGCTGATGGATTATGCCGCCCCACTGGAGGAACTGGGTATCCCTGTGCTGGTGGTTGCGCCTGAATCCCATGAGGCCCTTACGGAGATGCTGGAACTGCTGGGCCAGGCCTGCGGTGTGGAAGACCGGGCCCAGGCCCTGACGGACTACTATGAGGAGCAGCTGGCCCGGGTGGCTCAGTTGGTGGACGGTCTGGAGCGTCCCACGGTCTATATGGGCGGAAACTCCTCTTACCTGACCGCCGCCCCCGGCGATATGTACCAGGGCAGCCTTATTGAGACTGCCGGAGGGATAAACGTCGCCGGCGATTTGACAGGAGGCTATTGGACCGAGGTCTCCTATGAGTCCATTCTGGCTATGGCCCCGCAGGTGATCCTTATCCCTGCTGGTGCAGACTATACCACCCAGGATATCCTGGGTGATCCCCAGCTGGCCGCAGTACCTGCCGTCCAGTCCGGTGCAGTCTATGAGATGCCCAGCGACATCGAGGAGTGGGATTCCCCCATTCCCTCCGGAATCCTGGGTGTCCTGTGGACGGTCAGCGTCCTCCATGGGGACGCATATCCCTTTGAGACCTTTACAGCTGATGTCCAGGACTTTTACAAGACCTTCTACGGGTTTGAGATCGACCCGGCGCTCATTACTCAGTAAGAATAGGCCGGACGCCGCGGAGAGGGGGAAGAACTGATGAGAGAGAAGGGGCGGGAATGGCTTGTCCTGGGGATGGCCATTCTGCTGACGGCGGTTCTGGCCCTCCTGTCTGTCCGGGTGGGCAGCTACCCCCTCTCCAGCGGGCAGATCCTGGATATCCTCTCCGGCGGACAGGCGGGCACGACTCCCGCCCATGTGCTGTGGAATCTTCGTCTGCCTCGGGTTGGAATGGGCCTTCTGGCTGGCTGGGCGCTGGGGATGGCTGGCGGCGTCTATCAGACCATATTCCAAAATCCCCTGGCCTCTCCCGACCTGACGGGGGTGGCCTCCGGTGCTTCCTTCGGCGCCGCCTGGGCCATTGTGCTGGGGGCGGGCACCTCCGTTCAGATTATGGGGGGCGCCTTTGTCATGGGCAGCTTGTCCCTGCTGCTGGTGCTGGCCTTGGTCCAGTGGGCCGGTATGGAGCGCACTGGAGCCTATGTTCTGGCAGGGGTCATTGTCTCCTCGGCAGCGGATGCGGGTCTGATGGTACTCAAAACCATCGCAGATCCGGAGGGAGAGTTAGAAGCCATCGAGTTCTGGACTATGGGCAGTTTGTCGGCCATGACTGGGGACAAGCTGCGGGGGACTGCATTTGCCATTTTGATCCCACTGACCCTACTTCTGCTGTTCCGGCGGCAGGCCCTCACCCTCTCACTTGGAGAGGAGGGGGCACGAGCTATGGGGCTGGAACCCCGGCGGTGGCGTTGGCTGCTGCTGGGCCTGACAACTGTGATGGTGGCAGCGGTGGCCTCTGTGGCCGGTGTGATCGCCTTCTTGGGCCTGATCGCCCCTCATATCTCCTTTCTGCTGCTGGGGCGGCGGGGCGGGCCTTATCTTTCACTGTGTGCGTTGGTTGGGGGAGACATTTTGCTGGCCGCTGACCTGTTGGCCCGGGGACTTTCCCAGGGCGCGGAGCTTCCACTGAGTATCTGGACTGTGCTGTTTGGCGCGCCGGTACTCACCGCACTGCTACTGCGGGGAAGGGAGACAAGCCTATGAGTGCGATGCTTGAGGTGTACAAGCTTACTGCCGGTTACCGCCGGCCAGTGCTCCGTGATATCTCCTTTGTCCTCCGACCAGGTGAGATCACTGCCGTACTGGGCCGGAACGGCTGCGGTAAGACCACCCTGCTCCGGAGCCTCACCGGAGGAGCACGGATCCTGTCCGGCGCGGTGCAGGCAATGGGAGAGGACTGCCTGGCGTGGTCTGCCCGGAGGCGGGCGCGTTCCATCGCATTGTTGTCCCAGCACAGCCAGCTGCTTCCCGGACTGCGGGTGGAGGAGGTCATCGCTATGGGACGCACCCCATGGCTTGGGGCGCTCTCCGGGCCGGGACCGGAGGAGCGGGCCATGGTTCGGGCAGCGGCGGAACGCTTTGGTGTGGCGGAGTTTCTGGGGCGGGACTGTGCTCAGCTGAGTGAGGGACAGCGTCAGCTGGTCCACTTGGCTCGGCTGGCCGTTCAGGATGCCCCCATCCTGTTGTTGGACGAACCCAACAGTGCCTTGGACTTTGACAACACCAGCCTGCTGTTCCGCAGGGTGCGGGAGCTGGTGGAGAACGGGGAACGGACTGCTCTGGTCGTCCTCCATGACCCTGCCTTGGCCCTGCGCTGGTGCGGCCGGCTGCTTTTGCTGGATAGCGGGCGGTTGGTGGAGGAGGTTGCCACAGAGGGGATGGGAGCAGAGGCACTTCAAACGATCCTAAGGCAGTTGTACCCCACGATCCGGGTTCGCCGAGATGAGGGCGGACTATTCTACTGTCTGCCAGACTGACTGTGTGGGAAGTTGGCCGAAAAAACGGCATACTGCTTTTGCAGTACACTGGGGCGCGCCCTTTCAAAAGGGCGCGCCTTTCATTGTCAAGCGGATAGAACGATGCTATAATTCAAATCAGATCATGTTGGCTGTTGGGCCAACTAGACAGGAGGGAGCAGCTTTGCTGACCATCGACCAGTATGTGAGGGCCGAAAGCCTGGAACAGGCCTATGAGCTGTGTCAAAAACGAAATAATGTTGTGCTGGGCGGGATGCTCTGGCTGAAAATGCAGGATCGGAAGGTAGGAACCGCCATCGACCTGTGTGGACTGGGGCTGAACCGGATCACCGAGACGGAGCACGCTTACGAACTGGGGGCTATGGTCCCTCTGCGTGCCCTCGAGACTCACAAGGAACTCAATGCTATGACCCAGGGGGCCTTCGCCCGCAGCGTAGAGCATATTGTAGGGGTGCAGTTCCGCAACTGTGCCACTGTGGGCGGCAGTGTCTTTGGCCACTTCGGATTCTCTGATGTGCTCACCTTGCTGCTGGCTTTGGATGCCCGGGGCGTGTTTCAGGGAGCGGGAGAACTGAGCCTGGAGGAGTTCTGCGACCGGCCGCCGTTCCGGGATATCCTGATCCGGATCATTGTGCCCAAGGGGACGGAGGGGACAGTTTATCTATCTCAGCGCAACAGCGCCACGGACTTCCCTGTTCTCACCTGTGCCATCGCCCGCCGGGGGGGGGTGTTCCGCTTTGCCATCGGGGCTCGGCCCGGGCGGGCTAAGGTCTACCGGGATGAGAAGGGACTGCTGGCCGGCGGGATCACCCGAGACAGCGCCCGGGCTATGGCGGAGGATCTGTCCCGCCGGGTCCCCATGGGAGACAACCTGCGTGCCGGGGCGGAGTACCGAACGAAGATCTGCCAGGTCCTGGTGCGCCGGGGCCTGCTGAAGCTGGAGGAGGTGCGCTGATATGGAGATCCATCTGAATTTGAACGGAAAACCCCTGGACGCCGAGGTCCAGGCCGACACCATACTGCTGGACTTTCTTCGGGCCCATGGCTGCTCCAGCGTCAAGCGGGGGTGCGAGACCGCCAACTGCGGCCTGTGCACCGTCCTGCTGGACGGGACTCCTGTGCTGTCCTGCAGCCTGCTGGCCGCCCGGGTGGATGGCCGCTGCGTCCAGACTTTGGAGGGCCTTCAGGAGGAGGCGGGCGACTTTGTTGCCTTTATTGCCGACCAGGGGGCGGAGCAGTGCGGCTTCTGTAATCCTGGCTTCGTGATGAACACCATCGCCCTGCTCCGGGAGTATCCCGACCCCACCGATGACCAGATCCGGGCCTACTTGGCGGGCAACCTGTGCCGGTGTTCCGGCTATGAGGGGCAGCTCCGGGGCATCCGGGCTTATCTGGACCACAAAAAAGCAGAGGAGGCACAGTGATGGCACAGCAGGATTGGAGCACTGTTGGCAAGCCGGTGCGGAAAAAGGACGCAATGGCCCTTCTGTTGGGTAAGCCAGCCTATCTGGATGACCTGACCCCCAAGGACTGCCTGGTGGTCAAGGTGCTGCGCAGCCCCCATGCCCACGCCCTCATTGAGGAGATCGATACGGAGAATGCCGAGCAGATCCCCGGTATCGCTGCCATCTTCACCTACAAGGACGTCCCCCAGAAGCGGTTCACCATGGCGGGACAGACCTATCCGGAGCCTTCCCCATACGACCGGCTCATTCTGGATCGGCGGGTCCGCTTTGTGGGGGACGCAGTGGCCATTGTGGCCGGCGAGAATGAGGCGGCGGTGGACCGGGCGCTGAAGCGCATCCGGGTCCGGTACCAGGTCCTGGAGCCGGTGTTGGACTTCCACACCGCCAAGGACAACCTGATCCTGGTCCACCCGGAGGAGAGCTGGCAGTCACTGTGCCCTGTGGGTGCGGATAACCGCCGCAACCTGTGTGCCAGCGAGACCTGTCAGGATGGGGATGTGGATCAGATCCTGGCCGACTGTGACCAGGTGGTGGAGGGGGTCTACCACACCAAGGCCTGTCAGCAGGCTATGATGGAGACCTTCCGCACCTATACGGAGATGGACCCCTATGGCCGCCTCCATGTCGTCAGCTCCACCCAGATCGTCTTTCACGTTCGGCGGATCCTGGCCAACGCCCTGGACATCCCCAAATCCAAGGTCCATGTGGAAAAATTCCGCATCGGCGGGGGGTTTGGCGCCAAACAGACGGTGGTGGCGGAGGTCTATCCTGCCTTGGTCACCTGGAAGACTGGCCGCCCCGCCAAGATGATCTACACCCGGCAGGAGTGCCAGACCGCCGGAACCCCCCGCCACGAGATGGAGGTCCGGGTGCGTCTGGGCGCCTCCAATGACGGCACCATCCGGGCCTTGGATGTATATACTCTGTCCAACACCGGGGCCTATGGCGAGCATGGCCCAACTACGGTGGGCCTGTCGGGCCACAAATCCATTCCCCTGTACACCCACAGCCTGGAGGCATTCCGCTTCGCCTATGATGTGGTGTATACAAACCACCAGTCCGCCGGGGCCTACCGGGGCTACGGCGCCACCCAGGGCATCTTTGCCGTGGAGACAGCAGTCAATGAGCTGGCTGACCGCCTGGGCATGGACCCGGTGGCCCTTCGGGAGAAAAACATGGTTCGGGAGGGGCAGGTCATGCCTGCCTATTACAACGAGCGTGCGGATGCCTGCGCCCTGGACCGGTGCATGGCCCGTTGCAAGGAGCTCTTCCGCTGGGAGGAGAAATTCCCCGTTCGGGACATGGGCAACGGAAAGGTGCGGGCCGCAGGGGTGGCTATGGCCATGCAGGGCTCCGGCATCTCCGGCGTGGACGTTGGCTCTGCTACCATCAAGCTCAGCGACGAGGGCTTCTTCAACCTCTCCATCGGCGCAGCCGATATGGGTACCGGCTGTGACACCATTTTGGCCCAGATGGCCGCTGAGTGCATGGAGTGCGATCTGGATGACGTGGCTGTCTTTGGCGCAGACTCAGATGCCTCCCCCTACGACTCCGGCTCCTATGCCTCCAGCACCACCTACGTCACCGGAAAGGCGGTGGAGAAAGCCTGTGAGAATCTAAAGGACCGCCTGTGTCAGATCGGGGCGGAGCTGCTGGACTGCCCCCGGGAGGAGGTGGAGTACGCCCGAAAGGCAGTGCGCCGCCTGGACGGCTCCGCCCAGGTCTCCCTGGCCGACATTGCCACCAAGTCCATGTGCGGCAACGGCACCGCCGTTCAGGCAACCTGCTCCCACACCTCCCCCATCTCCCCGCCCCCCTTCATGGTGGGCATGGCAGAGGTGGAGGTGGACCGTGAGACCGGCTCCGTCCAGGTGCTGGACTACACCGCCGTGGTGGACTGCGGCACCCCCATCAACCCCAATCTGGCCCGGGTGCAGACTGAGGGCGGCATCGTCCAGGGCATCGGCATGGCCCTGTTCGAGGACGTGACTTATACCCCGGAGGGGCGCATCCTGGAGGACTCTTTGATGCAGTACAAGCTCCCCACCCGGCTGGATATGGGACATCTCCGGGTGGAGTTTGAATCCAGCTATGAAAAGACCGGCCCATTTGGGGCCAAGTCCATCGGCGAGATCGTCATCAATACCCCTGCACCCGCTCTGGCGCAGGCCATCTTCCGGGCCACTGGAACATGGCACCGGAATCTCCCCATCACTCCGGAGAAGATCCTGCTGGGCCGGGATGAATAAGCATATCATCTATCTGGCGGCAGGCAGCGGCAGCCGCTTTGGGAGCAACAAGCTGCTGTGTCCCCTGGAGGGCAAGCCCCTCTTCCGCCACGGGCTGGACACCCTGGCCGGCCTGGTCCAGGGCCGGAAGGACTGCGATCTTACTGTCGTGTCCCGCTATGGCCCTGTTCTTGAGGCCGCCCGGGCGGCGGGGGCCCGGACGGTGGACAGTCTGGACAGCGCCCGAGGCTTGTCCTTCACCATCCGGACAGGGCTTTCGGCTCTGGCTCCAATCCCTGCGGAAGATTTCCTTCTGTTTGCGGCAGCTGACCAGCCCCGCCTGGGGAGCGGGACGGTGGCGCGGCTGTTGGATGCCGCTCGCCCGGGAGTGCTCATAGCAGCGGCCAGCTGGGAGGGGCAGCCGAGAAACCCGGTTCTGTTCTCCGCCGCGCTGCGCCCAGAGCTGGAGGCTCTCACCGGCGATCAGGGAGGACGGATCGTGCTGCGCCGCCACTGGGACCGCTGTATCCTCCTCCCGGTGGAGGACCCCCTGGAGTTGGCGGACGCAGATACCCCAGAGGCGCTGCTGGCCCTCCGGCAGGGGGAGCAGAACACGTTGAAATCATATTAAGCATTATAAACAGACACCCGGCCTGCCGCTTTTACGGCAGGCCGGGTGTTTTATTGGAAAAAATCAAGCTTTGGGCTCCGGTCAGACGTCCAGATAGACGGTCCGGTCCCCGCCGGCCTGGGCCAGGCGGCGGTTGGCCTCATTGAGTGGGCCGAACTCCCGCAGACAGCAGAGCACCTGTCTGCATCCCTCCAAAACAGACAGGGCCCGCAGGAAGGTATCCTCACCGATTGGGTGATAGGCCCGCTGGGCGATCACCTCTGCGGCCAGGGCGAAGGCTACCGGATGATCCACGTCATTCTCCGGGAGGATCCCGGCAGCGAAGGGAACCCCCTGCCGCTGGAGCCTGCGGTAAACCGGAATCCCGCTGCCGTTTCCTCCGATGACAAAGATCTGAGGCTTGCCCCGGACGGGCTCCAGTTCTGGGCAGCCGAAGGACTCACAGTAGCTGCCCCGCTCCACGCCGTACAGTTGCTGGATATAGCCTCCGGAGAAGATCTCCTCCGGTGTTCCGCAACGGTCAATCCCATTGCCCCGGATACACAGGAGCCGGTCAGAGATCCGCTGTGCCAGGTCTAATTCGTGAAGGGAGAGGATGACAGCCACTTGGCGTTCCCGTACTAACTCCTTCAAAATGGCCAGCAGCTCCAGCTTGCCGCGCAAATCTAGGAAGGAGGTGGGCTCATCCAGGACCAGGACTTCCGGCTCCTGACAGATGGCCCGGGCCAGCAGAACCCTCTGCCGCTGACCATCACTGATCTGGTCAAAGAGCGCGTCCCGCAGATCCAGGGCGTGGACCCGTTCCAGTGCGTCCTGTACTGCGGCCCGATCCCCAGAGCCGAGGATCCCCAGCCGTCCGGTATAGGGATAGCGGCCGGCGGCGGCAACCTCCCAGCAGGTCATCCGATCCGGCTGTGTCCGGCTGGTCATCATAACGGACAGACTGTGGGCGATTTCCCGCTCGCTCAGCTGGACCATATCACGTCCCAGCAAGCTGACTTGCCCGCCCAGCAGGCGCAGATGTCCAATCAGACTTTTCAGGATGGTGGATTTCCCGGCACCATTTGGACCGATGAGGGTCAGGATCTCCCCCGAACGCACCTGAAGACAGATCTCCCGGAGCAGAGGCCGCCCGTGGTAACCCACAACCAAATTCTGAGCAGACAGCATGGGTTCACTCATAAGGGTGTTTCCTCCTCTCATTCGCCGGGGCGGAGCCGCCGGCGCAGCATGATCCAGATCACAATGGGAGCGCCCAGTACGGCGGTCACTGCGCTGATGCTCAGTTCAGTGGGGGCAAATACTGTCCGGGCCAACCCGTCACAAAACAGACAGAAGGCCGCACCCCCCAGAAAACAGGCTGGGATCATCAGAATGGGCCGCGCTGTGCCAAACAGCCCCTTTGCCAAGTGAGGAACCGCGATACCCACAAAGGAGATGGGGCCTGCAAAGGCGGTCACGCTGGCGGACAGAACGCTGGACAGAAGGATCAGCGCGGTGCGGAAGGCCCGGATATTTACCCCCATGCTCCGGGCACAGCCTTCCCCCAGCTGATAGGCCCCCATAGGTTTGGATAGCAGGAAACTCCCGATCAGGGCCGCTCCTATGACTGGCAGGAGTACATGGAGATTGGCCCAGGATACCCCGGAAAAACTACCCATAGACCAGTTGTGCAGGTTGACGATGTTGGCGTCACTGGCAAAGGTGACCACAAACTCGGTGACCGCTGAGCAGAGATACCCGATCATGACCCCGCTTACCACCAACAGGGACATCTGGTGCAGCCACTTGGACAGGAGCAGTACAAAGCCCATGGATAACATGGCGCCTGCAAAGGCGGCCAGGATCATCCCTCCAGAGCTCATCACGACCCCGCGGGAAAGCAGGCCGACCATAGCCAGGGAGACGGTCAGCTTGGCCCCAGAGGAGATCCCCAGTACAAAGGGGCTGGCAATGGGGTTGGCAAAGAAGGTCTGGAGGAGAAAGCCGGACACCGACAGGGCGCCTCCCATCAGGGCTGCGGACAGGGTCCGAGGCAGGCGGAGCTTCCAAATCACGGCGGCGTAATCCCCGTCCCGATGAATTAGAATGTCCCACACCTCACCTGCTGTCAGGGGAATGCTGCCGGCGTTCAGGCTCCAGAGAAACAGGCCGGCCAGCATCAGAAGCAGCAGTAAAAAGGCCATGCACCAGCGCCGGATACGGGGCTCCTCCATGGTTTATCACTCCTTTGTCAAACGATACAGATAGGTCAGTGATCCTGGTTCCGGATCCTCCTGGGTCAGAACGGTATGGATGTCCAGCAGCAGGTCCCCCAGTCCCATGGAGGATTGGAACAGGTCCTGTCCGGTACACCAGACGTTCCCCTCTTGCACCGCCCGGAATTCAGCCAGTACCTCATTTTTCTCCAGCAATTCGTCCAGGGTGCGCAGGCCGCCGTCCACAGCACTGTTATAAATTAAGAGATCAGCGTCCTTTGCCCCGGCATAAAACGCCTCCATCTGGAGGTTCATCGTGGACAGGGCATTTTCCTCCCCACCTAGGTCTTGGAACACATATTCCCCGCCGGCCATCCCGATCAGCTTGGAGATATAGTCCCCAGGTTTGCGTACATTGACCCCTCCGTTGGAGGTGATATAGAAAAATGCAACTGTTTTCCCAGTGCGCTCCTGCTTTAAAACGGGAGCCAGGCGGTCCAGAGTCTGCTGGAAACACGCCTGGGCCTGGGGCTCCTTTCCTAAGAGAACTCCATAAAGCTTCAGCCACTCCATGCGCCCTAGGGGATGGCTCTCATAGCTGGAGCGCTCCACCAGAACTGGGACACCCAGTTCCTCTAGCTGCTCCTTTACCTCTGGAGTGTGATAGATCATCGTGGACTCTACCGCCAGGTCACACCCCTCGGCATAGATCCGCTCATAGTCCGGAGTGCTGTATTTCCCGGCATACAGAATCTCGCCTGACTCCATAGCAGTCCGGGCCTCTTCTACATACCAGTCCTGGGCTTTTGTTCCAGACAGACGGATGGCAGCCAGGCTATCCAGTTCCCGGAATAGATCCATGGCTGAGGTGGCCGCCAGATAGATTCGGTCCAGGGGCTGCCGGAGCACCGTGATCCCCTCGTTCAGTCCAGAAGGCACTGCTGCCTTTGGGGGGACCACCAGATAGGTTCCGACCTCCTGGATCTCTACCAGGGAATATCCGTCCTGATAGTAATCAACAGAGAACTGCTGAGCATATTGCAGTTCTAGACTTCGGTCATACTCCAGATCCTCCCAGCGGGGGCCCTCCACGCCGCCGGGGGCGGCGTTTCCCGGAGCGCAAGCCGTCAATAGCTGGGCAGTCAAAGCCGCCGAGAGAAGTGCTGCACCAAGCCGTCGGATAGGGCTCAACGTTCCGCCTCCTTGAAAGAGTTAGAATCAAATGTCAGAGTATACTCAATTTCATGGGGGGTGCTCATGGCGGTGGTATTTGCCTGGACCGACAGGGCGCGGTCGAAGCAGACCACCGGGATCACGAAACAAGAGCGGCCCTCCACCATCTCTGCGTTATACTGTACACCATCCACCTTCATGTAGTCATAGTTCCCGCTGCTCCATAGCAGTTCCGCCTCTGCCTGACCGTTCCGGATGGTCAGCTTGGCAGGAGAATCCACACTGGCACGGCCGGAGCCCCCCTCCAGGGCTACATCCACCCAGTAGCTTCCATCCTCCAGGCCCAGACTGTCCGGGGTGGCCACGGCGTCCTCTTTCCACGCATCCAAAGGAAGAGAGTCTGCCCGGAAGAGTAAAGTCCGGTCATACCACTTCTCCTTTTTCTTGCTGAAGGCTGCGCAGGGGAGTCCCTGATCCAGCGCCTCTACCGGTACGGTAAAGACATGGCTTCCGTCTGCCTGCTGGGTGTAGGAGATCCAGTCTGTCTCTGGCGCCGCAGCGGCTTCCTCGCCAGTTCCGGGAAAGACCCAGAGATAGCCAGTGCCTCCCATGGTCATTTCTGCCGTCATCTCTCCGTTCAAAACGGTCAGTTCACAGTGGACCACACGGAACATAGAGGAACTAGAGTCCACAGTAATTGGATAAGTCCCATTTTTCAGGTTTTCCCCGAAGATAGGCTCCATTCCCTCTTCCACCACATCGGCTGCGCCAGCGAATTCACTGCCGGAAGCGACCGGACTGCTCTCATCTGGAACAGAGTGCGCTTCGACAGAAGGTTCCTGGCTGCATCCTACGGTGAGCAGCAGCCAGAGGCTCAGCAGCAGAGCGATCCCCTTTTTTCTCATCTCAGACATCCTTTCTTTTCTCTTTTGAATGGGCGGGAGCGGCCCGGAGTGCCGCTCCAGGCCGTTCCCGCCCATGTCGTCATCTTATTTTTCCAAAGTATCCATGGCCGCCTGGGCGTGGGCTGCGAAAAGCTGCTGGATAGCCTCCAGTTCCCCCAGACCCTTCAAGACACACTGTACTTCATAACCGGCATTTTGGAAGGAGCATTTCCAGGAGTCCTCCTCATCACCCGCCATGTCGTTGTTGGCATGGTCACCGGCCACAATCATGAGAGGCTGGAGCACTACTTTGTGTACCCCGCTGTCCTTCACTCCGGCCAGAACATCATCCAGTGTAGGCTCTGCTTCCACGGTTCCTACATAATAGTGATTGTATCCGCCTGCGGTCAGAACCTGCTGCATCTCTCCATAAATGCGGTTGGACTCCGCCTCGGTTCCGTGACCCATGAAGCAGATGGCGGTATCGCCGTCATCATACTGCGCCGTCGCCTGTGTGATAGCTTCAGCCACCGCTTGGAAGTCTCCCTCACTGGTCAACAGGGGTGCTCCTACGGCAACGTGTTCAAAGGCGTCAGAGTACTGCGCCAGTTCGTCCACCAAATCGGCGTACTCCAGGCCGTCCATCAAGTGGGTAGGCTGGACAACCAATGTTTTAACACCATTGTTCACGGCTCGGTCCAGGGCAGCCTTGACATTGTCAATTTCCACGCCATCCCGTTCCCGCACCCGGTCAATAATGATCTGACTGGTGAAGGCTCGACGCACCGACCAATCCGGAAAGGCTTCTGCCAGGGCGGTTTCAATGGCGCCGATGGTCAGGCGGCGGTTATCGTTGTAGCTGGTGCCAAAGCTGACTACCAGCAGCTCTTTTTCCCCGATTTCGTCCTGGTTTCGGGGATCGTCCAGGCTGGCGTCTCCGGTGTCCACACCCTCTGCATCCTGGGAGTGATCTGGGGCTGTGCTGCTTTCAACACCGGACTCAGTGCCGCTTCCGGAAGTGGAAGAAGTTCCGGTGCCGCAGGCGGCCAGCGGGGTCATCAGCAGGGCTGCAGAAAGCAGCAGGGACAGCATTTTTTTGATTTTCATGGTTTTTCCTCCTTCATGCTTGTCTTAGTCAGATTGAAGCTTTTTCTATATAAAACATCTGTTTTCAGCAAAAGGGCAGGAAAAACAAGATCCTTTTTCCCTTTAAAAGGGCAAAAGGATCACGGAAGCAGATGGCCGCATCAGTACAATCAATTCCTCGTGATCTGGAAGTATCTTCCCGTACCCACAGACGGCAGGTCTCCTGGCTCGCAAATCTTCGTATATCACCGCCTTCCCAATTTTCATCAGTGGCTGCATATTACGCTGGCGATATACTCCTTGCTTACAGTGACGAGATCGCACAGGTTTTGCACCTGTTTCCCTTTTAACCTCCGCCCGTCGGATGCTGTGTCTAGGTTCCGGGGCGGCGGCACCGGCTGTTTGCCTCATTCAGTTGTACCTATAGTGTAACCTGTTTCACAACGCTGTGTCAATCATTTCATTGCGCGTTTCAAGCAGGAAGAGTACTCCCGTCAATATTTGGCGATCTTTTGACAGAAAACCGGGACCTCAGATCAGATAGAGGCCCCGGTTTCATATTCTATATCAACTAGTTTGGCTCAATAGCGCCGAACCACTGCAACGACCTTGCCCACGATTTGGGCATGGGTACCGTCAATCGGTTCATAGGCCGGATTTTCTGGCATCAGCCAGATCTGTCCATCCCTGCGACGCAGGGTTTTTACAGTGGCCTCGTCCTCGAACAGCGCAACAACGATCTCGCCGCTGTGGGCCTCCTGCTGGCGGTGGACCACCACTAAGTCGCCAGGGAGGATGCCAGCTCCCATCATGGACTCACCCCGGACTTTCAGCGCAAAGTGTTCTCCACTGAGCCCCTGGGTATCAAACATAAGATAATCCTCGATGCATTCCTCCGCCAAAATGGGGGAGCCGGCAGCTACACTGCCTACCACCGGGATGCGATTGGCACGGGCGCTGGCCTCTTCAGCCACTGCGCGATGGGCGGCGGCTGGGAGGGTGATGGCCCGGGTCTTTCCTTCGGCCTTGATGATCATACCGGCTTCTTCCAGACCCTTCAGGTGAAAGTGGACAGTGGAGGGGGATTTCAACCCCATAGCTGCGCCGATCTCCCGCACGGAAGGGGGATAACCGTGTTCCGCGGCGAAGGTCTGGATGAAATCATAGATCTTCTGTTGCTTTGGGGTGATGGTTCCCATAGTAAAGCTCCTTCCCGCAGTCACGCTGTGGCGGCGCATAAGGCCAGTTTGTTCGTTCTTTTTAATGGTATTATAGCATATCCAGCCCAGAAAGTCAAACGAATGTTCCAAAATGAGGCGGGTTGCGGCGCATTGTGAATCAATTGTGAATCTTTACTGCCCTTCCCTTGACATTTTCCGGAAAGGTGCTAAAATGTAAACGCGTTAATGGTTAATGGGTTAACGATTCAAAGGAAGAAGAGGAGGAACAATGGCAAATTTTGATTTCGATCTGGGCCTCTTGGAGCATCAACTCCATCTGGCCCGCCAAAACGCCATCCAAACCGAATTGGCTGCAGCAGGACTTCAAGAAGTAGGACATCCCATGCTTATGTGTATCCTTCGCACCGCAGGAGCTAAGGGGGCGGATGGCCAGACCCAGCGGGAGTTGGCGCAGCTGCTTCATGTCTCGCCTGCCGCAGTGGCTACCTCGCTAAAGTCCCTGGAAAAAAAGGGGTACATCCGCCGGGAACCGGAGCCTGGAGATGCCAGGAGAAACCGGGTCACGCTGACCGACAAGGGCCAGCAGGCAGTGGATGACTGCTTTGCCTGTCTCCAGCGGGTGACACGCCGGGCGTTTACCGGCCTGTCCACGGAAGAACAGGCCATTTTGAGAGGTTTTTATCTGCGGATGCTGGAAAATCTGCGGGGAAACAGTACCCCTCATTCCACAGCAAAGGAGGAACTTTAAGTTGCTTTCCCTGTTTCTTACTCATCTTCAGGGCTATAAGCGGCAGGCAGTGCGCTCCCCGATCTTTATCACTTTGGAGGTTATCTGCGAGCTGATCCTGCCATTGATCATGGCAAAGATCGTAGATGTGGCCATCCCTGCCGGAGACACGGCCTATATCTTCCGGCTGGGGGCAATCATGCTGGCCCTCTCCCTGTTGTCCATGGCCTTTGGAGTTCTATCTGCTAAATATGCGACTTTTGCAAGCCAGGGGTTCGGTGCGAATCTGCGCCAATGTCTTTTTGATAAAGTCCAGGAGTTCTCCTTTGCGGACATTGACCGCTTCTCCTCGGCCTCCCTCATTACCCGCATGACCAACGATGTCAATGCCATGACTATGATGCTGAATATGGGCCTGCGGATGCTGGTGCGGGCCCCGGTGATGCTCATTGCCGCCCTGGGGATCAGCATTTCCATCAATCCACGGTTGGCTGTGGTGCTGCTGGTGGTCATCCCGCTGATGATGCTGGCCATCGGCATTTTAATGAAGATCTGTACTAAGCTCTTTGAAGTGATGCAGACCAAGATCGACGGCTTGAACAATACGCTTCAGGAGAACCTGGTGGCCATCCGGGTGGTCAAGGCCTTCGTTCGGGAGGACCACGAGCGGAAAAAATTTCAGCGATCCAATGATGAGCTGATGATGGCTGGGCTGAATGTAGGCATGAAGATCATTGCCATTATGCCCATTATGATGCTGGCGATGAACGGGGCCACTGTGGCTGTGCTGTATTTGGGCGGAAAAATGGTCATGGCTGAGGGATTCCTGCTGGGAGACCTTCAGGCGTTCATCAACTATATTTTCCAGATCCTGATGAGCGTGATGATGGTTGCGATGGCGCTGCTTCAGCTCACCCGCGCCCAGGCCTGCGCCCACCGGATCAACGAGGTCCTCTCCGCAGAACCTTCCGTGGAAAATAAGCCCCAGGTGCAGCTCCCCTCCCAGGATGGGCTCCCGGCGCCCAGGGGCCGGGTGGAGTTCCGGGACGTCTCCTTCAAATACGCCCGCGCCGGAACTGGGGACGATGTGCTCTCCCAGATCAGCTTCGCTGTGGAGCCTGGCCAGTTTGTGGCCATCGTGGGCGGCACAGGGACGGGCAAGTCCTCCTTGGTCAATCTGATCCCCAGATTTTATGACGTCACAGGAGGCGCTGTGCTTCTGGACGGGATGGATGTGCGGGACTATCCCTTGGAACAGCTGCGGGCCCGCATCGGTATGGTGCTGCAAAACAACGTGCTCTTTACCGGAACCATCCGGGAAAACCTCCTCTGGGGCCGTCCGGAGGCCACAGAGGCGGAGATGATCCAGGCGGCTAAGGATGCCCAGGCTTATGACTTTATTATGGGTCTGCCCGACGGGTTTGACACTGTTCTGACCCAAGGCGGCACGAACGTTTCCGGCGGACAGAAGCAGCGGCTGTGCATCGCCCGGGCGATGCTGAGAAAGCCGGCAGTCCTCATTTTGGATGACTCCACCTCTGCTGTGGACAGCGCCACGGAGGCCGCTATCCGGCAGTCCTTTGCCGCCAATCTGAAGGACACGACTGTGATCATCATTGCCCAGCGGATTTCCTCGGTGCAGTACGCCGATGAGATTCTGATTTTGGATGACGGCCGCATCGCGGGCCGTGGCACGCATGAGCAGCTGCTTGCCGGAAATGCAATCTATCAAGAGATCTATCGATCCCAGCAGGAAGGAGTGGATGGCTGATGCCGGGACCCAACCGCGCCCCAAGAGGGGGCTATGTCAAACCTAAAAATATGGGCCGTACCATCCGCCGCCTAGTTGGGTATCTTACCAGGAGCAAGCTTCCGCTTCTGATGGTGCTGCTGCTTCTGGTTTTGTCGGTGGGCAGCAATTTGGGCGGATCTTACATGATGCGTTCCATCATCAACAACTTTATCTGGTCTGGCTGTACCGATTTTTCTGGCTTGGCTCAGGCGGTGCTGGCCCTGGTGGTGGTCTATGTAGCAGGCTGTGCAGCGGCCTATGGACAGTCCGCTGTGATGGTTCGCCTGGCCCAGAGAGGGGTCAACCGACTGAGAAAGGATCTGTTCGATAAACTCCAGGCGCTTCCGCTGAGTTATTTTGATCAGCATCCCCATGGAGAGTTGATGAGCCGGTTTACCAACGATGCGGACAACGTACAGATGGCCTTGGAGCAGAGCGTAGTTTCCCTGTGCTCCAGTGTGCTGATGTTTGTCGGCCTGGTGAGTATGATGCTCTTTATCAACTGGAAGCTCTTTCTGGTCACAGCTCTTCTGCTGGCGGTTACCATCGCTTTGTTCAAGACTTTGGGTGGCCGCAGCAGAAAATTCTACCGCGCCCAGCAGAGTGCGCTGGGTGACATGAATGGTGAGATCCAGGAAATCATCGAGGGCTTGAAAGTGGTCAAGGCATTTACCCATGAGGAGCAGGCTAAGGCGGACTTCCGCGCACTGAATACCGCCTACCGGGATGCTGCGCAGAAGGCAAATTTCTACTCCATTATGATTATGCCAGTCTCAGGGAATCTGATGAACATCAGTTATGCCCTTACTGCGGCTTTTGGAGGCTTGTTGTCTGTGCTCCAGGGCTTTGACCTGGGCGGCCTGGTGGTCTATTTAAACTACTCCAAGCAGGTGGGACAGCCCCTGAATCAGATCTCTCAGCAGATGACCACTCTGCTCTCCGCTCTGGCTGGAGCTGAACGTATTTTTGATGTGATGGACACTCAGCCCGAGGAAGACCAGGGACAAGTTACCCTGGTGGAAGCGGAGAAGGATGCCAATGGTACGCTGACCCCATTCTCCGGCACAGGGCACTCCCGCACCTGGGCCTGGAAAACGCCCCGGTCCAGCGGTATGGCCCTGGTCCCTGTTCTGGCCGAGGGGGAGAGCCTCACCGAACTGGGGCAGGCCGTCCGGGAGCGGGGCGGGCTGAAGCTTCTCCCGCCCGGGACTGATTCCGACGATGGCATCTGGGTCAAGGTGGCCCCGGACGGCGCACTGACCCAGGTGGAGGATCTGTCCTCCCTGGCTGGGCACGGCTGGGCCTGGAAGTATCCCGATCACACGGGGGCGCCCTCGCTCCATCTCATCCGGGGCACGGTGCGCAATGTGCCTGGGGAGGAATATTACCTCACAGAACTGCGGGGTGCAGTGCGCTTCAACCATGTGGACTTCTCCTATGTGCCAGGGAAACGCATCCTGAAGGATGTATCCGTCTATGCCAATCCGGGGCAGAAGATCGCCTTTGTGGGCTCCACTGGAGCGGGTAAGACCACCATTACCAACCTGATAAACCGATTTTACGAGATCGAGGGTGGGCTGATCACCTATGATGGCATTGACATCAAGGCCATTCGGAAGGACGATCTGCGCCGTTCCCTGGGGGCGGTGCTCCAGGATACCCACCTGTTTACCGGCACTATTTTAGACAATATTCGCTACGGCAGGCTGGATGCTACGGACGAGGAGTGCATTGCGGCAGCCAAGAGTGCCAACGCCCATTCCTTTATCCGACGCCTGCCCAATGGATACCAGACGATGGTCACTGGTGACGGCGGCAACCTGAGTCAAGGTCAGCGGCAGCTGCTGGCCATTGCCCGGGCGGCAGTGGCCGATCCACCGGTGATGATCCTGGATGAGGCTACTTCGTCCATCGATACCCGTACAGAGGCGCTCATCCAGCAGGGAATGGACACCCTGATGGAGGGCAGGACAGTGTTTGTCATTGCCCACCGTCTTTCCACCGTTCGAAACTCCAACTGTATCGTGGTCATTGAGCATGGACAGATTGAAGAGAAGGGAGACCATGATCAGCTGATGGAGAAAAAAGGGCGCTATTATCGGCTGTATACCGGACAGTTTCAACTCTCATAAAACCATCTCCCTAAGTAAACTCCCGCCCCCCTGCGATGCAGGGGGCCGGGAGTTTACTTTCTGTATGTTCGGACTGCCCTGCCAAGGTGTTTTGTGGGAGAGGCATGTAAATAATCAGGGGTTAGAACTGAAAATTTTTCTTCCAGCATGGATCGGGGTGGTATTTCCGGCGAAATCCTGATATAATAATGCGGCTTTTGTGGCATAGAGCCCAGAGGAAAACTTTTTGAAATTTTCGGGAACATTTTTCTATGTTCTGCGTCAAAACCCTTGAAACCGATTTCCGCGTATGGAATATTTCTTTTGATCATAAAGGAGTTTATCACATGAAATACCGCACCTATGCACGTTTTGCAGCGCTGGCCCTCTCTCTGACCCTCCTGACTGCCTGCGGCCCCAAGGAGGAGAACGATGCGCAGTCCAATCCGGATGGCTCCATCTCCTCCAGCCAGGGGAGTGCCTCGATCCCTGAGCAGTCTCAGCCTGACCTGTCCCTGCCGGAGTCCTCTCAGCCCGATGCGTCCCAGCCTGATGCTTCTCTGCCGGATAAGAATCAGGAGGACAGTGAGAATCCTCCCGTGGAGGAGCCTGTGGCAAAGAAAAGCCTGTCCCTGAATTCCTCTGATTTCTCTCTGTTCAAGGTGGGCGCCGCCTATCAGCTGAAAGCTGAGTCTAAACCTGAAAAGGGCACCTACACATGGACTTCCGACAATGAGGCTGTGGCGAAAGTTTCCAACAAGGGGTTGGTTACCGCCGTGGCTCCCGGCAATGCCACCATTACAGTCACCGACAGCAAGACCGGGCTGACTGCCTCCTGCATCGTCCGCTGTAAGTTTGAAGCGGACAAGCCCGCCTCCGGCGGCAGTGCGTCCTCCGGAAGCGGCAGTTCTTCCAGTGGCGGAAATAGTTCTTCCGGATCTGGTTCTGTCAGCACACCTAACAGCGGAAGTGTGGATCTGTCTGCTTTTTACAGCACTGTTACCTCCAATCACCAATTTGGCATGCTGTCGCTGGCTGATGCGAACATGATCAAGGATGTCTATCCCGGCCTGTCTGACGTCAAAACGAACCAGTGCCTGCCCTATATCAATATGATGACCATGAACTCCGGTGAGATCGCCCTGGTGGAAGTGGCCAGCAGCGGTGATGTGGATACGGTAAAGGGAGTTTTCCAGGACCGTATCGACGCTCAGGTTGCCGGCGGCGCCTTTTATCCCAGCGCCATTGAGGCGTGGCAGAACAATTCCCGGGTGGTCTCCAAAGGCAACTATGTGATGATGGTAGTCCATGAGGATTGTGATGCCATTGTGAACGAATTTAACGCATTGTTCTAAGCACCTGATCTTTTTTGCACAGGGCGGCTGGCCCCTTGTGCGTCCACAGTTTGATTCAGAACTGCCATACAGATGGTGCATGGGAGTTCAACTGCCGTGAGTTGGGCGGGTCCGCCCGCCCAACTCTGATTTCTGTAAGCTGATTTGAGGAGGACACCACATGGTCTTTTCCACCCCCATTTTCTTATTTTATTTTCTGGCATTGACGCTGCTGGTTTACTATCTGGTTCCCCGGAAGCTGCGCAATGGTGTACTGCTGCTCTCTTCCCTGGTGTTTTACTACTGGGGTGAACAAATGTATGTGTCCATCATGTTCCTTTCCACCGCCATCGACTATGTCCATGGCCTTTTGGTGGAACGATGTAAGGAACGGGGGAATGACCGGGGCGCACGGATGGCTGTGGCCTCCTCCATTGTGTTCAACCTGGCCCTGCTGCTGTTTTTCAAGTACTGGGACTTTCTGGCGGTCTCCCTCCAGTCGGTGGGCCTGAATTTTATGCCGGTGTTGAACATCCATCTGCCCATCGGCATCTCGTTTTACACCTTCCAGACCATGAGCTACACCATTGACGTGTACCGGGGTGATACCAGGGCCCAGCGGTCTATCATCAACTTTGGTACCTTCGTTACGCTGTTCCCCCAGCTGATTGCCGGGCCGATCATCAAATATAAAGATCTGGGCAATCAGATTGACCAGCGGACCTGTTCCACGGACAAATTCGCCTCCGGTGTACAGACTTTTATGGTGGGCATGGCAAAAAAAGTGCTCATTGCCAACAATGTGGGAATGCTGTGGGAGAGCTATAAGGCCATGGCGCTAGGCGAACTGACGGTGGCGGGCTCCTGGCTTGGCGTGCTGGCCTTCACCTTCCAGATCTACTTTGACTTCTCCGGCTACTCTGATATGGCCATCGGACTGGGACGGATGCTGGGCTTTGAATTCCTGCCCAATTTCAACTACCCCTATATCTCCAAAAGCATCACCGAGTTCTGGCGGCGCTGGCACATCTCCCTGTCCACCTGGTTCCGGGAGTACTTGTATATCCCCCTGGGGGGCAACCGCTGCGCTAAGCCACGGTGGATGTTTAACCTGTTGGTAGTGTGGGCGGCCACTGGAATTTGGCACGGAGCCAGCTGGAACTATCTGATTTGGGGTCTGTATTTCTTTGTCCTGCTGATGGTGGAGAAGTTCTTCCTTCTGGACCGGCTGAACCGTGCACCTGCCGCCGTGGGCCACATCTACACCATGTTCTTCGTTCTGGTGAGCTGGGCCATCTTTGCGATTGAGGATGCCGGGCATCTGGCTGGCTATCTGCGGGTCATGTTTGGACTGGGCGGTGTCCCGCTGGCAGACTCCGCCTTCGGCTACTATCTCACCAGCTATTTGCCCATTCTCTGCATTGCTGGTTTGGCCTCCACCCCTCTGGGAGCCTCTCTGTACCGCCGGTTGAAGCCGCGTGCCGCGCAGGCGGTGTGTGCGATTCTGGTGCTGGCCAGCCTGGTGGTATGTACTGCATATCTGGTGGATGGGACGTACAATCCCTTCCTGTATTTCCGTTTCTAAGGAGGTCGCTATATGACAAAAGCATACAGCATCTTTTTGACCGGCCTGTTCTCGCTCTTCATCGGTGGGATTCTGGTGGGCAGTCTGCTGCTCCCTGACCGTGCGTTTTCTCCCGTAGAAAACCGGAACTTGGCCAAGCCGCCCAAGATCTCTCTGGAGAACCTGGAAAGCGGGAAATTTATGTCTGACGCAGAAAGCTATGTCAACGACCAGATTATGGGCCGTGACCTGTGGGTAGCGATGAAGGCATGGAGTGAGCGGCTCTCCGGAAAGCAGGAGAATAACGGCATCTATTTTGCTGGAGACGATACTTTGATCCGCCATCTGGATACTCCCTCTCAGGAGACCTTGGCCCAGAACGCCGGCTATATCAACCAGCTGGTGGGGAATGTGTCTGTTCCGGTTTATTTCGGACTGATCCCCTCTGCGGCCGAAGTGTGGGCAGACCGTCTCCCGGCAGGGGCGCCCACTGCCGACGAGCAGGCCATCATTGAGAAGATGTACGGGTCGGTCGAGGCACAGACGGTGGACCTCTGCACGCCGCTGAATGCCCATCGGGAGGAGGATCTCTATTACCGCACTGACCACCACTGGACCAGCCTGGGTGCCTACTACGGCTACACTGCACTGATGGAGGCTATGGGGCTGGAGGCTGAACCATTGGATCAGGCAGGGAAAGTCACCGTGTCTGACTCCTTCTACGGCACGCTGTTCTCTCGCTCTGGGGTCCGCTGGGTCGCACCAGATCAAATCGATCGTTATGTCTCCGAGGACGGAGTGAAAGTCATGTCCTATCCTGAGGGTTCCCCTGTGGAGAGCAGCCTCTATGTGGACAAGTTTTTACAGGAGAAGGATCAGTATTCCTCCTTCCTGGGCGGGAATCAGCCTCTATGTGTGATCCAGACAGAGCACACAGATGCCCCTCGGGTGCTTGTGATTCGAGACTCCTATACAGACAGTTTGGCTCCGTTCCTTACGCAGAATTTTTCTGAGATCCATCTGTTTGATCCGCGCATGAATCTAACCAGCGTGAAGGGCTATGTGGAGGAGAATCAAATCGACTCTGTTGTGGTGCTGTACAGCATTGCGAACTTTACAGCAGAAGGAAACCAGATGTTTGTGTTAGGCTGGTAGGCTGCTGCGGGCTGCCCGATCTGCCCCAGAAGCCTTGCGGTGCGATCCCATATTCTTGTATCAGATTAAAAGCGTTGGTCGCTGTGGAACTGCAACTCCACAGCGACTTCTTTTTTCGCATAGATGGTGTTCTGTCCTTACACATTCCTGGCCCGTGGATTCCTTTTCCAATTGCCCTAAAAGGGGAAATAGTCCACACAGTTGTATAGATTGGTAGTGTCAAGAATTTTTCGCAAATTGGTTTGCAGCCCTGGCATGAATGAAGT